>DASREP010000015.1:0-8132 GCA_035652015.1 Bradyrhizobium sp. | reverse complement strand
TCGCCGGTCTCGGCCCACTCGCCCTGGGTCCACATCAGGTAGGCGAGGCGCGGGCAATACACGAACTCGTTCACCATCCGCGCGGGAACGAGCGGCATGTCGCCGCTGACCGGCGGCGCCGGAAGGTGGAATTCGAGCTGGGGGCCGGTCATTGCGCTATCCGTCATTCACATTGGGAAGCGCCTCCCTTAGCTACCTTCTGTGCAGGCTGCGAACAACCCGAGCCCAAAATGGCAGGCATAACCCAGCGCCAATACTCCCTCGACGCACTCGGCAAACCGCAGACGCAGGAATGTGCCCATTGTGTCCGGTTGCCGTTCGCCTCCCCGCGAGCGAAATCGATGGAAGTGGATCGCGCGGCGCAGCCGGCCGTTGACGCACACACCGATGTCCTTGTCGTAGGGACCGCTTCCAGCGGAGCCGTTGGACGAAAGTGGTCGCAGAAAAGTGATTTCTATCGGCTCAGGGAGTCCACGGCGCGCGAGGAGCCGCCGAATCTCCGCCGGATAGCCGCCGGCCTTGACGTGACCTGCCGCCAGGAAGGGGGTCACGCTCTGCCATGTTTTTGACTTCCCAAGAAGCCGGCTTGCATCGCGGAACTCGTGCGGCATGCCAAACGCTTCGAGCGCCAGACGCCATTCTTGCCGTGATCCGATCGCTGCGGCGTCTTCCTGCTCTCCACGGCTTCCGCGGCGCTCGACCCAGAGCCTGGTCAGACGGTCGAGCTTGCCACGGACTTCACAATCGAAGCCGGCGCGGGCGTAGACCACTAGGTGGTCGATCTCCCCGTCTTCGTCGGCATCCTCCGGAAGCCAGAAGGCATGGCGATGGTCGGCATCTTTTAGAGGCCGATTGTCGGAGCCGCGCCCGGATATCACCGACGGCGCATTCGCTTGCGAGCGGCCGGTCGCCTCATCCTTTGTCCATCCGAACTGGGCGAGCGCCGCTAGTCGCATCAACTCGCCGATCTTGACCGCGTCCTCGATGCGCGGGCGGGGGCGGCCAGCCAATACGAAGCGCGCGACCGTTGGGTCTGGCCGCGTGCTCCTAGTACGTCGGCGAGGCCCGCGCCACACAGACGCGGGTTCCGGCGCGGGATAGAGGACCTTCCGGCAGGCCGGCGGATCGCTCCAGCCTGCGGCATGCAGATCAGAGGTATCGATGGCAAGCGCCGAGGCGAGACGCTCGGGCAGCGTGGCGAGGAAATCCCTCATGTCCTTTTCAAGTGCCTTATCCGTGGGCTGCCCTTTCTTCGTCCAGCCAGCGCGGCGGCGCGCGCGCTCGTCGCGGATCAGGCGCTCGCGACACTCCCGATAGGCTTCGGGCGACAGCGGCGCATAAAGCGACACAAGACGAAACTCTGGGTCAGACGCTCGCCCTTTGCGCTCGCCATTGTGATTGCGGGGCTTGGCGTTTGCATCATCGCCGCCCCACTCGAAAACCTCCGCATCGACCCAGCTCTCGGCGCGGCCGAGATAGCCAAGACGCGCGCCGAGGTGATCGAGGTGCGCCCGCTGTTCGGGGCTGAGCGAGAGGCCGGGCCAACCGACGATCAGGGGCTCATTGGCGTCGAAGCGCGCGAAGGCGTCGAATACGAGCGTCGTCTTGACCGGCGCCGGCATGTAATGGCGCGTGTGCGCATGGACAGCCGGAGGCAACCTGTAGATCGGAAGCTCACCCGCGAGGGCGTCGATCAGGTCTGCGAGCGCATCGTCGGAGAACTGCGCCTTGTCGGCCTTGCGATGATGGCACGCAATCATCGCCCTGAGAATGCGCACCGGCTCCGGCGGCCAGGCAATCGCCGCTTCATTGACATGCCGGCCCCAGGGCGTAGCGTGATAGCGCCCCGAGGGAAAGCGCAAGCGAAGGGCGATCATTCTTTTTCTTCCGCTGCGTCGTCGCCGGGTTCTGAGTCGCCCGCCGCCGATTTTCCTTTGTTTTTGGCTTTCGCCTTTTCGTAAACAACCGTGGTGATACCACCGGGATTGCCGTTGAACCTGCCTTCGTTGTGCACGGTCCCAATGAGTTCTGGCAGTTCTTTCTCGATCTGATTGAGCGGCGGTAACTTGAAATTGTCCGGCCGCGTCACTTTTGGATCGTCGGCGAGTGCAAGGTCACACGCCGTCCGCAGCCGCAGGCCAACGTCGAGAAACTTCTGGATTTTGAACAGCGCGAGCGCGATCAGAAGGTTTTCGACATTCTTGCCTAACCCGAAGGCGCGGATCTGCGCGAGGTCAAGGTTGAAGTAGGCGGTTATGTCTCCAGTGTATTCGTCCCGCGAATAGGGAACGTTACCCTCGCCTTCCTTAAGCGTCGGCTCGACGCGGTTGATCTTTACCCCGCCACTCGCGGCGACCCGCACATCCTTTGCTTCGATGAACGCTGATAATGTACGTGGAAGGCGAATGAGCCCACCGACTTCTTCGAGAAAAACGCCATGAAGAAGCGCGTTGGCGTCGTATTTGAGCAACACCGGGACGAGCTGCTTGCGAACGTCGAAGGGATGATCCTTCTTGAACCCAATGTCCTTGGAGATGACGTCAAAGCCTTTTGCTCGCGCGATGTACTCGGAATTGATCCGATGCGCTTCGAGCACGGAGTTCGTGAGCGGCTTACGGTCCTCGTCGACGACCTTAACAACCGGTAGGCCCTTGAGCGGTTCGACCCAATCATCGTTGACCTCGTCCCAGCATACGGCTTCCAGGCGGTTCGCCATGCTCTGCGCCGACTCGACGAGCAGCATGTCGACGCCGCCAGGACCCTGATAGGTTGCGGCCCCGAGATTGGGAAAGCCGGTGGGCTGGAAGCGCGTGCCCTGAAGGGGTTTGAGCTTGGCTTCGATCAAAAGGCGTTGCGCTTTGTCGAGCGCGGTGAAATCAAGCGGCATTGGCGGCGTCCTCCTTCGGTTGGAGCGTTTCTTCGTCCTCAAACAGGCGGGGATAGGCGCGCTCCAACACGCGCCTCAAGTCGACCTTGCGGATGGGGATCAGAAGCGCAGCTAACAGGCGCGGCCCGTCGATGCCGGCCGCATCCTTCCGTCGCGGTTCGAAGCTGATCGGCAGGCCGGAAGCCCGCGCACGGCGACAGGCGAGTGCCATGGCCGCGCCAACGTCACCCGCCCGCAGCCGCGCAATAAGGCCGGGCGGCACGGGCAAACGAATGTCCTTCGGTACGCCCTCAATGGCGCGCACCTCGTCGATTGACGCGAAGAACGGTTTTATCACCGCATAAGCGAGCGGCAAGGGAACCGGCTGCGCCGATTGCGTGGGTATGAAGCTTGGAGCGTCCGCCCAGGCGAGCCCCTGCGCCAAGCCGGTAATCTTTTCGTCGTCCGTCTCCCGCCACAGGAAGGTAAGCACGCTCGCAAGATCGGCGGGCGCGCGCCCGGCAAACGAGCCGCCGTCGAGCTTCCTCTTCGCCGCGAAGACGAGTCGCCGTTCCGCAACCTCGATCAGATTGCGTTCAAGCGAGCCTGCGCCCCAGACCGCGAGCCCATCGCGGTCACTCCAGGCGCGATATCGTTCGTACCAGGTCTTTTCGTGGAGCGGCGCGAGATGCGCGCGAAACGGCGGCGGCAGCGTGGGGCCACGCTTCTCTTCGTCCGACGCATCGCGCGCTGCAATATCCCAATCATTGTCGATCTCATCCGGCTCCCCAACATCGGCCTCATTGACGGCCTCTGCCTCCTCTTCGTTGTCGTCGGCGGCAGGTACCTCATCCAGCGGTGAACGACCGATCCCCGCAAGCGCGGAGGCGATACGGAATTCGGCCGAGCCGTCATCAGCGGCTTGGAACCATTCTGAACGAAGACGAGGCGGTGGTTTCTGCTTGCCCTCCTTCGAATCGCGCGCCTTCGGGCTCGACGCGAGATAGGATACCGCCTCGCCGACGGCGGCGAGCACGCGCTGGACGGCTCGGGGCGAGGCGTCCTGTGTCATCGCAAAGATCGCTTCATCGAGCTGTAGGGCAAGGGATTGCAGCCGCGCAGGAGCATTGGCACTCCGTGCAAAGCGACGAAACGACGGGAGCCACGCGCCACGATCAAGATCGTTGAGCAGGTCCGCTCTTGGATTATGCTGGACGCGGACGCGACCCATGGGCGCGGCGACATATGCTTTTCCAGAGCGCTGTAAAAGGCCGATGCGTTGGAACGCCGCCACACCGCGATTGACACCAAGCGTCGCGACGGCTCGGGCGAAATCCAATCCATCTTGCGCCGATCTCCTGCCGAGTGTCGCGCGTCCTTCGGACAGAAGGGAGCGAATCTCAGTCAAGGAGGCGGAGCGGTCCCAAAGCGGCAGCCAGACCTCGCCCCGTGCATCGCCTTCGTCAGATAGTGCAGCGCCGGCGCCCGCTGCACTCGTCGTGCGCACCGTGAACGGATAGCTCAAGGAGCCAGGGTCCGCGCTTGCTCCGAGGCGTCGCGTGGCGCTCGCGGCGAACATCACGGCGCCTTCCAACATCAGAATGTAGTCCCAGGAATTGATCAGTGTGCCTCTCTCGAACCCGGCTGCGGCATTGGGGCCGCCCGCCGCACCTGGCGCGAACTGACCAATCGCTCCCTTGCCGACTACGGCTGCTGCGCCTCCAAAGAGCGCGGCTTCGAGCGGCGCTCGTGCGCTCGCTTTGGAGATTCCGGTTTCAGGATCGATCACATCGGCAAGGCGCAGCATGAAATTCGAGCTGAAGTCGAGATTCCCGTCGTTACCACCCGAACCTAGGAGCGGCGGAAAGCCCAACGTTTTGCCGGCTAGGGCGATCGCGGCATCGAGCCACGTCAAACATTCTTCGGGCAGGCGAGCGCGTAGCTGCATGACTAGTCCCCGCTTCCTGTCATCAGCGGGGGCTTCATTCCAACCCAACGCGCGGAGCGCACTTTGCGTCTGGGAAATGACGGCCCTGTACAGGGCAAGTCGATCGTTCGATTTCGTCGCAGCGAATCTGCTGACGATGCGGGTAGCTGCGGTCGGCTCGTCGCGTACTCCGGTCTTGATCCTCTTTCCGGTTGCGGGGTCCTTCTCGCCGGACTTGCCTTCCCGGAAGTAGAACCCGCTGCCGCCGTTCCACGGCGAGATGATCGGCGAAGGGCGGTATTCGTGCAGAAAGAAGCGCATAAGATCTTCTTCCGTCAGCGCCGTATCGAGCACGAATGTCTCGTCGCGCCAGCATCCGCGCGCGGTCTTGTCCTTCTGTTCGGCGACGATACGGAAGACGCCGAGCGCCTTGAGGTAGGAAGCGAGCGGGATCGGCGCGCAGCCGGAAAGCACCATCTCAGGCATCGACGTCTCCCGTCTTCTGTTCCGTCTCGGAAGCGCGCCAATCGGCAATGCGCACGAGCGCTTCAAGGAAAGCAAGCCGGAAGGGGCCGTAGCGCTCCAGAAGCTCCAGCGTGCGCGTCGCCCAGCTTCGCCCGGTCGCGCCGCCCCCTAGCTCCATCACATCGAGCGCAAGGGCCGTGTCCGGAATGGAGAGCCCATCGACGGAGAAGGCGGGCAGATGGTCGCCGTCCCACACGCCGCGGGCGAAGCGTCTTTCGTCATCGTTGGGTCCGCGCTCGTCAGGCAATGCGCGCAGCCCCATGCGCACCTTGCCGTGATGAGCGGCGATCAAATAGGCGACGAGATCGTGCGACCCGGATTGCGGCCCGTGCTGCAGCCACGCCAGCGCCGAAGCAAGCTCGTGGCGGAAGTAGCGGCGATTGCGCGCATCTTTCCGGCGGGAATCGTAGCAGCGCGTTTTGGCAAGCGGTGAAGCGTCCGATGCGAGGCCGCAGCGCGCCTTGAACACCTCGTGCGCCTTGCCGAGATCGTGCCACAGAGCGGCGGTGACGACGGTCTGCGCTTCCACGCCTTGTACCCCGAGCACCTTGCACAGCAGCCTGGCCTCATCGCGCACGTGGCGCAGGTGGTCGGTCAGCCCGACCGCTCGATTTTTCGGCGTGTCGGGATCACCGTCGGCGCTGTCGGGCTCCGTCTTCGGTACATCCTGCCGGACAACGGGATCGACCGCGCTCGTCGCATTGATGTCAAATCCGCGCTCCGCGTCATAGCCGCCGACGGCAGCATCCACGAGGACGAGCGCTCCCGGCCAAGGCCGATCGAGCTTCGTCCAGCGCTTCTCCAGCCAATCCCAGACGAACGCTCTGCCGCTATACTTGTCCAGCCATGTTTTCGCCTGCCCAACTGGAACGGGGCAGAGCTCGTCGCGATGCGGACGACTTGCTTCATCCCCTTGTGGGCCCGCCTTGAGATCGGCGATGTTGCGCCAGAACACGCGCACGTCTGTATCGTCGGCGCCGCGCACATAGGGCGAGACATCGACATCAAAACCCGTCAGGTCCGGATCGGTGTCAAAGAGTTGGTAGAGGTCCTTGCGGCGAAGAACCTGCCACGATCCTTGGGAGCCATGCGCAAATCCTTCAAGAGACTTCAAAGAGACGTCTTTGAGATTTTCAAGATAGCCGCGTGACGCCGCGAGTTCTTCAGAGGTATACGGTAAGGCCAAATTGTCCGTCTTCCCATTGTCCGCGGCGATGTCGATCCAGAAGGCCTGCGCATTCGTCTCCTCGCCGCCGCGATTGAGGCGGCCGAAGCGCTGCACCAGCGAGGCCCAGGGGGCGAGCTCGGTGAACATGACGGCGGAGGTTATGTCGACTCCGGCCTCGACCGCCTGCGTTGCCACGACGATGCGGCCGCCTGCGTCAGGCTGCTCCGCAAGCTGCTTGTTGATCACGTCGCGTTCGGTCGGGCGGAAGCGGCTATGCACGAGTATAAGCGGCGGCGCATCCCGCTTTTTCAGTGCATGATAAAGCGCCTGCGCGCGCCCCACGCGGTTCAAGATGATAAGCGTCGTCTTTCCGGGTCTGTGCGCCCCCATGACCTCATCGGCGAGCGCGTGGGCGTATTTGATCAAGCCCTTTTCTGAGGTTGCCGCCGAATCGACGATCGTCTTTGCTTTTGCGAGAGGCTTTGGGGCAGCGAACCGCTGCTGGACAGCGGGATGTGCTCGGTCGGCGTCAGTAAGCTCTTGTACGGCAAGCTTGGCTGCATGCTTCTCGAAGTCGACGGTCTTCAGCCAATCCCGCTCCAGAGTCGCCGACATCCACAGCGAGCGACAGCCGGCCCAGGCCCTAATCGCACGCCGGAACGCTTCGAGCTGTGCGGACGTGGGTGCGCCGGCCGCCATGAGCTGGACCTCGTCGAACACCCACATCGCATCGTTGTGCAGGAGGGCGAAGTCGACGGGCCAACGGGCGCGCCCGACTCCATAGCCGCGCATCAGCGCCCGAGAGAGCAGGATATCCTGCGTCCCGATGAGGATGGCCGGCGCTTCCGGATGGCGGATCCACTCGTCATCGACTTCGCCGCCCATAAGCACATGCGGCTTGTCGGGGAGGAGGCATCCTTCTAAATCGAAACCAGCATCTTTCAGATTCCGAAGCCAGACACTGACATTCGCAGCCGTCTGCTCCACGAGCGTCCGCATCGGAAGGCACCAGACCAGCCGGCGCGGCGTCTCGGTATCTTTCCCCGCGCGCTTGTACATCCAGGCGAGCGCCACACCCGCCGTCTTGCCGAGCCCGGTTGGCACGACAAGAGCGTCGGGCCATTTATTCACGGCGAGTTGGCACTGGTAGCCATAAGGTCGCTTGCCGGTTATCCGCTCAAAGAAATCGACAAAAAGCATTGGCGTTGCCCCACCCCGATCGGACCCGATTGGCTGGCCCCCCTTGCTTGTGGCCTGACAATCGCGACTTTGGATCTCGGTCGTTCAACGGTGTACGATAGCCGGATTCCCGAGTGCAACTCAAGGTATGCGATAAGTCACGGAAAATCGCGGTTAACGCGCGGGACGAGCGGCGGGAGAGGCGGATGTCGCGCTATCGGATGGCGCTGTGCCAGCGCGCCGCCGCGCTGCGGGGGCAGAGGCGGCCGTGCGCGATCGAGGAAACGCAGACGATCCGGCTGGGCGTCGGCGCAGCCGGGCGTTTACCGAGGCGCTGCGGCGCTGGGCGGATCGCGCCGGGCGGCTTCAGGCGTTGTAGCGCTGCGCGCTCGCATCGGCTGGAGCGGTTGACAATCGGATGGGCAGGTCAGTTTAGGACCGCCGCCCCGGGCGGTATTTCGAGGTCC
>DASREP010000014.1:0-19329 GCA_035652015.1 Bradyrhizobium sp. | reverse complement strand
CGTGCGCGAAAACCTGATGCTGCCACCTGTCGTGAAGCAGGGCGGCGGGCTCTCGCTCGAGCAGATCTTCGACCTTTTCCCGAACTTGAAGGAGCGGCTCAAGAGCCAGGGCACCAAGCTTTCCGGCGGCGAGCAGCAGATGCTGGCGATCGCGCGCATCCTGCGCACCGGCGCGACCTTCCTGATGCTGGACGAGCCGACCGAAGGGCTTGCGCCCGTCATCATCCAGCAGATCGGCCACACCATTGCGCGGCTGAAGAAGGAGGGTTTCACCATCCTTCTGGTCGAGCAGAATTTCCGCTTCGCCTCCACCGTCGCCGACCGCTACTACATCGTCGAGCACGGCAAGGTCATCGACGGCTTTGCCAACAGCGAATTGTCCGCGAACATGGACAAGCTGCACACCTATCTCGGCGTCTAAACGCGCCAACGACAGTACAAGAGGAACGAACAATGAGGACCACCGCAGTCGCCTCCCTGCTGCTTTCGACAGCGCTGTCGTTGGCGGCAATCAACACCGCGAGCGCCGACGACAAGGTCGTCAAGATCGGCGCGCTGTCGGACCAGTCGGGCCTGTACGCCGATCTCGGCGGTCCCGGCTCGACGCTCGCCGCCCAGATGGCGGTGGAGGATTCCGGGCTGACGGGGAAGGGCTGGAAGATCGACGTGATCTCCGGCGACCACCAGAACAAGCCCGACATCGGCACCTCGATCGCGCGGCAGTGGTTCGACGTCGATCATGTCGACGTCATCGTCGACGTGCCGAACTCCGGCGTCGCCCTGGCGGTGAACAACGTCATCAAGGAAAAGAACGGCGTCTATATCAATTCGGGCGCCGCGACCTCCGATCTCACCAATGCGCAGTGCTCGCCAAACACCGTGCACTGGACCTACGACACCTACATGCTTGCCCATACCACCGGGCAGGCGCTGGTGAAGGCCGGCGGCGACAGCTGGTTCTTCCTCACCGCCGACTATGCCTTCGGCCATGCGCTGGAGCGCGACACCACCGCGGTGGTGCTCGCCAATGGCGGCAAGGTGGTCGGCGGCGCCAAACACCCGCTCAACACCTCCGATTTCTCGTCCTTCCTGCTGCAGGCGCAATCGTCCGGCGCGAAGGTGATCGGCCTGGCCAACGCCGGCGGCGACACCACCAACACGATCAAGCAGGCGGCCGAGTTCGGCATCACCAAGGGCGGCCAGAAGCTCGCCGCGCTTCTTCTGTTCCTGACCGACGTCAAGGCGATCGGGCTGGAAACCGCGCAGGGCCTGAACTTCACCGAGACGTTCTACTGGGACATGAACGACCAGACCCGCGCTTTCTCCAAGCGCTTCGCCGAGCGGATGAAGAACGGCGCGCCGCCGACCATGGTGCAGGCCGGCGTCTATGCAGGGCTGACGCATTACTTCAAGGCGCTGGATGCGCTCGGCGGCAATCCGCATGACGGCATCAAGGTCGTCGACAAGATGAAGTCGATGCCGACCGAGGATCCCCTGTTCGGCAAGGGTCTGATCGAGCCCAATGGCCGCACCATCCACAATGCCTACCTGTTCGAGGTCAAGAAGCCCTCGGAGTCGAAGGGGCCCTGGGACTTCTACAAGCTCGTCGGCACCGTGCCCGGCGACCAGGCCTTCACGCCGCTGTCGGAAAGCAAGTGCGCGCTGTTGAAGAAGTAACGGCGCATTAAAGAGTAAAGCGATGCAGGCTCTCTACGCACAGCTACTGGTCGGACTGATCAACGGCTCGTTCTACGCGCTGCTCAGTCTCGGGCTTGCCGTCATCTTCGGCATGCTCAACATCATCAACTTCGCCCACGGCGCGCTCTACATGATGGGCGCGTTCGTGGCCTATTTCCTGCTCAACATCTGGGGTATCAATTACTGGTGGGCGCTGATTCTTTCGCCCATTGCGGTCGGCATCTTCGGCATGATCCTGGAGCGGACCATGCTGAAATTCCTGACCGGGCTCGATCATCTCTACGGCCTGTTGCTCACCTTCGGCCTCGCTCTGATCATCCAGGGCGTATTCCAGAATTATTTCGGCTCCTCCGGCCTGCCATACTCGATTCCCGATCAGCTCCGGGGCGGCATGAATCTCGGCTTCATGTTCTTACCCGTCTATCGCGGCTGGGTCGTGATCTTCTCGCTGGTCGTCTGCCTCGCCACCTGGTTCCTGATCGAGCGGACACGACTCGGCGCCTACCTGCGCGCCGCGACGGAAAATCCGACGCTGGTGCGCGCCTTCGGCATCAACGTGCCGCGCATGATCACGCTGACCTACGGCCTCGGCGTCGGGCTCGCCGCGCTCGCCGGCGTGTTGTCGGCGCCGATCAACCAGGTGCGGCCGCTGATGGGTGCCGACCTCATCATTGTCGTGTTCGCGGTCGTCGTCATCGGCGGCATGGGCTCGATCATGGGCTCGATCATCACCGGTTTTGCGCTGGGGGTGATCGAGGGACTGACCAAATATTTCTACCCCGAAGCTTCCAACACCGTGGTGTTCGTGCTGATGGTGCTGGTGCTCCTGGTGAAACCGACGGGACTGACGGGACGGGCCGCCTGACATGACAGCATTGACCGACGACACGCTACCGATCACGCCGCGCACCATGCGCGACGAGATGATCGTGTTCGGCATCATGGCCGTGCTGCTGGGCATCGTGCCGTTCTCCGGCATCTATCCGTTCTTCGTGATGCAGGCGCTGTGCTTTGCGCTGGTCGCCTGCGCCTTCAACCTGTTGATCGGCTATGGCGGCTTGCTGTCCTTCGGCCACGCGATGTTCTTAGGCACGGCAGGCTATTGCGCGGCCCATGCGCTGAAGGTCTGGAACCTGCCGCCGGAGCTCGGCATCGTGGTCGGCACGGCAGCGGCCTGCGCGCTTGCGGTGATCACCGGATTTGTCTCGATCCGCCGCCAGGGCATCTATTTCTCGATGATCACGCTGGCGCTGTCGCAGCTGCTCTATTTCATCTACCTGCAGGCGCCGTTCACCCATGGCGAGGACGGCATCCAGGGCATCCCGCAGGGGCATCTGTTCGGCATCTTCGATCTCTCCAAGCCGACCGTGCTCTACTACGTCGTGCTCGCGGGCTTCCTGGCTGCGTTCCTCCTGATCTACCGCACCATCAACTCGCCCTTCGGCGAGGTGCTGAAGTCGATCCGCGAGAACGAGCAGCGCGCGATTTCGCTGGGCTACAAGACCGATCAATACAAACTGCTGGCCTTCGTGCTCTCGGGCACGCTGGCGGGCTTTGCCGGCGCGCTGAAAGTGTTCGTGGCCCAGAATGCCTCGCTCACCGACGTGCATTGGAGCCAGTCAGGTGAGATCGTGCTGATGACGCTGGTCGGCGGCCTCGGTACGGTGTTCGGTCCCGTCGTCGGCGCCTTCATCATCGTCGCCATGCAGCAATATCTTGCCGGCTTCGGCCAGTGGGTGACGGTGATCCAGGGCGTGATCTTCGTCGCCTGCGTGCTTCTGTTCCGCCGCGGCATCGTCGGCGAGATCGCGCACTTCTTCAAGCGCTCGCTGTAGGGCGCAGCCGCTTCACGCCATTCCGGCCATTCATGCACCGTCATTCCGGGTCTGGTCCTGCGGACCATCCCGGAATGACGGAGCGCGGGGGTTGCTGTGGATGACCTGCCCGGCCAGCGGCGGGCGGGTTGCGCTTTTGCGCCCAAATCCGTCTATGACAGATTTGTGACATCGGGCCGGCGGGCTGCTAAAGGCCTGTGGGGGCCGGCGTCAGCCGGCTCATGCCCTTCAAGACAAAACGGACCCCATTGCGATGCTACGCTGGTTTCGTGCCTTTCTGCCCAAGGAGGAGCGGTTTTTCGACCTGTTCTCCCGCCATGCCGCAACGGTTGTGAAGGGCGCCGAAGCGCTGCAGGGCGTGCTGCGGGGCGGCGACCAGACGCTCGCCTTCTGCCAGAAGGTCAATCAGTTCGAGAACGAGGCCGACGGCATCACGCGGGAGGTGCTGACCGCCGTGCGCCGCACCTTCATCACTCCGTTCGATCGCAGCGACATCTCTAACCTGATCACGCGGATGGATGACGCCATCGACCAGATGCAGCAGACCGCCAAGGCTGTCCTGCTGTTCGAGGTGCGCGAGTTCGAGCCGACCATGCGGGAGATGGGCACGCTGCTGGTCGAATGCGCCCAATTGATCGTTCGCGCGCTGCCGCTGTTGCAGGCGATCGGCGCCAATGTCTCGCTGCTCACCCAGATCACGGAGGAGGTGACCAAGCTCGAGGGCCGCGTCGACGATCTTCATGACATCGGGTTGAAGGAATTGTTCCTCAAGCACCGCAACGCCAACACCATGGACTTCATCATCGGGGCCGACATCTACGATCACCTCGAGAAGGTCGCCGACCGCTTCGATGATGTTGCCAACGAGATCAACTCCATCGTGATCGAGCAGGTGTAGGGCAGGGCCGTGACCGTTACGCTGGGCCTTCCCATCCTGATCGGGCTGATCGCGGTCGCGCTGCTGTTCGATTTTCTCAACGGCCTGCACGACGCCGCCAATTCGATTGCGACCATCGTATCCACCCGCGTGCTGCGGCCGCAATTCGCAGTGTTCTGGGCGGCCTTCTTCAATTTCGTCGCCTTCTCCGTGTTCGGGCTCAATGTCGCCCACACCATCGGCACCGGGATCATCGATCCCAGCGTGGTCGATCCGCAGGTGATCTTTGCCGCGCTCGTCGGCGCCATCGCCTGGAACGTGATCACCTGGGGCCTCGGCATTCCCTCCTCGAGTTCGCACGCCCTGATCGGCGGCCTGGTCGGCGGCGGCAT
This sequence comes from Bradyrhizobium sp., assembly GCA_035652015.1. GTDB lineage: Bacteria > Pseudomonadota > Alphaproteobacteria > Rhizobiales > Xanthobacteraceae > Bradyrhizobium. The sequence goes on along the minus strand of DASREP010000014.1, from coordinate 14,527 downwards.
AGCCAAGGCGGGCATATCGGCGACTGTCTGGAGCGGGCTGTCCAAAGCCATCATCGCCATCGTGCTGTCGCCGCTGGTCGGGTTTGTCCTCGCCATGGTTCTGGTCGCGATCGTCTCCTGGGCCTCGGTGCGTTCGACGCCTTTCGCGGTCGATCGCGCCTTCCGCATCCTGCAGTTCGGTTCCGCCTCGCTCTATTCGCTCGGCCATGGCGGCAATGATGCGCAGAAGACAATGGGCATCATCGCCGTGCTGCTCTATTCACAGGGCTATCTCGGCAGCGAATTTTCGGTGCCGTTCTGGGTCGTGCTGGCCTGCCAGGCGTCGATGGCGCTGGGCACGCTGATGGGCGGCTGGCGCATCGTCCGCACCATGGGCTTGAGGATCACCAAACTGACCCCGATGCAGGGCTTTTGCGCCGAAACCGGGGGTGCAGCGACCCTGTTCATGGCCACCTTCCTCGGGGTTCCTGTCTCGACCACGCACACCATCACCGGCGCGATCGTGGGCGTCGGTGCCGCGCGGCGAATGTCCGCCGTGCGCTGGAACGTCGCCAGCAGCATCGTCTATGCCTGGGTGATCACCATACCGGCCGCGGCCCTGGTCGCCGCGCTGGCTTATTGGGCCGTTTTGGTCTTCCGCTAGTGTTGTGAAGGACATTCATTCCGTCAGCCCAGTTCGCCTTTCGGGCGCCCCGGAATGCCCCCGGTAAATCAGCCGCCAGAGACATGGGGCCAGCTTGGGATTCGGGCGGTTTGTGACTATATCCGGGCTATCCCGGAATCCCTTGATCCCGCAGCTTTTCCCTGCCAAACGCTTGCACCTCATGACCGATCTCGCCGTCACGACCGATTCGCCGCCCCGTTCGCCGCTGTCCGAAGAGGTGGCGCGGCGGCGCACCTTTGCCATCATCTCCCACCCGGACGCCGGCAAGACCACGCTGACGGAAAAGCTCTTGCTGTTCGGCGGCGCCATCAATCTGGCAGGGCAGGTGAAGGCCAAAGGCGAGCGGCGCAACACCCGCTCGGACTGGATGAAGATCGAGCGCGAGCGCGGCATCTCGGTCGTCACCTCGGTGATGACCTTCGAGTTCGATGGGCTCGTGTTCAACCTCCTGGACACGCCCGGCCACGAGGACTTCTCGGAAGACACCTACCGCACGCTCACGGCCGTCGACTCCGCGGTGATGGTGATCGACGCCGCCAAGGGCATCGAGGCGCGCACGCGAAAGCTGTTCGAGGTCTGTCGCCTGCGCGACATTCCCATCATCACCTTTATCAACAAGATGGACCGCGAGAGCCGCGACACCTTCGACCTCATGGACGAGATCGAGAAGACGCTCGCGCTCGATACCACGCCGGTGACCTGGCCGGTCGGAAGGGGCCGCGATTTCGTCGGCACCTATGACGTCAGGAATGGTGGCGTGCGGCTGCTCGAAGGCGGCGGTGCCAAGACCGGCGCGGCTCAGCAGATCGAGATCGCGGAGCTCGCGAAGGTGAACGCGAATCTCGACATCGGCGCCATCAAGGACGAGCTGGAGCTGGTGCGCGAGGCCTGCAAGCCGTTTGACCTCGGGGCCTTCCGCGAGGGCCATCTGACGCCGGTCTATTTCGGCAGCGCGCTGCGCAATTTCGGCGTCGGCGATTTGCTCGAGGGCCTCAGCCGCTTCGCCCCGCCGCCGCGCGCGCAGGACAGTGACCTGCGCAAGGTCGAGGCCGCCGAGCCGCGCATGAGCGCATTCGTGTTCAAGATCCAGGCCAACATGGATCCGAACCACCGCGACCGCATCGCCTTTGCGCGGCTTTGTTCGGGCAAGCTCAGCCGCGGCATGAAGGCCAAGCTGGTGCGCACCGGCAAGACCATGCCGCTGTCGAGCCCGCAATTCTTCTTCGCCCAGGATCGTTCGGTCGCCGATGAAGCCTTCGCCGGCGACGTCGTCGGCATTCCCAACCACGGCGCGTTGCGCATCGGCGACACGCTGACCGAAGGCGAGGACATCACCTTCGTGGGCGTGCCGAGCTTTGCCCCTGAAATCGTCCGCCGCGTGCGGCTGACGGACGCGATGAAGGCCAAGAAGCTGAAAGAGGCGCTGCAGCAGATGTCGGAGGAGGGCGTGGTCCAGGTGTTCCGCCCCCGCGACGGCGCGCCCGCATTGGTTGGTGTGGTCGGCCCGCTGCAGCTCGACGTGCTGAAAGCACGCCTGGATGCGGAATATTCGTTGCCGGTCGAGTTCGAGGTCTCCGAATTCCAGCTCGCCCGCTGGATATCCTCCAGCGACCGCAAGAAGCTCGATGCGTTCGTGGCCTCGAACACCTCCTCGATCGCCGACGACGTCGACGGCGACCCCGTCTATCTCGCCAAGAACGAGTTCTACCTCGGCTACACCAAAGAGCGGGCAGAGGGCATCGAATTCAATAGCGTCAAGGACGTGAAGAAGAAGGCGTGAGGGCTTCTCCCGGCTTGGATCGTACGCGCCTACTATGAAGCGGTCTGAGCACCATCTGCGAGTCGTCCCGGCGAAGGCCGGGACCCATACCGCGGAATCTGTCTGTTGGGATGCGGTGGCAGACGGCCTTCACAAGAACGACGCCCTGGGGTTATGGGTCCCGGCCTTCGCCGGGACGACCGAGGTGATTTGCCCGCCGGGTGGGCCCGGCAAATTCCTGTCAAGACCGGCGCGCAAAAATATTCCTGTTTTCAGAATTTCGGATTTGGCGTATATTGTCCTCATCCCGCCTCGCTTCAATGGAGGGGCGTATCGCGGTCGTCACGACACGTGAGGCGGGGATGCGGTGGACGTCGAGGTGCTGTCTGACGAGCGGCGTCTTGCGTACGGCGAAATGGTGTGGTTCTGGCGCCCCAAAGGCTCGGCGTCAAGTTGGCGATGATGCTCAGTGCATCGTGGCCTGCGATGGTGGCAATCGGCAAGGTTCACCAGGGAGAGCGCCTATAAGCCGTAAACCATCGCGCAGGGAGGGCCGGTGTGATCACCGCCTGTACCTGTGGACTCGCGCTTGCGCAGTTTTTTCTGCGCGAGAGCCCCGGGTGCAGCGGCCACCCGGCCTTCCCTGCGCCCTCCTGTTTCGAGAAGGGCGATGGACCAAGCAAAGCTCGGGCGAAAATGCGCCGCGAGAAGGTAGGCGCACGTCTCTCCAGCGTCATTGCGAGCGCGTTTCTCTCGATTGTCATGCCCCGCGAATGCGGGGCATCCCGTATTCCAGAGGCTTCTCGGCAAGAGCTCAGGCGTCTCTGGAATACGGGATCGCCCGCTTTCGCGGGCGATGACTGCCGAGGACGTGTCAGCTACGCCCTATCAAACTCGTAGATGTGAAGGACTTGGCCTTGATGCCGGCGCTCTCCGCGATCAAATCTATCTGAACCAGCGTTTCCCTGGGTCAAACGTACGGTTTGCATGCTGCAGCGCGTCGCCATTTGTCTGACCGTCCTTGCCGCGATCATCGTCGCGCCCGACGCGGTTGCGCGGAACTATCATCACATCAACCCGATCCCGTTCTCCCATTCCCCCTGCAGCGTGCTCGATAACCGCCCCTGCACGCCGTATTTCTGCAGCGTGTTCCATCACGGGCCGTGCATTCCCGAGATCGACTATCCCTATGGCGAGAACCTCCAGCTCACCATCCAGACGGTCCCGCCGAAGGCGGATGAGGCAAAGTACAAACGTCCGGACCACGATCTCGACACCATCGGCGATCTGTTCGCCGAACTGCGCTCGTGCTGGACGCCGCCGCCCACCGACCAGGCGCGCGAGGGCATGCAGATGTCGGTGCGCTTCAGCTTCAAACGTTCGGGCGAATTGATCGGATCGCCGCGTTTGACCTTTGCCACGGCGGGCGCCTCGGCGGACAACCGCAGCACGTATCTGAAGGCCATCAATGACTCGCTCGATTCCTGCCTGCCGATGAAATTCAGCGACGGCCTCGGCGGCGCGCTGGCCGGGCGTCCGCTGATGGTCCGCTTTGTCGATAATCGCGATCTCGGCAAGGCGTCGTCGGAGAACAAGTGACGGCCTTGCTGTCGCCGTGCGCGAAATGATAGGCAGGGGCGCAACAAGGGGAGAGACGTCGTGGGATTGATGGGGATGATCGCAGGGCTGGTGCTGTTTTTCGCCGCCCATACGCTTACAACCGAGCGCAAGATGCGCGCGCGCGTCGTTGCCGGAATTGGCGGCGAGCATGTCTACAAGATCGTCTATTCCCTGGTGTCGCTGGCAGGTCTCGCGCTGATCGTCTGGGGCTTTGCGCATTATCGGGCAACCGAATGGGTGCAGATCTGGACGCCGCCGAAGGCGCTCAAGCACCTCAACATTGCCCTGATGCTGCCTGCGGTCATCCTGGTGGTCGCGGCCTATGTTCGGGGTCGGATCTACGCCGTGGTCAAACATCCGATGCTGGCGGGCGTGAAGCTCTGGGCGTTCGGTCATCTTCTGGCCAACGGCGACCTCGGCGGCACCATCCTGTTCGGCTCGTTCCTCGCCTGGGGCGTCTATGACCGCATCTCGCTGAAGCGCCGCAGCGATCCTGGCGCACCGCCGATTCCCGTGGGCGGGGTTACCAATGATGTGATCGCGGTGGTGGTCGGCGTCGTTGCCTATCTCGCGCTCGCCTTCGCCTTCCATCCCGTGGTGATCGGGATTCCCGTGATGGGCAGCTGACCCAGGAATCGAACCATGTCCGTCCAAGCCGCCATTCGCCGCAAGACCGCGCCTGATATCCGCGCCCGCAAGGGCGGCGAGCCCGTGGTGATGCTGACCTCCTATCACGCCCATACGGCTGCGCTGGTCGATCGCCATTGCGATGTAATCCTGGTCGGCGACTCCCTCGGCAATGTCATGCACGGCTTTGAGACCACCGTGCCGGTGACGCTCGACATGATGGTCCTGCAGGGCGCCGCGGTGATGCGCGGCTCGCGCGAGGCGCTGGTGGTGGTCGACATGCCCTTCGGCTCCTATGAGGCGTCGAAAGAGCAGGCGTTTCACTCCGCCGCGCGGATCATGAAGGAGACTCAATGCGGCGCGGTCAAGCTGGAAGGCGGGACGCGGATGGCCGAGACCATCGCCTTCCTGGTCGAGCGCGGCATTCCCGTGATGGGCCATATCGGGCTGACGCCGCAATCCATCAACACGCTCGGCTCGTTCCGCGCCCAGGGGCGCGAGGAAGCGAGCTGGGGCAGGATCGAAGGCGATGCGAGGGCGGTCGCGGAGGCCGGCGCATTCTCGCTCGTCATCGAGGCCGTCGCCGAGCCATTAGCGCGCAAGATCACGGCGAGCGTTGCGATCCCGACCATCGGCATCGGCGCGAGCGCCGCTTGCGATGGCCAGGTGCTGGTGCTGGAGGACATGCTGGGCCTCTCGCCCCGCGCGCCGAAATTCGTGCGCCGCTACGGCAATCTCGGCACCGCGATCGAGGCGGCGATCGAATCCTACGCCAAGGACGTGCGCTCGCGCGCTTTTCCGGGGCCCGAGCACGTCTACGAGATGAAGAAGAGCTAAGGGGCAGGCGGGCAATGGATTGGTCGCAACATCAGATCCCGCCGATGCGGCTCGAGGCGCGGTTCGGCGACCGCCTGGTGCCTGCCTTCTGCGAGCGGCCCCGCAGTGTCTGGCAGATGGTGGCTGAGGCGGCCGCAACGAATCCCGATGGTGAGGCGCTGGTCTGCGGCGAGCGCCGGATGAACTGGCGCGAGGTCGCGCAGGCGGCGGCTGAGATCGCGGCGGGCTTGCAAGCCACGGGTCTCGCCCGCGGCGACCGTGTTGCGCTGCTGCTCGGCAACCGCATTGAATTTCCGCTGCTGCTGTTCGCGGCTGCCCACCTCGGCCTGATCACGGTTCTGCTCGGTACGCGGCAGCAGAAGCCCGAGATCGCCTATGTGCTGAACGACTGTGGCGCAAAACTTCTGATCCACGAGGCCGCGCTCGCCGATCGCGTGCCCGACGCGAGCGATATCCCGCAGCTGGTCCATCGCATCGCGCTCGATGATGATCCGCGCCGGTCGCAATTCGCTGCGCTCGCCGAGCACGCGCCGCTGACAAGTCCTGCCGAGGTCGATGAAGAGGACACCGCGATGATCCTCTACACCTCCGGCACGACCGGGCGGCCGAAGGGCGCCATGCTCGCCCATTGCAACATCGTGCATTCCTCGATGGTGTTTGTGCATAGCCTCGGCCTGACGCAGGCCGATCGCTCCATCGCGGCCGTGCCGCTGGCGCATGTCACGGGCGTGGTCGCCAATATCATGACCATGGTCGCTTGCGCCGGCGCGCTCATCATCGTCGCCGAGTTCAAGGCCGCGGATTATCTAAAGGTCGCCGCGCGCGAGCGCGTCACGTACACGGTGATGGTGCCGGCCATGTATAATCTCTGCCTGCTGCAGCCGGACTTCGACGCCTACGACCTCTCCGCCTGGCGCATCGGCGGCTTCGGCGGCGCGCCGATGCCGGTTGCGACAATCGAGCGTCTCGCGGTGAAACTGCCGGGTTTGAGACTGTCGAACTGCTATGGCGCGACCGAGACGACGTCGCCCTCGACCATCATGCCGGGCGAGCTCGCCGCAAAGCATATCGACAGCGTCGGCCTGCCGTGCGCGGGTGCCACGATCGCAGTGATGGATGAACAGGGGCGTGAGCTGCCGCGCGGCGAGATCGGCGAGATCTGGATTCACGGTGCGTCCGTCATCAAGGGCTACTGGAACAACGCGAAAGCCACCGCGGAAAGCTTCACCGGCGGCTTCTGGCATTCCGGCGATCTCGGCTCGATCGCTGCGGAGAATTTCGTACGTGTGTTCGACCGCCAGAAGGACATGATCAACCGCGGCGGCCTCAAGATCTTCTCGGCCGAGGTGGAATCGGTGCTCGCGGGCCATGCGAGCGTGGTCGAAAGCGCCATCATCGCCAAGCCCTGTCCGGTGCTCGGCGAGCGCGTCCATGCGGTCGTGGTTGCACGCGAACCGATCAGCGCGGAGATGCTGCGCGCCTGGTGCGCGGAGCGGCTGTCCGATTACAAGGTGCCCGAAACCATGCTGATCACCTCCGATCCGCTGCCGCGGAACGCCAATGGCAAGGTGCTGAAGCGCCAGCTGAGGGAGATGCTGGCGGCGGGGGCGGAGCCCGGGGGAGGGGCCATCCCCCGTTAAGGCTTTGGTACCCCTTGCTTTGCCTTGCCAGCGCCATATCCATAGGCTATCGCGCGGCGGAAGCGGGGATTGGGCGATAAGCGCCCGGGATGCCGCGTGGGCTTATGCCAGCGGCCGAGGAATGACCTAAGTGTCTGAATTCTTTGACGAAGTCGACGAGGAAGTGCGTCGCGAGCAGCTCCAGAAGCTGTGGGACAAGTATTCTCTGTTGATCATTGCCGCGGCGCTTCTGGTCGTCGCCGCCGTCGGCGGCTGGCGCGGCTATCAATATCTGGAGGCCAAGAAGGCGGCCGAAATCGGCGATGCCTTCAACAAGGCGATCGAGCTGTCCGACCGGGGCAAGCATGCCGAGGCCGAGAAGGCGTTTGCCGATCTCGCCGCCAGGGCCCCCGCCGGCTACCGCACCTTGGCGCGTTTTCGCGCCGCCGGTGAAGCGGCGAGCAGCGACCCCAAGGCTGGCGCGAAACTGTTCGATGATATTGCCGCCGACAGCAGCGTCGGGCCCGAGCTACGGGCGCTCGCGCGGTTGCGTGCGGCCGGGCTCCTGGTCGATACCGCAAGCTATGCCGAGATGAAGCAGCGGCTCGAGGCTGACACCGCGCCCGGCGCGACCTTCCGCCACAGCGCGCGTGAATTGCTGGCGCTGTCGGCCTGGCGTGCGAATGACAGTGCGGCGACCCGGCAATGGCTGGATATGATTGCGCTCGACGGCGATACTCCGCCGGGCCTGCGCTCGCGTGCGGAGGCGTTGCAGGCGCTGCTGCCGCCGGTCGCAAAAAGCTAACAGGCGGGATAAGAGCTTGACCCAGAAACCGACCACGCGCCGCTCGCAACGACTGATCGCAGCCACCGTGCTTCTCGCGCTCACGGGCGTGCTGGCCGGCTGCTCGAGCGCCTCGGGCTGGGATCCGACCGACCTCCTGGACTTCCTCGACACCAAGAAGAAGCTGCCCGGCGAGCGCAAGCCGGTGTTCCCCGACGGTGTGCCGGGCCTTGAGCAAGGCGTGCCGAAGGAGCTCTACAAGAGCGAGGTCGAGAAGCAGCAGCAGGAGGAGGCCGCGCAGGCTGCCGCGGCCGCAGCCGCGCCGCCAGCTGCCGCCGATCAGCCGCCGCAGGATCAGCAGGCCGGGCCGAAGACGAAGCAGGCCAGGGGCAAGAAGACCAAGCAGCCGGCAGCAGCCGATTCGACAACGGCTGAGCCCGACGGCGAGGCCCAGGCAGCCGATCAGGGCGCAACCACTCCGCCGCCGCCCAAGGGCAAGAAGGTCGCCCACCGCAAGCGCGTGACGACGCCGCCGGCCGATTCGGCGCAGTCGGACCAGGCGCAGCAGCCCGCCCAATCCGCGCAGCAGGCGCCGGGAGCTTTCCCTGCGCCGCTGCCCAGCGGCAGCTTTACACGCTAGTCGGTTTTGTCAGCTAAATTGCTATGCGCCCGTTTTTCGTAGGCGCAGGGATCGTCCATGTCGTTCACGATCGCCATCATCGGCCGGCCCAATGTCGGCAAGTCCACTTTGTTCAACCGTTTGGTCGGACAGAAGCTGGCGCTCGTCGACGACCTCCCGGGCGTGACGCGTGATCGCCGCGAGGGTGAGGCGAAGCTCGGCGATCTCGCCTTCACCATCATCGATACGGCCGGTCTCGACGAGGGCCCGAAGGGATCGCTCACTGCGCGAATGCAGGAGCAGACGGAGACCGCAATTAGGCTCGCCGACGCACTGATGTTCGTGATTGATGCACGGGTGGGCTTGACGCCGGCCGACCGCGCCTTCGCTGACTTCGCCCGCAAGGCCGACAAGCCGGTGCTGCTGCTCGCCAACAAGGCCGAGGGCAAGCATGGCGAAATCGGTGCGATGGAATCCTACGCGCTCGGGCTCGGCGATCCCATCCAGATCTCCGCCGAGCATGGCGAGGGCATGGGCGAGCTCTATGACGCGCTGCGCCCGCTGCTGCCGGAGATGCCCGAGGACGAGGAGGATTCCGATGAAGACGGTGGGGAGGACACGACACGTCCCATCCGCGTCGCCATCGTCGGCCGTCCCAATGCCGGCAAGTCGACGCTGATCAACCAGCTGATCGGCGAGGAGCGGCTGCTGACCAGCCCCGAGGCGGGCACCACGCGCGATGCCATCGCCGTGGAGATCGAGTGGAAGGGCCGTGGCTTCCGTGTGTTCGATACCGCGGGCCTGCGGCGCCGCTCGCGCATCGAGGAAAAGCTGGAAAAACTGTCCGTCGCAGACGCATTGCGTGCGGTGCGCTTCGCCGAGGTCGTGGTGCTGATGATGGACTGGCAGCACCGCTTCGAAGAGCAGGACCTGCGCATCGCCGATCTCGTCGAGCGCGAGGGCCGGGCGCTGGTGATCGCGGTCAGCAAGTGGGACCTGGTGGAAGCCAAGGGCGGGCAGATTTCGCAACTGCGCGCCGATGCCGATCATTGGCTGCCGCAGGTCGCGGGCGCGCCTGTCGTCGCGGTCTCCGGACTGACGGGCGAAGGCGTCGACCGCCTGATGAGCGCGATCGTCGAGGCCTATGCGGTCTGGAACAAGCGCGTGCCGACCGCGGCGCTCAATCGCTGGTTCGAGCACGCGATCCAGGCCAACCCACCGCCGGCGGTGTCGAGCCGCCGGCTCAAGCTCAATTACATCACCCAGACCAAGGCGCGGCCCCCGAGCTTCGTGCTGTTCTGCTCGCGTGCGGACGCCGTGCCGCAAGCCTACTTGCGCTATCTCACCAATTCGCTGCGCGAGAGCTTCGACCTGCCGGGTACGCCGGTGCGGATCACCCTGCGCGAGAAGGCCAATCCCTTCGCGCATAAGCGCAAGCGGCTGTCATGAGCGAGGCTGCCGCCGAGCCCGCAGTGGATGCGAAGGCGCCGGGCGGCGCGGCAGTCGCCTTCATCTTCGTCACGGTGCTGCTTGACATGCTGGCGCTCGGCGTTGTCATTCCGATCCTGCCCAAGCTGATCGAGAGCTTTGTCGAAAACGACACCGCAAGCGCGGCGCGCATCTTCGGCCTGTTCGGCACGGCCTGGGCGCTGATGCAGTTCGTGTTCTCGCCGCTGCTTGGCGGCCTGTCCGACCGCTTCGGCCGGCGGCCGGTGGTGCTATTATCGAATTTCGGGCTTGCTGCCGATTACGTGCTGATGGCGCTGGCGCCCTCGCTGTCCTGGCTGTTCGTGGGACGCGTGATCTCGGGCATCACCTCGGCCAGCATTTCGACGGCGTTCGCCTACATCGCCGACAAGACTGCGCCGGAGCAGCGTGCCGCAATGTTCGGCAAGATCGGGGTGGCATTTGGCGCCGGCTTCGTCCTCGGGCCGGCGCTGGGCGGGCTGCTCGGCGATATCGCGCCGCGGCTGCCGTTCTGGGTTGCGGCGGGCTTGAGCTTTGCAAACTGGCTGTACGGGCTGCTGATACTCCCGGAGTCGCTGCCGGCCGATCGGCGCGCGCCGTTTCGATGGAAGAGCGCCAATCCCATCGGCATGCTGCCGCTGTTGCGATCGAGCCCGAGCCTGGCTGGGCTTCAGATCGCAAACTTCTTCTCCCAGCTCGCACATGTCGTGTTGCCCTCCACCTTCGTCCTCTATGCCGGCTACCGCTATGGCTGGGACGTCCGGATGGTCGGCTTGACGCTGGCGATCGTCGGTATCTGCTCCATGGTGGTGCAGGGTGGTGCGATCGGGCCGATCGTGAGATATCTGGGGGAACGGCGGGCCTTGTTGCTGGGGCTTCTCTGCGGTGCGCTCGGCTTTCTCATCTACGGCGTAGCTCCGACCGGCCTGTTGTTCTGCATCGGCATTCCCGTGATGGCCTTGTGGGGCGTGTCGGGCGCGGCGACGCAGGCATTGATGACGCGGCTGGTCGCGTCCGACGAGCAAGGCCGGCTGCAGGGCGCAACGGCAAGCGTCCAGAGCATCGCGCAGTTGGTCGGCCCGTTCCTGTTCACGCTGACATTCGCCTACTTCATCGGAGCGAACGCGCCGGTGAAATTGCCCGGCGCGCCGTTCTTGCTGGCGTTCGTGTTGCTGTTGCTCGCGCTCGGCATTGCGGCGCGGACGCTGGAAAAGAAATGATTGCTACGCGATCACTTCTTCACCAGCGGGCATTCGCTGGCCTCCAGCGGCTTGGCCGCATCGTCCGGCGAGATGGTCGCGATCAGCTTGTAGTAATCCCAGGGATATTTCGATTCGTCCGGCTTCTTCACCTCGAACAAATAAGCCGGGATGATGCGCCGACCGTCGATGCGCAGCGGACCCTTGCCGAACAGGGGATCGTCGGTCGGGATCTCCTTCATCTTGGCGACAACCATGGCGCCGTCATGCGGATTGCCGCCGAGCGCTTCCAGCGCTTTCAGATAGTGCAGAATGCCTGCATAGACTCCGGCCTGAGTCATCGACGGCATCGCGTTCTTGTTCGCCCGTGCGGCGAACCGCTTCGACCACGCGCGCGTCTTGTCGTTCATGTCCCAGTAGAACGACTCGGTGAAAGTCAGGCCCTGGGCGGTCTTCAAGCCCAGCGAATGGACGTCGTTGATAAACAGCAAGAGCGCCGCCAGTTTCTGGCCGCCGGCGGCGAGGCCAAATTCGGCCGCCTGCTTGATGGCGTTGTCGGTGTCGCCGCCCGCGTTGGCGAGCCCGACGATCTTGGCTTTGGAGGATTGCGCCTGCAGCAGGAAGGAGGAGAAGTCGGACGTGTTGAGCGGATGCTTGACGCTGCCGAGCACCTTGCCGCCATTGGCCGTGACGACCGCGGAGGTGTCGCGCTCCAGGGCGTGGCCGAAGGCGTAGTCGGCGGTCAGGAAGAACCAGCTGTCGCCGCCGGCTTTGGTCAGCGCCTTGCCGGTGCCGTTGGCGAGCATGTAGGTATCGAACGTGTAGGAGATCGTGTTCGGCGTGCAGTATTTGCCGGTGAGGTCGGCCGTCGCCGCACCCGAGTTGAGCATGATGATGTTCTTCTCGCGCGCAACATTGCTGACGGCGAGCGCAACGCCGGAGTTCGGCGTGTCCGTGATGATGTCGACTTTGTCGTTGTCGATCCATTGCCTGGAGATGTTGACGCCGACGTCAGGCTTGTTCTGGTGGTCGCCGCTGATGATGTCGATGGTCCAGCCTTTCGCGCGCAAGCCGGAATCCTCGACCGCCATATTGGCCGCGACCACGGAATTGGGGCCGCCGATATCGGCATAGAGGCTGTTCATGTCGTTGAGCACGCCGATCTTGACGATCTTGTCGTCGGCGAGCGCCGAGGTCGCAAGACCGAAGGCTGCAAAGGCAACAAGCGCGGCAGCGGACCGCGCGGGCGTCTTCATCATCGGTGTTTCCTCCCAAATATTTTAGTGCGGGCACGGCTCTCTTGGCGGCGCCTTGTCCCAACGATATCAGTTCCGATTATCTACATCCCTGCAAAACCGGCAATGCCGCCAACGTGGCTTTGAGGATTTCTCCCCTCATCTGAGCCAACGTTACGCCGGCGGCTGAAAGCTCAGCAGCTTGCGGGCCTTGTAGTCATAGAGCTTGCCGGTCTCGGTCCAGTCCGGCGTGCACATCGGCAGGATGAACTCGGCGACCTGCTCGGGGGTGTCGAGGGTCATCGGATCTTCGCCGGGAAAGACTTGCGCGCGCATTCGGGTGCGGATCGGGCCCGGGCTGAACAGGTTGACACGCAGGTTGGTGCTCGCGGTCTCGTTGGCCCAGACGCGCACCAGCGTGTCGAGCGCGGCTTTGGACGCGGCATACGGGCCCCAATAGGCAAGCGCCTTGCTCGCCGCGCCTGAAGTGAGGAAGACAGCGCGCCCGGCGTCGGATTGCTTGAGCAGCGGCTCCATGCAGCGGATCAGCTGGAAATTGGCATTGACGTTGATCGCCATCATGTCGGTCCACGCCTTGAGCTCGATATGCCCGAGGGGGGAGGAGGTGCTGGCGACGGCGGCGTTGCCGACGAGAACGTCGATCTTGCCGTGACGCTCATGCAGCGCGGCGCCCAGGCGCGCGATGCCGTCGAAATCGGTCAGGCTGAGCGGCACCAGCGTCGCCGTGCCGCCGTCCTTGCGGATCTCGTCGTCGAGCTCCTCCAGGCCACCCTGGGTGCGTGCGACGGCAATGATATGCGCGCCGGCCTTTGCCAGCGCGCGCGCGGTCGCATAGCCGATGCCGCGCGAGGCACCGGTGACGAGGGCAATACGGGAGGCGAGGGGCTGGGTCATGGGGCTTGAGGAATGAACAGTAACCCGATTGCGAGATTCCGGATTCGCGCGCTTTCAGCACGCGCCCCCTGGGGTCAGCTCGCTTCCGCCAGCAGGGACAGCTGACGCGGCGTCGGTTCGACCTGGTCCTGGTCGGTGAGATGGGTCGGATAGTCACCGGTGAAGCAGTGGTCGGCGAATTTCGGATTGGCGGGATCGCGGCCGGGATAGCCCATGGCGCGGTACATGCCGTCGATGGAAAGAAACGCCAGCGAGTCTGCACCGATGATATCGCGCATCTCCTCCAGCGCGTGCGTGGCCGCAAGCAGACCGCCACGGTCGGGCAGGTCGATGCCGTAATAATCGGGATAGAGAATCGGCGGCGAGGCCAGGCGGAAATGCACCTCCCGGGCGCCGGCGTCGCGCATCATGCGCACGATCTTCTTGGAGGTGGTGCCGCGCACCAGGGAGTCGTCGATCAGAAGGATGCGCTTGCCCTCAATCGCGGCGCGGTTGGCGGAATGCTTCATCTTCACGCCGGATTCACGGATCGCCTGGGTCGGCTGGATGAAGGTGCGGCCCACATAGTGGTTGCGGATGATGCCGAGCTCGAATGGGATGCCGGAAAACTGGCTGTAGCCGACCGCGGCCGGCACGCCGGAGTCGGGTACCGGCACCACGACGTCGATATCGACATGGCTTTCACGAGCCAATTGCGCGCCGAAGGCTTTGCGCACCTCGTAGACCGAGCGGCCATGGACGATGGAGTCGGGGCGCGAGAAATAGATGTATTCGAAGATACAGGGCCGCGGCGGCTTCGGCGGGAACGGCTTATGCGTGTGCATCCCGTGTTCGTCGAAGATGATCACCTCGCCCGGTTCGATGTCGCGGACGAATTTGGCGCCGATGATGTCGAGCGCACAGGTCTCTGAACACAGGATCGGGCAGCCGTCGAGTTCGCCCATGACAAGCGGACGGATGCCGAGCGGATCGCGCGCGCCGATCAGCTTCTTGTTGGTGAGCGCGACCAGCGAGTAGGCGCCCTCCAACGCGCGCAGCGCCTCGATGAAGCGGTCGACAAAACGCGGGCGGCGCGATTGCGCGACCAAGTGCAGGATCACCTCGGTATCGGTGGTCGACTGCATGATGGCGCCCTCGCGCACCAGCTTGCGGCGGAGCGCCAGCCCGTTGGTGAGGTTGCCG
>DASREP010000013.1:0-3851 GCA_035652015.1 Bradyrhizobium sp. | reverse complement strand
CGGTCCTCGACCGAGCGCATGCAAAGCCGACAGACCGGCGAGCGGACGGGGTCAAGGCCGTCAGCCGCCGAAGGCGGTGGCGCGTCCAGCGCCAGCCTTGAGGCCGGCCGCTCGGCGGTCTACTTCAACACAGTTGCTCCTTGGTGAGCCAATGCTTGTTTGCCACCATCATCTCGCAGCACGCCTTTGCAGCCTGCGCGAGACTTGACGCCAGCGTCGGGGCGTCGGGACCACACGATTTCGCCGTCCGCATCGATGCCGCACGTCTGACAGCATCGTCACGTCCACCGCAGCCCGCCTCGCGTCTCGTGACGATCGCGATACGCCCCTTGTGTCGAGGCGGGATGTCGTGAACCATACGGCAAATCAGAAATTCGGAAAAGCGAAATATTTTTGTGCGTGGGCCTTGACAGCAAGTCGTGCCGCCCACCCGTCGGGCAAATCAGTTGCAGGCCGGCACCACTTGCATCGCGGTCGTCCCGGCGAAGGCCTGGCCTACGCCGGGACGACGTTGAGGATGTAGTCCGCTCCACAACAGAACTCGCAGACGACGTGCTCAAGCTCGGCTTCGCGGTTGATCTCGGCGCAACGCCGCCGCCGACCGCGAGCCCGCCCTGCGTGCAGGCCCTGCGGCCGAAGTGACGTATCGCTGGCGGGGCGCAGCGAGCCGGCGCGGACATCGCCAGTGACGGCCACCGGGCTTTCAGCCCCGCGGCCGCCGCTATCTCCGCAGCGCGCTCGCCACCGGGCCGACGAGCTGCTGGGCGAGCATGTGATAGCCTTGCGGGGTGAGGTGCTGCCCGTCCGGCTGGCGCGGCTTGCCGCGGAACATCTCGTTCGGCAGCATGATGACCTTCACGCCCATCGCGCTCAACCGGCTTCGCAGCTCGGCCGTGTAGTTGGGCACGCCCTTTCGCAGGTCGTTGCCGCCTGGCTGCAGGATGACGACCTTCGTGCCCTTCGGCACTGCGCTGTCCAGGCGGGCCATCATGCCGCCGGTGGTGTCACCGCTGACGCCTGCATTGACGATGGTGACGTCAATTCCTTTTGCTCGAAGCATCGCCTCAAGCTGGGCCGGATAGGCCTCGCTGGTTGATACGCCCTTGCCGGCGGTCTGGCTGGCGCCGAGGGCGACGACGGTTGCGGCATGGGCGGCGCCGAGCTGAAACAGCAGCGCGAGTGCGGCAAGAGCAACAAGCCGTCTGAATTGCATCCCCATCTCCCCTGAGCTCCGCGGCATTGTCGATCCAACCAGACCGCGAGCCGCTGTGAACATCCTATCTGTCGGTTCAAACGGCGTCGAGCAGCTCCACCAAGGAGCCCAGAACATGGGCCAGGCCTGGGTCCACGATGCGCCGCATCGATCTAGATCAGGGGACACGACCGCTTCACTTCATGACGCGGATGGCGTTTCATAAGTCGCGTGCACCGGGCCTGGCGTGGATCAGATTCGACAGCGAGCCTGATGTCGGGACGACCGCGCGTGCTGCGATCAGCGGCGCCCGACAATTGAACCTTTCCCGATTGCGGGGCTTAACACAGCGGAGGAGCGGCCGGGCCATCGATCCGATGCCAACGCCCTGACGCGCCCACATGGGTTAGGCAAACGAGAGCCCGCAATGCAGGTTGAAGCGTTGATCATTGGTGGTGGCCCTGCGGGGTTGATGGCCGCCATTTACCTGACGCGCTTCCGCCGTAAGGTCTGTGTCGTCGACGCCGGCGCCAGCAGGGCGGCGCTTATTCCACGTAGCCATAATCTGCCGGGATTTCCCGATGGCATTCCCGGGCCCGAGCTGCTTGCGCGCATGGAGCAGCAGCTGAGAGAACTGGGTGTCTTTGCTCTGCGTGCGGAGGTGAGGGCGCTCGAGCGCGATGATGGCGCTTTCCGCGCGCGCCATGCGGGTGGCGAAATCCGCGCCGAGCGGGTGATCCTGGCGACCGGGATCGTCGATCGACAGATGCCGCTCGACGACTGGATGGCGGCGGTGCGGCAAGGATTGCTGCGCTATTGCCCGATCTGCGACGGCTATGAAGCCATCGACCGCAAGATTGCGGTGGTCGGTCCGCTCGACCACGCCGTCGCCAAAGCGTTGTTCATGCGGACCTACAGCGACGATGTCACCCTGCTTCCGACCGATCAGGGCGGCGAGACCGCCGCGTTGCAAAGGCTCGCGGCTGCTGGCGTACGGGTGACGGCGCCCGTAACACGGTTCACCAAGGCGGAGGATGCGATTGAGGCCGAGCTCGCCGACGGCTCACGGCAAGCGTTCGAGGTCGTCTATCCGGCCATGGGGGCAGAGACCCGATCGGACCTCGCGCTCCGTCTCGGCGCCGATCACAGCGCGGACGGCTTCCTGACGGTCGATGCCAAACAGCACAGCAGTGTCGAATATCTCTTTGGGATCGGCGACGTCGTCACCGACCTGCACCAGATTTCGGTCGCGTTCGGTCATGCCGCGGTGGCGGCCTGTGCGGTCCATCATTCGCTGCCGATGCGCTATGCCGGTGCGTCCGCGCACCGTGCACGGGGGCGGCCATAAAGCCCGTCTCCCGAGGATTTACGCCGCGCAATCGGCTATAGATCGCGCCATGCGTCCGCTCTTTCATCCCGCCCTCGTCAACGGCCGTTACGGCGACCCCGCAGTCTATGTCGACACGCTGTTCGAAAACCGCAGCCTGCTGTTCGACCTCGGCGAAATCGCTTTGCTGCCGGCGCGCAAGATCCAGCGTATCGAGCGAATATTTGTCTCACACACCCATATCGACCACTTCATCGGCTTCGACCATCTGTTGCGGCTCCTGGTCGGGCGCGAGAAGACCGTGCAGCTCTATGGGCCGTCCGGACTTGCCGAGGCGGTCCATCACAAGTTGCAGGGCTATCGCTGGGACCTGGTCGAGGGCTATGCCTGCGACCTCGTTTTCGATGTCACGGAGCTCACGGCAGCGCAGTCGCTGGCGCGGATGCGGTTTCGGCTGAAGACGGCGTTTGCGCCGGAGCCTTTGGGCGAAGCGCCGACCGTGGACGGGTTGCTCTGTGCGGAGCCGCGCTTTTCCGTGTCGGCGGCGATCCTCGAGCACCATTCATCCTGCCTCGGCTTTGCGCTGCAGGAGGCCGCGCATCTCAACGTCTGGAAGAACCGGCTGGCCGAGCGGGCGCTGCCGGTCGGGCCATGGCTGCAGGGGCTGAAGCAGGCGGTTGCGGAGGGCCGCGGCGACGATCACCTGATCCGCGTCACAGGGGTGGGGGCGGAGCCGCGTCTGCTCGAGCTTGGCCAGCTGCGGGATATTCTCACCGTCACCGCCGGACAGAAGATCGGCTATATCACCGATGTCGCGGATACCGCCGATAATCGCGCGCAGATCGTTGCACTGGTGCGCGATGTGGATGTGCTGTTCATCGAGGCCGCCTTTGCCGGCGATGATGCCGAGCTTGCGCGGCAGCGAGCGCATCTCACCACCATTGCCGCCGGCGAAATCGCGCGCGCAGCGCACGCGCGCCGGATCGAGCCGTTCCACTTCTCGCCGCGCTATGCCGAACAGGAGCAGCGCATGCTGGATGAGGTGATGGCGGCGTTCAAAGCATCGCGCCCTTAGGCAGCTCGCGGCCTAAAGCGCGATGAGATTAGGATGAATCGTCATCGCGCTTTAGCTCCTTGATTGAGCATGATCTTTTTCGGAAAACCGCTTCACACTTTTCCGGATCATGCTCTCTAGAGCAGAATCTGATCAAGTTGAACCGTACCCTGCGGCATTGAAGTAGTTGGTGCATTCGCTTGGCGTGTACGCACGTGAAGCGTCGGCAATGGCGATTTCCAGGGTCTCGACGGTCCTTGCGGCGGCTTTGCGCAGGT
>DASREP010000012.1:0-33427 GCA_035652015.1 Bradyrhizobium sp. | reverse complement strand
CGACAGACCGGCGAGCGGACGGGGTCAAGGCCGTCAGCCGCCGAAGGCGGTGGCGCGTCCAGCGCCAGCCTTGAGGCCGGCCGCTCGGCGGTCTACTTCAACACAGTTGCTCCCCGGTGAACCTTGCCGATTGCCACCGTCATCGGCGTGATGCGAAGCATCATCGCCAACTTGGCGCCGAGCCTTTGGGGCGCCAGGACCACACGATTTCGTCGTCCGCGTCGGTGCCGATCGTCACCTGGCACTATTCCGCGTCCACCGCATCCCCGCCTCGCGTGTCGTGACGTCCGCGATACGCCCCTCCGAAGATCGAGGCGGGATGACGCGAGGGAATACCGATTTTCCGAATTTCGCAAGCGGAATATTTTTGCGCGCAGATCTTGAACGAGCCAGCGCATTTGATTCCGCTGAACAAATTTCGATTCTGGCGCACGTGAAATTGGCACCTAAAAGCGCGGACGAACACGTATGGAAAGCGCAAGGCGGACGGAATCAGTCCATGGGATTGTGGGCGCGCCGTCATGAATTTTGCGTGAGATGTGGTGCAGCGCACATCTTCGTCCGGCGGCACGATGCATAGTGCGTTCCATTGCTATCGCCAGTCGCGGAGTTTCAACGATGAGACACGCCCTGTTTTCGACGAGTACTTTTTCCAGCCCCGCTATTTCGGAAGACACACCGAAAAGACGAAGTCTGTTCACCTCGCTGCTCGAAGCGCTTCATCACTCGCGGCGTCTGCAGGCACAGCGAGCCCTTCGGCAATATCGTCATCTGATCGCCCGGCCCGATGCGGCCGGCGCAACATCGAACGTTGGAGGCGAGGGGGATGTCGGTTACTGAGCGGCCTTTATACAAAAAATCGTCTTTTCAGGTTTCGGCGCCGAGCGAAAACGTGCTGCTCGTGATTGTCGCCGTCGCTTTTCTCATTTTTCACATCGCGGTCGGCGTCGTTTTGATCAAGCCCTCGGGCGGAGTCGCCGCGGTGACGCAGGACGAGCCGAGGTCCTCACCCTACGACTAGCCCTTATTGCGGCCGCCAGTCTGCCAAATCGAATCAGCCGGAGGATCGCTCATGAGCGACATCGGATCGTTTTTGTTGCTCAGCATCGCCGTCTTTTCGGGGGCATTCGTCTCTGGGCTCGCCGGTTTTGCGTTCTCGGCAGTCGCGGGCGGTATCCTGCTCCACGTATTGCAGCCGCTGGAAGCCGTTCCCCTGATGATGGCGTGCAGCGTGGGCGTTCAGGCGACGAATCTCTGGGCGTTGCGCGAGACCATTCAATGGAAGGAAAGCCTGATCCTGGTGCTTGGCGGATTGCTCGGCGTTCCCATTGCGGTGTGGCTGTTGCACACGACCGATGCGAAAATGTTTCGCGACGGATTTGGACTGGCAGTCGCGCTTTACGCCGGCTACATGCTGTTTCGGCCAAGCCTGACCTATCTGCAGCAGATGAAACAGAGCCGCAACGCGCTGGTCGGGTTCGGCGGTGGCCTGATCGGCGGTCTGACGGCGATGCCGGGAGCGTTGCCCACCATCTGGTGCGACATCCACGGTGTCCCGAAGAACCGGCAGCGCGGCCTGGTTCAGCCCTTCATTGCGGCGATGCAGCTATTCTCGCTCGCACTGATGCTGATGCGGCACGACCTGTCGTCAAAGGTGTTTTTTGACCTGCTCTTGAGCATCCCGGCGCTGGTGGCGGGATCGGTGCTCGGCATATTTGCATTTCGCTACGTCAACGACGCAACGTTCCGCCGCATCATGCTGGTTGTCCTCCTGGTTTCGGGGCTGATGCTGCTCGCCTGATCGAGCGGCATCGACGCGAAGAACTCCGGCGCGCCGACTGCCCCTCACACCACCGGCGCAAACGACTCCGCCTGCGCCATGCGCCAGGCGTCGCGGTAGCGGACGTCGTCGGTGCCGTTGATCAGTTCGCCCGGCTGCAGCGCCGGATAGAGCTTGGCGAAGGTGCTCACCTCCGTGGTCGAACTGCGCTGCGAGAAATGGATCGGCCGCAGCTCCTGGGGATGTTCGAGGCCGGCCGCGGCGAGCAGCTCGGCCAGCGCGATCAGCGTGGAGTGGTGGTAATTATAGACCCGGTCGATCTTGTGCGGCACGTAGAGCGCGCGGTTGCGGGTCGGATCTTGCGTCGTGACGCCGGTCGGGCAGCGGTCGGTGTGGCAGCTCAAGGACTGGATGCAGCCGAGCGCGAACATGAAGCCACGCGCGGAATTGCACCAGTCGGCGCCGATCGCCATGGCGCGCGCCATGTCGAAGGCGGTCGCAATCTTGCCCGATGCACCGAGCTTGATGCGGTCGCGGGCGCCGATACCGACCAGCGCGTTGTGGGCGAAATTGACGCCCTCGCGCATCGGCATGCCCAGATGGTCCATGAACTCCAGCGGCGCCGCGCCAGTGCCGCCCTCATTGCCGTCGATGACGATGAAGTCGGGATAGATGCCGGTCTTGAGCATCGCCTTGCAGATCGCCAGGAATTCCCAGGGATGGCCGATGCACATCTTGAAGCCGGCGGGCTTGCCGCCCGCGAGCTTGCGCATGGTGGCGACGAACTGCATCATTTCGATCGGCGTCGAAAAGGCATTGTGGCAGGGCGGCGAGATGCAGTCCTCGCCCATGGCGACGCCGCGGATCTTGGAAATCTCCTGCGACACTTTCGCGGCCGGCAGCACGCCGCCGTGGCCGGGCTTGGCACCCTGGCTGATCTTGAGCTCGACCATCTTGATCTGCTCGGTGGCGGCGACGCGGGCGAACTCATCCGGATTGAACTTGCCGTCGCGGGTGCGGCAGCCGAAATAGCCGGAGCCGATCTCCCAGATGATGTCGCCGCCCATCTCGGCGTGATACGGGCTGAAGCCGCCCTCGCCGGTGTCATGGGCAAAGCCGCCCTTCTTCGCGCCGGCATTGAGCGCGCGCACGGCGTTGGGGCTCAGCGCACCGAAGCTCATGGCGGAGATGTTGAAGACCGAGGCCGAATAGGGCCGCGTGCAATCCGGCCCGCCGATGGTGATGCGGAATTTCTCGTTGGAATGGGGTTTCGGCGCCACCGAGTGATGCATCCACTCATAGCCCTCGCGATAGACATCCTCCTGGGTGCCGAACGGGCGCTTGTCGAGCTGCAGCTTGGCGCGCTGATAGACCACGGCGCGGATGTCGCGGGAGAACGGCATGCCGTCCTTCTCGCTCTCGAAGAAATACTGCCGCATCTCGGGCCGGATCTCCTCGAGCAGGAATCGCATGTGCGCCGAGATCGGGTAGTTGCGCAACACCGCGTGGCTCTTCTGCATGAGATCGCGGATGCCGAGCAGCGTGAGCCCGCCGAAGATCAAGAGCGGGACCAGAACGACGTCGAAGGCCTTGGGATTGTGATCGAACAGGCCGATGCCGAGCAGCAGCGCCGTCACCACAGCGCAGATCGTGAGCACGATGAAGCGTGGCGAGAACGGAAGCATCAAGGTTTCCATGGAATACCCCTCGGCCCTGTCCGGGCTGGTTCTTGTTGTCAAATCCACGCAATCGCCACGCAGCCTAAACGGCGGCGCGCTCAAGCATATGACAACACTTCGGTTTGAAGAAGCTAGCCGTTACGGCAGGGGGGGAACAATGGAACGGTGCGAAGAGCGGATTTTGCGATGCAGCGCGGGAGGCGTGAGAATTTGAGCGATATTTCCCGCCGTCATCCCGGCGAAGGCCGGGATCCATACCGCGGCATCTGTCGATGGACTGTCGGGGCGAATAGCCTTCGCAACAACGAAGGCCGGTGGTTATGGGTCCCGGCCTCCGCCGGGACGACCTGGTGTTGCGCGCGCGGCCGAGCGCGCTCAGCGTTCCACGAACGCCTTCTCGATCACGAAGTGGCCGGGCTCGGTGTGGTTGCCTTCGGCGAAATCGCGGGCCTCGAGCATCTGCTTCAGCTCTTCCAGCATGGCCGGGCTGCCGCACATCATGATGCGGTCGCCTTCGCGGTTGAGCGGCTTCTGGCCGATGTCGTTGAAGAGCTGCTCGGAGGTGATGAGATCGGTGATGCGGCCGCGGTTGCGGAAGGGCTCGCGGGTCACGGTCGGATAGTAGGACAGCTTGTCGGCAAGCAGCGGGCCGAACAGTTCGTCCTCCATCAGGTTCGCCACCAGCTGCTCGCCGAACGCGAGCTCGTTGACCTGGCGGCAGCCGTGCACCAGCACGATCTTCTCAAAGCGTTCGTAGACGTCCGGGTCCTTGATCAGGCTCGCGAACGGCGCGAGGCCGGTGCCGGTCGACAGCAACAGGAGCCGCTCGCCCGGAAGCAGATTGTCGGTGATCAGCGTGCCGGTTGCCTTGCGGCCGACCAGGATGGTGTCGCCTTCCTTGATCTTCTGCAGGCGCGACGTCAGCGGACCGTCGGGCACCTTGATGGAGAAGAACTCCAGCTCCTCCTCGTGATTGGCGCTCGCCATGCTGTAGGCGCGCAGCAACGGACGGCCCTCGACCTCGAGGCCGATCATGGCGAACTGGCCGTTCTGGAAACGGAAGCCAGAGTCGCGAGTGGCCCTGAAGCTGAACAGCGTATCCGTCCAGTGCTGGACAGAAAGAACTTTCTCTCGATAGAAGGCGCTCATAGCTGAAGATTCTTCCGACTTTGGCTACGTTAGAACAAACGGATCGCGCGGCCCAAAAGGGCAGAAAACCCCTGAATTTGCGGGAGATTTTCGCGTTTCACTTACTGCATTGCGGGAGATAATCAAGTGCGCATGACGCGTAATTGAGGTCTATCAAATGCATGTCGCGCGATGTCGTAAATCGGTTCAATGCATGCCTCAACCAGCCACAAGCACGGCCGCAATTTACTTGCCGAGGCGCACGCGGATCGAGCAATTAATTTCGCGAAGCAAGCAGCGAGGCAATTAGTTAACCAGTTAAGAAGCGATCAGGCGCCGCTCGACCGCGGGCGCCGCGGCGAGGGTCGCGCGTCAAAACGCGTACTCGTCATAGGCCGGCTCGACCGAGCCTTGCCAGGGGCCGTCGAACTTCTCCAGCATCTCCTCGGCGGGCGTGCGGCCGCAATCGATGATGCGGTCGAGCGGCTCGAGGTGACGGGACTCGTCGCGGCCGAGATGATCGAGATGACCGCGCCGGCGCAAGCCCGCATGTGCGAGCGCCAGGCACTCCTTGGCGATCTCGAACAAATAGCGATCCCTGATGCGCGCCTTGAAGCCCAATCGCGGCACGTCATCGCGCAGCGCCTGGCGCTCATGCGCATGCCAGTGCTTGGCGATGTCCCAGGCCGCATCGAGGCTCGCATCGTCATAGAGCAGGCCGACCCAGAACGCCGGCAGTGCCGGCAGCCGGCCCCACGGCGCGCCGTCGGCGCCGCGCATTTCGAGATAACGCTTCAGTCGCACCTCCGGGAAAATCGTCGAGAGGTGATTGGCCCAATCCGACAGCGTCGGCCGCTCGCCCGGCATCGCCGGATTCTTGCCGGCGAAGAAATCGCGGAACGAGGTGCCGGAGACGTCGATATAGTCCTCGCCGCGCTTGACGAAATACATCGGCACGTCGAGCGCGTAGTCGACATAGCGCTCGAAGCCCATGCCGTTCTCGAACGCCCATGGCAGCATGCCCGAACGCGCGCCGTCGGTGTGGCGCCAGATCTCGGAGCGGAACGACAGGAAGCCGTTCGGCCTGCCTTCCGTGAACGGCGAGTTGGCGAACAGCGCGGTCGCGACCGGCTGCAGCGCGAGCGAGACGCGCAGCTTCTTGACCATGTCGGCTTCGGAGGAGAAGTCGAGATTGGTCTGCACCGTGCAGGTCCGGTACATCATGTCGATGCCGTACTGACCGACGCGCGGCATATAGCCGGTCATGATCTTGTAGCGGCCCTTCGGCATCACTGGAATCTCCGAGCGCGCCCAGGACGGCGTCATGCCGAGCCCAAGGAAACCGATGCCGAGCGGCGTCGCGATCTCGCGCACCTGCGCGAGGTGCGCCATCAGTTCGGACTGGGTCTGATGCACGGTCTCGACCGGAGCGCCCGACAATTCGAACTGCCCGCCCGGCTCCAGCGAGATGGCGCCGCCGCCGGTGACGTCATAGAGGCCGATGATGTTGCCGCGCTCCATGATCGGCTCCCAGCCGAGCAGGAGCTGCATCCCCTCCAGCAGCATGCCGATGCCGTGCGCCCCCTCGTACGGCACGGGCTTGTGGCCTTCGAGCGTGAAGGGCGTCTTCTCATGCTCGGTGCCGATGCGGAATTCGGACGGAGCTCTTACGCCGGCCTCGAGCCACGCAACGAGTTCGTCGCGTGTTTGCAGCGGCGTCATGTCGATCTGGTCTCGCGCCATACTATATCCGGATCCAGGGCGCTTCGATCGATGCGCGCGTTGTCAGGGATGTCCGCGAAGCTTGCCTTGCGCGAACGCGATAAATCAAAACGGGGCTCATCGGGCGGACGCAGCCTCGCTGGTCGCGGGCGGCGCCATCTCGCCGCAGGAACAGCCCAGCCGGTCGAGCAGCCCGCAGAGCTTTGCGGCATCCGCATCCGACAGCTTCGAACCGACATATTTCTCGATTGCGGCCGAATAAGCGCCCCACATGCGTTTCTGCAGCTCGCGCCCGGCCTCGGTGATCTCGACGAACTGGCCGCGCTTGTCGACCTTGCATTCGCGCCGCGCCGCCAGCCCCTCCTCGACCAGGCGGTCGATCAGGCGCGAGGTGGAATATTGCGGGATCAGCATCTGCCGCTCCAATTCCACCGGGCGCAGCTCGCCCGTCGGCGCGCGCGAGAGCTCGAGCAGCGCGTCGTACCAGGCGAGCGGCGGGAAGCCGGCCTTCTTCAGATCCTGCTCGACGGCGTCCAGCACACGGCTCTGCACCCGCATCAGGCGGATCCAGGCGGCGGTCGCCTCGGTGGATGGTCTGCGCTTCATGGTCCCGGTCTTATATGTCGAGGTCTCGTCGTATCCTGCGCGGCGATTGTACCGCACTCGATGCATCTGCATCAATCTTGACTATTCCATGCAGATGCATTTAGTCATTCCGTCGTCCTACCCCAAGGACCAACAGGAGGAAAAGCCATGAAGCTTTACTACGCCCCCGGCGCCTGCTCGCTGTCGCCCCATATCGCACTCCTGGAAGCAGGTCTGCCCTACGATCTGGTAAAAGTCGACCTCCGGGCCAAGAAGCTGGAAAATGGCGACGACTATTTACAGGTGAATCCGAAGGGCCAGGTGCCGGCGCTCGGGCTCGACAATGGCGAGCTCGTGACCGAAGGCCCCGTCATCATCCAGATGATCGCGGATCAGGCCAGGGACAAGCAGCTGGCGCCCGCGCGCGATAGCGCCGAGCGCTACCGGCTGCAGGAATGGCTCAATTTCATCACCGCCGAGCTGCACAAGAATTTCAGCCCGCTGTTCCAGCCAGCCATTCCGGACGAGGTGAAGGCCTTCTTCCGCGACCGGCTCGCGTCCAAGTTCAAATATATCGACGGCCAGCTCGCCGGCCGCGATTACCTGATGGGCAAGCAGTTCACGGTGGCCGACGGCTACCTGTTCGTGATGCTGGCCTGGGCCGACCGGCTGAGCCTCGATGTGTCCGGCCTGTCCAACCTGACGGCCTACAAGGCCCGCGTCGCCGCGCGGCCGAAGGTGAAGGAAGCGCTGACCAAGGAAGGGCTGCTCAAGGCGGCGTGAGCGTATGACGGATACGAATGGCCGGACCCAGTGTCCGGCCTTTTTGTTTTGCGAAGATTTTTCCCGCGAGTCGTCCCGGCGAAAGCCGGGACCCATAACCCCAGGAACCTGTTGGGCGAAGACTACGTCCACTTGTCGTGGCCGGGCTTGTCCAGGCTTGTCCCGGGCATGACGTGTGGAGAGAGACGCGCCCGACAACTACTCCCTGAGGTTATGGGCCCCGGCCTTCGCCGGGGCGACAGCTATCTCTCATGCGTCAAGCCGCCGCCGGCTGCTTCTTCGGCGGGAAGCGGCCGTAGAAGGTCTCGCCTTTGGCGGCCATGTCCTCGAGCAGTTTGGGCGGGGTGAAGCGGGCGCCGTATTTGGCCTCCAACTTGTGGCAGAGCTCGACGAATTTCTTCGTCCCCATGAAGTCGATATAGGACAGCGTGCCGCCGGTGAACGGCGCAAAGCCGAAGCCCAGGATCGAGCCGACATCGGCCTCGCGCGGATCGGTGATGACGTGATCCTCGACGGTGCGGGCCGCTTCAACCGCCTGCACCACCAGGAAGCGCTGCTTCAATTCCTCGACGTCGAGCGTGTCGGGGTCGAGATGCTTCGGCTGCAGATCGGCAAGCCCCGGCCACAGGCTCTTCTGGCCCTTGCCCTTCTCGGGATAGTCGTAGAAGCCCTTTGCATTCTTGCGACCGAAGCGGCCCTGCTTCTCGACCAAGTCGACCATCAGCTTCTTGTGGTCCTGGTTGATGGCGTTGGGGCCGAGATCATGCTCGGTCGCCTTCATGATCTTGAGGCCGAGATCGAGCGCCACTTCATCGGACAGCGACAGCGGGCCGACCGGCATGCCCGCCATCTTGGCGGCGTTCTCGATCATCGCCGGCGGAATGCCCTCGAGGAACATCTCGTTGCCTTCGGAGATATAGCGCAGTACGCAGCGGTTGGCGAAGAAGCCGCGGGAATCATTCACCACAATGGGCGTCTTCTTGATCTGCAGCACATAGTCGAGCGCGGCCGCGACCGCTGCATCGCCGGTGTTCTTGCCGACGATGATCTCGGTCAGCATCATCTTCTCGACCGGCGAGAAGAAGTGGATGCCGACAAAGCGCGCCTGGTCCTTGAACTCCTCGGCGAGCGAAGAGATCGGCAGGGTCGAGGTATTGGAGGCGAAGATCACGCCGGGCTTGAGATATTGCTGCGCCTTGGCAAAGGTCTCGTTCTTGACCTTGCGGTCCTCGAATACGGCCTCGATGACGAGGTCGCAATCGCCGAGCGCCGCGTAATCGGCGGTGGCCGTGATGCGGCCGAGCAGCGCGTCGCGGTCGGCGTCCTTGGCGCGGCCCTTGGCGATCAGGCCATCGATGACAGATTTCGCATGCGCCTTGCCCTTGTCGGCACTCTCCTGGTCGCGGTCGATCAGGACCACATCGATGCCGGCCTGCGCGGAGACATAGCCGATGCTGGCGCCCATGAAGCCGGCGCCGATCACGGCGAGCTTCTTGACCTTGTTCTTCGGCACGCCCTCCGGGCGGCGCGCACCCTTGTTCAATTCCTGCATCGACAGGAACAGGCTGCGGATCATCGCCTGCGCCTCCTTGGAGCGCAAAACTTGCGTGAAGTAGCGCGACTCCACGCGCAAACCCGCATCGATCGGCAGCTGCAGGCCCTCATAGACGCAGCTCATGACAGCACGCGCCGCCGGATAATTGTCGAAGGTCTCGCGGCGGTAGATGGCGTTGCCAGCCGGGAACATCATCACGCCGGCCTTGGAGAAGACGGGACCGCCGGGAAGCTTGAAACCCTTCTCGTCCCAGGGCGCGACGGCCTTGCCACCACCCTTGATCCAGTCCTTGGCGGTCTTGATCATGTCGGCGGCCGGCACGACGGCGTCGACGAGCTTGAGCTGCTTGGCCTTGGCGAGATTCATCGCCTCGCCCTTGAGCAGGATCTGCATCGCATCCTGCGGCGCGACCATGCGCGGAATGCGCTGGGTGCCGCCAGCGCCGGGGAACAGGCCGACCTTGATCTCGGGCAGGCCGACACGGGTCTTCGGATTGTCGGCGGCGACGCGGTAGTGGCAGGACAGCGTCAGCTCGAAACCACCGCCGAGCGCGAGCCCGTTGATCGCGGCGACCCAGGGCTTGCCCGAGGTCTCGATAGAGCGGAACACCTGCGAGAAGCGGCGGCTCTGGTCGAACAGCATCTGGTTCGCCGCGATCTCGCCTTTCTCCTTCAGCACCTGGCCGTAGGCGCGACTCATGCCTTCCAGCATCGAGAGGTCCGCGCCGGCCGACAGCGCCTCCTTGGCGGAGGTGATGACGACGCCCTTCACGGCAGCGTCTGCCGAGGTCTGCTTCACGATCTCCTCGAGCTCGGTGATCGAGGTTTCGTCCAGCACGTTCATCGAACGTCCCGGAATGTCCCAGGTGACGAGCGCAATGCCGTCGGAATCGGTTTCGACTTTGAAATTCTTGAAGGCCATATGGTGCTCCCTCGATGCCGGCAGCCGGAGACGGCGCGGCGGATGACTTCGGTTTCGCAGATTTGGTGGGTGGGCTAAGGCGCGCTGGCGCCGTGCCCACCAACTTCTCGTTCGGACGGGGTGGTGGGCACGCTTCGCTTTGCCCACCCTACGGCATCTCAGCCGTTACACCCGTTCGATGATCGTCGCGGTGCCCATGCCGCCGCCGATGCACAGCGTCACCAGCGCGGTCGCCTTGTTGGTGCGTTCGAGTTCGTCGAGCACCGTGCCCAAAATCATCGCACCGGTGGCGCCGAGCGGATGGCCGAGCGCGATGGCGCCGCCATTGACGTTGATCTTGTCATTGTCGATCTCGAACGCCTGCATGTAGCGCAGCACCACCGAGGCGAAGGCCTCGTTGAGCTCGAACAAGTCGATGTCCGACTTCGTCATGCCCGAACGCGCGAACAGCTTTTCGGTGACGTCGACCGGGCCGGTCAGCATCATCGCAGGCTCCGAGCCGATATTGGTAAAGGCGCGGATTTTCGCG
Organism: Bradyrhizobium sp.; assembly: GCA_035652015.1. Classification (GTDB taxonomy): domain Bacteria; phylum Pseudomonadota; class Alphaproteobacteria; order Rhizobiales; family Xanthobacteraceae; genus Bradyrhizobium. Next base: position 22,745 of record DASREP010000012.1, on the reverse strand, counting down.
CGCGCTTTCAGGCCGTATTTCGCGCCCGCCTCCTTGCTGCCGAGCAGCACCGCACCGGCGCCGTCGACGATGCCGGAGGAGTTGCCGGCATGGTGCACGTAGTTGACGCGCTCGATCTCGGGGTGCGATTGCACCGCGACCGCATCAAAGCCCGCCATCTGCGCCATCTCGACAAAGGACGGCTTGAGCTGTGCCAGCGACTGCATGGTCGTGGTGGGCCGCATATGCTCATCCTTGGCCAGGATGGTGAGGCCGTTGATGTCCTTCACCGGCACCACGGACTTGTTGAACCGGCCCTCGTCCCAGGCCTTCGCCGCACGCTGCTGGCTCTGCACCGCATAGGCGTCGACGTCGTCGCGGGAGAAGCCGTATTTGGTGGCGATCAAATCGGCCGAGACGCCCTGCGGCATGAAATAGGCGGGCACCGCGATCGACGGATCCATCGGCCAAGCGCCGCCGGAAGCGCCGATGCCGACCCGGCTCATGGATTCGGCACCGCCGCCGATCACGAGCTCATGCTGGCCGCTCATGATCTGGGCGGCGGCAAAATTCACTGCATCGAGGCCGGAAGCGCAGAAGCGGCTGATCTGCACGCCGGGCACGGCTTCGCCAAGGCCGGCCTTCAGCGCGGCGAAGCGTGCGATGTCGGAGCCGGCTTCGCCGACGGGATCGACCACGCCGAGGATGACGTCATCGACGGCATCTTCCGGCAGATGGTTGCGCTCCTTCAGCGCCTCCAATGGCACGGTGGCGAGCCGCAAGGCGGTGACCTCGTGCAGGGCGCCATCGGACTTGCCGCGGCCGCGCGGCGTGCGAACGTGATCGTAGATATATGCCTCAGGCATGACGCCCTCCCGGAATGATGATCATCATATGTTAGCCGATTGAACCTGGCAGCGAAATCCCTTCGCCGCTCAGAACGCTTCGGCCGGCAGTTCCATTGTCGTGGCGCATCCGGCCTGGATGCGCGCGAGGTGCAGCGCCGTTTCGGGGAGCATGCGCTCCATGAAGAAACGGCCGGTGACGAGCTTGGTCGACAGATAGGGCGAGCTGCCTGTGGCCGCAATCTTGTCCAGCGCGACCTTGGCCATCCTCGCCCACATGTAGCCGAGCACGGTATAGCCGAACAGGTGCATGTAGTCGGTGGCGGCGGCACCGGCATTGTCGGGCTTGGCCATCGCATTCTGCATCAGCCACATGGTGGCCTGCTGCAGATGGCCGAGCGCGGTCGACACCGGCGTGATGAACGGCTTCATCGCCTCGTCCCCGCCGTGCTCCTTGGCAAACGCATTGACCTCGGCGAAGAACGCCATCACCGCGCGGCCGCCGTCGCGCGGCAGCTTGCGTCCGACCAGGTCCAGCGCCTGGATGCCGTTGGCGCCCTCATAGATCATGGCGATGCGCGCATCGCGCACGAACTGCTCCATGCCCTGCTCGGCAATATAGCCGTGGCCGCCATACATCTGCTGCGCCTGCACGGCGTTGGCGAAGCCGATCTCGGTGAGGAAGCCTTTGAGCACCGGCGTCAGCAGGCCCATGTGATCGTCGGCGGCCTGGCGATCCTTGGCGTCATCCGAGCGATGCGCGACGTCGCTCTTGAGCGCCGTCCACACCACCATGGCCCGCGCGGCCTCGTTGAAGGCGCGGATGGTGAGCAACGTGCGGCGCACGTCGGGATGCACGATGATGGGATCGGCCGGTTTGTCCGGTGCCTTGGCGCCGGTCAGCGCGCGGCCCTGGATGCGCTCGCGCGCGTAAGCCGCCGCATTCTGATAGGCGACCTCGGACTGCGCGAGGCCCTGCACGGCGACGCCGAGCCGGGCCTCGTTCATCATCACGAACATGCCCTGCATGCCCTTGTTCTCTTCGCCGATCAGCCAGCCGGTGGCGTTGTCGTAGTTCATCACGCAGGTGGAATTGCCGTGGATGCCCATCTTGTGCTCGATCGAGCCGCAGCTCACGCCGTTGCGCGCGCCGACGGAGCCATCGGCATTGACCAGGAATTTCGGCACCACGAACAGCGATACGCCCTTGATGCCACTGGGTGCGCCCTCGATGCGGGCCAGCACGAGATGGATGATGTTCTCGGTCAGGTCATGCTCGCCGGCCGAGATGAAGATCTTGGTGCCGGTAATCTTGAAGCTGCCGTCGGCCTGGCGCACCGCCTTGGTGCGCAAGAGACCGAGATCGGTGCCGCAATGCGGCTCGGTCAGGTTCATGGTACCGGTCCACTCACCGGCGACCATCTTCGGCACGTAGGTCTTTTTCTGCTCCGCCGAGCCGTGCACCAGAAGCGCCGCAGTCGCGCCCATGGTCAGCCCGGCATACATCGAGAAGGCCATGTTGGCGGAGATCTGGAATTCGTTGACGGCCTGCGACAGCGTCACCGGCAGGCCCTGCCCGCCATATTCCGTCGGCGCCGACAGCCCGAGCCAGCCGCCCTCGGCGACCTGCTTGAAGGCTTCCTTGAAACCTTTCGGCGTGGTGACGCTGCCGTCGTCATGGCGCTTGCAGCCTTCGAGATCGCCGACACGGTTGAGCGGCTGCAGCACCTCCTCGGCAAGCTTGGCCGCCTCGCCCAAAATCGCCTCGCGTACATCGGCGGATGCGTCGGAAAAGCCGGGCAGATTGTCGTAGCGGTCGATCTGGAACACGTCGTTGAACAGGAAGTTCACGTCTTCGACGGGGGCTTTGTAGATAGGCATTTCGTATCTCCCGGCAGGCCTGGGGCCGCTAGCAAAGAAGGACTTATAGTGCAGCGACGATTCCCGACACGCGCGCGACCTTAGCTCTTTCCAGGACTCGCAGACAGCACAAGACTGCGACCGCGCCGGTCAAATCGTCAGGCTTTCAGCAACTGCTCCCCCATCAGGCGGTGCAGCAGGTTGATCGCCTTCAATGGACGCACCATCACCTTGAAATGGATGATGCGCCCGTCGTCGGAAAATTTGATGATGTCGACGCCATTGAGCTTGATGCCGTCGATCTCGTTTTCGAATTCGAGCACGGCGCCGTTGTCATTGCGCCATTCACCGACATAAGCGAAGCCCGGGCCGCCGAGGACCTCCAGTGCGCTCGCAAGATATTTGAAGGTGATGTCGCGGCCGCGCTGCGGCGTATGGACGACGGGGCTTTCGAACACCACGTCGGGATGCAACAGCTCCCAGAGCGCCTTGCGGTCATGGGACTTCGCGTATGCGTACCAGTTGTCGAGTGCGGTCATCGCCACCGGACGTCTCCTTGACCCGCGCTTGGGGCGCTTACCCTGCGTTGGCGCGCGCGCCGGCAACGGACCGCGCGCCCGGATTCCCCATATGCACATTGACGCATATGCAACCCTGTGCATAAAGTCAACAGGATTGCGCTAGGCGAAAGAACGGAACCATGGCCCTCGGCGATGCGATCCTGGTTTGTCTCACCGAACGTCCGATGACGGGCTATGAGCTCGCCAAGACGTTCGACTCCTCCATCGGCTTCTTCTGGAAGGCCGATCACCAGCAGATCTATCGGGAGCTGACACGCTTGCGCGAGCGCGGCCATGTTCAGGCCCGCGAGGTGGTGCAGACCGGCAAGCCCAACAAGCTGGTCTATACGCTGACCGCCGACGGCAAGGCCGCGCTGCGGCACTGGGGCGGGCGCCCCTCCAGCCCGCCCTCGATCAAGGACGATATGCTGGTGCGGCTGTGCGCGCTGGAGGCGGTCGAGGTCGAGCCGATGCGGGCCGACCTGATGGCGCGGCTGGAGCATCACCGCGACCGGCTGTCCCGCTATGAGCGGGTGCTGAAAAAGCGGTTTCCCAACGGCGCGGAGTCGCTCGACGACACCGGCAAGCTGCTCGCGCTGCATCTCGGTCTCCGCCACGAGCGGATGGTGGTGGAGTGGTGCGAGGAGGCGCTACAGACGCTGCAGCCGCCGGCCGAAGGTGCCAACGTGACGGCGATCGGCAGCGAGCGGCGGGGCCGCCAGGAGAAAGGTCAAGCCAAGGCTCACGAGAAGGCTCAGGACAAACGTCAGGAGTAGCGCCGGGAACAGAGCCAAGCGCATGGCCCGAAAGGGCAATTTAAAGTCCGGAAACCGCATTCCTTAACTCGGTATTTACCGTAACGGGAAAAAGTCGACGACTGAGGCAGACGACCTGCGCCGAATTCGATTGTCTTTGAATCGGGACGTGCGGGGAGGCTGCGGGCGCCGGGTGGGAGCGCCTTAAGTCGGGACCGGACGGTATCATGAATTCGCGCGTGTGGAGTGTTGACGGCATCGATCCATCCGTTCGCGAGAGGGCCGAAGCTGCGGCGCGCCGCGCCGGCATGTCTCTCAGCGACTGGCTCGCATCGACGCTTGGCGGCGAAACCACGCCGCCGAACTTCCGCAATCCCGCGCCAGCCGCCGAGCCGCGGCCGCAATTCTCGCGCGACGTCGCCGATATCCATCAGCGGCTGGATTCGATCACCCGCCAGATCGATCAGATGTCGCAAAGCCCGCGCCGGAATGAAGCTGGCCGCAACGAGCCCGGCCGCAGCGAGCCGGCGCGCGAACAGGGCGTCGCCCGCCAACTGAACGATGCGATCTCGCGGCTGGATGCGCGGCTCGCCCAGATCACCACCCCGCAAGACCCGAAGCCGGCGGCGCAGCAGCGCGAACGGCAGAACGAGGCCGTGGAGCGCGCAGCCACACAGGTCTATCGCACCTCGCCGCCGCTGTCGCCGTTCGATTCCGCGGTCGCCGAGATCGCCGCACGTCAAAGCGAACTCGACGGCCCGCCTCGCAACGTGCCGCCGCGGGCCGCGCCCCCGATCGCGCCGCAGCCGCCGATTCAGCGCGAGCTGAGAGATCCCCGTGAGCCGCGTGAATACCGCGCCCCTGCGCCCGCCCCGCGCGAACCCGCTGGCCCGGACTTCTCCGCGCTCGAGCGCCACCTGTTGAAGATCACGAGCCAGATCGAGGCGCTGCAGCGCCCGAACGGGCTCGAGCAGTCGATCGCGGCATTCCGCGGCGAGCTCGGCGAAATCCGCAGTGCCATCCTTGAGGCGATGCCGCGCCGGGCGATCGAGTCGATCGAGGGCGAGGTTCGCTCGCTGGCCCGCCGCATCGACGACAGCCGCCAGAACACCCAGGACACGCAGGCGCTGTCCAATATCGAGCGCGCGCTCGGCGAAATCCGCGAAGTGCTGCGCAGCCTGATGCCGGCCGAGCAGCTGCACGGCTATGACGAGGCGATCCGCAATCTCGGTGCCAAGCTCGACACCATCCTGCGGAGCGGCGACGATCACGCCACGGTGCAGCAGCTGGAAAGCGCGATCGCAGCGCTCCGCGGCATCGTTTCCAACGTCGCCTCCAATGACGCGCTGGAGCGGCTGGCCGAGGACGTGCGGCTGTTATCGGCCAAGGTCGACCAGATCACCCGCGGCGCGAACAACAGCGATTCATTTGCCGTGCTCGAACAGCGCATCGCAGCGCTGACCTCGGCGATCGAGAGCCGGGACCGCGACCGCCCCGCCTTCGAAGACCGCTCCGCCCAGGTCGAGGAGGCGCTGCGCGCGCTGTCGGACCGCATCGACCACCTGCAGGTCGGCAATGACAGCGCCGCTACCTTCGCGCATCTCGAGCAGCGCGTGTCGTATCTTCTGGAGCGGGTCGAGGCGTCGAACGAACAGCGCAGCGGCGGCAATCAGAACCTGTCGCGCGTGGAGGACGCGCTCACGGATATTCTCGGTCATCTCGAGCGCCAGCACGTGGCCTTCATGCGGATTGCCGAAAACAGCCAGCGTGCGCCCGAGCCGCCGGATTCAGGAATCGCCGATATCGTCAAGCGCGAGATCTCCGACCTCCGCTCGCGCCAGAACGAGACCGACCGCCAGACCCAGGATTCCCTCGAGGCGGTCAACAACACGCTCGGCCATGTGGTCGATCGGCTCGCCATGATCGAGGGCGACCTGCGTGCGGTGCGTACCGCGGCGCCGCCAGTTGCTCCGCCGCCCGCGCCCGCCTTCATGGATGCCGAGCCCGTGGCGCGCGCGCCCATCGCGCCGGAGCCGAGGCAAGAGCTGCACGATCTGCAAATGCGGGAGCCGCACAAGCCCGAGCTGCCCAATCCGGCCGCGGCGCAGCCGCACTTTGTCGCAGCTCCGCGCGAGTTCCATGCCGCGACGGCAGCGCCAATGCCGCCGCTTGCGATCAGCGAAATCCTGGCGCCGCATTCGCAGGGCGTGCAGCCGCGCACCGCTCTCGCGCCGGACCTGCCGCCGGATCATCCGCTCGAGCCCGGCACCCGCCCGGGCGTCCGCCCGGCTTCGTCATCGGAACGCATCGCGGCATCGGAGGATGCCATCAGCGAGATTCCGGCCGCAGCGGCCAAACCGCCGGTCTCCTCCTCCAGTTTCATCGCCGCCGCCCGTCGCGCCGCCCAGGCCGCGGCTGCCGCGCAAGCGGCGCCCGAAAAGGGCCGCGCCAGCAAGAGCGCGAGCAGCGACAAGGACAGGAAGGACTCCTCCGGCGTCACCTCGAAGATCCGCTCGGTGCTGGTGGCGGCGAGTGTGGTCGTGATCGTGCTCGGCACCTTCAAGCTGGCGATGTCGCTGCTCGAAGGATCGAGCGGCCTGGGCCCGGCGCCTGCCCCCGCTGTCGAAAGCGCGAGCGAGCCGCAGACACCGATTCAGGCTCCTGCCGCGAACAGCGCCGCGCCTGCGCCGACCGAGCAGGTCACGCCGCAAATGACCTCGCCAACGCCACTCGGCAAGCAGTCGTTCAACACCAGCGGCGCCCCCGAGGTGACCGCTTCCGCCGTGATCCCGCAACCGAACGGCGAGATCACCGGCACGATCCCTGCGATTCAGCAGATCTCGGGCGGCCGCAAGCTCTCGATGATCGCGGTCCCGCCGACCGAGAAGCTTCCCGATGGGATCGCAGGCCCGGTGCTGCGCACCGCCGTCATGAAGGGCGATCCGACCGCGGCCTACGAGATCGCGGTGCGCTTCGCCGAAGGCAAGGGCGTCGCCATCAATTACGAGGAAGCCGTCAAATGGTATGACCGCGCGGCGCAGGCGGGCCTGATCCCGGCGACGTTCCGGCTCGGCACGCTCTATGAAAAGGGCCTCGGGGTGAAGAAGGACGCCGACATCGCGCGGCGCTATTATCTGCAGGCGGCCGAGCGCGGCAACGCCAAGGCAATGCACAATCTCGCGGTGCTGTACGCCGATGGCGGCGGCAGCCCGGACTACAAGAGCGCGGCGCAGTGGTTCCGCAAGGCCGCCGATCACGGCGTTGCCGACAGCCAGTTCAACCTCGGCATCCTCTATGCCCGCGGCATCGGCGTCGACCAGAACCTCGCCGAATCCTTCAAATGGTTCAGCCTCGCGGCCGCACAGGGCGACGCGGATTCCGGCCACAAGCGCGATGATATCGCCAAGCGCCTGGACGCCCAGTCGCTGGCCGCCGCAAAGCTTGCGGTGCAGACCTTCATCGCCGAGCCGCAGCCCGACGACGCCGTCATTGTCGCAACACCGCCCGGCGGCTGGGACGCAGCCCCACCGCCATCGGCAGCAAAGCCCGCGACCAAGCCGGCGACCAAGCGTGCGGCGGCGCTGGCAGCGGCGGCACGGTAGGCCTCGAGGTAATTATTTCGCATTGAAGCGGACGCCGCTCTTGCTCCGTCATCCTGAGGTGCTCGCGCAAGCGAGCCTCGAAGGATGAACGGCCCGGCTGCACACACGGGGCCGTCGCCCTTCGAGGCCCGCCGCTTCGCGACGGGCGCCTCAGGGTGAGGGATAGAGAAGAGCCGGCTTTCACCAAACACAATCCAGTGCGGTCGAACGGCGTCATTTCCGGCGGCGACAAAGCCGTGTAGATAGAGCCTCGCGCGGCAAGCCTGATCGCTGGAGGAATGCACGTTGTCCGTCGATGATCGCGAAAATGGCAGCGGGTTCCGCCGCTCGCCGACCGGCCCCTGGGTCGCGCCGCCGCCTGCGCAAAATCGCGACTTCCAGCCTCCTCCGCCGCAGCCGCGCTTGCGCCAACCGATACGCCGGTACTGGCTGTGGCGCTACTCGGTCTTCTTCCTGATCCTGCTCGGCGTCATGATCCGCGCCTACCGCGACATGTCGCGCCCGGAGGCATGGGCCTATTGGAGGGATCAGTATCTGTCGCCGAACCTGTCGGCGACCAGGATCACGGGCGTCGACATCGACGGCTCCGGAAAGACCAGGACGGCGCTGCTGGTCTCCGGCCAGATCGGCGCCGCGGCCGCCAGCTGGCTGCGCCAGAAGCTCGACGATGCCGGGCTTGGAGCAGGCGACATCGTGCTGTTGTCCTCGCCGGGTGGCGATCTGAACCAGGCCATCATCATGGGCGAGATCATTCGCGCCCGCGGCCTTGCCACCGCGGTCGGCGTTGCCGACGCCACGGGCGAGGTCCGCGCCGCCTATTGCGCCAGCGCCTGTGTGCTGGTGTTTGCCGGCGGCAAGCCGCGCTATGGCGTGAAAGGCTCGATGCTCGGCGTGCACCGCTTCGTCACCACCACGCCGGTGCATGATCCCGTCGCGGAGGCGCAGCGCGTCGCTGGCGAGGTGCTGGGCTACATGACCAAGATGGGCGTCTCCTCGAGCGTGGTGGAGGCGATGTCGCAGACCCGCGACGTGCGCTGGCTGGGCAGCCAGGAGGCACTCGCGATGAACCTTGTCACCGATCCGGTCCGCGCGCGCTAAGACTGCAGCCACGCCACGTTAATCTGAATCCTTCACCATGCCGCAAGCCGCTTTTGCCGCATGCGGCAAAAAAGCCGGTACGGCGGCGTTTGCCCGGTCCCGCGCAGCAGTGATTTCGGCTATGCAAGAGCGAACCCGATTTCACGTGAAGATGTGCGATGCAGCTTTATCTTCCGATCGCCGACCTGCCGGTCAATGTCTTCCTCATCCTGGCGATGGGCGCGGCCGTTGGCTTTGTCTCCGGCATGTTCGGAATCGGCGGCGGCTTCCTGATGACGCCGCTCTTGATCTTCATCGGCATCACGCCCGCGGTCGCGGTGGCTTCGGTGGCAAGCCACATCGCCGCGTCCTCCTTCTCGGGCGCAATCGCCTATTGGCGCCGCCGCGCCATTGATCCGACGCTGGCGCTGGTGCTTTTGATCGGCGGCACCATCGGCACCGCGCTCGGGGTCTCCACCTTCACCTTGCTGCGCACGCTCGGCCAGCTCGATCTGACCATCGCGCTGTCCTATGTCGTGCTGCTCACGGCCGTCGGCTCGCTGATGTTCTGGGAGGGTTTGCGCGCGGTGATGCGTCTGCGGCGGGGCGTGCCGGCGCCGCGCCGCACCCATGGCTGGATCCATGCGCTGCCGCTGAAGATGCGCTTCAAGCGCTCCAAGATCTACCTCTCGGTGATCCCGGTGGTGGTGATCGGCATCATCATCGGCTTTCTCGGCGCCGTCATGGGCATCGGCGGCGGCTTCATCCTGGTGCCGGTCATGATCTATCTGTTGCGCGTGCCGACCACGACCGTGATCGGCACCTCCATGGTGCTGACCCTTTTCACGATGCTGTTTGCGACCATGCTGCACGCGGTCACCAACCACCTGGTCGACGCGGTGCTGGCGTTGATGCTGATGGTCGGCGGCGTCACCGGCGCGCAATTCGGGGCGCGCGCAGGACAAAAGATTCGCAGCGAGCAATTGCGGCTGCTGCTCGGCCTGTTGATCCTCGCCGTCGGCATGCGCTTTGCGGTCGAGCTGGTGATCCGGCCGGCCGAGCTGTTTACCATCCGCCAGGCGGGAGTGACGGAATGAGCGGGCGCCGTGGCATCGCCGTCTGCGTCGCGCTGCTCGCGGCGTTCCTCGCCAGCCGCGAAGGCCACGCGGAGCGGCTGATCGTCTCGGTCTCCAACCATCGCGTCACCGTCACGCCGAATTACTCCGGCGAGGAGCTCGTGCTGTTCGGCGCGGTCGAGAAGGATGCGGCGTCGCCGAGCACCGCGAGGACCTATGATCTCGTCGTCACCGTCCTGGGGCCGCGCGCGGACATGGTGACGCGCCGCAAGGAGCGCAAATTCGGCATCTGGGTGAACACGGATTACCGGCAATTCCTGAACGTGCCGAGCTATCTCGCGCTGTTCGCCAACCGCCCCTTCGAGGATATCGCCTCCAGCGACGTCGAACGGCGCCAGCAGCTCGGTCTCGACAATGTGTTGCTGACCCAGCGCATCGGCCCTGACTACGCGGACGTCGTGCCCAACGACGCGTTCCGCAGCGCCTTCGTGCGGCTGCAGCAGCAGCGCGGGCTCTACCGCGAGGACACCTCCGCCGTCACCTTCGTCACGCCGACGCTGTTCCGCACCGGCATTCCCCTTCCCGCGCAGGTGCCGATCGGCACCTACGATGTCGAGATCAAGCTGTTCTCGGACGGCGCGCTGGTGGCGCACACCGACACCGCGTTCGAGATCGTCAAGGTCGGCTTCGAGCAGTTCGTCGCCACCACTGCGCGGCAGAATGGGTTGATCTACGGGCTCGTCACCGCCGCGATGGCGCTGATGACGGGATGGATTGCGTCATTGGTGTTCGCGAAGGATTGAGTGTCTCCGTCATTGCGAGCGAAGGAATCCAGGGTCACGCACACGACTCTGGATTGCTTCGTCGCTTTGCTCCTCGCAATGACGGCGCAGGACTACGCCTCAATCACCGTGCGCACGCCCGGCTCCAGCAGCTTCAGCCGCTTGCCGAACCCCAGTGCATCGAAGCTCATGCGCAGATCCGCGGCGTTCTGGCGGAAATGGGCCCAGCCGTCGGTGTGCACCGGCACGATCAGCGCATCGGCAAAGGCGCGCGCGGTCTCGATCGTGTCGTTGGTGTCCATGGTGAGATGGAACGGGCCGCGGGTCTGTGCGGCGCCGGCAAAGGGCAGCACCACGCCGGCATTGAAGCGCCGTGCCACCTCCGCGACGCCGTCGAACCAGGTGGTGTCGCCGCTGATATAGATCGGCCGGCCATTCCTGCGGCTGACGACAAAGCCGATCACGTCGCCCGATAGCGGCTCGATGCCGGCGGGGCCGTGACGCGCCGGCGTTGCCGTTACGTTGAGCGTGACGCCGTTGCTGCCCGCAAGCTCCGTGCTTGCCCAGGGCGCAAGCCCCTCCGCGCGCGCGCCGAGACGTTTTGCGCCGGCTTCGGTGGTGAGAACGCGGGCAGCCTTGGCCAGAAAATCCTTCCCCGAATGATCGAGATTGTCCGAGTGCTGATCATGGCTGAGCAGCACCGCGTCCACGCTGCCGACCCTCTCTGCGCTTAGCGCGGGTCCGGCAAGCTTCTCCAGCGTCACATGCGGCAACCGATAGGCACCCGGCTGATCGAAGGTTGGATCCGTGACAATCGTGACGCCGTCGATTTCAAGCAACGCGGTCGGACCGCCGATCAATGTAATCGCAGCGCTCATGATCAACTCCTGTTTCACGTCTTCTTGGGCTGGACGGCCACGGCCGCAGCCGGACGCGTGACGAGATAGATACCGAGCGCAACCGGCACAATGCCGAGGAGATCGCGGAACGCGACATTTTCGCCGAGCACGAGATAGGCGAACAGCATGCCGAGCGGCGGCATCAGGAAGTGATACGCGCTCGCAGCCGTTGCGCCGCAGACTTTCAACATATGGAACCACAGCGCATAGGCGACGATGGAGCCGCCGAGCACCAGGAAAGCAAACGCTCCCGCAAGGCGCAGGCTCGGCACGATGTCATGGACATCGGCGAAAGAGAACGCGATCGGCGCGAGCACGATGCCGGCGGCGAGATTCTGGATGCCGTTGCCGATCCACAAGCTGCCCTTGGGCGCGAACAGCTTGAACAGGATGGTGCCGGCGACGATCGAGGCGAGCGAGGCAAGGGTGAAGAGCACGCCATGCAGGCTGTCGGTGCCGACCGAGATGCGATGCCAGACAATGAAGGCAACGCCGGCGATGCCCAGCAGGAGCCCTGCGACCTTGCGCCAGGTCAGGGCTTCGCCGAGCAGGAGCGCAGCCAGCGCGGCGGTGAACACCGGATTGGCCGAGACGATCAGGCCACCGAGCCCGGCGGAGACATATTTCAGCCCGGTATAGCCGAGCCCGAGATAGAGCGCGTTGTTGGCGATGCCGAGAATTGCGAACATGCCAACTTCGCGCCAGCCAATCTGCCGCCAGGCCTCGCGACGGAACGCGAAGAAGCCGAGGATCAGGACGCCCGCAAGCGAGAACCGCGCGGCAAGCAGGATCAGCGGCGGGCAATCGGTGACGCCGATCTTGCCGGCGACGAAGGCAAAGCTCCAGAGCAGGCAGAACAGTGCGATCGCGAACGGCAGGGTGTTGAAACGAGTGGCGGAAGCCGAGACTGGGCCCGCTATTGCGGGTGCGGCGGACGTGGACATGGGAAGTCTCCTTTGCCGCCATGATTTAGGGTCTCCCTTGCTATTTGGAAATTAAATGATTAACTGGCTTCCAGTGGATTTCTGAATGGGGTCCAAGATGCTCGACCTGGAATTGCTGCGCAGCTTTGTCTCGGTGGTGGAAGCCGGCGGCTTCACCCGCGCCGGCGAACGGGTTCACCGCACGCAATCGACCGTCAGCCAGCAGATCAGGCGGCTGGAGGACGACATCGGCCAGCCGCTGCTCATCCGCAACGGCAAGGACGTGACGCCGACCGAAGCCGGCGAGAAACTGCTGTCCTACGCACGGCGCCTGCTCTCGCTCGCCGAGGAAGCGCGCGATGTGGTGGCGCGACCGGCGCAGGAGGGCGCGGTGCGGCTCGGCATCCCAGAGGATTTTGGCGCCTATCGGCTGGCAAAATTGCTGGCGACATTTTCGCGCGCGCATCCGACCTTGCGGCTCGACATCCGCGCCGACCAGAGCCTCAACCTCAAGCGCGACCTCGAACGCGGCGAGCTTGATCTCGCGCTGTTCAAGCGCGCGGTCGGCGAGAAGGGCGGCATCGCGGTATGGCCGGAACGCGTGCACTGGGTCACCAGCAAGCAGCATCCGCGCAACATCGATATGGGCTCGGTGCCGCTGATCGGCTTTCCCCCCGGCTGCCTTTATCGCGCCCGTGCCATCCATGCGCTGGAAAGCGCCGGCCGCTCCTGGCACATGGCTTACACCTCCTCCAGCCTCGCCGGCATTCAGGCCGCGGTTGCGGCCGGCATGGGGCTGAGCATCCTGTCGGAGATGGCGATCCAGGCCGACCATCGTGTGCTGACGGCGAAGGACGGTTTCAAGCCGATCGACAAGACCGAGGTGGCGCTGATGGCCTCACCTGACGCGAGCCCGGCGACGTTGCGGCTGGCCGAACGGCTGGCGGAGTTCTGCGACGGCGTGCAGGCGAAGGCGGCGTGAGCGCGAGCCACGATGTGACGGACTAAGCTGATCTCACAGAAGCTTCGCGCGCGAGAATCCAGCCGGAAAGCCCATAGGATGACCAGATAACGAAACCCTGCACAGCTCTGCTGGCCAGCAAGTCGCCAGCAGAAGCAAGATCAGCGGCCCACGGGCCCGGCGCTCCTGCCACCCGATAAGCTTCGGCTATTTGAAGACCGTATGTGGAGAGTAGCTCCTCGACGGGAACGTTCCTCAATTCATTGATAATGTTACCGAAGGCATCGTGCTCAAAGCAGTAGCCTTCAACGCCTCTGAAGGCGACGCATTGAACTGTCTGATCTGATGTGCGCCGGATGTTCAGTTCGATTTCGCGAGCAACGCAGTTAACCGAGTACGAAATGAGCAGGGCATCGTGAAACGATGGGAGCATATTTTGTTCTGCCTCAATAACACCGCGCAGCGGCGATGCTGTGCACGCGGCGATCGCCGAGCAGATGCGCGATGAAACCGGTCGTCGGGAAAACCTTCGCAAAGGCCCGGTCGCGAATGCTCAAGCCGCCTGCGTAAGCCCCGAACGCCGGCATGACCGCCCGCTCACCGTCGCAGGCGAAGCAGCGGCGCTCCATGGAGCGGCCGCGGGCGGAGACCCGCGCCTTGGGATGCAGATGGCCGGCGATTTCGCCGGCAGCACCGGTCGGCTCGTGGCGGAAGACGAGCGGGCCGATTGCGACCTCGCTGGCGACGACGCCGCCAACATCGGAAGGTAGTGCGGGATCGTGGTTGCCCGCAATCCAGATCCAGTCGCGCCGCGCCTGCAGGGCGCCGATGGCATCGCGATCGGTGTCGGACAGCCGATCATGCGCGGCGCGGTCGTGGAAACTGTCGCCGAGCGCAATCACCGTCCGCGGATCATGGCGGGAGATGACAGCAGCGAGCCTGCTCAGCGTCGCCGCTGTATCGTAAGGCGGCAGCAGCACGCCGCGGGTCGCAAAGCTCGAGCCTTTTTCCAGATGCAGGTCGGAGACGACGAGCAGGCGCTCGTCTTCCCAGAACAGCGCGCCGGAGATATCCGCGAGCAGCGTGACGCCGGCGATGTCGAGCGTTCGATGCAGGTTGACCGACAGCGACACATGCTCCGTCATGGCCGGGCTCGCCAGCCATATACATTGGCTTGCACCGTCATTCCGGGATGGTCCGAAGGACCAGACCCGGAATCTCGAGATTCTCCGGTGCGCAATTGCGCACCGTAGTTCGGTGCTGCGCACCGCCCCGGAATGACGGAGTCAATCGTGGAAATCATTTCGCCCCTACGACATCGCTTCCCTGACGAGATCGTCGGCGGCTTCCGCCAAGAGCTCGTCGGCTGCTTCGCCATAAACTGACTCGCGGCCGATTTCCAGCATCACGGGGACGGCGAGCGGGGAGACGTGGTCGAGTTCCCGGTGGGTGATGTGGCCGCGGATGCGCGCGAGCATGTCGGACAGGCGGCGCAGGTCGAGGAGGCCGGTGGCGGCATCGGCACGCGCGGCGCGGAGCAGGACGTGGTCGGCCTGGTGCTTTCGCAGCACGTCGTAGACGAGATCGGTCGAGAACAGCACCTGGCGGCGGTTCTTCTCCTCCGAGGTCGAGCGGCGCGCGATCAGGCCGGAGATCAGCGCACAATTGCGGAAGGTGCGCTTCATCAGCGCGGATTCGGCAAGCCACGCCTCAAGATCATCGCCCAGCATGTCGGGATCGAACAGCGCGTTGAGATCGATCATGCCCTGCCGCACCATGAAGGCGAGATCGCCGAGGCCCCAGATCGCGACCGCATATTCATTGGCGACAAATCCGAGCGGACGGGCGCGGGCACGTTCGAGCCTGCGCGTCAGCAGCATGCCGAGCGTCTGGTGCGCAAGCCGGCCCTCGAAGGGATAGCAGATGAGATAGTGCTTGTCGGCGCGCGGAAAGGTCTCGACCAGGAGTTCGCGCCTTGCCGGCACGCGGGAAACATCCTGCTGCAGCGAGAGCCAGTCGCGCACCTGCTCCGGCAAGCCGCCCCAGGACCGCCGATCATCCAACAGCCCGCGCACGCGCTCGGCCAGATAGGTCGAGAGCGGAAACTTGCCGCCCATGTAGGACGGCACCTTTGCATCCTTGTCGTTGGCGCGGGAGACATAGACCTCGTCTTCGACCAGCGCCTCATAGCGCACGATCTCGCCGCCAAAGACAAAGGTGTCGCCGACCACGAGCCCCTCGATGAAATATTCCTCGATCTGCCCGAGCATGCGCCCACCGCGGCCGATCATGCCGGTCGAGCCGGATCCACTGCCGCGCGAGCGGACCAGCTTCACCTTCAGCATCGTCTCCTCGACAATGGTGCCGACATTGAGCCGATAGCTCTGCCGCACCGCCGGATTGGCGACGCGCCAGCGCCCCTCTTTGTCCTGCTTGATGCGGGCGAAGCGCTCATAGGTCTTCAGCGCATAGCCGCCGGTGGCGACGAAATCGACGACATCATCGAAATCGCTGCGCGACAGCTGCGCATAAGGTGCGGCCGTGCGCACCTCCTCGTAGAGCTCGTCGGCGAGAAACGGCTCGCCGCAGGCGCAGCCCAGCACATGCTGCGCCAGCACGTCGAGCGCGCCGGTGCGCAGCGGCGGCGTATCCTGCGCGTTCTCGGCGATGGCATCGATGGCGACCCGGCATTCCAGCACCTCGAAGCGGTTCGCCGGCACCAGCACAGCGCGCGAGGCCTCGTCGAAACGGTGATTGGCGCGGCCGATCCGTTGCATCAGGCGCGAACAGCCTTTGGGCGCGCCGATATTGACGACGAGGTCGACATCGCCCCAGTCGACGCCGAGATCGAGCGAGGAGGTGCAGACCACGGCTTGCAGCCTGCCCGCCGCCATGGCGTCCTCGACCTTGCGGCGCTGCGCGACATCGAGCGAGCCGTGATGCAGGGCGATGGCGAGCCCATCGTCGTTCATGCGCCAGAGTTCCTGGAACAGCATCTCTGCCTGGCTGCGGGTGTTGACAAAGACCAGCGTGGTCTTGTTGGCCTTGATCAGCTGATAGACTTCCCCGAGCGCATGGCGCGCGGAGTGGCCGG
This sequence comes from Bradyrhizobium sp., assembly GCA_035652015.1. GTDB lineage: Bacteria > Pseudomonadota > Alphaproteobacteria > Rhizobiales > Xanthobacteraceae > Bradyrhizobium. The sequence continues at coordinate 6,332 of DASREP010000012.1, read as the reverse complement.
CCCAGGGCAGCCGCTCTTGCGTATCGAGCATCTCGACGATGGGCGGCGTGGCACCGCCGGCCACGACGATGTCAGCCGCGGCGTAGGCGCCATCCGGCTGTGGCACCAGGAACCGCGCCAGCTCTTCCGGCTCGGCAACCGTGGCCGAGAGACCGATGGCGCGAACGTCGGGCGCGAGCATCCATAGCCGCGACAGCCCAAGCGACAGCAGGTCGCCACGCTTGGAGGTGACGAGCGCATGGAGCTCGTCAAGCACGATGCGCTTGAGCGAGGAGAACAGATAGGGCGCGTCGTCGGACGATAGCAGCAGCGCCAGCTGCTCGGGCGTCGTCAGCAGGACGTCAGGCGGATAACGCCGCTGACGCTGCCGCCGCGACACCGGCGTGTCGCCGGTACGCGTCTCCACCTTCACCGGCAGTCCCATCTCCGCAATCGGCGCCTCGAGGTTGCGCGCGATGTCGACGGCGAGTGCTTTCAGGGGCGAGATGTAGAGCGTGTGGAGACCGCCTGTGCGTTTCACGCCGCGGCCGGTGGAGATGACCTGCGGCACGGGCGTGCTCAATTCGACCAGCGTCGGCAGGAAGCCGGCCAGCGTCTTGCCGGCGCCGGTCGGGGCGATCAGCAGTGCCGAGCGGTCGTCGCGCGCCTTTTCCAATAACGCCAGCTGGTGCGCACGGGGCGACCAGCCGCGGGAAGCGAACCATTGTTCGAAACGGTTCGGCAACAGCGCGGCCGCTGGCTCGCGGAGAACTGGTGAGAGACGGGGCGGCACCAAGAGAACGTATGGTGTCCGCCCGGGTTCGTCGAGGGTGGTTTGCTCCGGTAGTGCTGCGAACTCCCGCCTCGCCCCGCCCTTCGCGGGGAGAGGCCGACGCGCGGAACGCGCGGCGGGTGAGGGGCTGTCTCCACGATTTCGACTCGTGGAGAGGGCCCCTCACCCTACCCTCTCCCCGTGAAGGACGGGGAGAGGGAGGAGACAGCGCGCACCGGGAGAGAACCTCACTCCGTCACAGGTCTATCCGAAATGTCCCAATCCTTGCCATTGAAGATCGAGATGTAGAGCGTCTTCATCGGGGTGTAGTCGTCGGGTGTGTAGTTATACACGACGCCATCGAGGAAGAACGGCGAGTGGAAACCGTTCAAATTCGCGGCCTGCCGCAGCACGCTTTCGCGGGTCAATTCGTTGCCGCAACGGCGGAGGATCTCGCCCATGGTCACGGCCTGGCCGTAGCCGGCATAGGCGATGGTGTTGTCGGGGGTGACGGTGGGCAGATATTTCTGCCGCAGCTCCTCGAAGCCCATCACCTCCGGATCCTTGTCCCAGCGCGGCACGCCGGCATCCTTGGAATAGCGGATCGCAACAATGCCCGCGGCATTGTCAAGGCCGGCGGCCTCGAGAATCGAGCGGCCGGTCGAGCCCGCCGACAGCAGCTGCAGCGGCCTCCAGCCGAGCTCGGCGACTTTTCGGATCGACTGCGAGGAGGCCTTGCCGGTGGAGATGTTGTAGAAGACATCGGCGCCGGATTTCGACAGATTGATCAGCTGCGAATCCACGGTGGGATCGGAGAGGTCATAGGTCTGCTCCATGATCACCTTGGCGGTGCCGCCGGCATCTTCCAGCGTCTTCTTGAACGGTCCCAAGAAGTCGCGACCGAAATCATCGTTCTGATAGAGGATGCCGACCTTGGCGTTCGGCTTCACGGCGATGACATGCCTGGCCAGGATGCGCGCTTCCGTCGGATAGAGCGGCAGTCCCGCCATGGTCCATTTATAGTTCTTCGGATCGTTCCATTTGGACGCGCCGGTGTTGAGCAGGAGCTGCGGCACGCCCTTGGAATTGAGATATTTGTGTACGGCGGTCTGCGGCGCGGTGCCGAGCGAGCCATAGAGCGCCAGCACCTCGTCCTGCTCGACCAGGCGGCGTGTCGCCTCGACGCATTTCGGCGCGCTGTAGGCATCATCCATGGTGAGGAAGGTGACCTTGCGTCCGTTGATCCCGCCCTTGTCGTTGAGCATCTGGAAATAGGCCTCGCCAACGCGGCCCAGAACGCCATAGAGCGAACCCGGACCGGAATGCGGCACGGTCTGTCCGATCTTGATCTCGGTGTCGCTGGCGCCGAAATCGTATTTCTTCTCGGCAGCGTATGCGGTGGTCGAGGATGCAAAAATGGTTGCGGCGGCGCCGGCGCAGAACTCGCGCCGTGTTTGACGGATTCTCATTTTGTTTTCTCCCTGGATGCCGCGCATTGTGCTGGCATTGCGGGAGCATGGGCAAGAGCGAAGTGACCTGCACGGTCGGAAGAAGCGCCAATGCGGCTCACTCATAGCGCCTAGACTCAAGTTTTGCCGGCGACCACCACGAGGCCCCGCACCGGCTCATTGTCCTCGGTGCGCGGGCTCGCCTGTTCGAGATGCGTGAGCTTCAGACCGACCGTGGCAATGGCCTTGCGCAGATATTCCGCCGCGTGGGCATAGCGTAGGCCCTCGCCGATCACGACGCCCTCGCCGTCATGGGTCTCGACGGTGAAGGCGATGAGACCGCCCGGCGCGAGCACGCGCGTGACCTCGGTGAGCACCGGGCCGAGTTCCGGCACATAGCAGAACGCGTCCGCCGCGAGCACCAGATCGGCGCTGGCCTCCGCTTTGCTGACGAGACCCGCCACCATGTCTTCGACCTCGAGCTGTTCATAGAGACCCGTGGCGCGCGCCTGCTCGATCATGCCCGGCGACAGATCGATGCCAATGAAATGGTCGACCTCCTTGGCAAACGCCGCCGCACCAAGGCCGGTGCCGCAGCCGAGATCGATGGCGCGTTTGAAGAAGGCCGGCTTTCTTTGCGCAACGCGTACGGCGATCACGGCCTTGAACAAAAGTTGCGGTGCGCGATAGTCGAGATCGCCGAGCAGCGCGTCCTCGAAGCGCGGCGCATATTGATCGAACAGCGTCTGCACATAGCTGCGCGGCATCAGCGCGAGCTCCTCCGCGCCCAGCCGCATCAGCCGGACCGATGCACCATGGCGATCCTGCGGATCCGCCTCGCGCGCCCTGCGAAAGGCGGCGACCGCCTTGTCGTTGTCGCCAAGCTCCTCGCGGATTTCGCCGAGGGTGAACCAGGCGGTGGCGAAATTCGGCGCGAGCTCGATCGCCTGCTCCAATAGCTCGGCCGCCGCCGGCAGGTCGCCGCCCAATTGCAGGTCGCGCGCGAACTCGAAGCGGCGGTCGGCAATGAGATCGCCGGAGGACAGGAAGAGGCGTGCAGGCATGGGAACCGGTTGGAGGCTCGTGAAATCTGCAGCGCAACCTATATGACAAATATGCGTCCGCAAGACCTCCTGCTGCCAGCTCCCGCCGGCCTGTGCTGCAAGCCGGGCGGCTTCCACATCGATCCGGTCCGCCCCGTGGACCGGGCGTTGATTACCCATGGCCATTCCGACCACGCCCGCGCCGGCCATGGCGCGGTGCTGGCGACGCAGGAAACGCTCGACATGATGCGGCTGCGCTATGGCGAGAATTTTGCCGGCTCCACGCAGGCGATCAGCTATGGCGAGGAAATCCGGCTCGGCGAGGTCCGCGTCAAATTCCATCCGGCCGGTCATGTTCTCGGCTCGGCGCAGATTGCCGTGACCTGCAACGGCCTCTGCATCGTCGCGTCGGGCGACTACAAGGACGCGCCCGATCCGACCTGTACGCCGTTCGAGCTCGTGCCCTGCGACGTCTTCATCACCGAGGCGACGTTTGGGCTGCCAGTGTTCCGGCATGGCAACGCGGCCGATGAGGTCAGGAAGCTGCTCGCCTCCGTCGCGCTGTTCCCCGAGCGCGCGCATCTGGTCGGCGCCTATTCGCTCGGCAAGGCGCAGCGCGTGATCGCGCTTCTGCGCGAGGCTGGCTACGACGCGCCGATCTATTTGCATGGCGCAATGGAGTCGATCACCTCTTATTATCAAAGCCGCGGCATCGCCCTTGGCGAGCTGCGCCCGGCCCGCGGCATGAAGAAAGCCGATCTTGCCGGCACCATCACGCTCGCGCCGCCGTCGGCCATTGCCGATATCTGGACCCGGCGCTTTCCTGATCCCGTGACCGTCTTTGCCTCGGGTTGGATGCGCGTGCGCGCCCGCGCCCGCCAGGGCGGCATCGAGCTGCCGCTGGTGATTTCCGATCATGCTGATTGGGACGGGCTCACCGCCACCATTGCCGCGACCGGCGCCGGCGAGATCTGGGTGACCCATGGCCAGGAGGATGCGCTGGTGCATTGGTGCAAGTCCAAGGGCCTCGCCGCGCGGCCGCTCGATCTCGTCGGCTATGGTGATGAGGATGAGGGCGAGCCTCAGCCCGAGCCTGGGTCCAACCCTGGGTCAAAGCCTGAGCAAAGCGCGGAAGGACGCGAAGCATGAACCGCTTCGCCGCGTTGCTCGACCGCCTCGCCTATGAGCCCGGCCGCAACAACAAGCTGCGGCTCTTGACCGCCTATTTCCGCGAGGTCGGTGATCCCGATCGCGGCTATGCGCTGGCGGCGCTGACAGGCGCGCTGTCGTTCAAGCATGCAAAGCCGGGCCTGATCCGCGACTTGATCAGCGAGCGCACCGACCCTGTGCTGTTCGGCCTCTCCTACGACTATGTCGGCGACCTCTCCGAGACGGTTGCGCTGATGTGGCCAAAGATCGGCCCGTCCTCCGCACACGCCGGCCATAACAATCCTCCACCGCCGACGCTAACCGAAGTCGTCACCACCTTGCGCACGCTCGGCAAGACCGAGCTGCCGGCGCAGCTGGCGCGCTGGCTCGACGAGCTCGATGAAACCGGACGCTGGGCCCTGCTCAAGCTCGTCACCGGCGCGATGCGGATCGGAATCTCGGCGCGGCTCGCAAAGACCGCGGCCGCCGCGCTCGGCGACAAGGACCCGCATGAGATCGAGCTGATCTGGCCGGGACTTGCTCCACCCTATCTCGACCTGTTCGCCTGGCTCGAGGGCCGCGCCGAAAAGCCCCTCAACCGCGATCCCGCGCCGTTCCGCCCGGTGATGCTGGCCCATGCCGTCGAGAACGACGATTTCGCCGGCATGGAGCCTTCCGACTACATCGCGGAATGGAAATGGGACGGCATCCGCGTGCAGGCCGTCTCCGGCCGCGATGCCCGCGGCCACATGGTGGCGCGGCTCTATTCGCGCACCGGCGAGGACATCACCGGCAGCTTTCCTGATCTTGTGCCGTCGCTGCATCTGCCCGGCGCGATCGACGGCGAGCTCCTGGTGATGCGCGATGGCCGCGTGCAGAGCTTCAATGTGCTGCAGCAGCGGCTGAACCGCAAAGTTGTCTCGCCCAAACTAATCAAGGAATATCCGATCCATCTGCGCGCCTATGACCTGCTCGGCGACGACGAGAACGATCTGCGTGAACTGCCCTTCGCCGAGCGCCGCGCGCATCTCGAAGCCTTTGTCAAACGGCTGAATGATCCTCGGATCGACCTGTCGCCGACCATCGCGTTCGACAGCTGGCACGGCCTGCGCCTCGCCCGCGCCCATCCGGTATCGGCGGGCGCCGGCGAGGACGCCGACGCCGTCGAAGGCGTCATGCTCAAGCGCCGCGATGCGCCCTATCTGCCCGGCCGCCCGAAGGGCCAATGGTGGAAATGGAAGCGCGACCCGCACATCATCGATGCCGTCCTGATGTATGCGCAGCGCGGCCATGGCAAGCGCTCGTCCTATTATTCGGACTACACGTTCGGCGTCTGGACCTCAGGCGAGACTGGCGAGGAACTGGTGCCGGTCGGCAAGGCCTATTTCGGCTTCACCGACGAGGAGTTGTTGCAGATTGACCGCTTTGTCCGGCGCAACACGATCGAAAAGTTCGGACCCGTGCGCGAGGTCTTTCATGAAGCTGACAAGGGGCTGGTGCTGGAGGTCGCCTTCGAAGGCCTGCAGCGCTCCACGCGGCATAAATCCGGCGTCGCCATGCGCTTTCCCCGCATCAGCCGGCTGCGCTGGGACAAGCCGCCGCGCGAGGCCGACCGGCTGGAGACACTTGAACGGATGTTAAAGACCGTGACGGGAAATTAAGGTTCCGAACTCGCCCGCCGCCATTGCAGCGCGGGTGCGGGTTCCCCATCTGCCCCGCCGTGCCTATAATGGGCATCAACGGATGGAGATATCGATGCCCAACGACGTCAGGGATTTGCCGGCCAGCCAGGACGGTCTTTACCGCTTTCTCGGCGGCACGCCGCTCGCGGTAGCGTTCCGGCTGATCCTGCTGTCGATCCTGGTGGGCGTCGTGCTCGCCGCTGTTGGATTCGACCCCTGGAATATCCTGCATTCCATCCGCATGCTGTTCCAGCGGCTG
>DASREP010000011.1:0-36460 GCA_035652015.1 Bradyrhizobium sp. | reverse complement strand
ACGCGATCGTTTTGTGCCATCATCCACTCCCTTCCTTGCTAGTTCGGGCTCGAAGCCCATGCAACTGTTCGGGTTGAGGAAGACACACCGGATCTGTCCCTAGCTCCCCGTCAGGCTCTTGCGGCCTTTGAGCACGTACGGCTCAGATCCAGCGACGGGCGGTTGGTTAGAACCGCCCGTTCGCACATTCTGGCAGATTTTGCAGACACAAGATCACGTATAAGCCGTAAAACCATCGCGCAGGGAAGGCCGGTGTGATCACCGCCTGTACCTGTGGGCTCGCGCTTGCGCAGTTTTTTTCTGCGCGAGGGCCCCGGGTGCAGCGGCCACCCGGTCTTCCCTGCGCCCTCTGACTTAAGAGGGCGAGACGATTGGCAAAACTCGGGCGCAGCGCACCGCGAGGACGAGAACGCATGTCTCTCGGCCGTCATTGCGAGGAGCGAAGCGACGAAGCAATCTAGGGCCACGCACACGACTCTGGATTGCCGCGTCGCTTCGCTCCTCGCAATGACGGAGTGTGTGGCTTGAGTCCAATGCGAACTATCAACGCCTTTGTCGGGACCACGTCGGAGAGAGCCTTAGCCTTCACCCGTCCCACTCGCCATCATCCGCCGCTCGCGCGCATAGCGCACCAGCGCTGCAAACCGGTACAGGCCGTGCACGAACTTGCCGTAGGGCAGCGTGATGAACAGGGCGAAGACGAAGCCGAGATGCAGCGCCAGCAGCGGGCCCATGGCGTCGGTGTCGCGCCACAGCAGCAGCGCGAGGCCGGTGACGCCGGTGAGCAGCAGCATCACGGTGAACGCGGTGTCCATGCCGGTGCGCGCTTGATCGACCAGCACCGCATCGCGCTGCTTCTTCGCGGCAAGCAGGCCGATCGGGCCGATGAACAGGCCGATGCCGCCGAGCGTGCCGAGCACGACCGGCAGATCCCACCAGGCATAGGGTGCCTCGCGGCCGAGCAGGTAGTGATAGAGCGTCGCGACGCAGGTCCCGGCGAAGCAGAGCATGAAGCCGTAGAAGGTGAGGTGATGATAGAGCTGACGGCGATCGCTCGGCTGGTCGTCCTCGTTGAAGCAGCCGACGCCGCCGCCATCGAGATAGCGCAGGCTGGCGGCATCGCGCATCGCCTGCCACAGCGAGGGCGCGTCAGCCTTCGCGCCGATGGGCTCGCCGATATCACGCCAGAACGCGCGCAGGCTCATCGTGAGCGCCAGGATCGCGTAGAGGAAGGCGGCGCCGAACAGTACGACCATGGCGTTGTGCGGCATCAGCGCATAGAACGCGCCGGGGCCGGTGTGGATGCCGTAGAGCACGGCGCGGTCGTTGACCGCTGCAAAGCCAAAGATGAAGGCGGCGACACTGAGCGCGGCAATGAAGCTGATCGCAAGCCCGTTGCGCGCGAACAGGCCCGCGAAAGCGCGCGGCCAGGCATAGGCCGCATAGGAATCGGCGCGCGCAACCGCAAGCGTCTTCGGCACATTGACGTTGAACTCATGCGGCGGCGAGAACTGGCAGTCCACATAGCAGGCGCCACAGGCGTGGCAGAGATTGGCGAGATAGTTGAGGTCGCCGTCGGAAAAGGCGCGGCGCATCTCCATGGCCGGAAACACCGCGCACAGCCCCTCGCAATACCGGCAGGAGTTGCAGACCGTCATCAGCCGGTCGGCCTCGTCGAGGATTGGGGTGGCGTGCATTATCCCGCGTCTCCAGCTCGCGCCTTGCTAATTCCGCGCATTCCTCGCCGCCTCCCGCCCCGCGACACGCCCGAACACGCTGCCGATGGTCATGCCGATGCCGGCGGCATAGCCGCGGCCGAGCACGTTGCCTGCCATGATCTCACCGGCCGCGAACATGTTGGCGGACGGCTTGCCGTCCTTCATCAGTATGCGCGCCTGCTTGTTCACGCGGGTGCCGAGATAGGTGAAGGTGATGCCGGGCCGTACCGGATAGGCGTAATAAGGCGGCGTCTCGAGCTTGCGCGCCCAATGCGTCTTGGGCGGGGTGAGACCTTCGGTGCGGCAGTCGTCGAGAATGGTGTGATCGAAGGTGCCGGGCCGCACGGCCGCGTTGAAGCCTGTGACCGTCTTCTCCAGCGCAGCTGGATCGAGCTCGAGCTTGCCGGCGAGCTCGGCGATGGTGTCCGCCTTGATCGGGGGAAACAGCGAGGGCATGAAGCTCGTCAGCACGGTGGAATCGAAGATGATGTAGGCAATCTGCCCGGGCTGGCCGGCGACGAGGCGGCCCCAGATTGCATAGCGCTTGGGCCAGATGTCCTCGCCCTCATCGTAGAAGCGCTCCGCGTTGCGGTTGACCACGATGCCGAACACCACGCAATCCAGCCGCGTGATGATGCCGCCGTCGAAGCGCGGCGCGCGGGCGTCGATCGCGACCGCATGGCACTGGGTGGGATCGCCGACCTCCTGCACGCCCTTGTCGAGCAGCATCTTCAGGATCGAGCCGCGGTTATAGGGCGTGCCGCGGATGAGAAAATTGTCGGCGGCCTCGCCCCAATATTGCTTGAGCCATTCGATGTTGGCCTCAAAGCCGCCGGCGGCAGCGACCAGCGCCGATGCACGCGCGCTCGTGTGGCCGTCGCCCTGCTTCAAGGTCGCCGAGAGGAACATGCCGTTGTCGATCTCGAGATCGACCACCTCGGCGTCATACATGATCTCGACACTAAGCGCCTCGGCCGTGCGGTAAAGCGCGTTCAGCATGGCGCGGCCGCCACCGAGGAAGAAGGAGTTGGTTCGCCCGAGGCTCAGCGTGCCGCCGAGCGAGGGCTGCCAGCGCACGCCCTGTTCGACGATCCAGGTCAGGATGTCCTTGGACTCCGCGATCATGAACCGCGCGAGCTCCTCGTCGGTCTCGCCGCCGGTGACGCGCAGCAAGTCTTCCCAGAACTCCTGCTCGGTATAGGGGCCCGTCAAAATCTCGGTCGCCGCATCGTGGGCGCAGCGCATGTTGCGGGTATGGCGGGTGTTGCCGCCGCGGTAGAATTTGGGCGCGCCCTCCAGCACCAGCACCGAGGCGCCCTGCCGTCGCGCGCTGATCGCAGCACAAAGCGCGGCATTGCCGCCGCCGATCACCAGCACATCGAACTTGCGATTGAGATCAACCATGCGCCCTTGTTATCCGCTTCGCATGGAAAGGGAAGGCCTGGAGACGACGAAGGCGCCGCGCAGCAGCAATGCTCTGCGCGGCGCCTTTCACATCGTGAGAAATTACGCCGTCACCGGCTCGCGGGCCTCCACGCTCTGGCGGCCGCCGCGATAGACGGTGAGCGCCGCGATGATGCCGAGCACGGCACCGAACATCAGCCAGTAGCAGGGCGAGGCCTTGTCGCCGGTCTTCTGGATCAGCCAGGTCGCCGCGAACGGCGTGAAGGTGCCGAACAGGGCCGCGGCCAGCGCGAAAGCGAGCGAGAAGCAGGTGGTGCGCACGTGCTTCGGCACGATCTCCACCAGGGCGCCAAGCATGGTGCCGCTATAGGTGCCGAAATAGAAGGAGAACATCATCTGTACCGCCAACAGCTTTCCGAACGTCGGCGCGGTGACGAGCCAGTGCAGCGCCGGATAGGCCGTCAGCAGCGAAAGGGTGGCAATGCCGATCAGGACCGGCTTGCGCCCGAGACGGTCGGAGACCGCGCCGCCGACCGGATTCCAGATGAAGTTGGTGACGGCAACCAGCAGCGTCACCAAGAGTGCGTCAGACGTCGACAGCTTCAGCACGGACTTGCCGAAGGTCGGGGTGTAGACCGTGATGAAATAGAAGGTCGTGGTGGTGAGGATCGCGATCATCATGCCGAGGATCACGATGCGCCAGTTGGCGAGGGCGGAAGCAAACACCTCGGATGCGGTGGGGTGCTTCTTCATCGCCAGGAATTCCGGCGTCTCCTCCAGCGTGCGCCGCAGGAAGAAGATCACGGGAATGATCAGGCAGCCGATGAAGAAGGGAATGCGCCAGCCCCAGGCCGCGATGGTTGCGCTCGACATCGATTCGTTCAGTACATAGCCGAGGATCGCCGCGACGAAGATCGCGACCTGCTGGCTGGAGGACTGGAACGAGGTGTAGAAGCCGCGATTGCCCGGCGTGGAGATTTCGGCGAGATAGACCGAGACGCCGCCGAGTTCGACGCCGGCCGAGAAGCCCTGCAGCAGGCGTCCGATCAGCACAATGACCGGGGCGGCAACGCCGATCGTGGCGTAGCTCGGGCAGAACGCGATCACCACGGTGCCGATCGCCATGATGGAGAGCGTGACGATCAGTCCCTGGCGGCGGCCGATGCGGTCGATATAGGCACCGAGCACGATCGCGCCGACCGGGCGCATCAAGGCGCCGAGCCAGAACACGCCAAACGTATTGAGCAGCGAAGCGGTGTCGTTGTCCGAAGGGAAGAACGCCTTCGCGATCAGGGGGGCGTAGAACCCGAACAGGAAGAAGTCGAACTGCTCCAGAAAATTGCCGGATGTGGCGCGCAGGATGGCGCCGATGCGCGATTTGATCGCTGGTACCTGTGTCGTCGACGTCTGCGACATCGTGAGTTTCCTCCCCCGTCAGGAATAGCCGGTTGCGGGAAAACTTCACGCCAGCCGACAGTTGTTACGCGCATGATCCGGAACGGCGGATGCCGATTGGCTAAAAGGATCATGCTCAAGCGAAGGTCAATCTGCCACGACGATCGCGGCCGACCAACCGGAATGCGCCTTATATTTTCGGCTAGTCCTTCGCGGAAGCGCGTATTTTCACGACTTGTGCTGCACCGCAGCGAGGAGCCACTGCCGGAACAGCTTCAGCTTTTGCGGTTCGTCGCTGGACTCGGGCGAGACCAAATAGAAGCCTGCGTCCGCAGGCAGCGCGATCTTGAAGGGCACGACCAGCCGGCCCTTGGCGATATCGTCCTGGACATAGGAGGTCCGGCCCATCGCAACCCCGATGCCATCGATGGCGGCCTGCACGGTCATGAAGATGAGGTCGAAGCTCACGCCCGGTTGCTTGGAAATATCCGTCGGCAGCCCCGCCGCCGTCAGCCATTGCCGCCAGTCGTCGTCATAGCCGCCGCTCGTGTGCAACAGCGTGCAATGCGCAAGATCCTCCGGGCAGCGCAGCGGCTTGGCGCTATTGAGCAGCGCGGGGCTGCACACCGGAAACAGCTCGTCGGCCATCAGCCACTGCGCCCGCACGCCCGGCCAGTGGCCGCGGCCGTAGCGGATCGCGGCATCGACGTCGCCGCTCTTGAAGTCGACCAGGCTGGTCGATGTGGTGATGCGCACGTCGATGCCGGGGTGAGCCTCCTGAAAGGTGGAGAGGCGCGGCAACAGCCATTTGGCGGCGTGCGAGGCAAGCGTCGAGACGGTGAGGACGTTGTCCTCGTCCTTGCGCAGCAGCCTGTCGGTCGCAAGCCGCAGGTCGTTGAAGGCCGCGCGCACGCCCGGCAGATAGTCCTTTGCCTTCGGAGTGAGCGCGAGTGTTCGGTTCTTGCGGACGAACAGACGAAGCCCGAGCTCCTCCTCCAGCCGCTTGATCTGGTGGCTGATCGCGGTCTGGGTGACGTTCAGCTCGGCTGCGGCAAGCGTGAAGCTCAGATGCCGCGCGGCGGCCTCGAAGGCCCGCAACCCGTTGAGCGATGGCAGCCGCGCGGTCATTTAACAAACCCCAAATTCATGAGTTTTTGTCATCTGAAGCGAGACAAAGTGTCGTTTGTGGAAGGTGCAGGATGGGAAGATATTAGCGCCAGAAGCTTAGCTTTAGGAGCTGATCATGTCTACCTGCACCCAGCAAACGATGACAAATCATCATGTTCCGGGAATTTGGGCGAGCCTCGGCGAGACCCTTCACGTCTGGCGGGAGCGCTATCGCAGCCGCGACGAGCTGCGCCACTGGTCCGATCGCGATCTGCACGATGTCGGCATATCCTGGAGCGACATCGTTCACGAAGCCGAAAAGCCGTTCTGGCGGGCTTGAACGCAGTCGGGCCGGCATTGCCTCGAGAGGGATGCTGGCCGGCGGCCTTTTCGGAAAGACGGGAGTTGACCATGACATCGCTTCGCTTTGATGATCTTGCGCAATTTTCCGACACCCTGCACGCGCGGAGCGGCGAGGCGGTGACGGTCCGCTTTGTCGAGCCGCGCGATGCAGAGGAATTGCAGAACTACTATCGATCGCTGTCGACACGTTCGCGCTACAACCGTTTTCACGGCGCAATGAGCGAGCTGCCGAAATCGGTGCTCGACCAGTTCACACATGTCGGCCGGGGCGACGCGTTCACTGCTGTCGCGACCGTCGAGGTCGACGGCTTTGCGACCATCATCGGCGAGGTGCGCTATGTCTTTCACCCCGAGGATTTGAGCATCGAGTTCGGGGTGTCAATCGATGATCGCTGGCAGGGCCATGGCATCGGTGCGGCGCTGCTGAAAAACCTGGAATGCCGCGCCGCATCGCTCGGCGCAGCGAGCCTGTTCGGCGATACGCTGCGGTCCAACAGCGCGATGATCGCACTCGGCCGCAAATCCGGTTTTGCGTTCCGCAATCACCCTGAGGACTGGAAGCTGGTGCGCTTCGAGAAGGAGATCGGCTTCGCGCCGAAGGACATTCCATGTGCGAGCTGGCGATTGGCCGCAGAGACGCGCCAGCTTGCGATGGCGTGAGCTAATGACCTGCAAAGTTCGGCTTGCGCTTGTCGATGAAAGCCTGCACCGCTTCGCGATGGTCGGCGGTCGTGGTGAGACGGATCAGCCGCTCGGCCTCCTGGTCGCGGGCGGTGGCGAAATCAAAGGATAGGGCCTCATCGAGATTATCCTTCATGTAGCGCAACGCCAGCGTCGGGCCCTCGGCGAGCGATTTGGCCAAGGCAAACGCCTCCGCCTGCAGCTGATCGTCCGGTACCACCCGATTGACGAGACCGATGCGCTCACAACGCTCCGCGTCGACCTTCTCGGCCGTGAACATCAACTCGCGCGCCCGCGCGGTGCCGACCAGCCGTGTCAGCAGCCAGGCAATGCCGTAATCGCCGGACAGTGCAACGCGCAGATAGCCGGTGGAGACAAAGGCCGACTGTGCGGCGATGCGGATGTCGCAGGCCATGGCGATTGCGAGCCCCGCGCCGACGGCGGGCCCGGGAAGAGCTGCGATCGTCGGCTTGCGCAGCGCGGCGAGCGCGCCGGTGAGCAGCCGCTGCCGCTCCTGGAGATCGGCGACCTTGTCGTCGAACGACATCGCAAGCTTGGCCTTGTCGCGATGCGCGCCCATGCCCTTGACATTGCCGCCCGCGCAGAACGCGCTGCCCGCGCCGGTCAGGAGCAGCACGCCGACCTCGGGATTCTCGCCGCAGGTCTTGATCATGGTGCGCAGCGCCGGCGACAGATTGTCCGACAGCGCATTGCGCGCCTCGGGCCGGTTCAGCGTGATGATCGCGACGCGGTCGCGGATGACGCAGAGCAGTTCGTCGGTGCCAGTGTCGATGGTGGTCTCGGTGGTCATTCTTGTCGCCCCTTGCTCCGTCATTCCGGGTTCGCCCTGCGGGCGCCCCGGAATGACAGTCGTATCAAAACTTCTCGACCCATGGCCGCAATTCGACTTCCCAGCTCCAGGCACTGCGCGGCTGTTGCAGGACGCTCCAATAGCTCAGCGCAATGGCATCGGGATCGAGCATCGAGTCCGGCCGGTCCGTCGGCTCGGTTCGCGTTGCGCTGCGAATACCACCATCGATGACAAAATGCGCGACATGAATGCCCTGCGGCGACAATTCGCGCGCCAGCGATTGCGCGAGCCCCCGCAAGCCGAACTTGCCCATCGCAAAGGGCGCGGATTGCGCATAGCCCTTCACGCTGGCCGATGCGCCGGTGAACAGGATAGCGCCATGCTTGTTGGGCAGCATGCGCCGCGCCGCCTGCTGCGCCACCAGGAAGCCGCCAAAGGCGCTCACCATGATCGCCTGCGCCACCTCCGCCGGTACCAGCTCGATAAAGGGCCCGCGGGCGCGGGCACTGGCATTGTAGACGACAAGGTCGGGCGTCCCGATCTCGCGCTCGACAAGGCCGAACAGGCGTTCGACGTCATCGGGCTCTGCCGCGTTGCAGGCATAGGCCCGTGCGCCGGTCTCGTTGCACAGCGCACCCAGCTTCTCGATCTTGCGCGCGGCGAGCGCGGTACGAATCTCGTTGCGGGCGAACAGGCGAGCCAGCGAGGCGCTCAAGCCTTCGCCGGCGCCGACAATCAGTGCGGTCTTGTATTTCGGGAGGTCCATGAGCGCCGTCCTTCGTGGCTTACGGGGACTCTTTATCTAGGCGCGGAAGGCGGCGAGACAACCGGCCTCTTCAAGGATCGGATCGAGCGCGGCCTTGTCGGCGGCCTCGGCATATTGGCGCGCAGCATGGCAAGCGAGCGCGCGTGATATTTTTGCGGCTTCTGCACCCAGACCTTGTCGCCGAGCGTCACCGAAAACTCGTCCTTGCCCTCGGACAGCGCCTTCTCGTTCGCCAGCGTCCAGGTCACGAATTGTCCCCCGACCTGGCCTTGAAGGATCGGCATCAGCGTCGGCTGCAGCGTCGCCCAGCTTTCAAAAGCGCCTTCGGCGCGTGGCCAGAGCATGCGGTGAATCCAGTCGAGCACGTGTGGTGCGCGTCCTTCGATCAAGGAGCCGGCTGTTGGATCGGTCCAGAGCTCATAAAGTTGTCCCCACAGGCCGAAATCACCGTAAGCGGGCCGGCCGCCGAACAGATAGGGGCGCCTCGTGAGATGAGCTTCGAGCAGCCTGAGCATGTCCGCAAAGCCGGTCTCGATCTGGGGCGCCGTCACCTCATTGGAGCCGACGAACCAGACCCGCTCGACCATGCGCGTGCGAATCTTCTCGACCAGTGCAGCGTGGGCCTCATCGCCCGCATTGGGCGCCTGCATGCGGGCGATGCGGCCGGCAGACGCGCGCTGGTCAACCTCGCGGGCCCAGCGATAGTGGAACATCCATTTGTTGCCCCACTCGTCGCCGAACTCCTCAATCAGCGCCGAAAGGAATTGCGCCTCGCCATCGGGATGAACCGAAGGCTGGGGAAACAGCTTCTCCAGCTGATCGATGATGGGTGTGGAATCCTGGATGCCATTCTGCTGCGGCGTAACCACCAGCGGAATGATAGGCAGCTTGGCGTAGGCCTGGTAGTCCGCCTGGCTTTCCGCGTTGCGCAATATCCATTGATGCGGGATGGCTTTGTAGCGAAAATAGGAGCGGACCTTGACGGAGTAGGGCGACATCTCCGCCCCGAAGATGCGATAAAGGTCCGCCATGGGATCATGCCTCCCCGAGAATTTCGCGGCTTCATCGGCCGCCTCGCACATGATCTACATCATTCAAAGCCGGCAAGACAGGGCGGAAACGAACGAGGGCAACCGAAATATGCTGCAGTCCATCAGAGGTGACGCCGCAGGTGATGCGGACCGGTCGAGATTGCTTGCGCCCGACACCACCGGCATGAATTTCTACCGCGCCGATCCGGCGCTGACGGATCTCTTGCGCATTCATCTGCCAGATGCGCTGTTCCGCCACATCGAGCCGCATCTGGACCGGCTGGGCGAACTCGCCGGCGGTCCGCTCGATGAATGCGCGCGGCTTGCCGACCGGCATACCCCGGTCTTGCATCCGCGCGACCGGTTCGGGCGCGACGTTCAGACCATCGAATATCATCCGGCCTATCGCGAGCTCGAGCGCGTCGCTTTCGGCGAGTTCGGCATTCACGCCATGTCGATCCGCAAGGGCATCATGGGCTGGCCGGAGAAATATCCGGTTGCCGCCAAGCACGCCTTCACCTTTCTATTCAACCAGGCGGAATTCGGTCTCGGCTGCCCGATCAACGTCACCGACGGTTGCGCCAAGCTGCTGGCGAACTTCGGCAGCGAGGAGTTGAAGGCGAGATATCT
The DNA here is from genome assembly GCA_035652015.1 of Bradyrhizobium sp. GTDB lineage: Bacteria > Pseudomonadota > Alphaproteobacteria > Rhizobiales > Xanthobacteraceae > Bradyrhizobium. The sequence continues at coordinate 26,554 of DASREP010000011.1, read as the reverse complement.
CGACGGCCTGACCCAGACCGACATGAGCAAGCTGACCCAGGGCGGCCAGTTCATGACGGAAAAGGAAGGCGGCTCCGACGTCGGCACGCTGACGACTGTCGCCGTGCAGGACGGCGATCATTGGCGCCTCTATGGCGAGAAATGGTTCTGCTCCAACGCCGATGCCAAAGTCGTGATGCTGCTGGCGCGGCCGCAAGGCGCGATCGACGGCACCCGGGGCGTCGGCCTGTTCCTGATGCCGCGCTTCCTCGAGGATGGCAGCCAGAACCGCTACCGGATCGTTCGGCTCAAGGACAAGCTCGGCACCCGTTCGATGGCCTCTGGCGAGATCACCTTCGAAGGCGCGATCGCCTATGCGGTTGGCCGGCTCGATCGCGGGTTTGTGCAGATGGCCGAGATGGTGAACTCCTCGCGCCTGTCCAATGGCGTCAAATCGACCGCGTTGATGCGGCGCGCCTATCATGATGCCATGACGGTCGCGCGCAATCGCGTGGTGTTCGGCAGCCGCATCATCGACCTGCCGCTCGGGCGGCGGCAATTGATGAAGATCATGCTCCCCACCGAGCAGGCGCTGTCGCTGAGCTTTGTCACCGCGGATGCGCTCGACCGTGCCGAGGCCGGCAGCCAGGATGCCGCGGCGCTGCTGCGCATCCTGACGCCGACGCTGAAATTCCGCGCCACCCGCGACGCGCGCAAGGTCTGTGGCGATGCCATGGAGATGCGCGGCGGCACTGGCTATATCGAGGAGTTCGCCACCGCACGGTTGTTGCGTGATGCGCATCTCGGCTCGATCTGGGAAGGCACCGGCAACATCGTCGCGCTCGATGCGCTCAAGCGCGCGGTCGGACGCCATGGCGCGGAGTCGGCGCTCGCGGCTGATCTGCATGCGCGGCTGGATGAGAGCGGCACTGTGCCGCAGGCCTGGCGTGACCGCTTGCGGGGCCTCATCGACCGCGCCGTCGGCTTTGCCCGCGAAGTCGCCTCGCACGCCGACAATGAAGGCGATGCGCGGCGCGCCACCACCTCGCTCTATCATGTCGCAAGCGCAGTCACGCTCGCCTGGGAGGGCGCACGCATCGATCAGATGCGCGGTGACGCGAGGCGGCTTCTGTTGTCGCGATTGGTGCTCGATCATCGCCTGTCCTCAGGCGATCCGTTCCGGCTGACGGAAAATGCTGCGCAAGCCGCAATTGCATCGCTTCTGCTTGGCGAGCCAGCGGTGGGCATGGCCGAGGTTGGCGAATTGCTTCTGGCGGCGTAGGCTCAAGCGAGCTGAGAAAAACAAGCGAGGAAACACCGATGAAGGCCGCCGTCCTCTATGAAGTCAACAAGCCGCTCGTCATCGAGGATATCAGCCTGCCCAATCCGGGCCCGCGCGAGGTCCTGATCCGGACCGCGGTGGCCGGGCTCTGTCATTCCGACCTGCACTTCATCGAAGGGCTCTATCCGCATCCGCTGCCGGCGGTGCTCGGCCATGAATCGGCGGGCATTGTTGAGAAAGTCGGCTCCGACGTCACCTATGTGAAGCCGGGCGACCATGTCGTCACCTGCCTCTCGGTGTTCTGCGGCACCTGCGACAATTGCACCACCGGGCGGCCGGTGCTGTGCACCGACACCACGGTGAAGATGCTGCCGGGCGCGTCCAACCGCCTGCAGTGGTCGAAGCCGGAGAAGCTGAATCAGTTCCTGAATCTGTCCTCATTCGCCGAGCAGATGCTGGTCCATGAGAACGCGATCGTCAAAATCCGCAACGACATGCCGCTTGAACTCGCCGCGCTGATCGGCTGCGGGGTCATTACCGGCTATGGTGCGGTGGTGAATACGGCGCGGGTGCAGGCCGGCGAGACGGTCGCCGTGATCGGCTGTGGCGGTGTCGGCATGGCCGCGATCAACGGCGCGGAGATCGCCGGCGCGGGCCGCATCATCGCCATCGATACCAATCCGGCCAAGCTGCAGCTTGCGACCAAGCTGGGCGCGACTGATATCATCGATCCCAACAATGGCGATGTGGTGCAGCAGGTGCGTGAATTGACCAAGGGCGGCGTGCATCATTCATTCGAAGTGCTGGGCCGCAAGGAAACCGCGGAGCAGGCCTTCGCCATGCTCGCGCCCGGCGGCACTGCGACCATCGTTGGCATGATCCCGTTCGGGCAGAAGATCGAGCTCCACGGCTTCGACTTCCTCCGCGAGCGCCGCATCCAGGGCTCGTCGATGGGCTCCAACCATTTCCGCGTCGACATGCCGAGGCTGGTGGAGTTCTACATGCGCGGCAAGCTGCACCTCGAAGACTGGATCTCGGCCAAGCTGAAGCTGCCCGAGATCAACGAGGGCTTTGCCAACATGAAAGCCGGCAAGACGCTGCGCAGCGTGATCATGTTCGATGCGTAAGGATCCGTCATTCCGGGGCGGCACGGAGTGCCGGACTCGGAATCCAGAAGTTGCGGCGCGAGGTTCCGGGTTCGCGCTTGCGCGCGCCCCGGAACGACAGTTCGGCGTCAATCATCGAACATCTTAGGCGGGACGAAGCCGCCGTACTCGCGTTCGATCAGCTCGGCGAGCTTGATCGGCGTCCTGTCCTCCAGCCACGGACCGATGATCTGCACGCCGACCGGCAGTCCATCGCTGGCAAAGCCGGTTGGAATTGCTGTTGCGGGCAGGCCGGGCAGCGTGGCGAAGCCGGGCCAGGCGAGCTGGTCGGGATAGGCGTAATCCTTGCCGTCGATATTGATGCGGCGCTGCTCCTGCTCCGGCGAATGATCGTGCGGATAGGCCTGCGTCGGCATGATCGGGCAGATCACCGCATCGAACTCCCTAAACAGCCCGCGCCATTGCGCGCGCAACCGCGCGCGGGCGCCGTCATCGAGCACCCAGGCGCGATGGCTTGCTGACATGCCGCGCAGCCGTTCGGCGGCGAGGCTCGTGTCGTCGGGCTTGAGTTGCGCCGCCGCGGCAAGCACGCCGTCATATTGCTCGGCCGGCCAGAACGAGGCGAGGAACCCCATCAGCATCCGCATATAGAGCCGCGAGGCGTCGGCGAAGTCCGGCAGCAGTGGGCTTTGCCGCGCCACGCGGGCACCCGCCTTCTCGAGATGGCCGGCGAGCGTTTCGATGCTTGCACGCACCTCCGCATTCGGCGGCAACAGTGGGTGGCCATCGACCACCAGCACACGGAAATCCTTCAATACCGTGTGGCGCGGCGGCGGTAGCGCAAGCTTGTAGCCGACGCCAGCGTCCAGCGGATCCGGTCCTGCGATCACGTCAAGCGCGAGCGCCAGGTCGGCCGCACCACGCGCCATCGGCCCGAGCACGGAGAGATCGCGATCGATCGGAATGGGCGGGACCTGTGGCGGGGCGTGACCGCGAATTGCGACGAGCCCGTAAGTCGGTTTGTGCGCATAGATCCCGCAATGGAATGCCGGCACGCGCAGCGAGCCGCCGATATCGGAGCCCAGCGACAGCGGTCCGTAGCCGGCCGCGAGTGCCGCCGAGGAGCCGCCTGACGAGCCGCCGGGCGTGCGTCCGAGGTCGTAGGGGTTGTTGGTCGTGCCGTAGATGTCGTTGTAGCTCTGCCAATCCCCGAGCCCGAGTGGCACATTGGTCTTGCCGAGGATGACGCCGCCTGCGTCCTTGACCCGGGTGATGCTCAGCGCGTCTTCCGTCGGCCGGTAGTCCTTCTGCGGGACAAAGCCCCAAGTGGTCGGCAGGCCCGCAATGTTGAAGGATTCCTTGATGGTGACGGGCAGTCCGAGCAGCGGCTTTCTCTCGCCGCGAGCCAGTGCGGCATCAGCGGCGCGGGCGGCCTGCATGGCGCGGTCGAAATCACGGACGCAGATGGCGTTGATCTTGCCGTCGTGACGCTCGATGCGCGCGATTGCATCTTCGGCGAGCTCGACCGCCGAAACCTGTTTCGCCGCGAGTGCCGCCGACAATTCGGTCGCGGTCTTGAAGCTCCATTGCGATTTGGTCAAGGCAGGTCTCCCCCCTCTGATCTTATGATTGTGGAATGATGATCAGAATAGCCTTCGCCCGCAAGGCCGACTTGACCCGCAATGCTGCACGAAAAGCCTATCCGGGCAGCATGCGCTGCATGACACGGTCGCGATAGACGAAGAGATGTGCGAACGCAGCCACCACGTGCAATCCGATGAAGACGAGCAGCGTCCACTCGGCGGCCTGGTGCAAGCCGTCGATGGCGCGCCCCGCGGCCTGATTGTCGGACGCGAGCATCGGAAATGGGAACAGGTAGAAATACGTTACTGTCCAGCCGCGGAAGGATGCAAACAGCCAACCGCTCACGGTCGTCGCCAGCACCAGGACGTAGAGCACCCAGTGCACCAGCTCGGAACTGAGCCGCTGCCAGGGCGGCAGCGAGCTTTCAGGCGCGACGGGGTGCGTCAACCGCCAGACGAAACGCAGCACGATCAGGACAAAGATCGAGAGGCCGCATGAGAGGTGCATGGTCATGGCGACGCCGGGCTGCATTCCGCGATGAATGTCCGGCATCAACCAGCCAATCAGATACTGCACGATCAAGAGCGCGACGATCAGCCAATGAAGCACCTTGGCGGTGGTGCCGTATTGCAGGCGAGAGGACATGGACAAATCCAACTTATCAATAGTGCGGAATTACCAGGTTCGCTGCGTGGCGCGCGACATCGGATTGACCGGGCCGGTCGACCCAGGCTCGCTCCCGCTTGCCTTGCTGCCTGGCACCGGGAAGGCATATCCGATGATCGTCTTCACCACCCAGCGATCCGATTGCGGCGTCAACCCGTAGCCGACGCCAAAGTCGACGTCAAAAACGCCGAACTTGAAATCGGTCACGGCAAACAGGGTGTGCTGCTGGTCGGCAAGCCTGGGGAAATCACCGATCTTGCCGAAGTCAGCGTAGTATTCGAGCCCTACCCAGGTGTCTTGCGCCAGCTTCTTCGCCACCCGCAGTGCTGGCGCAAAATCGGCTTCGCCATATTTGCCGAAGCCGATGTCGACAATCGGATTGACGATCGCCTCGTAGTCGGAATTGCGCATGCCGATGATGGGGCGGATCTCGAGCGCCCATCGGGTCTGCGCAAACGGCGGCGTCTCGTTGCTCAACTCGAAATTGACGCCGTAAAAGAAATTGCGCTGATCGGCATGCGGCGAGACGAACAGTGTCCGGAGCTTGAAGGCGTCGGAATAGAACTGCTGATGATCGATCGAGAACGGCAGATAGAGCCCAAGCTCCCACCAGTCGGTCACGCCATAGGCGAATTCCGGCGTGCCGTTGAGGCTGTGGTTGGACACCAGCCCACCGGTGAAAGGCGGGTTGGTCAAGCCGCCCGCGATATAATTGAGATGCTGCTGGATGGTGAACTGGCCGACTTCGGCGATGCCGGCATTGTAGACTTGGATTTCGTCGGTGGCGTGCGCGGCACGAACTCCTGCAATCGCAAGGAGGCCCAGCATACCAAGGCCGAAGCGCGGCTTATCTCCGAGAAGAAACTTCATTGTCGCAGACCGCCTAGGCGCCCCCAATTAACATTCCCACCGCCAGAACGATGACGCCGCCCAGTACGATCTGGAACACAGCTTGCAAGAATGGCGTGTCCATGTAGCGCGCGCGGATAAAGGCAATCGCCCATAATTCGAAGAACACCACAACGCAGGCGATCGCGGTCGCGATCCAGAAGGCGTTGGCCCAGCTGTCCGGTACCAGATACGGCATGGTGTGCCCGAGCCCGCCGACCGTGGTCATCAATCCGCAGGTGACGCCGCGCAGCCAGGGCGAGCCCCGTCCGGTGAGCGAGCCGTCGTCTGACAAGGCTTCGGCAAAGCCCATGCTGATGCCGGCGCCGATCGAGGCGGCAAGACCGACAAGGAATGTCTGCCAGTTCTGATGCGTGGCGAATGCCGCGGCAAACAGCGGCGCCAGCGTCGAGACCGAGCCATCCATCAAGCCGGCCAGCCCCGGCTGCACATATTGCAGAACGAAGACACGCCGCCGCGTGCGGTCCTCGGCCGCGCGAACGTCGGGGCTGAGGATGTCCTGGGTCAGCTGCGTTGCGGTCCGCTCGTGGCTCTTTTCCGCTTCCGCAAGATCGCCGAGCAGCCGGCGCACCGCGACGTCCTTGGCCTGTTCGGCGGCCTTGACGTAGAACCGCTCGGCCTCGAACTCCATCGTCTCGGCTTCCTTGCGGATGGTCTCGAGCGGCAGGTTCTTGGTCAGCCAGACCGGGCGGCGGCGCAGAAAGCCCTTCACGTCGTCGCGGCGGATCGGCGGCAGATGCGGGCCGAAGCGCTGTTCATAAAGCTCCAGCAGCATGTGACGATGGCCGCGCTCCTCCTCCGCCATCTCCTCAAACAGCTTGGCCGAATCCGGATAGCGCTCCTTCAGGTCTTCCGCGAAGGTCATATAGATGCGGCTGTCTTCCTCCTCCGCGGAGATCGCCACTGCCAGCACCTCGCGCTCGGTCAGATCAGCGAAATTCTTCATTGCGAGGGCTTTCTGAGAATTTAGAACTATTCTAAAAAAGACATATAGAGCCACATTTTCGCGAGGTCAAACCCGCCATTTCTTCACGTACGCGCCATGATCGTGATCGCTCCTAGCGGCTCTGGCGCAATAGATAAACGGGAACCCGCGGCGGAAGATATCCGTTGCAAGTTGCCGAGCATTGTCATGGATCAGGGAAGGCGAATGCAGAAGATCAAATACCGGCTCAACAATCCAGGATTGGCGCCGCGGCGTACCAAGTTGGAAATTCCGGGATGGGCCGGCAAGCGCGAGCCGCGGGCCGACGGCTCGCGCGAACAGGTCTGGCATTGCGTGCCCTTCACCGAAGGTGCCCAATATGGAATCGAGCTATTCTACCCCTACGACTTCGAACTGCGTGTGACGACCAAGGACGGCCACCTGGTCCTGGAAGGCGACTGGGGCGATCCGCCGCCGGATTCGACCCTGCAATGGCCGCCCTTCCGCAGTTTTGGCGACCGCTTCTACACCTATCAGATCCTGCTCGATCTCAAGGTGCCCAAGGGATTTGCGATTCGTACCGAACCTCATCCTCGCTTCTATTCGGACGAGACCGACACCGTGCCGATCGCGGTGCCAGCCCTGATTCGCAACTGGTGGCCGATGATGTTCTTCTGCGTGTTCAAATCGCCGCCCGAGGGTCGCACGCATATCTTCCGGCCGGGCGAGCCGTTCATGCAGATCCTCGTCATCCCCGAGGAAGCGCCGTTCGAGCTTGAGCCGATGAACTCCGAGGAAGCTGCCGAGCGCGAACTGCAGTCGCGGCGCATCTATGCCAATCGGCCGACCCTGGGCAAGGGCACCGAGTGGACCTCGTCCTCTGACACCGTGTTCGACGGCACCTACCGTCACCTGCATCGTGCGGCGAAAGACAAGGCGCGGCAGGAATAAGACAAGGCTGTGAGGCCATGCCGAAAAGAATCCGGACGCCCGATCCACCTAAGGATAGGGCGCCCGGCGGTTCTCACGTCATCACGCTGCGATCAGTAGCGGTCGTAGTACCAGTGATGATGGTGGTGGTGGTGATGATGATGGTGGTGGTGATACCAGCGGCGGGGCGGCACAACATAGACGCGGGGGCCGTAGCCATAGCCCCAATAGCCGTGGTGATGATGGTGGTGGTGATGATGGTGGTGATGGTACCACTGAGCCACCTTCACCTCGCCTTCGGTTGATTTGGCCGGCGCCTGTTCATCCAGTGCTTGCAGGATTTTTGCGGCGTTCGGGATCGGCTCCAGCAACTCGGCATAGGAGTTGGCCTTCAACGCATCCGATGGGTTCGGTGCCGGCGCCGGCGACGCTTGCGCAGCGTTCAGCGTGCCGAGCGCAGCGACTGCTCCCAACAAGCCTGCGATCTTCTTCTCCATATATACTCCTCCAAAATGCGCATTGCCCGGAACCGCAACGCCAACATTCAAGGAATGTTCCTTGATCAGGCTGCGCTCATCCGACGATAGGTCGCCGATCCTGAACGCGTGATGAAGCTTAGTGCTTGCGACGTTCTGTCGCCTGTCCGAGAAATTCCAGCAGCAGACGGCGGACTTGTTCAGGTTGCTCCTGCTGCACCCAGTGACCGGCGCCGTCGACAAGATGACAGCCGGTCATCGCAGTGCAAACGCTGCTTTGCATCGCCTCTAACGTACCCGGCCGCTGAAAGATGCCCCAATCCTGCCTGCCCGAGATGAAGCAGGAGGGCACGTCAATGGTTCGGCCCGACCATAATTGCAATTCCGCATTGAACATGCCCGAGGTGCCGCAGCGGTACCATTGCAGCCCGCCCTGGAATCCGGTGCGCGCATATTCGGCCGCATAGAACGCGAGTTCGCCGTCCGGCAGCCATCTGTTGGCCGCAATCTCCGCAACTGACGGCATTTCAGCCGCGACTGTCTCGGGCATGGTCTTGTCGAGATCCATCACATAATAGGTCGGCAACTTCGCAAGCTCTTCAGCCGACCATGCACGAAGCGGAGATGGCTTGTTGTCTTGCCAGTCCGCGCTCTTGTGGTGATAGTAGGCGCGCAGAAAATCATGCAGGCCCTGCGGCGCGTTGACCATGTCGGCGTTGGCCTCAAGCGTCGAGTAGTACCATTGATAATGCTTGCGCGGCCGCGCGAGAGCCGCGAGGTCGCGGTGCACCGGATCTTCACGCGGCGGCATTGCCGGCCTCCCGACGGTGTCGAACGGTAATTTCGGCGGACCACCAAAGGGCGCGCTCATCATGACGACTGCGCGAAACACGTCGGGCCGCAACAGCGCGCACCAGGCGGCGACAGGGCTGCCGAAATCATGCCCGATCACCGCATCGACGCGCGTGTAGCCGAATGCCGATACCAGCCCGATGGCGTCGCGCACCAGATTGGTGAGACGGAAGGGCGCAAGATCACCGTCATAGTCGGCGCTCCAGCCGGTGGTGCGGCCATAGCCGCGCTGGTCCGGCGCGATCACGTGATAACCGGCCTCCGCAAGCGCGGGCATCACCTTGCGCCAGGAGAAGGCAAGCTCCGGAAAGCCGTGCAGAAGAAGGACACAAGGCCGACCGCGCGTCTCGAAGCCGGCCTCCAGCACATGCATGCCGAGGCCGTTGATGTTCTCGACCGTGCGCGAGCGGATGGAGGAAGGAAGGGGAATCGGAGCAAGCGGGGTCATTGTGTTTCCTCCGTCATGGCCGGGCTTGTCCGGCTTGTCCCGGCCATCCACGTCTTTGCCGCGGCCAGTTTGTAAGGCGTGGATGCCCGGGACAAAGCCCAGGCATGACGGAACAAGTGGTGACGCTGTGCCTTACACCGGCAGTGCCGTCTTCGGCCAGTAGCGGTCGCGCAGATGGCGCTTCACGAGCTTGCCGGTCGGGGTGCGCGGCAGTTCGGCCTCGAAGTCGATGCTGCGCGGGCATTTGAGCGGGGAAAGGCGCTTGCGGCAGTACCGGATCAACTCGTCCGCCAGCGCCGGGCCCGCTTGTGCCATGTCATGCGGCTGCACCACCGCCTTGACCTCCTCGCCCATCTCCTCATTCGGCACGCCGAAGACTGCGACATCGGCGACATCGGGATGAGTGATCAGCACATCCTCGGTTTCCTGCGGATAGATGTTCACGCCGCCCGAGATGATCATGTAGGACTTGCGGTCCGTCAGATAGAGATAGCCGTCGGCATCGAGATAGCCGACATCGCCGAGCGTCGACCAGCCCTTCGCATTGTAGGCGCGCTTGGTCTTGTCGGGATCGTTGTGATACGTGAACGCCGGCGCATCGGCGAAGTAGACGGTGCCGATCTCCCCTGGCGGCAGCTCTTGTTCCGCCTCGTCCAGAATCTTGATCTTGCCGACCACGGCACGGCCGACGCTGCCTCGGTGCTCGAGCCATTGCTGCGAGTTGCAGACGGTGACGCCGTTGCCCTCCGACCCCGCATAATATTCGATCAGGATCGGGCCCCACCATTCGATCATCCTGGCCTTGACATCGACCGGACAGGGTGCCGCGGCATGGATCGCCCCTTTCAGCGAGGAGACGTCGTAGCGATTGCGGACGTCCTCCGGCAGCTTCAGCATGCGCACGAACATGGTCGGCACCAGCTGCGACTGCGTCACCTTGTATGTCTCTACCAGCCTCAGGAAGGTCTCGGCGTCGAACGACTCCATGATGATCGAGGTGCCGCCGAGCACGGTCACCATCATGTTGAAGCGCAGCGGCGCCGCGTGATAGAGCGGCGCCGGCGACAGATAGATCGTCTCCGGTCCCATGCCGCACATATTCGCGCAAAGCGTCAGCAGGAACGGGTTCGGCCAGTCGATCGGCTTGCCTTCGAATTCCTTCTTGACGCCCTTGGGACGCCCGGTGGTGCCGGACGAATAAAGCATGTCGTAGCCCGCGATCTCGTCCGGGATCGGGGTGACCGGCTGCTTGATGGTTTCGGCATCCCAGGAGCGGAAGCCCGGCTCCGGTTCGTCCAGCATGAAGTAAAGCGGTTCGCCAGAGGTTCCGGTTATCAGGCCTCGCACCTGATCGGCGCATTTCGGCGAGGTGATCACGACCTTGGCGCCGCAATCCCTGACGATGTAGCTGATCTCGTCTGCCGTGAGATAGCGGCTGATCGCGGTGTAATAGAGGCCCGCGCGTTGCGCGGCCCAGCAGATTTCCATGAAGGCGAGACGATTCTCCATCAACAGCGCGACATGGTCGCCGGCCTTCAGCCCCAGCGCACGAAACAGCTGCGCGCCCTGGTTGGAGAGTTCGTCAAGCTCGCGATAGGTGATCGCCTTGCCGGTTCCGGCCATCTGGTAGGCGATCTTGTCCGGAGTGGTGCGGGCGTGGATGGAGGGATGGGTCATGACTTTTAGGCGAATAGCGAATGGTGAATGGCGAACGGGGCAAACGTTGCCGCCTATTCACCGCTCCCTACTCGCTATTCGCTACTCCCTATTCGCTACTTACAGCCTCTCCACGATCGTCACATTCGCCATGCCGCCGCCTTCGCACATGGTCTGCAGGCCGTAGCGCTTGTTGCGCTGCTTGAGCGCATTCACCAGCGTGGTCATCAGCTTGGTGCCGGAGGAGCCGAGCGGATGACCGAGTGCGATGGCGCCGCCATTGACGTTGAGGCGCGCGGGGTCGGCGCCCGTCGTCTTGAGCCAGGCGGTCGGCACCGAGGCGAAGGCTTCGTTGACCTCGAACAGGTCGATGTCGTCGATTGTCATGCCGGCCTTCTTCAGCGCACGCTCGGTTGCGTGCAGTGGCGCGTCCAGCATGATCACAGGGTCGCCGCCCATCATGGTCATGTGATGGATACGCGCGAGCGGTTTGGCGCCAAGCGATTTCAGGCCGCGCTCGTTCACCACCAGGACGCCGGAAGCGCCGTCGCAGATTTGACTCGCGGAAGCCGCGGTCAGCTTGCCGTTCTCCGCAATCAGCTTCACGCTTTTGATGCCGTCCAGGCTGACATCGAAACGGATACCTTCGTCGACATGATGGGTGTCGGTCGAGCCGTCGGCGCGGGTGATGTTCACCGGCACGATCTCGTCCTTGAAGGCGCCCGCCTGCGTCGCGGCAATTGCGCGCTGATGGCTCTGGTAGGAATATTCGTCGAGTTCATCCTTGGAGAGGCCGTACTTCTCCGCCATCATCTCGGCGCCGGTGAACTGGCTGAACATGATGTTGGGATAGCGATGCTCGATATTCGGGCTCTTGTAATGGCCGAAGCCGTTCTTGGCCGGAAGTTGCGAGGCAAGCCCCATCGGCACCCGCGTCATCGATTCCACACCGGCGGCGATCACCACGTCCATTGCGCCCGACATCACTGCCTGGGCTGCAAAGTGCAGCGCCTGCTGCGAGGAGCCGCACTGGCGGTCGATCGAGGTGCCGGGCACACTCTCCGGAAGCTTCGAGGCGAGCACGGCGTTGCGCGCCACATTGTTGGACTGCTCGCCGGCCTGCATCACGCAGCCCATGATCACATCTTCAATCTGCTCGGGAGCAGCACCCGACCGCTCGACCAGCGCATCCAGGACGGTGGCGGCGAGATCGGCCGGGTGCCAGCCCGCAAGACGTCCCCCCTTGCGCCCGCCTGCGGTGCGGGCGGCGGCAACAATGTAAGCCTCGGCCATTTCCTCGATCTCCCTGAATGCTTGCTTTGCTTGGATGGGTTGGGGCGGATTAAAGAGGCGGTCCCGGATTTAGTCAATCATTCAATTAACTCTTGAGCTGCATGACAGCTTGCGCTTATCTGCGTGCCCGGACCAGACTTACGCCAGGATCGACCAACCCTTGAATACCGGCGCGCCCATCAAGCTCTCCAACGGCAGGAACCCGACGGCGGACAAGCTCCTCGTCGCCGCCAGCGAGCTGATGATCGCGCGCGCCTCGATCGAGGTCTCCCTGAGCGACATTGCGCAGAAGTCCGGGGTGAATGCCGCGCTAGTCAAATACCACTTCGGCAACAAGGACGGGCTGCTGCTGGCGCTGCTCGCGCGCGATGCCGCAACCGAGGTGGACAATCTCGAATATCTCCTGGGCCAGCCGATCTCGCCAACCGCCAAGTTGAAGCTGCATATCGGTGGCATCATCCGCGCCTATTGGCGCTTTCCCTATATGAACCGGCTGATTCACTACCTGCTTCACGAGAGCAGCGTCGAATCTGCCGACGCGGTCTCGAAATTCTTTGTGGCGCCGCTGCTCGATTTTCACCGCCGGCTGCTCGCCGAAGGCGTCGCCGCCGGCGAGTTTCGCGAGATTGATCCGGTGCTATTCTACACCAGCCTGATCGGCGCCTGCGATCACCTGTTCTTCGGCCGCCACGCAATGTCCCGTGCCGTCGGCGTCGGCCCTGTCACCGACGAGGTTTGTCGCGACTACATCAAGCACATGGAGGCGCTGCTCTGCGGCGGCATGTTGAACGAGCGAATAGGGAGTAGCGAATAGCGAACGGAGGGCTCCCCTATTCGCTACTCACCATTCACTATTCGCAACAAAAAACGCCCAAGGAGAAAACCAAATGCAGTTGAAAGACGTTGCCGTTCTCATCACCGGCGGTGGTTCGGGCCTTGGTGCCGCGACCGCTCGCGCCATGGCCGCCAGGGGCGCCAAGATCGCCGTGCTCGACCAGAGCAAGGAGAATGCGGAGAAGATTGCCGCCGAAGTGAAGGGTGTCGCTATCCACGCCGACGTCACCGATGAGGAGCAGGTCAAGGCTGGGCTGGTGAAGGCGGAGGCCGCGCATGGCGTGGCGCGCGTACTGGTCAACTGCGCCGGCATCGGCGGTTCCCAGCGCATCGTCGGCAAGGATGGCGTCTATCCGCTGGCGAAGTTCGCGCGCATCATCAATGTCAACCTGATCGGCACCTTCAACTGCCTGCGACTGTTCGCCGAGCGCCTGGTGCCGGCCGAGCCGGTCGGCGAGGAACGCGGTGTGATCATCAACACCGCCAGCGTCGCCGCCTATGAAGGCCAGATCGGCCAGATCGCCTATTCCGCCTCCAAGGGCGGCGTGGTCGGTCTGACGCTGCCGGCGGCGCGCGACCTCGCCCAGCACAAGATCCGCGTGAACACCATCGCGCCCGGCCTGTTCCTCACGCCGCTCCTGATGGGCTTGAACGAAGAGGCGCGCAAGAGCCTGGGGGCCCAGGTGCCCCATCCGGCCCGGCTCGGGGATGCCAGCGAATATGGCGCGCTTGCCGTGCACATTGTCGAGAATGCGATGCTCAATGGCGAGACCATCCGCCTCGACGGCGCGATCCGCATGGCGCCGCGCTAGCCACAAACTCAGCTATCGTCCCGGCGAAAGCCGGGACCGATAAGCCCAGCCCTTCATTGTTGCGAAGGAAGTCTGACGCCCTCACTCCACAGAGAGATTCCGCGGTATGGGTCCCGGCTTTCGCCGGGACGACTCGGGGAGAGAGCTTTCTCAATAGCAACTCGCCGGTCTATATCAACGAGAGAACGGGGGCCGGGCAACGGGCTCATATTTCGGGAGACGCAATATGGACGGGAGTGCAGCCGCGGTGCTTGAGAAGCCCGGCTTTCGCAAGATCGAATGGTTGCCGCGCGACATCGCCGTGGAGCGGCGCGAGGACGGCGTCGTCGTCCTGAAGTCGCGGATTCCGTTGCAGGCCTACGAGACGCATATCCCGGCCTCGCTTGCGAAATGGGCGACGCAAGCACCCGATCGCATTTGGCTCGCGCAGCGCGCAGGCGAGGCGCGGGAGTGGCGCAAGGTCTCCTACGGCGAGGCCAAGCGCATCGTCGATGCGCTGACGCAAGGCCTGCTCAATCTGAAGCTCGAAGAAGGGCGTCCCGTTGCATTCCTCTCCGGCAATTCCATCGAACATGCGCTGATGACGCAAGCGGCGATGCAGGCGCGGCTGCCGGCCGCGCCAGTGTCGCCGGCCTATTCGCTGATGAGCCATGATCATCAGAAGCTGAAATACCTGTTCGGCCTGATCAAGCCCGCGGTGGTGATGGTGCAGGACGGGCCGACCTTCGAGAAGGCGCTGAAGGCGCTCGATCTCGACGGCGTGACCGTCGTGCATGTGGCTCGGCCATGCGAGGGCATCAAGAGCGTTGCGTTTGCCGAATTTGCGGTGACGCCGGTGACGGCGGATGTCGAAGCGTCGATCGCGAGGATCACGCCGAAGACGATCGGTAAATTGCTGTTCACCTCGGGCTCGACCGGGATGCCCAAGGCCGTCATCAACACCCAGGAGATGATGTGCGCCAATGCAGCCATGATGATGCAGGTGCGGCCGCGCGGTGCCGGCAGCCCGCTGTCCACCGTTCTCGACTGGATGCCGTGGAATCACACCATGGGTGGCAACGCCGCCTTTCATCCGGTGCTGGTCGATGGCGGCACGCTTTATATCGATGACGGCCGGCCGATTCCCGGCCAGTTCGATGAGACCATCCGGAACCTGCGGGAGATTTCGCCGACCTATTACGCCAATGTTCCGGCCGGCTATGCCGCGCTGGCGGCAGCGATGGAGAAGGACGAGGCGCTCTGCCGGAGCTTCTTCAAGAATCTGACCGTCATGGCCTATGGCGGGGCGCGGCTGCCGGATGATCTCTACGACCGGATGCAGGCACTTGCCGTACGCACCACAGGTGAGCGCATCGTGTTCTACACCGGCTGGGGCTCGACCGAGACGGCGCCCACTTCGACTGGCACCTATTGGGACACCGAGCGGGTTGGCCTGATCGGCCTGCCGTTCCCTGGTGTCGAGCTGAAGATGGTGCCTTGCGGTTCGAAATATGAGCTGCGGCTGCGCGGCGTCAACGTCACGCCGGGCTATTTCGGCCAGCCTGAGCTGACGGCGAAGATGTTCGATGAGGAAGGCTTCTACTGCATTGGCGACGCCGGCGTATTCGTCGATCCCGCCGATCCCGTGGCCGGCATCATCTTTGCCGGCCGCGTGGTCGAGGATTTCAAGCTCACCACCGGCACCTTCGTTCATGTCGGCTCGCTGCGCACCGATGCGATTGCGGCTGCCTCGCCCGTGGTCCAGGACGCGCTGGTCGCCGGGCAGGATCGGGAGTTCGTCGGCCTGCTCGCGTGGCCCAATCTGCATGCCTGCCGGCAGCTGATCGGCAAGGCCGATGCCTCCTTCGAAGAGGCGGTGAAGCATCCTGCCGTGATCGCCTGCGTCAAGCGTGGGCTCGAAGCGCACAACGCGGCGACAGAGGGCGCCAGCAGCCGCAGGATCTCGCGCGCGATGCTGATGGTCGAACCGCCCTCGATCGACGGCAACGAGCTCACGGACAAAGGCTACATCAACCAGCGCGCAGGCCTGGAGCGCCGCGCGGCGCTGGTGGAGCGGCTTTATGCGGCTTCACCGGATCAAGACGTGATCGTGCTGAGATGAAGACTCCCACGCAATCTCTCTCCGTCATTCCGGGGCGATGCGCAGCATCGAACCCGAAATCTCGAGGTTCCGGGTTCGGTCCTTTGGACCGCCCCGGAACGACGGAGCCAATCGAAATCATCAACGCGAGTAGCACCCCATGAATTTCGACTTCTCCGACGAACAGAAGCAGCTCCGCGACGAGGCGCGCAAGTTCCTCAACGAAAAGTGCCCGCCGAAGGCCGTGCGTGCGGTGCTCGACGGCAAGGCGGCTTACGACCGCGAGCTGTGGCAGGGCCTCGCAGAGATGGGCTTTCTCGGAGTTGCGATCCCCGAGAGCTACGGTGGCGCCGGCGCTGGCCACCTCGAGCTCTGCGTGATTGCCGAGGAAATGGGCCGCGCGCTTGCGCCCGTGCCGTTCTCCTCGACCGTCTATCTCGCGGCCGAAGCGCTGCTGATCGCCGGCAGCGAGGCGCAGAAGCAGAAGTGGTTGCCGAGGATTGCCAAGGGCGAGGCGATCGGCACGCTCGCACTGTTCGAAGGCAAGGGCAATCCGTCGCCGCAGGCGATCAAGCTTGCGGCTTCCGGCAATACCCTTACCGGCGTGAAGGTGCCCGTCGCCGACGGCGCGATCGCCGACTTCGCCATCGTCGCCGCGCGCACGGCTTCAAGCGGTCGTGACAGCGATGTCTCGCTCTATCTCGTCGAGTTCAAGAGCAACGGCGTCGAAGCCAAGCCGCTCTCCAACATCGACCCGACGCGCGGGCAGGCCGAGATTACCTTCAGCAACACCAAAGGCGAGCTGCTGGGTCAATCCGGCGATGGCTGGAGCATCCTGACGCAGGTGCTGGACCGCGCAGCGGTGCTGATGGCCTTCGAACAGGTCGGCGGCGCCGACCGCGCGCTGGAGATGGGCCGCGACTACGCACTCGACCGCATCGCCTTCGGCCGCCCCATCGGCTCGTTCCAGGCGGTCAAGCACATGCTCGCCGACATGTATGTCTCGGCAACGCTGGCGCGCTCCAACTCCTACTACGGCGCCTGGGCGCTCTCGACCGATTCGTCGGAATTGCCGGAAGCGGCAGCCAGCGCGCGTATCAGCGCCACGCAGGCGTTCCAGCATTGCGCCAAGAACAACATCCAGGTTCATGGCGGCATGGGGTTCACCTGGGAATTCGACTGCCACATGTTCTATCGCCGTGCCAATGCGACCGCGCTCGGGCTCGGCAGCCTGTCCTATTGGGAAGATCAGTTGATCGACCGCATGCGCAAGAAGAATGCGGCTTGAGTTTTAGCACCGCCATTCCGGGGCGCGCTGAAGGCGCGAACCCGGAATCCATAGGTTTAGGATCGAGCGTCCGGGTTCATGCTTCGCATGCCCCGGAATGACACAGTGGAGAGGTTCGCGATGAACTTCGACGACACCCCGCAGGAAGCCGCCTTCCGCGCCGAGGCGCGCGCCTGGATCGTGGCGAATGCGCCGAGGCAATATGAAGAGGAGCTGCGCAAATCCTCGCTCGGCCGCACCCGGCTCGAGGGCGCCGACGTGCTGCAGGTCGCGAAGGCCTGGCAGAAGAAGAAGGCCGATGCGGGCTGGGCCTGCCTGCACTGGCCAAAGGATTATGGCGGTCGCGGTTCCTCGCCGATCGAGCGGGTGATCTGGCAGCAGGAGGAGGGCGCGTTCGGCAAGCTCAGCGCGATGTTCATCATCGGCCACGGCATGTGCGGGCCGACCATGATGGCGTTCGCCAGCGAAGAGCAGAAGCGGCATTACTTGCCGCCACTGGCGTCTGGCGAGAAGGTCTGGTGTCAGCTGTTCTCCGAACCGTCCGCCGGCTCCGATGTCGCGGGTCTGCGTACCCGTGCGGAGAGGCGCGGGGATGACTGGATCATCAACGGCCAGAAGATCTGGACCTCGGGGGCGCATTATTCCGACTATGGCATCCTGCTGACCCGCACCGATCCGACCGCGCCCAAGCACAAGGGGCTCACCATGTTCTTCCTGGATATGAAGAGCCCCGGCGTCGAGGTTCGGCCGATCAAGCAGGCGAGCGGGCAATCGGATTTCAACGAGGTCTATTTCACCGACGTCAGGATTCCTGACGCGCAGCGGCTCGGCAATGTCAATGACGGCTGGAACGTCGCGCTGACCACGCTGATGAACGAACGCATGTCGATCGGGGCCGGCGTCGCCACCGGCTTCCCTGAGCTGTTCGAGTTCTGCAATGGCCTGATGCTCGAAGACGGCCTTGCGATCGACAACCGTAATGTGCGCGCGCGCCTTGCGAGCTGGGCGGTGAAGGCGAGCGGGCTGAAATACACCAGCTTCCGCGCCATCTCGGCGCTGTCGAAGGGCGAGCGTCCGGGCCCGGAGAATTCCATCGGCAAGCTTGTGGCGGGATCGATGGTGCAAGAGGTCGCGATGTTCGCACTCGATCTGCAAGGCACAGCCGGTGTGTTGAGCGGACCCGAAGCGGAGCTCGCCGGAAAATTCCAGGCCATGCTGCTGCGCGCGCCAGGCACCCGCGTTGAAGGCGGCACCGACGAGATCATGCGCAACATCATCGCCGAGCGCGTGCTCGGGCTGCCCGGCGATATCCGGGTCGACAAGGTTTTGCCGTTCAACCAGATCCCCACCAAGGGACGAGCCTAGAGGTCCGCCATGAACTTCGACGACACCCCAGAGGAAGCTGCCTTCCGCAGCCAAGCGCGCCAGTGGATCGAGGCCAATGCGCCGAAGGAGCTGGAGGCCGAATTATCAAAGTCCTCGCTCGGGCGCATCCGCCTGCAGAATCACGACATCGTCGAAGTGGCCAAGCGCTGGCAGAAGCAGAAGTTCGACGCGGGCTGGACCTGCCTGCACTGGCCGAAGGAGTATGGCGGCCGCGGCGCCTCGCCGGTGGAGCGCGTGATCTGGCAGCAGGAGGAGGGCGTCTACGGCAAGCTGACCCAGCCGTTCCAGATCGGCGAAGGCATGTGCGGCCCGACGGTAATGGCCTATGGCTCTGAACCAGACAAGCGGCGGCTATTGCCGAAGCTTGCCTCCGGCGAAGATATCTGGTGCCAGCTGTTCTCCGAGCCCGCCGGTGGCTCCGACGTCGCCGGCCTGCGAACGCGCGCTGAGAGGCAGGGCGATGAGTGGGTCATCAACGGCCAGAAGATCTGGACCTCGGGCGCGCATTATTCCGATTACGGCATCCTGATCACCCGTACCGACCCCAACGTGCCCAAGCACAAGGGGCTGACCATGTTCTACATCAACATGAAGAGCCCCGGCGTGGAGGTGAAGCCGATCAAGCAGGCCAATGGCATGCAGGAGTTCAACGAGGTGTTCTTCACCGACCTGCGCGTGCCCGACTCGCAGCGGCTTGGCGCCGTCGGCGACGGCTGGAATGTCTCGCTGACCACGCTGATGAACGAGCGCATGTCGATCGGCGCGCGGCTCGCCACCGGCTTCTCCGAGATATTCGAGTTCTGCAGCAATCTGATGACCGAGGACGGCCTTGCGATCGATGACTCCGCCACTCGCTCGAGGCTTGCCAGTTGGGCCGTGCGGAACAGCGGGCTCAAATATACCAGCTACCGAGCCATCTCGGCGTTGTCGAAGGGCGAGCGACCGGGACCGGAGAACTCGATCGGCAAGCTCGTCGCCGGCACCATGCTGCAGGACATCGCGACCTATGCCATGGACCTGGAGGGCGCCGCCGGCGTTCTCAATGGTCCTGATGCGGACGCTGCCGGCCAGTTCCAGCAGATGCTGTTGTCCTCCCCGTCGATGCGAATTGCCGGCGGCACCGACGAGATCCTGCGCAACATCATCGCCGAGCGCGTGCTCGGTTTGCCGGGCGACATCCGCGTTGACAAGGACGTGCCGTTCAACAGGATTCCGACCAAGGGACGATGATCATGGACGCCGCAAGCGACACCGCCGGAAGCCGTTACAGCAGCGAGGACCGCATCGGCGTGCTCGAGGAGCTGCTCGCCGAGCGCTTCTCCTGCCGCCGCTTCCTGCCGCAACAGGTCGCCCGGCCGACGATCGAGCGCATCCTGACCGCCGCGCAGAAGACTGCCTCCTGGTGCAACAGCCAGCCATGGCGGCTCGAGATCACGTCAGGCACGGCGACGCAACGATTCCGCGAGGTGATGTATGCGGCCGCCTCCAGTGGCAAGCCGAATGCCGGCGACTTCCCGTTTCCGCGCGAATATCGCGGCGTCTATCTGGAGCGGCGGCGGGAGAGCGGATTTCAGCTCTATAATTCGCTCGGCATTCCCCGCGGCGACAAGCTGGGTTACGCCAAGCAGGCGCTGGAGAATTTCAACTTCTTTGGTGCGCCTCACGTTGCCATCGTGCACACCGACGAGGCGCTCGGCGTCTACGGGGCGATCGATTGCGGCGGTTACGTCACGAGCTTCCTGCTGGCGGCACAGGCGCTCGGGGTTGCCACCATCCCGCAGGCCGCGCTCGCCTTTCATTCCGACGTGGTGCGGACGCATTTTGGGCTTTCCGATGACCGCCGTGTGGTCTGCGGTATCTCGTTCGGCTATCCGGATCGCACGCACAAGGCCAATAGCTACCGCACCAGCCGCGCCCTGGTCGCCGATGCAGCCAGATTCGTTGACGAGTAGAATTGTTGCCAAGTATTAATGCCGCCACGCAGCAGCGCTGGTGCGGGTACGGGTTCTGCCGTTCAAGCAATGGGATCGTGGGGCCTGCCGGACTTCTCCTTGGTCTCGTAGGCTTCCAGCAACGCTATTGACAAAAGGCGTTCCAACATCTTGAGTTGCAGAGCCCTCGCATCCACGATGCATAATTGCAGCTGCGCAATGAGTCTGTCGAGCGAGGGTTCTGTCACGGCTGTAAACCCGGAAGATTAGCAGCGAGTCGCATCCTGATGCCGCCCAAGCTTGCCGCATTGAAAGCCGACGAGACGACGGCCTTCGGGCTTCGGCTCATGAAGAGCTTTCTGGCTCTCCGGAGCAAGCGGCACCGTGAGGAGCTCATCGCGCATGCTGAGCGGCTGCTAGAGGAAGAAGAGAAAGCGCCGGCAGAGACCTCCGATTGACGTCGCCGAGCCCGCGAGGGGCCGAAGCGCGCCTGCCGGCACCAGCAAAGCTCAGAACCTCTCATACTGCAATCTCTCGCCCCGCGATCAGGCTAGCCCGTCACAACCTTAAGTCAATGGTAATTTGAACGAACCAACACGCTATCCTCAAAGCGTTTTGATGCGCGCCAAATCGTTAAGCTCCGATGTGATTGTTCGCTAAAGAGCGATAGACCAACTCACCGCGACGGGGCCGATCATGCTTGCGGAGACTCGCGCGTCGACGAACAGGGGCAAGCGCGTATCAGAACCGCGGCGGACGTTTTTCGGCGAAGGCCTTGATGCCTTCCTTGATCTCCTCGCCATGCATGCTGTCGCGCGCGCGGGCGTCGGAGGCCGCCTCGTCAAGCGCGCCGCGCGCGAACTCGTTGATGGTGCGCTTCATGCCGCGCATGGCGATCGGAGCGTTGCCGGCGAGCTGCGTAGCGAGGCGCTCGACCTCTGCGTCCAGCGCATCGGGCGCGACCAGCGCGGTGAGATAGCCGATCCGTTTCATCTCGGCGGCATCGATCCTGTCCGCAGTGAGGAACAGCCGCTTGGCATTGTCGACGCCAAGCCGCGATATGTAGCGCTTGATGCCGCTGGTGTAGTAGTGCAGGCCGCGCAGCGCCGCCGGCATGAACATCTCGCAGGCCTCGGTGCCGATGCGGAAGTCGCAGGCGAGCGCCAGATCGGTCGCGCCGCCATAGACGCCGCCATTGAGCCGGCAGATGGTCGGCACGCCCAGATCCTCGAGCCGGTTGACCACGACCTCGAACGCGGAACCCACGGTCTGCGCCTGCGGGGCGGCGGCGCGTTCGGCAAGCGAGCCGAGATCATAGCCGGCGCTGAAGGCGCGGCCGGTTCCGGTCAAGACCAGCACGCGCAAGCCGTGATCCGCTTCGATCTCGTCGAACAGCTTCATGAGCACGTCGAGGTCCTCGGGCTGCAGCCGGTTCACATGCCGCGGCCGGTTGAGGCGGATGGTGGCGCGGGCGCCGTTGCGCTCGAGAATCGGCGGGCTCGCGGGCTCGCTCTGGTGAGTGCTCTCGGTGTGACGTTTGCTCATTGATTCTCCAAAGCGCGGCGCTTGGCCTCGGCATCGATGGTCTGGGCGAGATCGGGGTGGCGAGCCATCAACAGGCGGAAATCGGCGAGGTCAAGCACCAGGAGTTTCGACAGCCGCGTGGTCATGATGTTGGCGGAGCGCAGATTGTTGCCGAGCAGCGCCATCTCGCCAAAGAAGGCGCCTTCCCCCAATCGCACCTTCTTGCCGGGCAGGTCGACCTCGACCTCGCCCTCGGCGATGAAATACATGCAGTCACCCTGCTGGCCCTTGCGGATCAGCGTGATCCGCGGCGGCAGGTCGAGGGTGCGCAGCATATGGGTGACGTCGGCGATCGCGGCGGGTCCGAGCTCGGCAAAGAACGGCACCTTGGTTACCGTCTCCCAGGTGCGCAGGAAATTGTCACGCCGCATCTCGGCGGCAAAGGCGGTGGCGAGGATGCCGGTCCACAGGCCGAACACGCCGAGCCCGCAGATCATCACGAGGCCTGCGACCAGCCGTCCGAGCGGCGTGATCGGCACCGCATCGCCATAGCCGGTCGTGGTCAGCGTCACCACAGCCCACCACATCGCCGACGGCAGGTTCGAGAACACCTGGGGCTGCGCATCGCGCTCCAGGAAATAGACGACGACCGAGCCCGTGAACCAGACCATCAGGAACAGCAGGAGCACGCTGAACAGGGGGCCTGCCTCCAGCACCAGCACCCGGCGCAATTGCCGCAGGCCCGGAATGCCCGGGATCACCTTGGTCAGCCACACCACCGCAAACAGCCAGGCGGTGCGCGGCGTGACGCCGGACATCAGCGCCACCGGCACCGCGAGCGCGCAGGCGGCGTCGACCAGGCCCCGGCCTGAAAGGATGTAGCCAGTGTCCCGCCGGATCCGCACGGCGTGGCGCAGCCGCACCAGCCATTCAAAGGTAAAGAAGGCAAGGCAGCCCCAGAGCACGCCCTCGATCCAGTGCCGCGCCGCCACATAGGCCGGCTCGATGGTCAGCAACAGGATCATGGTCGCCCCGATCACGACGGCGACATGGGCCGCCAGGGTCATGTTGCGGCCGGCGGTCGCCGCCACAAATCGCGAAAGGCCCGGAAAACCGGCTCGCTTGGTCATCGGAAAACGCGCTCTTCGAGAACGGAAAATCGTTGATCTTGCCGAGGGTTGTACAAAGAAAAGCGGCTTATCAAAAGCAACCGGCTGGAAACCGCCAAAATGCCCGCATCCGGGTCGAGGCGTCAACGCCGCCCCCGCGCAGGCCCGGTCTCGCGGACTGGGCCCAAAAGACGCCCCCTCTGCAGGAATAAAGGCGCGTCCGGAGCTATACCATCGGAGGGCTTGGCCGGTCGGCGCGGTAAGCGTGAATTTGAAGGCACGGTGTGCTCGCACGGGACCTTTGGGAAAATGTTCCGGAGGTGGCCGGGAAAGCGGACAGACGGCGGCGTTTCGCCATATATCGGAGACGGTCGCGCAATTCGGTATTGTTGGTTCACCTGATCTCTTTTTCGATCCCAAATTCTCGATTCCAAGATTCTCGATCTCAAGCTCTTGATTTAACGTTCTCGCTCTCAAGTCTGGTTGGTCCCGATGGATACGTCTCATCTCGCCCAGAACGTCGGCACGGCCGGCACCCTGTTTGCCTCGGTCTTTGTGGTCGCCACGCTGTCGATGAAGACCATGATTCCGCTGCGCGTGTTCGCGATCCTCACCAATCTCGTGCTGATCGGAACCGCGCTGCCGCACCAGAACTACCTCGTGATCCTGGTGCAGACGGTCGCGCTTGTGCTCAACGGCTACCGGCTGCACCAGATGCTGCAGCTGGTGCGCGACGTGAAGCGGAGCGTCTCCTCCAACCTGTCGATGGAGTGGCTGAAGCCATTCATGACTGAACGGCAATGCAAGACGGGCGACATGCTGTTCTACAAGGACGAGCGGGCGGATGCGATGTACTACATCGTCTCCGGCCGCTATCGCCTGGTCGAATCCGGCATCGTGCTGCCGACCGGCGCCATTGTCGGCGAATTCGGCATGCTCTCGCCCTCGAACCTGCGCACCCAGTCGCTGGAATGCATCGAGGGCGGGCTGGTGCTGTCAGTCACCTATGAGCAGGTCGAGCAGCTCTATGTGCAGAACCCGGCCTTCGGCTTCTATTTCCTCAAGCTCGTCACTGCGCGCCTGTTCGAGAATATCGGCCGGCTGGAGCAGCGGCTTGCCGAGCAGACCCCGCCGGATCTGGCGGCGGAGACGGCGTGAGGGGCGGGCATGAGCACGTCCGACGACGGCATCCTGTCCTCGCTCAGATATTTGTTCGCCGATTTCCTCGACGAAGCGGACACCACGCCGCCGTTCCTGCCGCTCGGCCTGCCGGCGGGAGCGGAGGCTGTGGTCAGCGAGGGCATCCATCTGTTGATGGATTACCAGGGCGCGAGCTACGCCAAGCTCTATGTCGAGCGGCTGCAGCGATTCATTGGCCGGCAAGGCACCAATCCCCAGGCCGTCGAGCCCGCCATCTTCTGCGATATTGCGCGGCTGATGGCGCGCCGCATGGCCTATGAGGATGCGATCCGCATCGCCCAGGTCAAGCTTGCCGAATACAACGCCTCCGGCGGGCGCATCCGGTCGACCGAGATTCACCGCTTCCGTTTCGACGAGCTGGTCGACGCGCTGCCGGAGATCGCCGCCGATCCCATCCTGATGGTGCTCGGCAAGCTCGGCTGGGCGCATCGGAGGGTGGCGATCCCATTCTCGACCGTGAACCGGTGGGGCCTGCGCCGGCTCAGGATCGAGGCCTGGCTGCGCCGCTGGCGGATGTTTTCGATTCGTTACGCCCAGGAGCGCGCCTGGGTCGAGCGCTGGCTGCACATGATTGCGCGGGCACTGGTGAAGCAGCCGCAGGCGGTGCGCGCGGTGGTCGAGACGGCGACCATGATCACCGGCTTCGGCGATCCTTACCGCCGCGGTCTTGCCGACTGGCATGCGATCATCGACGGCCTCGCCAAACCGACCTTCGACGGCGACCTGCCGCTCGCCGATCTCGCCGGCGCAATCGCGGAAGCCCGCGCCGCCATCCTGCCCGACCCGCGCCAGGTCGCGCTGAAGCGCGCGATTGCGGAGATACGGGCGAGGGCGATTGCGGCTGCTGCGAACGCCAGGGATGCCGCGGCGGAGTAGGGTGCTAGCCGTCGCCCCGGCGAAGGCCGGGGCCCATACCGCGGAATCCCTCGATAGGCCCGGGTGGCAATTGTCTTCGCCAAATGATGGCCTGTGGTTATGGGCCCCGGCCTTCGCCGGGGCGACCGCGTGGATGTTTTGTGCCTCAAGTCCCAACCGCGCCCTCGTCTTTGCAAGTGCAAACGACATGATGACGACGGCGAGACATGACAAAAATTCCCGCGGCGCATTCCGCCCGAGTTATGCCTAGAAGCAGCGCCCCTCGGAAAGATCGAGGGCGCAGGGAAGACCGGGTGCCCGCAACACACCCACGGCCCCCGCGCAAAAAAGGTTGCGCGAGCGCGCGTTGACCACAGGTGGCGCGGCAATCACGCCGGCCTTCCCTGCGCAGTGGTTTACGGCTTATAGGCGCTCTCCTCGGTGAACCCTCTCGTTTGCCACCGTCGCTGGCGCTGATGCGCAAACATCATCGCCAACTTGACGCCAGAGCTCTGGGGCGCCAGGACCACACCACTTCGCCGTCCGCGCGGACTATCGCTTCGCTTTGCGACCCGTTCGCGTCCACCACATTCCAGCCCACGTCCGTGACGATCGCGATACGCCCCTCGAGACCGGAACAAAACGGGAACATAAGGGAAGCGAGCGGACGAGTCAAGGGAAGGCGCGCATCTGGCTGGACAACGCATCACAGAAGGTCCGATTTGGGCGACAGGCGGGACCTAACCAGAAATCGTGGAACGGCCCATCCAAGCCGTACGTGCCGCTCCCTTATCGGCGGTCAACGGCTGGAATCCGCCCCGCGCCCAGAACCTCAGCGCTTGGACATTTGCTCGATTGACGCCGACATGGACAGCCAGCGCACCCCGGTCTCGTGCGAGCTGAAGCCACGCCTGCAAGAGCGTTGCGCCGAGACCCTGCTGTTGCAGCCGCGGCAGCAGATTGAGATGCAGATGCGCCGGGTATTCCCGCGCGATGTTCGTCGGCGTCGGCTCGGGGTGATGAATCAGGGCACAGCGCTTTTGGTCTGCTGTCCAATCGCCAGGTGCTCCCTCAGGATCAGGGTACTGCATTCGTAGACGGGCCACCATTCGCGTTCAAGTCGCATCTCCCAACTCTGGGTGTCGGTGGTGCCGACCGCAAATCCCGCAACCCCGGCACTGTCTTCGACAACAAGAGCGAGATCGGGCTCGAGACAGGCGTAGGGTGCTGAGTAGATACGGCCCATCAACATGCCATTCCTCGTAGAGAGGCGCCGCATCTCCTCCTGCTAGAGCAGAATCTGATCAAGTTGAACCGTACCCTGCGGCATTGAAGTAGTTGGTGCATTCGCTTGGCGTGTACGCACGTGAAGCGTCGGCAATGGCGATTTCCAGGGTCTCGACGGTCCTTGCGGCGGCTTTGCGCAGGT
>DASREP010000010.1:0-127857 GCA_035652015.1 Bradyrhizobium sp. | reverse complement strand
AAATCGCGCTGCAACGTCACCGGCGAACGGCAACATGCCTCAAGCACCTTGCGATCTTTCCTCGAAAGGTGGACTTCTCTTGCTTCGGGAATCATCCATATCTTGAATCACGACTCACGATCCAAGAAAAGTGGGTACTAGTTCGATGCTTCACATCGCCCCGGAATGACGGAGACTACACGCCGACGCTTCGCGAGCAACGACGTTGTATCGAGAGGCCCGTCGCTCTCTAGAACTGCACCTCGATCAGCCGCGGGCCGGGCTCGCGCACAGCTTCTTCCAGCGCCTTGTTGAATTCATCCGCCGTCGTGACCGCGCGACCCGGCACGCCCATGCCCCTGGCCAGCGCGACGAAGTCGAGCGTCGGGCGGTCGATCCTGAGCATATCCTGCGCGCGCTTGCCTGGCTCGCCGGCACCGACACCGTCGAACTCGCCGCGGAGTATCTGGTAAATCCTGTTGGCGAACACGATGGTCACGACGTCGAGCCCTTCGCGCGCCTGCGTCCACAGCGACTGGATGGTGTACATGGCGCTGCCGTCACCGACCATGCACATGACCTTGCGGTCGGGACAGGCGACCGCCGCACCTGTTGCGACCGGGGTCGAGAAGCCGATCGAGCCGCCCATGTTCTGCAGCCAGTCGTGCGGGGCGGAGGCCGCCGTCGGCGGGAAGAAGCCGCGGCCGGTGGTGATGGATTCATCGACCACGATGGCATGTTCAGGAATAGCACACGCAATGGCCTGGGCGATCGAGGTGAGGTTCAGTTCGCCGGTCGGCTTGATCAGTTCCGGATGCTTCTGCGGCTTGACGTCGCTCGGCTTGGCGCCGACCGCGCCGGCCAGCGCTTCGAGCGCCGCAACCGAATTCTCGCCCCAGGCGGTCATGCGATGCACCTCGCAGCCTTCGGCTTTGAGCATGCTCGGCTTGTTCGGATAGGCGAAAAAGGCGATCGGATCGTTCGCCTCGATCAGCACGATATGCTTGAAGTCTTTCAGGATCGGCAGCGCCTGCTCGATCACGTAAGGAATGCGGTTGATGGAGAAGCGGCCGCGGCCGCGTGCCATCCGCGGATGGTAGGTCTGGCCCATCACCGTGCAGCCGGTCTTGCCGGCGACCTGCTGGGCCAACGCCAGCGCCGGCTCGGTCAGCGCATTGCCGGTGACGAGCAGCAGGGTGTGGGCGGCATCCTCGCGCAGGATGCGGGCGGCCTTCTCCACCGCCTGCGGCGAATAGCTGATGCGCTGGTTGCTCTCGGGCACCTGGGCAATGCCGTCGGCCTCGTTCCAGGCGGTATCGGCAGGCAGGATCAGGGTCGCGATCTGCGGCGGCGCGCTTTTTGCAGCTGCAATCGCCGCGGCGCCATCAGCGGCGACGGATTTCGCATCCGGCGAGGTGCGCACCCAGGCCGACATCGGCCGCGCCAGCCCCTCGATATCAGAGGTGAGCGGCGCGTTGTAACCGATGTGATAGGTGGCGTGCTGGCCGACAATGTTGACAATGCCGGAATGGGCCTTTTTGGCATTGTGCAGATTGGCAAGGCCATTGGCGAGGCCGGGACCGAGATGTAGCAGCGTGGATGCGGGTTTTCCCTTCATACGGAAATAGCCGTCGGCAGCCCCGGTCACGACGCCCTCGAACAGACCGAGCACGCAGCGCATGCCCTCGACCCGGTCGAGCGCGGCGACGAAATGCATCTCTGATGTGCCCGGGTTGGTGAAGCAGACGTCGACGCCGCCCGCAACCAGGGTCCTGACCAGACTTTCCGCGCCGTTCATGCGTTCCGCTCCCGCTCAAAAAAGGCCTTGCTGTAATGACGATCAACCATTGTTCGCCGCCTTCGTCAAAGGCCGGCGCGACATTGCTGCCATCACCAAGGCTTCACAATTGCCCAAGCCTCGGTCCACCGAGACTGGCACGGCCATGGTTGTGAAATCGGTAACGGCAATTGCTGAAACCTCCCGCGTCACACAGCCGTGGCTTGCACAAACGATTTGGTTATGGCTCCTGTTGCAGTCCAAGTCTTCCGAGTAAAGTCCGTCTTAGCTGAGGAAAGCAGTGATGCGGGTTATTTGCGCAGTTGTTGCAGTGCTGCTGATGGCAGCGACGAGCCAGGCTCAGGCCCAGTTCTGGGATAACCGCGACGTCATGAGCGGCGGCCCGAATTTCTTCGGCGGCGGCGCGGGCCCGATCCCGCGCGAAACCGTGATGTACCCCACCCGCTATGCGCCCGGCACCATCGTCATCAACACCGCCGAGCGGCGCCTCTATCTGGTGCTCGGAGAGGGCGAGGCGCTGCGCTACGGCATCGGGGTCGGCCGCGACGGCTTCCGCTGGGGCGGGGTGCACCGCATTTCGGCCAAGCGGGAATGGCCCGACTGGACGCCGCCGCGGCAGATGATCGCGCGCCGACCCGATCTGCCGCGACACATGCGGGGCGGTATCGAGAACCCGCTCGGTGCGCGGGCGCTCTATCTCGGCTCGACGCTCTATCGCATCCACGGCTCCAACGAGCCGGAGACGATCGGACAGGCCGTCTCCTCCGGCTGCTTCCGAATGACCAATGAGGACGTGGTCGATCTCTACAATCGTGTCTCCGTCGGCGCCACGGTGGTGGTGTTGAACTGACGGCTGCCTGCTTGCGCGCGACGTTGCGTTGCGCCAGCGTGCCGGCGATGAAGAGCTTCCGACGGTCCTTGTTTTTCCCGCCGATCCCAGCGGCGCTCGTAGCCATCATCATTGCCTGCGCCGCACCTCCGGCTTCCGCGGTCGCAGCCGACAATCCCACTGTCGCGGCCAAGAAGCGAGCGGAGCGGAAGGATTTTTCCGACGCCGAGATCGTGGAAGGTTTCATGAAGACGGTGTTCGGCGCCGAGTTCCAGCTCGCCGGCCGCGTCGACCGCATCCGCAAATACGCGGCCCCGGTGCGGGTATTCGCCGAAGGCGGCAATCGCGAACGTAGGTCGCAGCTTGCCGCAGTGGTGTCCGATATCGGCAGGCGCGTGCAGCATCTCGACATTGCAATGGCGGACACGCGCGAAGCCGCCAGCATCGAGGTGCGCCTGGTGCGCGACCGCGATCTCTATCCCACCATCGAAAGGCTTTATGGGCGCGAGCGGGCGCGGGAGATCAAAAGCTCGCTCGACCCGCAATGCCTGTCGGCTTTCCGCAAGAACGAGAAATTCGAAATCGAGCACTCCGACGTGATCCTCGCGACCGACGTCAGCGATTTCACCTTCCTCGATTGCGCCTATGAGGAATTGCTGCAGGCCCTCGGTCCGATCAACGACACAGGATCGGTGCCATGGACCATGTTCAACGACCAGGTCCAGATGGGCTTCTTCGACGTCTACGACCAGTACATCCTCAACCTGCTCTACGATCGGCGTATCACAGCGGGCATGACGGTCGAGGAGGTCAGGGCGGTGCTGCCAGACGTGCTCGGGGACGCACGCGCCTTCGTGCGCAAGCTCAACGATCTACCCGAGTGATGTCTTGCCATCTCCCCTGGTGACGAAGGCACAAGCTGCGCCGCGCCCCGACGATCGATCTTGGCCAAAATGCGGCGCTGAACAAAACGTGAGACGCGGTTCGCGGGCCTTCCTTTAATCAAAACGAAACAGTATAGTTTTATTCCCCCTTGATAGTGACCCGGGGCCGCCACGTTTGTCAGCAATGTCGGCGGCGGCCCCGGCAAGGTCGAATTTCCTCCGTTTTCTTGAAGCACACGTAGCGGCAATGAGTTTTCGCCTGGTTCGGTCGATTGCGTTGGCCTGTGCCGCGGCGCTGCTGCTCGCAAGCTGCACGACGCTGCCGCGTACGCCCTATACCGCCACCGAGGCCAGCGCCTCGCGCGTGCTCGATGTCGACGGCCTGCGGCGCTACACCGACGAGCCTGCGGCAAAATTCCTCGCCGACGGCACCATCTCCGCACCCGTCAAGACCTACCTCGCGCTCTCCGGCGGCGGGGCCGACGGTGCCTATGGGGCAGGGATCCTCAACGGCTGGACGGCCTCCGGCACCCGTCCCACCTTCTCCATCGTCTCAGGCGTAAGCACCGGCGCCATCATCGCACCCTATGCCTTTCTCGGCTCGCAATATGACGACACGTTGCGCGAGATCTACACCAGCGGGATTGCGGAGAGCCTGCTGGAGAGTCCGAAAATCTTCCAGGCGGTGTTCGGCTCCGGCCTGTTCGGCAATGCCCGGCTGCGCGAGCTTGTCGCCCGCTATGTCGGCCCCGAACTGCTGGCGCAGATCGCGCGCGAGCAAGCCAAGGGCCGGCGGCTGCTCGTCGTCACCACCGATCTCGACACCCAGCGCAGCGCGATCTGGGACATGGGCAAGATTGCCGCCATCGGCACGCCCGAGGCCTTGAAGCTGTTTCGTGACGTCATTGCCGCCTCCGCCAGCATTCCCCTGGTGTTTCCGCCGATCCTGATCGAGGCCGAGGCGCATGGCGAAAGGTTTCAGGAGATGCATGTCGATGGCGGCGTGATGACGCCGGTGCTGACGCTGCCGGATGCGATCCTCTTCCAGGGCCAGCGGCTGCCGAACAACAGCCGCTTCGACATCTATGTCCTGGTCAACAACAAGCTGGAACGGGATTTCGAGGTGGTGCCGAACGGCACCCTCGATGTCACCTCGCGCAGCCTGGAGGCAATCACCAAGGCGCAGACGCGCTCGGTGGTGCTGTCGACCTATGAATTCGCCCGCCGCAGTCACGTCGGCTTCAACCTGTCCTATATTTCGCGCGACTATCCCGCCACCGGCTCGGAAGGTTTTAATACCGCCTATATGCGCGCGCTGTATCAGTATGGGTTTGACAAAGCGTCCGGCGGCCGCGCGTGGACGTCGACGCCGCCCTGATCGCGCATCAGCTCTTTGAGCTGCAGATTGCCTTCAGCGCTGTCCATTCCACGTCCGTCAGCAATGGCGGGCCGCTCGGCGCAATGTCCGCTTCGCTCATGTGCTTGAGGCGGTCCTCGGTCAGGGGGTGGCTCGCCAGGATGGAAAAGCTCCCGCCGCCTCCACGACCGGTGACGCGAAACAGCAGTTTGCCCATCGGCTTCGCCGGCCGGCCCAGCCTGTGCATGACGTCTATCGAAAAATCGTCGGCCCCTCGCTCCGCCTCACGCGAATAGGAGGAGGTGACGACCGAGCGCGACGCGAAGATCAGCGCGCTCGATCCGGTGACGTCGCCGAACAACAGACCGATCAGGAAAGAGGTGCCGCCGTTGTAGATCATGCCGCGCATGTTGTCGCGATGCTTGAGGTGCCCGAATTCGTGGGCGAGGACGCCTGCGATTTCGTCGGGATTCTCGGCCTTGGCGAGCAGTCCGCTGAACAGATAGACCTTGCCGCCGGGCAGCGCGAAGGCGTTGGGCACCGGCGTCTCCAGCACGTGGGATTCGACCGAGGCGTCCAGCCCTGCGGCCTCACGCAGCGCGGTGAGGAGCTTGTCATAGGCGGCCTGCCCGGCCGCATTGTCGCAGACCTTGTCGCCGAACATCGTCTTGATCTGCACCTCCGACGCCTCGCCGAGTTTGCGCTCGAGGGACTGCGGCACCAGCGGTGCCAGCCGCTCGGCGGCCAGGGGGATGGCAAACAGGACCAGGAGCACGATCGAGACGGTCGCAGCCATGGACCAGCCGACAATCCGCATGACCCCGCGGCGATCGACCTGATGGGCATCCAGCGCCGCGCAGCGTTGCCGCAACTCCGCTGCAAGCGCGGCGTCACGGATCTCGAGCCGCGCCAGCTGCGGCGCGGACTGACAGCTCAGGCGCAACAGTCCTGGCGGACTATCGGCGCGGCGGATATCCGCATAGTCCCATTGTGCAAGGACAACAGCGCCGTCGGCGATGTCGAGCCGATCCCCCAGCGTGATGGCCACCGAACGCTTCCGGCTCGACTGGCCGTCGAAATAGACCGCAGCTCCACCCGGCGCGTGCACGTCATCGCGAGGCGGATCATCCTCCATGCGCGCTCAGAACCCCGCGACATCGAGGCCGTCGGCAAACCCCTCGCCCAGCGCGCTCGCGACCTCGCCCCTCACCCTGACATTTGCAGCCGCCTCGATGCCACGCAGCTCGATCGAGGACACGACGCTCTGCCAGAGATCGCGCAGCAGATAGACGCGCATCACCACATTGATCGCCAGCACATAGGCGAGATAACCGATGACCAGTGCGACCGCGAGCGCAATGCTATGCGCGGGCAGATTGACGATGGATCCATTGACCTTCACGGCCATGCTCAAGTGAAGCTTTCCGCTCAGCTTCGCGATCAGGCCGACGGCAAGCGCCACATAACCCGACAGCGCGATGCCCAACAAAAACATCCAGCCGATCACTTTCCAGTACAGCCCATAGAATGCGTTGTGCGGCAGCGACGATGCCAGGCTCACGGGGCCAACACGCAGGCCGGACAGCCACCAGGCATATTCCCGCGCTCTGAATTCGGCATAAAGAAAAGGTAGGGTCGGAAACAGCACGAGCGAGAACGGCGCCAGCAACCACAGCCACCAGACCTGCTTGAAGAAATCGAGGCCCTTTCCATCGAAACTCCCCTGCAGGTCGCCGTAATAGGAGTGCCGCATCTTGTAGCGTTCAAGCGCTGCCTCGCGCCAGGGATAGGCAAGGCCCAGCGTCGCCAGGGCCAACAGGCCCCAGAGCACCGCGCGCCAGGCATAGGCCCAGCCGGAGCCGTCCATCCAGAACCGCACGCCGCGCCAGACCGTGCGCGTCAGGCGGTAGCGCCGCGCGCGATAGATCGCGAATTGCCCAAAGGCGTAGAAGCCTGCTACCAGCGGGATGGAGGCGAATGCCTTCCAGCTCTCGGCTTCGACCGTGACCAGGAAATAAGCCAGATAGATCGGGACCAGGATAGCGAGTGCAAACAGAAAGCCGATCAAAAGCTCCTTGCCGCGCCCGGTATATTCCGCCGCATCGCCGTCGATGATGGTGTGCGACCAGATATGCCGGCGGATGTCGGTGGCAAGCCAGAAGCGGTAGAAGCCGAGGGTGACCAGCTCGAGCGCCGCGCCGCGCGCCACCAGGCGGAAGAAATCGCCACGATCGCCCGAAAACACGACTTTGGCCGGCGGCAGCGGCGGCGGCAGTGGATGCAACGGCTCCCAACGCATGTTCACGACGACAACCTCCAGGCGTAACCTCGGCCGAACGAGGCCATAGATGAGGCTTTGGTCGCCATAAAGGCAAAGCGGGTTCGAATGTTTACAATGTGCTGGCGCACTCGTGATGAAGTCCGCCGGCTCCGCGCCGCGGGTCACGCCGTCTTTTCGAACAGCTCCCGCCCGATCAGCATCCGGCGGATTTCGCTGGTGCCGGCGCCGATCTCGTAGAGCTTGGCGTCCCGGAGCAGCCGCCCGGTGGGGTAATCGTTGATATAACCGTTGCCCCCGAGCAGCTGGATCGCATCCAGCGCACACTGGGTGGCCTTTTCCGCGGCATAGAGAATGGCGCCGGCGGCATCCTCGCGGGTGGTCTCGCCGCGGTCGCACGCCTTTGCCACCGCGTACACATAGGCGCGCGAGGCATTCATCGTGGTGTACATGTCCGCGAGCTTGCCCTGCACCAGCTGGAAGGCGCCGATCGGCTGGCCGAACTGCTTGCGCTCATGCACATAGGGAAGCACCACATCCATGCAGGCCTGCATGATGCCGAGCGGGCCTGCCGCCAGCACCGCGCGCTCATAGTCGAGGCCCGACATCAGCACGTTGACGCCGCGGCCGACCTCGCCGAGCACGTTCTCCGCCGGCACCTCGCAATCCTCGAACACCAACTCGCAGGTGTCGGAGCCGCGCATGCCGAGCTTGTCGAGCTTCTGTGCGGTGGAAAAGCCCTTCATGCCCTTTTCAATGATGAAGGCGGTGATGCCGCGCGGGCCGGCCTCCGGATCGGTCTTGGCATAGACCACCAGCGTCTCTGCCACCGGGCCGTTGGTGATCCACATCTTGGAGCCGTTCAGGACATAGCGGTCGCCCCTCTTCTCGGCACGCGTCTTCATCGAGACCACGTCCGAGCCGGAGCCGGGCTCCGACATGGCGAGCGAGCCGACATGCTCGCCGGAGATCAGCTTGGGCAGGTATTTGCGCTTTTGCGCCTCGCTGCCGTTGCGGCGGATCTGGTTGACGCACAGATTTGAGTGGGCGCCATAGGACAGGCCGACCGCAGCCGAGGCGCGCGAAATCTCCTCCACCGCGATGCAATGCTCGAGATAGCCGAGCCCGGCGCCGCCATACTCCTCCTCGACCGTAATACCGTGCAGCCCGAGGGCACCAATCTTGGGCCAGAGGTCGCGGGGAAACTGGTTGGATTTGTCGATCTCGGCGGCGCGCGGGGCGATCTCGTTGCTCGCGAAACTGTGCACGGTCTCGCGGATGGCATCCGCAGTCTCGCCAAGATCGAAATTGAAGATGCGGTAGGCGTTGGGGATCATGGTGGCCTTCTCTCCCGGCAATTCGCAAAGCCAATATTCCTGAAGCGTTGCCACAGGCTTATTCCCTGCTTAAGCGCTTGTCACGGGCTGAAATTCCGCCTCAAGGAAGGTTTTCGCAAGGTCGGCGGGCAGCGTCTGGACGCAAGTCGCTTGCGGCCAAATGCAGCTTGCCCCGACGCCCGCAACGGGCTGTAATTCGCCAAAAATGCGGTCTTGAATCGCGGACGAACCGGAGGGGAGCAAGCTCATGCTTGAAGCGATCGACGTCGCGCCACCGACAAGCCTCGATGCGGCGCGCGAGCGCGCAATGTCGCTCCCGCTTGCTGACTTCGATCCGGGCGATCCCGAACTGTTCCGCTCCGACACCCACTGGCCCTATTTCGACCGGCTGCGCAAGGAGGACCCGGTCCATTATTGCAGGAACAGCATGTTCGGCCCGTATTGGTCGGTGACCCGCTACAACGACATCATGGACATCGAGACCAATCACGCGGTGTTCTCCTCGGCCTCGGCGCTGGGCGGCATCACCATCCGCGATGTTGATCCCGAGCTGCGCCGCGAAAGCTTCATCACCATGGACCAGCCGCGCCACAGCGCGCAGCGCAAGACCGTGGCGCCGATGTTCACGCCGACCCATCTCGACCAACTCGCCATCAACATCCGCAAGCGCTCCGCCGAATGCCTGGACAATCTGCCCGTCGGCGAGGTGTTCGACTGGGTCGACAAGGTATCGATCGAGCTGACCACGCAAATGCTGGCGGTGCTGTTCGATTTCCCCTGGGAGGACCGGCGCATGCTGACGCGCTGGTCGGATCTCGCAACCACCATCCCGGGTCCCGGCGGCCTGGTCGCGACCGATGAGGAACGGCTGGCCGAGCTCGGGAAATGCGCAGCCTATTTTGGCAGGCTCTGGGAGGAGCGCATCAAGCTGCCGCCGAAGAGCGACCTGCTCTCGATGATGGCGCATGGCGAAGCCACGCGCGATATGGACCCGAACAATTTCCTCGGCAATCTGATCCTCTTGATCGTCGGCGGCAACGACACCACGCGCAACACCATGTCCGGCAGCATTTATGCGCTGAACCGGCATCCGGCGCAGTATCAAAAGCTGCGTGACAATCCGGCGCTGATCGACAGCTTCGTCTCCGAGGTGATCCGCTGGCAGACGCCGCTCGCCCATATGCGGCGCACGGCGCTGGAGGACATCGAATTCCGCGGCCGCAAGATCAAAAAGGGTGACAAGGTCGTGATGTGGTATGTCTCCGGCAACCGCGACGAGGCGGCGATCGAGCGTCCTTACGACTTCCTGATCGACCGCGCCCGGCCGCGCACGCATTTGTCATTCGGCTTCGGCATTCACCGCTGTGTAGGCATGCGGCTGGCGGAGCTGCAGCTGAAGATCATCTGGGAAGAGATTCTCAAGCGTTTTGAGAATATCGAGGTGGTGGGCGAACCGAGGCGGGTGTATTCGAGCTTCGTGAAGGGCTACGAGACGCTGCCGGTCCGCATCAACGCGTGACGACAACAGGAAATTGAACGATGAACGTCCAGGCTCCCATCACGGCTGAAAAGGCCGAACGGCTGCGGCTCGCGCGGGAGGAAGCCTATTCCACGCCCTTGAAGGATTTCCATCCCGGCGCACCCAGGCTGTTTCGCGACGATACGCTGTGGCCGTGGTTCGAGCGGCTGCGCCGCGAAGAGCCGGTGCATTACTGCACCAACGCGCCGA
This sequence comes from Bradyrhizobium sp., assembly GCA_035652015.1. Lineage (GTDB taxonomy): Bacteria > Pseudomonadota > Alphaproteobacteria > Rhizobiales > Xanthobacteraceae > Bradyrhizobium. The sequence continues at coordinate 117,666 of DASREP010000010.1, read as the reverse complement.
TCGAGCCCTATTGGTCGGTGGTGAAATACAACGACATCATGCATGTCGATACCAATCACGGCATCTTCTCCTCCGATGCCAGGCTTGGCGGCATCTCGATCAAGGACAACCCGCCCGGCTATGACTGGCCGAGCTTCATCGCCATGGATCAGCCCAGGCACGCCGAGCAGCGCAAGACCGTGTCGCCGATGTTCACGCCGACCCACCTTGACGAGCTCGCGGTGCTGATCCGGCAGCGTTCGGCCAAGGTGCTGGACAACCTGCCGCGCAACGAGACCTTCAACTTCGTCGAGAGGGTCTCGATCGAATTGACCACCCAGATGCTGGCGACGCTGTTCGACTTCCCCTTCGAGGAGCGGCGCAAGCTGACGCGCTGGTCGGACGTCTCGACCGCGCTGCCCAAGAGCGGCATCGTGGAGTCGCCGGAGCAGCGCCGGCGGGAAATGGACGAGTGCCGCGAATATTTTGCGCGGCTGTGGAACGAGCGCGTCAATAGCGAGCCGCGCAACGACCTGCTGTCGATGATGGCGCATAGCGAGGCCACGCGCCACATGGACCCCGACAATCTCATGGGCAACATCATCCTGCTCATCGTCGGCGGCAACGACACCACCCGCAACACCATGAGCGGCTCGGTGCTGGCGCTGAACGAGAACCCGGCTGAATATGACAAGCTGCGCGCCAATCCAAAGCTGATCGATTCCATGGTGCCGGAGGTGATCCGCTGGCAGACGCCACTCGCCCATATGCGCCGCACCGCGCTTGAGGACACCGAGCTCGGCGGCAAGACCATCAGGAAGGGCGACCGCGTCGTGATGTGGTACGTCTCGGGCAACCGCGACGAGGCGGCGATCGACCGCCCCGAGGAGTTCATCATCGACCGGCCGCGGCCGCGCACGCATCTCTCATTCGGCTTCGGCATCCACCGCTGCGTCGGCATGCGCCTCGCCGAGCTGCAGCTGCGCATTGTCTGGGAGGAGATCCTGAAGCGGTTCGAGACCATCGAGGTGGTGGGCGAGCCGAAGCGGCTCTATTCCAGCTTCGTCCGCGGCATCGAATATCTGCCGGTCCGCATTCCGGGCTGAGGCGTGACCGTCTTGCTCCCATCCTCCCCTGGAGGGGGAGGATGGCTCGCATGCAATGCGAGCGAGGTGGGGTGAAACCGCAAAAATGGTCTCACTTTCAATTCGAAGAGACGCCTCCTTACCTCTGACGCACCAACCCCCTGGATAGACTGTCACCCCGCCCCTCAAGGGGCGGGTGGGAGTTTGCGGCACGACTTGTCGTGAGCCCCCTATAAAATTCCGGCATGGCTGTGTGAGCCAGATGCGAAGGGCCACTCGGCGCGTTCTCGTCTAAAGCCTCAGCTCAGGCGGGCTTGATATCCCACGCGCCTTCGTCACGACAGACCTCCGTCTCGCGGCGGAGCAGCGCCGTCACGGCGGCAATCGCAGCGGAACCCGGATGGTCGATTGGGGACGCAATGATTAATTCGCGCGACACGGCTGGCCTGACGATGGCAGCGGTTTCGAGCTTGCCCGCCTTCACCTCGTCACGCACCGAGGATGGCGGCAACAACGCAAAGCCGAGGCCTTCCTCGACCAGGCCGGTGAGCACGCGGAAGGAATCCGCCTCGACCTGGACGTCGAGCTTCAGCTTCTTCTGCGCAGCCGCATGCTCGATCAGCGCCCGGAGCCCGTGGGAATGACTGGGCAGCACCAGCTTCTGGCGCAACAGCCAGTCCATCTCCACCCGCTTCCTGCGCGCCAGTCCCGAGCCGCGCGGACCGACCGCGACCACCGCATCGCGGCCGAGATTTTGCACGGAAAGATGCAGATCGGCGGAGGGGCCGTAGATCACGGCCAAATCCATCTCGCCGCGATGCAGCCATTCGACCAGATGGCCGCTATAGCTTTCGACGATGCAGAGCGAGATACCTGGGTAGCTTTCCACGGTGCGGCGCGCCAGCCGCGCCGACAGCACGCAACTCACGGTCGGAACCAAGCCCAGCACCACGCGGCCACTCGGCGCGCCGGCATGGGACTGGATGTCGTCGCGGATCTGGTCGATCTGGCGGACGATGCCGGAGGTGCGCGCAAGCAGCAGCCGGCCGGCCTCGGTCAGCACCATGCCCCTGCCGTTCCGGGTGAACAGCTCTGCGCGCAGCTCATGCTCCAGCAGCTTGATCTGGCGGCTGAGCGCGGGCTGCGCTATGCGCAAAGTGTCGGACGCCTTGGAGAGGCTACCGAGCTCGGCCACGCAATTGAAGGTCTTGAGCTGGCGGAAATCCATACTTGCCAATCTTGGAATGCGACGTCATAGGCTATAACAATTCAGCATAGGGAGCTTGCGGCGGTTTCTCAACAAAAAGCCCGCCGCATTTGATCGAATGACCCAGGAAACAGCACAAGAACATGACGAGCATGCCGACATCCGCGAGCAGGTGGCAAAGCTCTGCGCGCAATTCCCCGGCGAATATTGGCGCAAGCTCGATCGCGAGATGGCCTACCCTTCCGCCTTCGTCGATGCGCTGACACAGGCCGGCTATCTCTCCGTGCTGATCCCCGAGGAATATGGCGGCGCGGGTTTGAAGCTGTCAGCGGCGGCGGCGATCCTGGAGGAGATCCAGCGCGCCGGCTGCAATGGCGGCGGCTGCCACGCCCAGATGTACACCATGGGCACCGTGCTGCGGCACGGCAATGCCGAGCAGAAGGCAAAATGGCTGCCGAAGATCGCAAGCGGCGAGCTGCGCCTGCAGGCCTTCGGCGTCACCGAGCCGACCTCAGGCACGGATACTTCCTCGCTGAAAACCTTCGCCCGGCGCGAGGGCAATGACAGCTACATCGTCAACGGCCAGAAGATCTGGACCAGCCGCGCCGAACATTCCGACCTGATGATCCTGCTCGCGCGCACCACGCCGAAGGACGAGGTGAAGAAGCGCACCGATGGCCTTTCGGTGTTCATCGTCGACATGCGCGACGCCAAGAAGGCGGGGCTTTCGATCCGCCCGATCCGCACCATGATGAACCACTCCACCACGGAAGTGTTCTTCACCGACATGCGTGTGCCCGCGGAAAACCTGATCGGCGAGGAAGGCAAGGGCTTTCGCTACATCCTCTCAGGCATGAATGCCGAGCGCATCCTGATCGCGGCCGAATGTATCGGCGACGCCAAATGGTTCATTGCCAAGGCGACGACTTACGCTAAGGAGCGGGCCGTGTTCGGCCGCCCGATCGGCCAGAACCAGGGCATCCAGTTTCCGATCGCCAAAGCCTATGCATCGATGCGCGCGGCTGAATTGATGGTGAGGGAAGCCACCCGCAAATACGAGGCCGGGCTCGATTGCGGCGCCGAGGCCAACATGGCCAAGATGCTGGCGGCCGATGCGTCGTGGGAGGCGGCCAATGCCTGCATCCAGACCCATGGCGGCTTCGGCTTTGCCGAGGAGTACGACGTGGAGCGCAAGTTCCGCGAGACCCGGCTCTACCAGGTGGCGCCGATTTCGACCAACCTGATCCTGTCCTATGTGGCCGAGCATGTGCTCGGCATGCCCCGCTCCTATTGAGGCCCGAGAGATGCTGCCGCTTCAGGGACTGAAGGTCATCGCTGTCGAACAGGCAGTCGCCGCCCCGTTCTGCTCCTCGCGCCTGGCGGATGCCGGCGCCGAGGTGATCAAGATCGAACGCCCCGAGGGCGACTTCGCGCGCGGCTATGACGCGGCGGCAAAAGGCCAGAGCAGCTATTTTGTCTGGCTCAACCGCGGCAAGGATTCGGTGATCGTCGATCTCGCCACCAAGGAAGGCCGCGCCGAGCTCGAGGCGCTGATCGCGAGTGCCGACGTGCTGCTGCAGAATCTCAAGCCGGGTTCGATGGACAAGCTCGGCTTTTCGCTGGAGCGGCTGCGCAAGGATTATCCCAGGCTGATCTGCTGCACCATCACGGGCTACGGCGACGCCGGGCCTTACGCGCACCGCAAGGCCTATGATCTCCTGATCCAGGCCGAGAGCGGGCTGGCCTCGATCACGGGCGGCCCGGAAAGCGCCTCGCGCGTCGGGCTTTCCATCGTGGACATCGCGACTGGCGCGACGGCGCATGCCGCGATCCTGGAAGCCCTGATCGGGCGCGGCCGCACCGGGCAAGGCGCCGACATCCGCATCTCCATGTTCGACGTGATGGCCGACTGGCTCACGGTGCCGCTGCTCAATTCCGAAGCCGGCAATCCGCCCAAGCGCATGGGCCTCGCCCATCCCTCGATCGCGCCTTACGGCGTATTCCGCTCCAGGGACGGCAAGGAAATCCTGATCTCGATCCAGAGCGAGCGCGAATGGAAAAAACTCTGCGCTGAGGTGCTGGATCAGCCCGATCTGCCCAATGATCCGCGCTTTGCCAACATGCTCGAGCGCGTGCGCAACCGCGCGCTCACCGACAAGATGGTCGGCGATATCTTTGCCACCATGACGCGCGATGCGCTGCTCAAACGACTGGCCGATGCCGACATCGCCTTTGCCGAGGTCAACACCATGGCCGACCTCGCCGTGCATCCACATCTGCGCCGGATCGAGGTCGAGACCCCCAACGGGGTGGTGACCTATCCCGCGCCGGCTGCGATCTTTGTCGGCGAGGCGCGGCACTATGGCGCGGTGCCGGCGATCGGCGAAACCAAGACCACTCCTCGCACGCGGGCAAAATCTTCATGACCGAACAGCTCGACCTCGATCGCTTGAGGCAATGGATCGGCCGCACCCAGGACGCGACCGACACCGTCACCGCGCAGCTCGTGAAGGGTTTGCGCGCGACATTGTTCCAGGAGATCGGTGAGCCGAGGACGGGCGATCCTGCGCCGTTCACCGTGCATTGGTGCCTGGCCCAGCCGGTGTTTGCGATGTCCATGCTCGGTCCCGACGGCCACCCCACCCGCGGCGGCTTTCTGCCCCCGGTGCCGCTGCCGCGGCGGATGTGGGCCGGCGGCGAGATCGAGTTTCTCGATCCGCTGCGCGTCGGCGATGAATCGACGCGCACGTCGCGGATTGCCGACGTGACTGTCAAGACCGGCTCGACGGGCCAGCTCTGCTTCGTCTCTGTCGAACATACGGTGACCTCGCCCCGCGGCGTCGCCATCCGCGAACGGCAGGACATCGTCTATCGCGAGATGGGTAGCGCGCAAGCCGCGCCGAAAGCTCCACCTCCGCCGCCCGTCGCACAGCATCGCGAGACGCATGTCTCCGATCCCGTGCTCTTGTTCCGCTATTCGGCGCTGACCTTCAACGGCCATCGCATCCATTACGACCGCGACTATGTCACCAAAGTCGAGGGCTATCCCGGGTTGATCTTCCATGGGCCGCTGCAGGCCGCCTTCATCGTCGAGATGGCGGCAAGGCTGCGCGGCGGCAGGCCGCCCAAAAAATTCACCTATCGCGGCGTGCAGCCGCTGTTCGAAGGAAGCGAGTTCTCCGTCAACGCCAATGACAATGGCGCAACGACGGAGCTGTGGACCGCGAACGACGCCGGCCAGCCGACGATGAAGGGCACGGCGACGTGGTAGAGTCTTCCCCGTCATTGCGAGCGGAGCGAAGCAATCCAGGGCCCCGCCCACGACTCTGGATTGCTTCGTCGCTTTGCTCCTCGCAATGACGGCTACCCCTTGAGGACAAAGCAGCATGCCCCCGAAAAGCACCACCTCCCTCACGGTCAAGCAGGCAGTCCTCGAGCTGCTTCGCAGCGTCGGCATCAAGAAGGTGTTCGGCAATCCCGGCTCGACGGAGCTGCCGTTCCTCAGCGACTGGCCTGACGACATCGACTATGTGCTGGCGCTGCAGGAGGCCTCCGCTGTCGGCATGGCCGACGGCTACGCCCAGGCCACGCGCAATGCCGGTTTCGTCAACCTGCATTCGGCAGCCGGTGTCGGCAACGCGCTCGGCAACATCTATACCGCACATCGCAACCAGACGCCGCTCGTGATCACCGCGGGCCAGCAGGCGCGATCGATCCTGCCGCTGCAGGCCTTTCTCTATGCCGAGCGCGCCGCGGAATTCCCGCGTCCCTATGTCAAGTTCAGCGTCGAGCCGGCGCGCGCCGAGGACGTGCCCGCGGCGATCGCCCGGGCCTATCAGGTGGCGATGCAGCCGCCCTGCGGCCCGACCTTTGTCTCGATCCCGATCGACGACTGGACGCATCCGGCACAACCCGTGCTACCGCGCGAGGTGAGCCGAGAGCTCGGTCCCGCACCCGCAGCGATGCGTGAACTCGCCACAGCGCTCGACAAAAGCGAGTGTCCCGCTTTCATTGTCGGCCCTGCGGTCGACCGTGCGGAGGCGGTCGAGCTGATGGTGCGCGTGGCGGAGAAGGCAAAAGCATCCGTCTGGGTCAGCCCGTTCTCGGCACGCTGCTCCTTCCCCGAGCGTCACCCCCAATTCTCGGGCTTCCTGCCGGCGTCCCCCGGTCAACTGTCGGAAGCGCTGCGCAGCCATGACCTCGTGGTCGTGATCGGCGCGCCGGTCTTCACCTTCCATGTCGAAGGCCACGCATCGATCTTCGACGGCGCGACCACGCTGTTCCAGATCACTGAGGATGCTGACGCCGCCGCGATGACCCCGGTCGGCAACAGCATTATTGCCACCATGAAGCCAGCGCTTACCATGCTGCTCGAACTGCTCGGCGAGACCGGGCGCGCGGCGCCACAGGGCCGCAAACTGCCGCCACCCCCGGCGGCAGCCGATCCGATTCCGGTGGACTTCCTGCTGCACACGCTATCGTTGGCGATGGGCGAGGCTGCCGCGCTGGTCGAGGAAGCGCCCTCGCACCGGCCGATCATGCACCAGTTCATGCCGATGCCGGGCGCGGATAGCTTCTACACCATGGCAAGCGGCGGGCTCGGCTTCAGCCTGCCGGCCTCCGTCGGCATGGCGCTCGGCCGGCCCAACCGGCGCACCGTCTGCCTGATCGGCGACGGGTCCGCGATGTATTCCATCCAGGCGCTGTGGACGGCTGCGCAGCGCAAGCTGCCGCTCACCGTGGTCGTCATCAACAATTCCGGCTACGGCGCCATGCGCTCGTTCAGTCAGGTGATGCAGGTGCGCAATGTGCCCGGCCTTGATCTCCCCGGCATCGATTTCGTCAAGCTCGCCGAAGGCCAGGGCTGCCGCGCGGTGCGCGTCGCCCGGTCAGCCGAGCTCGCGCCCGCGCTCAAGCAGGCGCTCGCCCATGAGGGCGCCAGCCTGGTCGAGGTGATGGTGGATTCCGCGGTGCCGCTGCTCTACGCGCACAGGGGACGGACCTAAGGGTCTGACGGCCGACGAGGCCCTCCCCCGCCGAACGCGGGAGCAGGCGCGCGAGATTCGCTTGGCGCCCTCGGCGACACAAGTCATCACAATCTTCTCTTCGATCTTCGCCTTGACCTTCACGATGACATCCTTCATGCGACCGACACGCGCTGCTTGTAGCATGCGGGAGTAACGACAGTTGCGCGTGCAGATTGTAGCGATCGCAACCATTGCGTGACAGGACCGTCTCGTCTAGCCTAGCGCTCGCGCGTCCTGGACGGGTGCGCCAAATCCGCCGACACACAGGTCCGAAAGAATCGGATCTCGAGCCATCGCCGCTAGGGAGATCTCTCGTGTTCGACGCCCCCATTGATCGTCGTTTGTTTCTGAAATCCGCCGCCACATTCACGGCCACTTTGCCGTTCGCCAAGCCCCCATACGCCCATGCGGCTGAAGCTGAACTGATTGCCCGTCGCGTGCTGTTCGACAATCCCGATTACGGCAGCGTGACCCTCAGCCCGGACGGCTGGCACCTGTCCTGGCTCGCGCCGGTCGACGGCGTGCGCAACCTGTTTGTGGCGCGGATCGACGATCTTGCCTCCGCGCGGGCGGTGACCCGCGTCACCGACCGCAACATCTTCCCGTTCTATCGCTGGGCGCAGACCAACAGCCACATCATCTTTTTCCAGGAGCACGATGGCGACGAGAACTGGCGCGCCTCCAGCGTCAACATCCGCAACAACGCGGTCACCGCTCTGTCGCCGGCCCAGGGCGTCAGGTCTCACCTGGTGCAGATCGACCGCAAGTTCGCGACCGACGTGCTGCTGGCGCACAACGGCCGCGACAAGCACTATTTCGATCTCTATCGCGTCAATGTGCTGAACGGATCGAGCGAGCTACTGTACGAGAACAAGGAGTATGCCTGGTTCATCTGCGATGGCGACTTCCAACTGCGGCTTGCCGGAAAGTTTGCCGCCGATGGCTCGATGGACGTGTTCGAGCGCCACGCCAGCGGCAGCTGGTCGCCATTCATGACAGTCCCAATCGGTGATCTCGACGGCGCCGACATCCTGGAGTTCAGCGCCGACGGCAAGACGCTCTATATGATCGACACCGCGGGGCGCGACAAGGCGGCGTTGGTTGCGGTCGACATGGCGACGAAGAAGAAGACGGTGCTCGCTGCCGACGACGAGGCCGATATCGACCATGTCAGCTTCTTCGCCCGCCGGCCGCTGACGGCGCATGCCGAGAAGGAGCGTGGGCGCTGGCACGCGGTCGATCCCGGCGCCGTGCAGGATCTCGAAGTCCTGTCGAACTACGGCAAGGGCGATATCTATCTGGGCGGCCGCAGCTATGGCGACCGGGTCATGACCGCCTTTTTCGAGCGCGACGACGAGAGCGGCGAGTTCGTGCTGCTCGACCGCGAGACCCGCGAGGTGCGGCCGCTGTTCAAGCAGCGCAAGGCGCTCGAGGGACTGAAGCTGCAGCCGCTCGAACCGGTGACATTTCCGGCACGCGATGGCCTTCGCCTCAACGGCTACCTGACCCGCCCGATCGGAGCCAGCGGGAAGGTCCCACTGGTGCTGGTCATTCACGGCGGCCCCTATGCGCGGGATTACTGGGGCTTCGGTCCGGTGCACCAGTGGCTCGCCAATCGCGGCTATGCGGTGCTCAGCGTGAACTATCGCGGCTCGACCGGGTACGGCAAAGCGTTCGTCACCGCCGCCGACCATCAATGGGGCGGGCGCATGCATGACGACCTGATCGACGCCGTCGACTGGGCGGTCGGACAGGGCTTTGCCGACCCCGCGCGGGTCGGCTTCTTCGGCGGCAGCTATGGCGGCTATTCGGCGCTGATGTCGGCGACCAAGACGCCGGAGGTCTTCGCCTGCATCGTCGATCTCTTCGGCATCTCCAACCTGCAGACGTTCATGGCGACGATCCCGCCTTACTGGCAGCCCTGGTTCAATATCTGGAAAAACAGGGTCGGCAATCCCGACACCGAAGAAGGCCGCGCATTTCTGGCCGACCGATCGCCGCTCAACCATCTCGAGCGCGCCACCAAGCCGATCCTGATCGCGCAGGGCCTCAACGACGTCCGCGTGGTGGCAGCGGAATCGCAGCAGATGGTCGACGCTCTGAAGAGCCGGAACGCGCCGGTCACCTACATCACCTTCCGTGACGAAGGCCACGGCTTTGTGCGGCCGGTCAACCGTTTCGCCTTCTACGCCGTCGCTGAAGCATTTCTCGCCAAGCATCTCGCCGGCCGCTGCCAGCCGTTCGAGGGCGATCTGAAGGGATCGACGATGAAGGTCGAAGTCGGCGGGGAGCTGGTGCCTGGGCTGACCGGCTAGCTAGCTAGCGATTCCTTCACCTCTCCCGAAGGGAGAGGTGAACCGAGATGCAATCAGCTCGGCCCAATCCTCTAGCCGGCGCCGATCACGCACTCCTCGCAACGTGCTCAAAGCAGCCCGCGATAAATGCCGGGCTGCGATCCCTCGATCGGAATGGCGCCAACGGTTTTGGTGTAGAAATCGGCGGGGCCGACCCCGCCGACGATAGCGTAGCCATAGCCCTGATGTCGCATCGCTTCGAGGCAGGCGAGCAGCAGGGCGACGCCGATGCCCTTGCCGCGCGCCTCTGGATCGACGCCGGTTGGACCGAAGAAGTTCCTGCATGTCGCGTCGTGGCAGGCAAAGCCAAGCAGGCGCTTGTCCTGGATGGCAACGAAGCAGGATACGGGCTGCCGCGCGAAGGCGACATCGGCCTCGCTTGACCATGCCTCGCTGAAATTGCCGCGTATCCAGTCGAGAACCTTGTGCTTCTCCGGAGGCAGAGCGCGGCGGATGGATATTCCGGCTTCAGCAAGCCGGCTCACCATGTCGTCGGAAGCCGGCAGCTCATACAGTTTCACCAGCATATCCATGCGGTCGAACTCTCCTTGATCATTGCCGGCGTGCATTTTCAACCCGTCATCCTGAGGCGCTCGCGGAACGCGAGCCTCGAAGGATGAACGGCCCCGATGCGAGAGCGGGGGCCGTCGCCCTTCGAGGCCGCCGCTCCCCGGCGGCACCTCAGGATGACCGGTCAGTCTACTTTCCGAACTCTTCCCGCATCTTGGCCTGGATCTTGGCCATGCCGCCGATCCAGCGGTCGTAATTCTCGGTCTTCTTGCGCATATAGCCGAGCACCTGCGGATGCGGCAGGATCAGGAACGTCTCCTGCTCGATGCCGGCGAGGGCATCGCACGCGACCTGCTCGGGCGAGAGATCACCGTCGCCGGATTGCGGCCCTTTCGGGATGGAGCGCAGCATGTTGGTGTCGACACCCTGCGGGCAGAGGATCGAGACCTTGATGCCGTCGGCGCGGTGCGAGATCGCGAGGTTCTCGGCAAAGCCGACCGCGGCATGTTTCGTCGTCGAATAAGCAGGGCTGCCGACCTGCGATAAGAGGCCCGCCGCCGAAATCGTGTTGAGGAAATAGCCGCCGCCGCGCGTCTTGTAGCGCGGGATCAGGTGCCGCGCGGCATAGATATGGGCCATCACATGGACTGCCCAGCTCCGCGCGAACGGCTCGTCGGAGGTGCCGCCGGCGTTCACCGACATTGGATCGAAACCGCCGCCAATGCCGGCATTGGAGCAGAACAGCGCGATCGGCCCGAACTGCCGCTCGGTCTCCTCGATCACATGCAACACGTCCTTCTCCTGCGCGACGTCGCATTTGAAGGCCGCGCCGTTGATGGGGCCGGCGACGTCGCGCGCGGCGTGCACGTCAAGGTCGGCGACCACGACCCTGGCGGCACCCGCGCCATGCAAAGCCTCACACAGCGCCTTGCCGATGCCGTTGCCTCCGCCGGTGACAACCACGACTTTGCCGGTCACCTGCATCGCGCACTCCTGTGGCTAGGAAACTCAGGTCAGAACCAGGTTGAGCACCGCGGTGTAATGGCAGGCCGCACCCAGCAGCACGAAAGCATGCCAGATTGCGTTCTGGAAGCGCAACCTTCGCCAGGCGTGAAAGATCACGCCAAAGCTGTACAGCGCGCCGCCGGCAAGCACCAACCACAGCGCAACGCTCGGCAGGACCTCGACCACTCGATCATAGAGCATGATGCCGCTCCAGCCCAAGGCCAGATAGAGCCCGACCGAGAGCCGGTCGAAACGGCCGGGCCAGCCGAGCTTCAACACGATGCCGAATATCGCAACGCACCAGACCCCGACCAGAAGCGCCACCGAGAAGAAGGTCGGTGGCACCCCCATGATGAACGGCGTGTAGGTCGCAGCGATCAGCACATAGATTGCCGAATGATCGAAACGACGCAGCACCCATTTGGCGCGCGACACCGGCCAGAGATTGTAGGTGGCCGACAGCACCAGCATGGTGAGCAGCCCCGCGACATAGATCGAGACGCCGACGATATCGAGCGCCGAGGCATAGACGGCGGTGAGCACGACCAGCGCAGTCGCGGCGATCAGCCCGAAGATGATGCCGACGGCGTGGATGATACCGTCGGCGATCAGCTCCGCGCGATCATAGTTCCAGCCGACCGCGTCTGCTGCCGCGTGGACGGAGTTGGAGGCGAGCTGCTTCAGCCTGAAGATGGTCATGGCCTGGTCCGGAATTCCTGATTAACCCGCATTCATTATGGGTGCGGGATGGTCAACGAAGAGTTCAAGCGTCATAACCCCAAGAGCCCATTAAAAGCCCCATTACCCCCAAGACCCTCATAACCCCAACCCTCATAACCTCAAGACCCCGTCCAAAATGTGAAGCTTGATTTCGGCCGTGCAATGGCCACCTCTCCCGTAAAAACCCCGCCTGTGCCCTCGAGTTTCCGTAAATCTGATGACCTCTCGCTTTTCCGAAATCATCGAGGAAGCACGCCTGTCGGCGCGGGCGCTGCTCGACTATGGCGGGCATTTCTTCAATCCCACGGTCAGGCTCGGCGTCACCGGCCTGTCGCGGGCGGGCAAGACCGTGTTCATCACCGCGCTGATCCATGGCCTGACCCGCGGCGGCCGCTTTCCGGTGTTCGAAGCTTTCGCCTCGGGCCGGATCGCCCGCGCCGAGCTCGCGCCGCAGCCTGACGATGCCGTGCCGCGCTTTGCCTATGAAAGCCATCTGCGCACCCTTGTCGATGAGCGGCGCTGGCCCTCCTCCACTGTCGACATCAGCGAGCTGCGCCTGGTCATTGATTACCAGCGGCAAAACAGCGCAGATCGGCGATTGACGCTGGATATCGTCGACTATCCCGGCGAATGGCTGCTCGACCTGCCGCTGCTGCAGAAAAGCTACGAGCAGTGGGCGCGGGAGAGCCTGGCGCTGTCGCGAGAGACGCCTCGCGCGCCGCTTGCCGCTGCCTGGCATGCACAGCTCGCGACGCTTGATCCGCAAGCCAAGGAAGATGAGCAGGCAACCCTGCTCTCCGCAAAACTTTTCACCGATTACTTACGCGCCTGCCGCGACGAGCGCTTTGCCATGAGCCTGTTGCCGCCCGGCCGCTTCCTGATGCCCGGCAATCTCGCTGACACGCCGGCGCTGACCTTTGCGCCGCTCGATGTGCCCCTTGGCGAGAGCGCGCCTGACGGCTCGCTCTGGGCGATGATGGTGCGCCGCTACGAAGCCTACAAGGACGTCGTGGTCCGCCCGTTCTTTCGCGATCATTTTGCCAGGCTCGATCGCCAGATCGTGCTGGTCGATGCGCTGGCCGCGTTCAACTCGGGGCCGGAAGCGCTGCATGATCTCGAGGCGGCGCTGGCCGGCATTCTCGACTGCTTCCGCGTCGGCCGCTCCACCATTCTGAGCGCGCTGTTCCGGCCGCGCATCGACCGCATCCTGTTTGCCGCGACCAAGGCCGATCATCTGCATCATGCAAGCCATGACCGGCTGGAAGCGATCCTGCGCCGCGCGGTCGGCAAGGCGGTTGCCAATGCCGAAAGCACAGGTGCGCTGATCGATGTCGTGGCACTGGCCGCCGTGCGCGCCACCCGCGAAGCCATGGTCGCGCGCGGCCGCGACAAACTGCCCTCGATCCTCGGCTCGCCCTTGCCCGGCGAGACCGACGGCGGCGAGACGTTCGACGGCAACACGGAGGTCGCGACCTTTCCTGGCGACTTGCCGGCCGACCCGGATGCGCTGTTCAATGGGGAAGGCGCGTTCCGCGGGCTATCGAGCGCGGCAGCCGAAGCGGCCGATTTCCGCTTCCTGCGCTTCCGCCCGCCGCCGCTGGAGCACGAGGGGAACAGCGCGCCCGCTTTGCCCCATATCCGCCTGGACCGGGCGCTGCAGTTTTTAATCGGAGACCGTCTGCAATGAGCGAGCGCACGCCACCGCGCAAGCCCCAGACCTTCAGGCTCGATGACCCCGGAGTTGTGGTGGTCGACGCCGAGGACGAATCGCGCACGTTTCGCGGGACGATCCAGATCACGCCCGAGGCGGATCCGGCACAGCTTCCGGTGCCGATCGAAACGCGGCTGCCGGAGCGGCGCGGATTTCGGTGGGGTACTGTGTTCTGGGGCGGCATCGCCGGCCTCGTGCTGCTCGGCACCGGGCTCGGCGTCACGCAACTCATCGAGAACCTGTTTGCGCGCAGCGAAAGCCTCGGCATCCTTGGGCTAGCCTCTGCATTTGCCGCAACGCTCGGGCTTGCTGTCCTCACCGCGCGCGAACTGCTCGCCCTGGCGCGGCTCGCGACCATCGAAAAGCTGCATGCGCGCGCGACAAGTGTGCTCCTCAGCGACGACCGCGCCGAGAGCCGCAGCATCGTCACGGATCTCCTGAAGATCGCGCATCAGAATCCGCAGCTCGCCCGCGCACGGCTGACCTTGCAGGGCCATGTCGACGATATCATCGACGGCGCCGACATGATCCGCCTCGCCGAGCGCGAATTGATGACGCCGCTGGACGCCGAAGCGCGCCGCCTGGTCTCGCAGGCCGCGCAGCGTGTCTCCATCGTCACCGCCGTGAGCCCGCGCGCGCTCGTCGACGTGCTGTTCGTGTTCGTGGCTTCGCTGCGGCTGATCCGGCAACTGGCGCGGCTCTATGGCGGACGGCCCGGCGCGCTCGGCATGATCCGTCTGCTCCGCCATGTCATCGCGCATCTCGCCATCACCGGCGGCCTTGCCGCCAGCGACAGCCTGGTGCAGCAGATGCTCGGCCATGGCATCGCGGCAAAGCTGTCGCAGCGGCTCGGCGAAGGCGTGCTCAACGGGTTGCTGACGGCGCGCCTGGGACTTGCTGCCATCGAGGTCACGCGCCCGCTGCCGTTCACGGCGCTGCCGCAGCCGGCGCTCACCGACCTCGCCAAGGATCTCCTGCGCAAGCGCGAAGATGAGGCGTAGAGGCTAGGCTACCCGAGCGATCTCAATTGCTCCCGCCAGCACACGCCACTGGAACAGCGGCGAATCCGCGGGCGGGTTGAGCTCCGGCGTCCAGCCGTCGAGCTTCTCCAGCGAATAGGTATCCATCACCCCGCCCCGCCAAACGCGATCGACGCGCTCGAGCGGCTCGCGCCTGGCCGGAATCAAATTCCACAGGGCCGAGTGGTTGTCGGGCTCGCGCGCGACATAGAGGCCGGCGTGGCCCTTGACGCTTTCCATGCCCGGATCGGCAAAGCCCTGGAAGCGGCCGCGTTCGTTGATCTGGATCACCGGCGTCTTCGTACCCCTGAAATACCAGCGCATCATCGCATAGGTGCGATAATCGGTGGTCGCGATCCAGGTCGCGCCGATGTTTTCCAATTGTGCCTGCACCCGCGCGGCAACCTGCTCATAGCCGGCCTCGCCCCCGATCGGATCGGCGCTGCCGAAGAAATTCCAGGGGCTCGCCACCGAATAGAGGAACACCAGCACCACCGTGATGATGCCCGATACCACCGCGGTCTCCGCCCACCGGACAGTCGACTTGATCATCCAGGCCGGCCAGCCTTCGCGCGGCAGCATCGCGAGATTGATCGCGGCCGCCGCAAAGCCGAGCGGCCACATGAACATCGGCCAGGTGTCGCCGACCCGAAGCGATAGCGACTTCCAGAGGAAATAAAGGAAGGGAACCAGCACCGCGGTCGATAGCAGGATCGCGACCGGCTCGCGCTTGAGATAGCCGCGCCGGGCAGTGAGGATCAGGCCGGACAGCACCACAGGCAAGACCACGAAGCCGACCAGCCCGAATTGCAGGCCGATATAGTCGCCGACGGTGCGCAGCGAGATCTCGTGCGTCGCGACGGCGCGCACCAGCTGGAAGCGGAACGAGGCCCAGTCATGCTGCATGTTCCAGATCAGCACCGGCGAGAACACGACCACCGCAATCAATACGGCTGCGTAAGGATAGGGGCTCTTCAGCCAGCGCATGCGCCAATCCGGCACCAGGATGAACGCGATGATCGCGGGCGCAAACAGCACGACGGTGAATTTCGACAACAGCGCCAGGCCGCCGAACAGGCCCGCGGCCAGCCACCAGCGCGCATCGTTGCTTTCAGCGAGCCGCACCAGCGACCACATCATCGCGACCGAGAACGGAATCACGGCAATGTCGGGCGCGACCTTTGCGGTCAGGAGCCCGTAATAGACCGCGGCCTCCGGCAGCAGCACCGCGAGCACGATGGCGCGCATATCGCGCGTCACGCGCCTCGCGATGTCGCCGAGCAGACACTGCGTCACCAGCATTCCGAGAATGCCCGCGAAGCGGACGCCGAACAGGGTGTCGCCGAAAATCGACGTCCCCAGCCGGATGAACCAGGAGAGCATCGGCGGGTGATCGAGGAAGCACAGCACGTTTTCCTTCGACCAGGTCCAGTAATAGGCCTCGTCGGTGCGCAGATCGATCAGGCAGGCATAGGCAATTCGCAGCGCCGTCATCGCCGCGATCACGGTGAAAGCGAGGATGATGGGCCGGCGGGCGGACCGATCCGCTTTGCCGGCGGCAAGCTCGGGCAGGAATGGTGTCACGGCGCGCTTTTCCACGACGAAGGCGTGGGTGTCAACGTGCGGGACGCAGCAGGCAGCCCCGAATATCCCCTCTTGCCTTGCCGGAACGCCCCGTTGGACGCTATTCACAGCCTCAAGGAATAAACCGCCTCCAATCCGGGTCATGATGTCCGTGGATCACCTGACCATGTTCGACCGCGCGAGGGCCCAGGAGAGAGCAAGAGAGCTGCTGCGCGGCATCAGCGCAAGGCAGGTCCGGCTGGTCTGCGGGCTGGTGCTGTTCAGCTATCTGATCAGCCATTTCCTCAACCATGCGCTCGGCAATATCTCGGTCGAGGCGATGGAGCTCGGGGTCTACTACCACACCCTGTTCTGGCAGTTCCTGCCGGTCGCCATAGCCCTCTATACGGCGGCCTTCACCCATACCGGCCTTGGCATCTGGGCGCTCTACCAGCGGCGCGAATTCCGCTGGCGGGCGATCGAGCCGCTGCAGCTCGTGCTCGGCTTGAGCATTCCGCTCCTGGTCCTGTTCCATATCATTGGCGCGCGCGTCGGCCAGGCTCTGTTCAGCCAGGAAAAACTCTATGCCCAGGAGCTCTATGTGTTCTGGGTCGGCAAGCCCGAGCGCGGCCTTGAGATCGCGATCGTGCTGCTGGTGGCCTGGGTGCATGGCTGCATCGGGTTGCATTTCTGGCTGCGCATGAAGCGGTTTTATCAGCGGGCCGCGCCTCTCCTGCTCGCCGCTGCGGTGCTGATCCCGACGCTGGCGCTGCTTGGCTTCTACCAGAGCGGACGCCAGGTGATCGCCGCAAGCCGCGATGCGCAATGGCGCGCGGTCAATCTGTCCGATCGGAAGATGGGCACGCCGGCGGAACAGCAGACCCTGGACCGGATCACGGACTATACGCTGTGGTTCTACCTCGGCCTGATCGGCTCGGCGCTGCTGGCGCGGGGTTTGCGCGAATTGCATGAGCGGCGCGGCGGCATGATCAACCTGTCCTATGGCAACGGCAAGACCGTGCGGGTGCCCAAGGGCCTGAGCGTGCTCGAGGCGAGCCTCCGCCACAATGTCCCGCATGCGAGCGTCTGCGGCGGCCGCGCGCGCTGCTCGACCTGCCGCATCCGCGTGATCGGCGATCACAGCGCGCTGCCGCAACCCTCGCAGCGCGAGGCCTTCGTGCTCAACCGTGTCGGCAGCGGCGATCCGTCGATCCGGCTCGCCTGCCAGCTGCGCCCGACCGGCGATCTTTCCTTCTTCCAGCTATTCACACCCAGCACGACCTCGGCCAACGCTCATGCCAGCCATCCCGCCCGGATCGGCGAGGAGCGCTACCTCGTCAGCCTGTTCGTGGATATGCGCGGCTCGACCCAGCTCGCCGAGACGCGGCTGCCGTTCGACACCGTCTTCATTGTCAATCGGTTCCTCGCCGCGGTTTCGCAGGCCGTGATCAGCTGCGGCGGACAGCCAAACCAGTTTGTTGGCGACGGCATGCTGGCGCTGTTCGGGCTTGCCAGCACGGCGGAAGAGGCCTGCCGTTGTGCCCTGCGCGCGGCCGGGCTGATCGCCACCAATGTCGCCGAGCTGAACGACTTCCTGTCGCACGATCTGCGCGAGCCGATCCGCTTCGGCATCGGCATCCATGGCGGCGAGGTCATCGTCGGCGACATTGGCTATCGCGACCACATGGTGTTCACCGCGCTTGGCGACGCCGTCAATGTCGCCGCGCGCCTGCAGGACATGACCAAGACCCTCGCCTGTGAGGTGATCGTCTCCGAACAGGTGTGCGCAGCGGCCCAGGTTGCAGCCAACGATCAGCCCCGGCAGGAGGTGACGATCCGCGGGCGCGCCGAGCCTATGACGGTGTGCGTCGTGACCGATGCCAAGACACTGTTGGGGCTGGCCGAGCAAAGCGCGGCGGTGGCTGCGTGAGCATCGCTGCCGGCGCCAGCTCCGATGATGGCGAAAAGGGCAAATTGCTCAAATGTGCCGCGATATCGAACATTTCCGGCGACATTCCCGCCGCTGTTTGAGCTACCATCAAAGCCATAACCGGCGTATCCTTACACCGCCGGACATAGTGGTCGGCGGGGACCATTTGTTCGTTTGATTTTTATTGATCCCGCGGAGACGACGTAATGGCTAAAGGTACGGTCAAGTGGTTCAACCCGACCAAGGGCTACGGTTTCATCCAGCCCTCAAGTGGGGGGAAGGACGTGTTTGTTCACATTTCGGCGGTGCAAAAAGCCGGATTGACGACCCTCAATGAAGGACAAACCATCGAATACGAAGAAATCGCCAATCGCGGCAAGACCTCGGCTGAGAACCTGAAGGTTTAGTTCGGCCGCCGCGCGAAGCTCGCGCGGGGAAAATCTATTATCCAAGCACATTGCATTCGGCGGGAGCGAGGTTGCGCTCCTGCGCGAGACACCTGTTTTCGTCCTAATGCCGGTCGCGGTTACCGTGTTAGACTGCCGGCGCGCCATGACTGATTCCGCCACGCCACCGCCTTTCGCCGCGGCCTATGCGCCGGACGACATCCCTCTGGCCGAAAAACTCCTTGAAGCGGCCCGCCTCGCGCCCGACCAGGACCAGCGCATCGACCGTCTCGCCACGCGCCTGATCGAGGCGGTCAGGGCGAAGGACGACCGGCTCGGCGGGGTCGAGGATCTCTTGCGGGAATTCGCGCTCTCGACCAAGGAGGGACTGGCGCTGATGGTGCTGGCCGAAGCCTTGCTGCGGGTCCCGGACGCCCGCACCGCCGATCAGTTCATCGAGGACAAGCTCGGCGAAGGCGACTTCGTTCATCACGAGACCAGGTCCAGCGCCTTCCTGGTCAACGCCTCGGCCTGGGCGCTCGGCATGTCGGCGCGCGTCATCCAGCCCGGTGAAACGCCGCAGGGCACCATCGGGCGGCTCGCGAAACGGCTCGGGCTGCCGGCGGTACGCGCAGCCACGCGCCAGGCGATGCGGCTGATGGGCAGCCACTTTGTGCTGGGTGAAACCATCGAGGCGGCACTGGAACGGGCCCAGCCGCGTTCAGCGCAGCCGGCGCGCTATTCCTTCGACATGCTCGGTGAAGGGGCGCGCACCGCTGCCGATGCGGAGCGTTACTTCAACTCCTATGCCAGCGCGATCCAGGCAATCGGCCGCACCGCGCCCGACCGCCGCCTGCCCGACCGGCCCGGCATTTCCGTCAAGCTGTCGGCGCTGCATCCCCGCTTCGAGGCGATCAGCCAGGCGCGCGTGATGCGGGAGCTGGTGCCGCGTCTGATCGAGCTCGCGCGCCAGGCCAAGGCCTTCGACCTCAATTTCACCGTCGATGCCGAGGAGGCGGACCGGCTGGAGTTGTCGCTCGACGTCATCGCGGCGACGTTTGCCGATCCCTCACTCGCCGGCTGGGACGGCTTCGGGCTTGCGATCCAGGCCTATCAGAAGCGCGCTTCCGACGTGATCGACTATGTCGATGCGCTGGCGCGCGCGCACGCGCGGCGCATGATGGTGCGGCTGGTGAAGGGCGCTTATTGGGACACCGAGATCAAGCGCGCACAGGAGCGCGGGCTCTCAGGCTATCCCGTCTTCACTCGGAAGGCGATGACCGACCTCAACTATATGGCCTGCGCACGGCAGCTGCTCGCGCTGCGGCCGCGGATTTTCCCGCAATTCGCCACCCACAATGCCCTGACGGTTGCGACCGTTCTCGAGCTTGCCGGCGGCGGCGATTTCGAATTCCAGCGCCTGCATGGCATGGGCGAGGCGCTTTACGAACGCTTGCGCGCCGACCGTCCTGACATCGCCTGTCGCACCTACGCGCCGGTCGGCAGCCATCGCGACCTGCTCGCTTACCTGGTGCGGCGCCTGCTCGAGAACGGTGCCAACTCCTCCTTCGTGGCGCTTGCCGCGGACAACGCAATCCCGATCGCCACGCTGCTGCGGCGTCCGGCCGAGATCGTTGGCAGCCCCGACCGCGCCGCCCATCCCAATATCCCGCTGCCGCGCGATCTGTTGCTGCCGCAGCGGATCAATTCCCGCGGCATTGAATTCGGCGAGCGCGCGGCCCTGCAGAGCCTGCTCACGGCCATCGGCGCGGAGAGCACAAGCCTTGCGGCGGCCCCTCTCATCGATGGCAAGGTCGCCGCCGGGATTGCACGCCCGCTTGTCAGCCCGACCGATCTGGCGACAGTGATCGGCACCGTGGTCGATGCTTCACCCGCACAGGTGGACGACGCAGTCGCCGCCGCCCGCGCCGGCTTTGCGCGGTGGAATGAAACGCCAGCGTCGACGCGCGCGGCCATCCTCGAGAAGGCCGCCGATCTGCTGGAAAGCCGCGCGGCGCATTTTATGGCGCTGTTGCAGCGCGAGGGCGGCAAGACGCTCGACGACGCCCAGTCCGAGCTGCGCGAAGCCGCCGATTTTTGCCGCTACTATGCCGGCCAGGGCCGCAAGCTGTTCGACGCGAGCGAGGCCCTGCCCGGCCCGACCGGCGAGAGCAACGCGCTGGACTTGCGCGGGCGCGGCGCCTTTGTCGCGATCTCGCCCTGGAATTTCCCGCTCGCGATCTTCACCGGCCAGATCACGGCTGCACTGATGGCCGGCAACAGCGTGCTGGCAAAGCCTGCCGAGCAGACGCCCCTGATTGCGATGGAAGCCGTCAGATTGCTGCATGAGGCCGGCGTGCCCGTATCCGCCCTCCACCTCCTTCCCGGCGACGGTGCGGTCGGCGCACGGCTGGTCGCGCACCCGACAATCGCAGGCGTCGTCTTCACCGGCTCGACCGAGGTCGCGCGCAGCATCAACCGGGCGCTTGCCGCCAAAGACAGCCCGATCGTGCCGTTGATCGCCGAGACCGGCGGCATCAACGCCATGATCGCCGATGCCACCGCGCTACCGGAGCAGGTCGCCGATGACGTCGTCACCTCCGCCTTCCGTTCTGCCGGCCAGCGCTGCTCGGCGCTGCGGCTGTTGTTCCTGCAGGAGGACGTCGCGGACCGCATGATCGAGATGATCGCGGGCGCCGCGCGTGAGCTTCGGATCGGCGACAACAGCGATGTCGCAACCCACGTCGGACCGGTGATCGATGCCGAAGCGAAGCAAAGGCTGGATGCACACATCGCGCGGATGAGCACGATCGCCCGGGTGCATTTTGCCGGTACCGCGCCGCCGGGCAATTACGTCGCGCCGCATATTTTCGAACTGGCCAGCGCCGGCCAGCTGACCGAAGAAGTGTTCGGCCCGATCCTGCATGTGGTACGCTATCACCCCGACCGGCTTGCGGACGTGCTGCGATCCATCGGCGGCAGCGGCTATGGGCTGACGCTCGGCATCCATTCCCGCATCGACGACATGATCGAGATGGTGATCGATGCGCTTGCGGTCGGCAACGTCTATGTCAACCGCAACATGATCGGCGCCGTCGTCGGCGTGCAGCCCTTCGGCGGCTTCGGCCTGTCGGGCACCGGCCCCAAGGCGGGCGGCCCGCATTACCTGACGCGTTTTGCGACCGAGCAGACGGTGACCATCAACACCGCCGCCGCCGGCGGCAACGCCGCGCTGCTTTCTGGAGAGGAATGAGCTTTCAAAGGCACGTGCCTCCGGCGGCCGGAGTATTGCCGCAAGGGACTCTTTTCGAGAGCTGTTGAACCTTCTGCCGGGCCTCGGCCTGCGCCAGAAGATCGAATACGCCCGCCGGTGCAAGCTGGGTCGCGCTCCGATAATCCTCCGCCGCCTTGTCGAAATCGTTCTGCGCCTCATAGATCTTCGCGCGCGCCAGATAGTTGCCGACCGTCTCGCGCTGGGCAATCGCCTTGTTGAGGTCGTCCAGCGCCTTCTCGACTTCATGCATCGCGAGCCACACCAGGCTGCGCAGCTGCAAGGCGGCGGGATCGTTCGGCTGCCGGCCGAGCACGACGTTGACGTCAACCAGCGCGCCCGTCGCATCCTTCTGCGCCAGCAAGGCCCTGGCACGAAGCTCGCGGGCGAGCGTGTCATAGGCCGTGTTCTTTCCGACCACCTGATTGAGCGCGACCAGCGCGCGATCGTTCTGGCCGGACAGCAGCATCGCCAATCCCTGCCCGACCTCCGCAAGCTGGTTGTTCGGATTGCGATCGAGCGCAGTCTTGATATCGACCGTGCCTTCGGCGGTATTGCCCTTCAGGAGCAGGGTCAGTCCGCGCGCCGCGCGGGCGACGTCGTTGGCCGGATTGATGACCAGGGCCTGGTCGAAATCGACCAGCGCCTTGTCGAACTTGCCTGCCCCCATCAGGGCCTGACCGCGCTCGGCGAACGCCGCGCCGTCCTTTGCATTGAGCTCGATGGTGCGGTCGAAGCTCTCGATCGCCTCAGTCCATTTGCCGGTGAGCCGATAGCCCATGCCGCGCGCGAGATGGGCTTGCGCATTCTTCGGATCGATTTCGATCGCATGGCTTGCGTCGGCGATGGCCTGGTCGAATTGCCGCAAGCCGATCGATGCCATGGCCCGGCTCGACAGCGCCGGCGAATCATTCGGCTTCACCTTGAGCAGCGTGTCGGCATCGGCGCGAGCGTCGGCATAGCGGCCGACCACGATCAGCGACAGTGCGCGCAGCCGGAGCGCGGCCTCGTTGGCGGGATCGGCGCCGAGCACCTGGTTGAGCGGCGTCAGGGCCTCGGCGAATTTTTTCTGGCCGATCAGCTGCACGGCCTGCGCGAGAAGCTGATTCGACGCCGGGGTAGCCGGCACGCCGACGATTGCCGGCGCCCGCATCGGCGGAGCCGGTGTGGGAGCCGGCACGCCGACGATCGCCCGCATCTGCGGTGAAACTGTCGCGGCCGGCGCAGGCTGCGCGGCCGGCGTGTCCCGCACTTTGGCAAGCTCGGCCTGCATGGCGACCGCCGCCTGGCGCTGCTGCTGGACCTGCTTGTTGTCGGGCATGAAGGACAACAGCCTGTCGAAATCCGCGATGGCGCGCGCATAGTCGCCCTTGGTCATGAAGAGCTCGGCGCGGGCATAATAGGCGCCACGCTCGATCTGAGGTGCTTGCGCGATGGCGCGCGAGAAATCATCGATCGCACGGTCGACATCGCCCTTGCGCCGATAGACCTGGCCGCGCCAGAAAAAGCCGCTCTGCACGGTCGCGTTCATCGCCAGCGCGGCGTTGAGATCGCCAAGCGCCTGATCGAGCTGACCGGTCTCGACATAGACCCTCCCACGCCCGACATAGGCCTGCGCAAAGTCCTGGCGCAATGCAATCGCCTGGCTGAAATCGGCGAGCGCCTCGGGGAAGGCCTTCTGGTCGGCGCGCAGGAATCCGCGCGAGGTGAGCACGGACGGATTTTTCGGATCGAGCTCAACTGCGCGATTGTAGTCGGAGAGCGCCAGGTCGGGCTTGCCGCTGCGCTGGCGCACATAAGCGCGCGACACCAGCGCGCCTATGGATTGAGGATTGAGCTGCAGGGCGGCTTCGGCGTCCGCAAGGCCCGCATCGAACTTGCCATGGCTGGTGAAGAAGCGCGAGCGGCTGAAATAGGCCTTCACCCGGTCCTCGGCCGGACGCTGCGCGTCGCCAAGGATCGCCGTGCAGGCGACCTCCACCTTGTCCGGAACGAGCCCCATGCAATCTTCGAGGTCGCCGGCCGTGGCCCGTGCCGGCTGCCAGCACAGCGCAACCAACGCGAGCGACGCCAGCACAGCAAAGCGGGCGGACGACATCCTGATGCCTCTCTTATGGTCGCCTCTCATGACGTTGACGCCTCTCGTCGAGGTCAGGGGACTCGGGGCACGCTTGCGACGGTCTGCCCGGGGTTTTCGCAACTGCGGCGAGAATAATGCCAGATTCAGCGCCGCTGTCGATGACCGGCTTAAACTTGTGATCAGGAGGGTTGAGAGTTTGGTTCGATGAGGGCTGCGCCCGCTTTGCCGCTGAGTTCGAGGCGAGTTCCGGATCAGGCGTTGCATCGGCACGCAACATGGGTCAAATGCGTGGATCGGGCCGCCCGCCGGCGCAATTCCGGTGCGCGGAAACAGCGGCAGCGAACACGAGAAGCGAGAAAGCGGAGCGACGCCAGCGATGGAGAAGGGCATTTTTGAGGGGCTGAAGGTTCTGGATTGCGCGAGCTTCATTGCCGCGCCCGCGGCCGCGACCGTGCTGTCGGATTTCGGCGCCGATGTCATCAAGATCGAGCCACCGGGCTCGGGCGATCCCTATCGCAACCTGCCCAACCTGCCCGGCTATCCGCACAGCGAGCACAATTTCGCTTGGATGCTCGAGGCCCGCAACAAGAAGAGCCTGGCGCTCGACCTCACCAAGCCCGAGGCGCGGGAGGTGCTGTACAAGCTCGTCCGCGAAGCCGATGTCTTCATCACCAACATGCCGCCCGCCGTGCGCGAGAAGCTCGGCATCACCCACGATCATCTGGGGCATCTCAATGAGCGCCTGATCTACGCCTCCTTCACCGGCTATGGCGAGAAGGGCGAGGAGGCCAACAAGCCCGGCTTCGACAGCAACGCCTATTGGGCGCGCTCAGGGCTGATGGACCTCGTTCGCGCCGACGAGGACACCACGCCCGCGCGCTCGGTCGCCGGTATGGGCGACCACCCCTGCGCAATGGCGTTCTACAGCGCGATCGTGACCGCGCTCTACCGGCGCGAGCGCACCGGCAAGGGCGGCCACGTCTCGACCAATCTGATGGCGAACGGCGTCTGGGCCAATGGCGTGCTGGCGCAGGCCAAGCTCTGCGGCGCCAAATTCAGCAAGCGGCGCCCGCGCGAGCAGGCGCTCAATGCCGTTACCAATCACTACAAGTGCAAGGACGGCCGCTGGATCATCCTGTCGCTTCTCAATGAGGAGCGGCAGTGGCCGACCTTGATGCGCTGCCTCGGCCGCGAGGACCTGATCGAGGATGCGCGTTTCGCCACCAAGGCCGACCGGCATTCGCGCTCGATCGAACTGATCCGGATTTTTGACCAGATCTTTGCCAGCAAGTCTCTTGCGGAATGGCGCAAGCTGCTCGACGGCAACGGCCTCGTGTTCGGCGTGGTCGGCATCCTCGACGATATCCCGACCGACCAGCAGATGATCGACAATGACGTGCTGGTGCCGTTTGCCGGCGACACGATGCTCACGATCAACAGCCCAATCTGGATCGACGGGGTGAGCAAGGTGGCGCCAAAGAAGCCGCCGGGCATTGGCGAGCACAGCGACGAGATCCTGCGCCAGGCGGGTTATGACGAGGCGGCCATTGGGAAGCTACGCGCATCTGGTGCGGTTGGCTGAGAGTGCGAGCACCTTGGCCAATCATGCGCGGCGGGTAGCCTCAACGATTGAGCCAGGCCCAGGCAATCCCGACCGCTATGCAGCCTGCGATGACGGCGAACACGATTGCCCAGCCGGAGACCCTGATGTCCCCGGTGGTCTGACGCTCGGCCTCGTTCTGCGCAATGACGCGGTTGCGCTCGTGTCTGTCGTCCTTGCCGGCATCGCTCATCGCCTGCCCTTCAAGCTCAGGTTCCGGCTTCCGCCTCGCCTGCAAGCTTAGCGGCAAATGATGTCGATTGCTCAACGGCCATGCTGCCGGCGCCACCACCCGCGAGCCGGCTCAAGCCGAATGCCGCCAGCGCAGCACAGAGCGCGGCTCCCGCGGCCGTGAGGAAGACGGCCGCGGTGCTCCATTTTCCGGCCAGCAGGATGCCGCCAACGAGGGGCCCCACGATCGAGCCGACCCGCCCCATGCCGAGCGCCCAGCCGACGCCGGTCGCCCTGACCGAGGTCGGATAGAAGCCCGCTGCCAGCGCGTTGGCGGCGATCTGGCCGCCGACCACGCAGAATCCGGCGGCAAATATCGCGAGCGAGACCAGCACAGCCGAATGGCCGAGCTGGCCGATGGCGCCGACCGCGAACACGGCTATCAGATAGACCAGCGCCAGTGCGCGAAACGAGAAGCGGTCGATGATGCTGCCGAGCGCAAGCGTGCCGACCACGCCGCCAACCTGCAGCATCGATCCGATCAGGACCGCCCGCGACACCGACGCACCGAGATCATTGAGGACAGTGGGGAGCCAGTTTGCCAGGAAATAGATGTCGAGCAGGCTCATGAAGAACACGACCCACAGCAGCAGCGTGACGGGGGTGCGGCCCTCGCGAAACAGGTGGGCGACAGGCAGGCCGGCAAGGTGCGTCTCGCGCACCACAAACAGGACGCCCGGCGCGAAGGCCGTGTGCGGGCTGATCGCTTTCAGCAATTCGGCAACCCGCTCGGGCGCATGGCCCTGCGTTGCCAGGAAGCGCACCGATTCCGGCAGGCGCAGGACCAGGATCGGCACCATGAGGAGCGGCGCCACGCCACCGACAATGAATACCGCGCGCCAGCCGAATTGCGGGATCAGCCAGGCGGCGAGCAGGCCACCGAGTGCAGCGCCGACCGAGAAGCCGCAGAACATGATCATCACCATGGTGGCGCGCCGCCGCCGCGGGTTGAACTCCGCGGTCATGGCAATGGCATTCGGCATGGCACCGCCGAGCCCGAGCCCGGTCAGGAAGCGGATCGCCAGCAGCGCATTGAGATCGCTCACAACCGCCGTGATCAGCGCGCCGACACCGAAGGCGAGCGTGGAGAGCACAATGATCTTCTTGCGCCCGATGCGGTCGGCAAGCGGCCCGAATACCAGCGCGCCGATCATCAGCCCGAACAGGCCGGCGCTGAACACCGGCCCCAGCGCCCCCTTGGAGAGGCCCCATTCCTTGGCCAGCGCGGGCGCCACATAGCCGATCGCCTGGGTGTCGAAGCCGTCGAGAAACAACACGGCAGCGCAGCCGAGCAGCAGTCGCAGCTGAAAGCGGCCGACCGGCTGGCGATCGATGAAATCGGCGAGATCGATCTCCGGTGGCGTGCCGGCGTTCGCGTCTTGAGCCGCCATCCGTCCCTCCCCTCCAAAGCCCGCGGTTCTGCTCGACCGCTGTGGGCTATAAGCCTAACGCGCTTCAATGCTGGCGCAAGGCGTCTTTGGAATAACCGGCGATGCGCTTGTAGCCCTCGGACAGCGCGACCAGTTCATCGCGGGAGATGACGTCCTCGATCCTGCCGAACGGACGATCATGCGTGCGCTGGAACACCTCGCGCAGGATCGCATCCGGGGGATTGCTGCGGTTGGCGAGCACCACGCGCGTGGTCGCCTCCAGCCGCTCGCTCTCATAGGCCGACAATGCTGCGACAGCATCGGCATGCCCCGCCAGCGCCGAGCTAAGCGAGCGTGCGTCGAGAATGGCCTGGCCCGCGCCATTGGAGCCGCGCGGCACCATCGGATGCGCGGCGTCGCCGAGCAGCGTCACGCGGCCAAAGCTCCAGCGCGGCAGCGGCTCCTGGTCGACCATCGGAAATTCCAGCACGCTGTCAGCGGCGCGGATGAACGCGGGCACATCGAGCCAGTCGAAATGCCAATCCGCGAATGCGTCGATGAAATCGGCGAGCTCGCCGGGGCGGTTCCAGTCGCGCCTGCGATATGTCGTCGTCTCGATCTCGGCGACCCAGTTGACCAGCTGCAAGCCATCGCTGCCGGCGGCGCGGATCGGATAGATCACCATCTTGCCATGCGACAGCCAGCCGGCGCGTACCATGCTGGCGCCGGAGAGGATTGGCTTCCACCGTGTCACGCCGCGCCACATGTTGACGCCGGAATAGCGCGGCTCGCCTTCGTCCGGGAAGAATTGCTTGCGGATTGCCGAATTGATGCCGTCGCACGCCACCACCACGCGCCCACGCGCCGCGGAGCCATCGGCGAAGCTGACGGTTGCACCGGCGTCATCCTGGGTGACGCCGACGCAATGCCGACCGGTCGCAAGCCGGTCGCTGCCAATGCGTTCGCGGAAGGCATTGAGCAGGACCATCTGCAGGTCGCCACGATGGATCGAGAATTGCGGATGATCGTAGCCGGCGCGACGGCCGAGCGGCTCCTGGTAGATCAGCTGGCCGTAGCGGTTGAAGAAGGTCGCATCGGTGGTTTCGATCGCCACCCTGGCCAGCGCCGGTTCGAGACCGAGCGCAGCATACTCCCTGGTCGCATGCGGCAGCAGATTGATGCCGACGCCGACGGCGCGGATATCCGCGACCGACTCGAACACCCGGCAGGGGATGCCTCGCGCATGCAGCGCAAGCGCCAGCGTCAGTCCGCCGATACCGGCACCGACGATGATGACCTCGTCCATGTTTCCATCCCGCCTCTTATCGCGCATGAACTTTTCGGAAAACGCTACACACTTTTCCGGTTCATGCGTTTATTTGCGGCGATGAAACACGAATAGCCAGCCTGCAGTCAATTCCGGCCCGGGCGTTCCGAGCCGAATGCGCTATCTTGGCTTGACGAAGCACATGCCGATCCGGCTGGCCGGGCTCATGGCCTGGCAGGCCAGCCCCTCCGCGCAGCCCCAGGCGGCGAAGCTCGCATCGTTCTCGGACGTGTTCTCATGCTGCACATAGCAATGCGCGCCCCAGCCGTCGTCATATTCGGTGCCGGCAAGCTCGGTCGAGCCGCGCGATTGCGGACGGCTGGCGAAGCCGCGCGAGAAATCAACCGGCTTGCCCTCGGCAAACGCGGCGATGATATCGCGCCGCCGCACCTGGTCGCCGAAGAAATGCGGCGACGCCGGCACCACGATGGTGTTGGAGGGGTTTGCCGCCATCCAGTCGACGCCGGGGAAATGGAAGCCGCCGATGCCCCGGGTCTGATGGCAGCCGGCGCAGGTGATGTCGTTCAGCCTGCGCTCGAAGCCCGCCACCGAGCGGATGTTCTGCAGCGTAATGCCCTGGTCCGCGGCCCTCTTCAGCGCACCGACGACATCGGCTTCGCTGAACACGGGGTTGTCGGTGCCGTCCTCGCCCGCCACCAGGCCGAAGGCCGGCTGCATGTCCGAGGCAGCGAGGCCAGTGGGCGTCGGTGCGATCGCAGCCTTGCTGAGGAATTTCTCTGGAATCAGCAGGGTCCCGCGGTCGAACTCAATCAGGTTTAGGGGATCGAGCAGCCACGCCTTGAACTCGTGCTGCAGATCATGATCGGCGAGCAGGCGCTCGCGATCGATCTGGTTTTCCAGCGTCGCTTCCTCGAAGCTGTTCGAGGTCGCGCTATAGTCGAACACCTTCATCAGGTAATCGGTACGGAAGTCGCGCGCTTCCGATTTCGGCGCATGCGCGATCTGCAGATTGGTCTCGATCCGCACGATGTTTGCGGGCGCTACGGTGGCAAGCGCGCCGCCCGCTTCGGTCAGCTTGTCCGCAAGCTCGACGCCGGTGAGGTTGATGTCCGCGGTCGCAAGCCAGCGCCGTGCGATCTCGGCACAGGTGAGCGGCGCGCCCTTGGCATCGACATCGTGTTCGCCCTTGGCCTTGAGCACCATGTTCAGCGTCATCGGCAGCCGCGGCGTCACCGAGGCTTCGCCGATCTCGGCCGCCTTGGTCTGTGTCAGGCGATAGACCAGCCTGATCTCGCCGCATGATGCTGGATCGACATAGGCGCGGTCCATGCGGTTGACGATCCCGGACAGAATGAAGCGTGTGTCCGGCGAGTCCAGTGTGGCGCGGTCGAACAGCTGGAACGCGAAGCCTGGCCCGACGCCGATGCTTTCGTTCGGCAAACTCGCCTTGTGGTGCGCGATATAGCGCTCGAATTCGGCGTCCATGGCCGTGCGAACGCCCCGCATCGAGGGCAGCGCGAACAGTTCGTTGCTGGCGAGCGGCGTGCTCACGGAGGCATCGGGCCGCAGCATCCCGCCGAGACCGAGCCGGCCGGCGTCGAGCGCGCGCAGCGCCAAGGGATCGATGATGGCCGCGCCGCGTTCGAGCGGCGCGGTGTCTGCCGGCTGGGCGGCCGGAGCCTGGGCGATGGGCGCAAGGCCGAGCAAAAAGACGAGGGCGAGAAGCGGTCGTGTGAGGCTGTGCATGAGGGGACTAACACCGCAACATCCCGGCCTATTCATGGACAAAAGGCGCCTCACTTGAGAGTGAAGCGCCTCTGCGATCGGGAATGAATCTCGGCCCGGCCTTCAGCGCGCCACGATCAGCCCCTTGGGCGTAATGACCACCCACCGGCCATCCTGCTTGCGGATCGCCTCGACCCGGCCGAGCCCGGGGACGGGATCGCCGGCGAAGACCTCATAGAGACCGGTGCGCCCCTCGATCAGCGCCGAGCCGTGGCTGACATCGCGCAGCACCCAATTGTCGACGGTCGGCAGGCGACCGACCTCGGTCTTCGGCGTCGTGCCGGCCGCGGCGGCGGTCGGCGAGACCTGCGGCATCGGCAGCGGCTGGGCGCCCGCAGGCGCCGTCACCGTGCCGGTGACGTCCCTCGGCGCGGCGGTCGCGACCGGGGTGGGCGCGGCGGCGGCGACCGCAGCCTGCGCAGGCGCCGCGGCATGTAGCTTGTCGACGGCTTCGCTCAGCCTGGCGAGCTTGGCATTGGGCTCGCTCTGCGCCTTCTCGATGCGCTCGAGCCGGTCGCTGGTCTTGTTGAACTGGGCCAGCCCCGCTTTGGTGGTCTGCTCCAGCCCCGCCTTCAGCGCCACGATATCCGCATCGATGCGTGCGACCGAGGCTTCCAGCGCGCTCGTGTTGGGTGCGCCCGTGGAGGCCGTCTCGGTGAAATGCGACAGCCCGATGGTTGCAAACGCGCCTCCGGCGGCGCCGGCAATCACGGCAAGCGCCAGCATAGCGGCCATGACCCTAAAACGGCGCCGGCCATCGTGGGCAGGCGGCGCTTCCTTCTCCGGCTCCGGAGCGGATTTCCGGCCTTCGAACCTGGTCCTATCGAAGCCGGTTTTTTCGAAGCTGCCCTTTTCGAGGTTGGCCTTGACGCGCTTCCAGTCCTCGCGTGGCGACATGACCAGGAGTTCGCGCGCGCGTGCCCGCTCGGCCTTGACCGCCTCGATCCTGGCGGAGTCGGACTTGACAGCTTCGGACTTGGCGGGTTCGGACTTGGCGGGTTCGGACTTGGCCGGCCCACTGTTCGGCGCCTCGTCCTTGGAGCTGGCCGACTTGGTCACTTCGGACTTGGTCAGGTCAGGCTTGGTCACCTCAGAAGCCTGGATCACTTCGGAGTTGACCGCTTCAGAGCTGACCGCTTCCGGCCTGGACGCATCAGCCGCGACGGCCTCGACCTTGAACGGTTCGGCCTTTGGCATCTCGGCCGTTGGTATCTCAGGCTTGGGCATCTCGGCGTCGGGGACCTCGGCTTTGGGCGCCTCGGCGATCTCTTCGACCTTCCCCTCCGCCATCGTCTCGACCTTGGGCTCGTCAGCTTTCACCGCCTCCGCCCCCGGCGCGATGGTGGGAGATTCGACGCTGCGCGGGTCCTGCCCGGATGCCGTCACAGTCTCGCTCGGGTTGGCCAGGGAATTGGGAACGGCCGGTCCGGCGTCGAGGGAACCGGTGTCAGCGCCACCACTCTGCTCGGCTTGTTGTTCGCTCACGATCAAAATCTCCAGCAAAGGTTGACCATTTGGTAACCTTCATTGCTTGCCAATTCGTTACTGGCGTCCTTGAGAGGACGGCCTTACCGAAATTTTAGGGATTTTTGCTGGGCGGATTTGGGTCGAGAGCGTGGCGGCCGCTGCCGCATTCTGAGATCGCGATTGCCTGCACGGCGACAAATATACCGGCGACAGCATCGATTTCGCGTGCGCGCGCCCCGATTGCCCCTGGTTTGACAAGCGGCCGCCCCGTCTGCTCAAAAAGCTGCGTTAACCAAAAAAGGCAAAAGGGAGGAGACATGAAGCTTTACGATTCCATCGGGCCGAACCCGCACGTGGTCCGCATGTTCATGGCGGAGAAGGGCATCGAGACGCCGAAGCAGACGGTGGACCTGCGCGGCGGCGAAAACCGGCAGGAGGCGCATCTCAAGCGCAACCCCATGGGCCAGATGCCGACGCTCGAGCTGGACAACGGCTTCCATCTCTCCGAGGTGGTAGCGATCTGCGAATATCTCGAGGAGACGCATCCGAACCCGCCCTTGATCGGCGCCACCGCCGAGGAGCGCGCCGAGTGCCGGATGTGGACGCGCCGCGTCGACCTCAATATCGCCGAGCCCATGACCAACGGCTTCCGCTTCGGCGAGGGGCTGCGATTTTTCGAAAAGCGCGTCGTCTGCGTCCCCGAAGCCTCGCCGGGGTTGAAGAAGATCGCGGCGCATCGCCTGCAATGGCTGAACGAGCAGCTGGCCGACGGGCGCGACTTCCTCTGCGGCAAGCGCTTCACACTCGCCGACATCCTGCTCTATTGCATGATCGCTTTTGCAAGCACAGTCGGCCAGCCGCTCGACCCCGCCAACACCAACGTTGTCGCCTGGTTCAACCGCGTCGCCGCACGGCCGTCCGCGAAGGCGTAGATGATAACGATGCTGATGCTGCTGAAGCTTTGCTAACTCTGTCGTCGTCCCTGCGAAGGCCGGGCGAAGGCCGGGACCCTGACCCGCGGAATCTAGCTGTCGTGCACGGTGCAAGTCGATCTTCCTTCGCAACGACCATTCCCTGGGGTTATGGGTCCCGGCCTTCGCCGGGACGACGATATTGCGCTCAATAGCGGAAAGAGACGCGGGACCGCGTCCTCGCGGCGCAATCCGCCCGAGCTTTGCATCGGCTTTGCCCTCTTGAAATCCACAAGGGCGCAGGGAAGACCGGGTGACTGCTGCACCCGGGGCCCTCGCGCCAGAAAAGTTGCGCAAAGGGCGCGAAACCACAGGTACAGCGGACATCACTCCGGCCTTCCCTGCGCAGTGGTTTACGGCTTATAGCGTGCTCTCCTCGGTGAACCTTGCCGATTGCCACCGTCCGCCGCGATGCGCTTGCGCATCGTCGGCATTAGCGCCGAGCCTTTGGGGCGCCAGGACCACACGATTTCACCGTCCGTGTCGATGCCGCACGTCTGACAGCACCTTCACGTCCACCGCATTCCGCCTCGCGTTTCGTGACGACCGCGATACGCCCCTCATGCTTGAGGCGGGATACCGGGCATATACGGCAAATCCGAATTTCTGGAAAGCGAAATATTTTTGCGACAAAGGCTTGACAGCCCCTTGTGCCGCGCACCCGGCGGGCAAATCACTCCGGTCATTCCGGAGTATTGCCCCGGGGAACAGGTTGCCGTCCCGTCGGATTAATTGTACTATTAGTACAGTTATTATCCGCAACGAGGCGGACAGGCACATGATGAGCACCACTCTGGACGACCAAACCGAATTGCGGGACAAGCCGCTCGCGCCCGCGGCGCTGCGCGAATTGTCTGTCCGTTCCGATGTGAAGGGCGCGATCCGCGGCATCAGCCATTACGGCGCGGTGATCGTAACGGGCAGCCTGATCTGGCTCGTCTCCGCGCGCCATGGTCTCCTCTGGGCACTGCCGCTCATCGCACTGCAAGGCTATTTCATAGCCTTCCTGTTCATGGCCGTGCACGAGACCGCGCACAAGACCGCCTTTGCGAGCCGCGCGCTCAATCTGATCGTCGGCAATCTCTCCGCGTTCCTGATCTGGCTGCCTTACCAATATTACTGCCTGTTTCACTGGGATCATCATCGCTACACCCAGGATCCGGACAAGGATCCCGAGCTGATCGTCGGCCCCAAGCCCGCCTCCGACACCCAACTTGCGATCGCCTATACCGGGCTGCTGCAGGTCGGCGGCCGCGTGCTTCTGATGCTGCGTCATGCCTTCACCGGGCGGGTCGCGGTGCCGTGGGTCGCCGCCAACAAGCGCGCGATCATCGTGACCGAAGCGCGGCTCTACGTGCTCGGCTACGCGCTGCTGCTCGCCGGCTCGCTTGCGCTTCATACGGCGATCCTGCTCAAGGTCTGGATCGCGCCGCTCCTGCTCGGACAGCTGATCTTGCGGCCCTATCTCTACGCCGAGCACACCGGCTGCGACCGCGAACGCAGCGCCTTCCTGAGCACGCGAACCACCTACACCGGCATGATCATGAAATGGTTCGCCTGGAACATGCCCTACCATGTCGAGCACCACGCCTATCCATCGGTGCCGTTTCATGCCTTGCCGAGGCTGAACGCATTGGTCGACGACAGGATCAAGCATCGCGGCCGCGGCTATCGCGCCGTGACGCGACAGACCTGGGGATGGTTTCGGAGCCAGCAGCAGCGCTTTGCGCGGATGCGGTGAGCTAGGTCCAAGGAAGTGGCGCCGCCGATTGTTGTGCCCTCGCCCCTTGTGGGAGAGGGCAGCTCCGCTGGTGGACACAAGGTTCAATTGGGTGAGGGGTTGCCGCCGCATATGCGAAGGTGAGCCGTCGCTCGTGGAAAGAAATCCCTCGCCCAAAGGTCCAGTGTCTATCGATATACATACCCTCCCCATACGGGCTAGGAGAGCAGTATCGAGAACTTGTAGACTCACATATAGACCGAGTACGGCGACGACACTATTCGACGACCTGATGCTAGACTATCAATTCAGGGAGCATAATCGTGGACCCGTGGGCATTTGGATGGACGCAAGTGTTCACCCTCGTCGGATTTGGGATCACCATCACAATCGCGATTGGCGGATTCCGCTCCTTTGAACGATGGCGGCGGGAGAAATTAGAAGAGCGGCGCATCGAGACTGCTTTCGAGGCACTCACCATTGCGCACGAGACGAAATTCATCTTTGGAAATATTCGAAGCCCACTCACCGAGGGGTACGAGTGGGCAGATATGCCTGCATGGGAAAACGACACGGAAGATCGGCGATCGCGGCGAGGGCCGTACTACGCTTCGATAAAGCGCATCAATGCCAACGCGAAATTTTTTGAGCGAGTTTGGGCCGTTCAGCCACGGTGCATGGCGCTATTCGGTGCAAGCGTCGAGCATACGTTCTTGAAACTGCATCAGGCGCGCAGGTACATAGAAGTTGCGGCTCAAATGCTTGCTCATCGAGCGAGCGCTGAATACGGCACGGACAATGAGCAACTCCAAAATCTTTACGAACAGATGCGGCAGGATATTTGGGACCTTGGAGGGGTACAGCCAGAGCTAGATCGAGTCGGACGCCTCCTGACGGAGTTCGTTTCCGAAACAATCTCGTTCGCCGAACCGGTCGTTGCGCATCAATACAGGCGAAACAAGCCGCGGTGGTGGCGTCCGAAAAGCTAGGCATCGCGCAAATAGAGGAGTTGCTATCCGATAATAGTCCCCCAAACATCACGTTCGCTTAATGGGTCCCGCTGGTGTGCACAACGTGCTGATCTGTTGCACAGGCTACAGGCACCTGGAAAGCAGCTGCCAGGAAGCAAAATTCCTGCGAACTATTGCCTCTATTTCCCGCCCGCCGGCTGCAACACCAGCTCCACCAGATTGCGCGCGTAGGCCGGCGAGATTGGCTTGATGCCGAAGATGGAGCGGTAGAACAGGCTGCCATAGATTGCATCGTAGAGATCGGCCGGCGCGCCAGGGCTGCCGATGCAGCCGTCCTTCTGGCCGGCCGCGATGATCTCGACGATCGCATCGCGGCGGAGTTTCAAATAGCGCTCGTAGAAGATCGCGGCCGAGCCGGTGGTGGCGACGCATTCGGAGATCACCGCGAGCTGCACCCGGCCGAATTCACCGCCCAGCGCGTCGGCATAGGCGGTGACGTGCCGCCGCAGGCGGGTCACCGCATCGCCGGCGCTCGAGAGCGGCAGCATCAGTGCCGCCTGGTTGAGGAAGGCGTCGATCAGCAGCGCCTCGCGCGACGGCCACCATTTGTAGATGGTCATCTTCGAGACGTTGGAGTGCCGCGCCACCGCGTCGATGCTGGCGGCCGCGAGCCCCTCGCTCGCCATCAGCTGATAGGCGCTTGCGAGAATGGCGGCCGTGGTCCTGGTCGAGCGCGGCCGGCCGCGTCGCGGCAGTTTGGCGCTGTCGATCTTTTCACTCGCTGCTGTCTTGCCTTTCGGCATGATCTGGCTGTCCGGCTCTCTCAGCTGCGTGGTCGCATCTGCAAAGGTGCGCGGGAGTCGAAAGCAGAACGCCGCGCATTGCCGGCTTAGCACGGCGCTGCGGGCGATGCGCAACCGATTGCGCCCTCACCCGCCTCGCGCCCGCGCCAGCGTCTCGGACGGCGTCTCGCCGAACAGGGAGCGGTAGCTCTGGGCAAAATCGCCGAAATGCCAGAAGCCGAAAGCCAGCGCCGCGGCCTTGACGCTCTGGGTGCCCGCGCGCAGCTGCTGGCGCACCAGCCAGAGCCGGCGCTGGCGCAGATAGCGATGCAGGCTCATGCCGCTGCAATCCAGCACGGCATCATGGATGGTGCGCACCGATACGCCGAGCTGCTTGGCAAGATCGCTGGAGTAGATCGGGTGGCCGATGCTGCCCGCAAGGATCTCCCGGATCTCCTTGAAGATCCGGAACTGCCGCAGCGTGTTTGCGCGCGCGGACCGCTTCGGTGGAAGGACATCGATAAAGGCGGCGTCGATCCCTGCAAGCAGCGACTCGCGAATGGCGGCGCCGACCTGGCGCGCCTCGAGGTCAGTCTCGTTCGACGAGACCGACATGATTTCCCACACCAGCGCACGAAGCCAGCCAAACGCCGGCGCCGACGTCTCGAACATGCGAAAATTCGAACCCGCATCGGGCCAGCCGCGATCGTCGAGCTGCGGGCTGAACACGATGGAGGCGTATTGCCGCCCGACGCGCTCGACGGTGGTGTAGGCCGGCCCATTGCTGCCGATCACGACGGCCGATGGCACCTCGTCGACCCCGTTGAAGCGGATCGGAATGCCCTCATCCATGGTAAAGCCGACGCAGGTGCAATCGGCAGCGAACTGGCCGTCGGTGATCCGCGGAAATGACTTGATGAGATTGATCGAGCAGCCCGGCAGATTCAGGATGATCTGCTCGGCCGAAATGCTCCGGGCCAAAGGCGTGAAATCGACCTGGAGATTTCGCACCGAGCTTCGAAACTCATCGACGTCGGAGAATTTGTAGATCTGAGGCGCCAAATTCGGCTGGCCTGAGTTGTTCATTGAACTTACAAATTTCGCCGGGTGCGGGTTCAGGGCGTGACAGCGTCTCCGCAAGTGACGGTAGTCTGGTAAGCGAAATCACAGTTGATACTATGTGCAGATCCCATCCGGTCGGGCTCGCTCGGTATCAGGATACAGCTAGCCCACAACATGGGACTCATCTGTCCGCTTACTTGCCGAATTTCGATACAGTTTTAACCTCTGACGGCCCCGGCTGCAACCGCAAGACGCAATTTGAATAAACTCCATTAATTCTTAGCAGGTGAAATTCAGCGGCTTGAACCCGAGTCATTTCATTCACGCCATTTCACCGTCATGACCGCCATCGCTTGCTCCGAACTCCTCGCCGAGGTCGAGCTGATCGCAAGGAGCGGCCCGCCCGAGCGGCGGGCGCGCATGCTGCGCGCGCTCACGGACCTGTTTCGGTCGGCCGCAGGTCGCCTGCAGCCGGACCAGATCGGAATTTTCGACGGCGTGCTCGTCAAGCTGGTCGAGCGCAGCGACGCCCGCGCGCTCGCCGGCATCAGCGCCACGCTGGCGGGGCTGGAGCCAGCGCCGGCTGAAACGATCCGCCGGCTGGCGCGTCACGCCGACGACACCGTCGCCGCCCCCGTGCTGGCCCGCGCGGCATCGCTTGCCGACGATGCGCTGGTGCAGATCATCTGCGAGCGCGGTCAGCGGCATCTGCTGGCGATCGCCGGCCGCGCCTCGCTCAGCGAAGACATCACCTGCCTCGTGCTCAAGCGCGCCGGCAAGGAGGCCGCCCGGGCGCTGGTGAAAAATCCGGGCGCCCGGTTTACCGAACGGAGCCATGCGGCGCTGCTTGCGATCGCCGAGCGCGACGAGACGGTGGCGGAAGCGGCGGCGCTGCGCACGGATTTGCCTGCGGGCAAGCTTGCCGAATTGCTGGCCAAGACCAGCGACACCGTGCGTGCGCGCCTCATGACGATCGCGCCTGCTCCGCTGCGCGAGACGATTCAATCCGCCATCGCAGCGGTCAGCCCCGAACCGCCGCCGCGTGAGGCGAACGCGGCGACCGATTATACGGACGCGCTTGCCATGGTCGAGGGACTGAACCGCATCGGCAAGCTCAACGATTCCAGTGTCAACCGCTTTGCCATGCGCCGCGAGCTGACAAATCTGGTCGCCTCGCTTGCGGTGCTGTCGGGCGCCAGCGTGGAGGCGATCGAGCCGCTGATGGATGACCAGCGCTGCGAGGGCGTCATCATCGCCTGCCGTGCGGCGCGCCTGAACTGGCAGACCGCCGTTGCGGTGCTCAACAACCGCCGCACTCCCAAACCCACAAAAGAGCAGCTCGAGATGGGCAAGGAAATGTTCGAGACGCTCTATCTCTCATCCGCCCAATACACCATCCGCTTCGAGCCCCCGGTACCCGCTTCAGTCAAGCTCGTGAAGGAGGCCGTCTGATGTTGAACGGCGAGAACCGCAAAGCCAATCGCGTCCGGTTCGACCACAAGCACCCCGTCAATCTGATGGGCGTCGACGGCACCTGGCGGCGCAGCTGCGTCCTGCTCGACATCTCCGAGACCGGCGCCAAGATCGAGGTCGAAGGCACGGTCGAGGTGCTGCAGGCCAAGGAGTTCTTCCTGCTGCTGTCATCCACCGGGCTTGCCTTCCGGCGCTGCGAGCTGGTCTGGATCGACGGCTGCAATGCCGGCATTCGCTTCGTGCAAGTCAAGCCCGGCCAGAAGAAAACCGAGAGCAGCGCGAAGGTCGAGCGCACGGAGAAGAAGGCCGCAGTCAGCGAGAGGAAGCAGTGACGTTTTTGGCCCAGCGGACGGTCGCGACCGCTCGTCGTCGGGAGCAGGATCCCGATGGACGAACGGCCCGTGCCTGGCGCGAGCGAAGGTAGCCGCGCTGATGCCCGTCCACGTGGTCGCCGACGATCCCAACAAGCTCATTGCAGTTCGCAAGCTGCTGGAGCCGAAATTTCCGGTCAGCTCGGAGCTGCTGTGTGGGACGGGCGTGCAGCGTGGCGAGGTGACTGCACTTGTGATCAGGGCGGACCTGCGCACGCTCGAGAACATCCATGCGCTGAAGAAGATCATCCGCGCCTTAAGCAAGGTGCGCAAGCGCATCTTTCTGGTTGATGCCACCGCGCATCTGCATGTCAGCCAGGCCTATGCACTGGGCGCAACCCGCGTACTGCTCGGTCCGCTCAACCAGGCCAAGCTCTATGCCGAACTGGGCGAGCCTTCCGCGGGCAGCGAAGCGGTGGGCGAGGCGCAAGGGTCCCAGGTCGCGGCCGCCGTCGCCGAAGCCGCGCTCGCCTCGATGTTCTCCGCGGCCGCAACCGGCCTGCCGATCGACGTCCAGAGCGCCAGGAGCGGGGGCAGCCACATCGCCGACTGCATCGCCGAAAATGGCCTTGCCGACTGGCTCACCACCGTGCGGCGGCACCATGAGGGCACCTATCAACATTGCCTTTTGGTGACGGGGATTGCCGTCGATTTCGGCCTCAGCCTCGGCGTTCCCAAAGCGGATGTGGAACGGCTTTATTCGGCCGCGATGTTTCACGATGTCGGCAAGGCCAAGATCCCGCTCGAAGTTCTCGACAAGCCCGGCAAGCTCGACGATCGCGAGCGTGCGCTGATCGAAACCCATCCCGGCGTCGGTTACGACGTGCTCAAGGACAACGACCAGATCAACCCCGAAATCCTCGATGCCGTGCGGCACCATCACGAATATCTCGACGGCAGCGGCTATCCCGATGGCCTCGCCAACGGCAGCATCAAGGACATCGTCCGCATTCTCACCATCTCGGATATCTTCGCCGCCCTGATCGAAAACCGCCGCTACCGCGCGCCGATGTCGCGCGAGGATGCCTACGGCATTCTGAGGAGCATGGATGGCAAGCTGGAGAAGCCGCTGGTCGCCGCGTTCAGGAACGTCGCGCTGACGAGGTAGCGTTATTCGTAGCCGGCGTGAGCCCACCTACATCACCACCGGCGCGTCCGGCAGCTCGTTGCGATGCGGGCCTTGCGGCGGGAAGTGGGTCGCGAGCAGGCGCGACACCGCCTGGATGCCCTTGATCACGGCGGCCTCGAAGTGCGACTTGCGAAACTCCGCTTCCATGGTGCGGCAGATCGCCTGCCAGCCGGCCTGACCGACCCGCGCATCGATGCCGCGGTCGGCGATGATCTCGACCTTGCGATCGGCGAGCAACAGATAAATCAGCACGCCGTTATTGTGCTCGGTGTCCCAGATCCGCAATTGCGAGAAGACGTCGAGCGCGCGCTGCCGGGCGGACTGGTTGCGGAACAGGGGCGCGCCGTCGAGCGCGCCCTCGACGACGAAGCGGACCTGGCCCGAATGCGTGGCCTCGCCGGTCCTGATCGCCTGCTCGATACGGTCAAGCACCTCTCGCGTGAAGATGCGGCGCGCGCGCCAATGGTGCTCGATCAGATGCCTGGTGATGCGCTTGATGCTCATGAACGAACCGCCTCTCACCAGCTTCCCGAGGCGCCGCCGCCACCAAAGCTGCCGCCGCCGCCCGAGAAGCCGCTGTCGCTCGAGCTCGAGCCGGAGCTCCAGCCGCTGCTGCTGCCGCCGGAGAAGCCGCCTGACCAGCCGCTGCCCCGTCCGCGGCCCGACTGCCGCGCGGCATTCTGGCTCGCCGCGATGATGCCGTCGGCAAAGAAGGTCAATGTCGAGACGATGCCGCCCAGCAGCAGCGCGAGGGCGATCGAGCCGAACAGGTACCAGCCGAGGCCGCCGACCACGATGCCGGCGGTCGCCGAGCCCAGCAGACGCCCGAGCAGATTGCGGCAGATCGCGCCGATCACATAGATGCCGAAGATGGTGAACGGGTTGAGCGGGTTGAGAAAGCTGCTCCAGTCGACGTCCGAGCCGTGCGATGCCTCCGGCTTCGGCGGCGGCAATGGCTCACCATCGATGACGGCGATGATGCGGTCGACGCCCTTGGAAATGCCGCCGGCAAAATCGCCGGCGCGGAAATCCGGCGTGATCACCTCGTCGATGATGCGCCTCGATGTCACGTCGGTGAGGCTGCCCTCGAGCCCATAGCCGACCTCGATACGCAGCCTGTGGTCATTCTTGGCAATGACAAGCAGCGCGCCATCGTCGATCTTCTTGCGTCCGATCTTCCAGGCCTCCGCGGCCCGGATCGAGAACTGCTCGATGGTTTCGGGCTGTGTGGTCGGTACGATCAGGACCGCGACCTGGCTGCCCTTGCGGCTCTCCAAGTCCTTCAGCTTGGCGTTCAGCGAGTCGATATCGCTCTGGGTGAGCGTCCCGGTCTGATCGACCACGCGCCCGGTCAGGGGCGGCACGGCGACGTCGGCCGCCGCGACACCGGCCCAGCAGAGGAGCAGTGCAACGAGGATGGACCTGAGCGCGGTCATCGCGCCAGCTACTACTTCGACGGCGCCGGATTGAAGTCGACCTTCGGCGCGGTCGAGATCTCCTTCTCGTTGTCCACCGTGAAGTTCGGCTTCTCCTTGTAGCCGAAGGCCATGGCGGTGAGGTTGGTCGGGAAGGAGCGGATGGTGACGTTATACTCCTGCACCGACTTGATGTAGCGGTTGCGCGCCACCGTGATGCGGTTCTCGGTGCCCTCGAGTTGCGCCATCAGATCGCGAAACAGCGCATCCGATTTGAGCTGCGGATAGTTCTCGGTGACGACCAGCAGGCGCGACAGCGCGCTCGACAATTCGCCTTGCGCGGCCTGGAATTTCTGGAACGCCGCCGGATCATTCAACACCTCGGGCGTCGCCTGGATGCTGCCGACCTTGGCACGCGCATTGGTGACGCCGAGCAGCACGTCCTTCTCCTGCTGCGCAAAGCCCTTCACCGAATTGACCAGGTTGGGCACGAGGTCGGCGCGGCGCTGATACTGGTTCACGACCTCCGACCAGTTCGCCTTGATCTGCTCGTCTTCGGTCTGGATGGCGTTGTAGCCGCAATTGGTGAGGCTCAAGGT
The DNA here is from genome assembly GCA_035652015.1 of Bradyrhizobium sp. Lineage (GTDB taxonomy): Bacteria > Pseudomonadota > Alphaproteobacteria > Rhizobiales > Xanthobacteraceae > Bradyrhizobium. The sequence continues at coordinate 75,585 of DASREP010000010.1, read as the reverse complement.
GGCAAGCGCCGCGAGCACGGTGAAAAATTTGCGCATCAAAATCTCCGAGGGACGATCACGAGGTCACGATCAGGCTCAAACTATCAGAACGCAATTATCAGGTAAGCGACGAAACGCCGCTATCCGCGGCAAAATTTGGCGATTTTAGGCGATCGCGCGCAAAACCCTCCGCTGTCGTCCCGGCGAAGGCCGGGACCCATAACCACTGGGAGCAGTTGTCGCGAAGAACAACAACCAGTTCCGCCCACAGATAGATTCCGCGGTATGGGTCCCGGCCTTCGCCGGGACGACACCGAACGTTATGCCCTCGCAGCCTTCGCCTCCTGAATCGCCTTCCACACCTTCTGCGGCGTCAGCGGGGTGGTGAGCTGGGTGATGCCGAATTCGGAGAGCGCGTCCATCACGCCATTGGTGATGCAGGGCGGCCCGCCGATGGCACCGGATTCGCCGCAGCCTTTCGCGCCCAGCGGATTGGTGCGGCAGGGCGCGGAATCGTCCAGCGTCACGCTGAGCGGCGGCATGTCGGCGGCGCGCGGGATGCAGTAGTCCTGGTAGGTCGCCGTCAACAGCTGGCCCGCGGCATCATACGACACGCCCTCGAACAGCGCCTGGCCGATGCCCTGCGCCACCCCGCCATGGATCTGGCCGGTGACCAGCATCGGGTTCACCGCGACACCGACATCGTCGACCGTGGTGTAACGCACCACCCGGCTCTCGCCCGTCTCAGGATCGATCTCGACCTCGCAGATATGGGTGCCGTTCGGCCAGCTCGGGCCATCGACCTCGCCCTCGCTGTCGACCGAGAGCTTGGCGCCGGTCTCCTTCTTCGCGATATCGAACAGGCTGATGCGGCGGTCGGTGCCGACCACGCTGAGAACGCCGTCGCGATATTCGATATCCTCAACCGAGGTCTCCAGCAGGTGTGAGGCCTTCTCGCGCGCCTTCTGGATCATGTCATTGGCGGAGACCGCGACCGCCGTGCCGCCGACGAACAGCGAGCGCGAGCCGACGCTGCCAAAGCCGGTGGCGAGATCGGTGTCGCCCTGCACGACGTCGATCCTGTCGAGGGCAATGCCGAGGGATTCCGAGATCATCTGGGTGTAGGTGGTCTGCAGCCCCTGCCCCATCGCCATGGTGCCGGAATGCAGGACCACGCGGCCTTCCGCGGTCGCATGCAGCGAGACTTTCTCGGTGTGGGCGCGGCCGCCGGTCCATTCGATATAACTGGTGAGCCCGCGGCCGTAGAGCAGGCCCTTCTTCTTCGCCGCGCGCTTCCTGGCATTGAAGCCGTCCCAGTCGGCGAGCTTCGCCGCGCGGTCGAGCATGTGCGCAAAGGCGCCGGAATCGTAGACCTGGCCGACTGCGTTAGTGTAGGGCAGCTGCGCCGGCTTGATGTAATTGGCCTTGCGGATGGCGCGCGGATCCATGCCGAGCTTGCGCGCGGCGGCGTCGAACAGGCGCTCGACAACGAACACGGCCTCGGGGCGGCCGGCGCCACGATAGGCGCCGACCGGGGCGGTGTTGGTCATCACCGTCTTCACCTCGAAATGCACCAGCGGCAAATCGTAGACGCCAGTCTGCACGAAGGGGCCCAGCACCAGGGGGATGATGTTGGCCGTGCCCGACATGTAGGCCCCGGTGCCGCCAACCGAGCGTACGCGATAGGCCAACACCTTGCCCTTCTCGTCCAGCGCGAATTCCGCGGTCGAGGTGAGATCGCGGCCATGGGTGCCGCCGAGAAACTCGTCGCTGCGCTCGCCGCGCCAGCGGATTTTCTTATTAAGCTTCACTGCGGCATAGGCCACGATGCCGTCCTCTGGATAGACGTTGGTCTTCTGCCCGAAGCCGCCGCCGATGTCGCCGACCAGCACGCGCACCTGTTCCTTCGGCCGCTTCAAAATGGCTTCCGCCAGCACGTCGCGGGTCGAGCCCGGCGTCTGCGACTGCACATGCAGCGTGAGGCGGCCCGTCTTCTTGTCGACCTCGGCAATGGTCGAGCGCGGCTCCATCGCCGATGGCACGATGCGCTGGCTGACGAGGTCGAGCGACACGGTATGCGCGGCGGCGGCAAAGGCCGCCTCGACCTTGGCCGCATCGCCGTAGCTCATGGCGGCGACGATGTTGTCCGGCGCCTCCGGCCACACCGCCGGCGCGCCCGGCTTGGTTGCCGCGATCGGATCGACCACCGCGGGCAGCTCCTGATACTCGACGACGATCGCTTCCGCGGCCTCGATCGCCAGTGCGCGCGAGCTTGCGACCACGGCAGCGACCGCCTCACCGGCAAAGCGCACCACCTCATGGGCCAGCAGCTGCCGCGGCGGCACGGTCATTGGCTTGCCGTCGGGGCGCTTGAAGATATTGAGCGTCGGGATGGCGCCGATGTCGTCCTTGATCAGGTCGGCGCCGGTGAACACGGCTTCCACGCCCGGCATCTCGGCCGCAGCCTTGGTGTCGATCGAGACGATCCTGGCATGGGCATGCGGCGAGCGCAGCACGTGCAGCCACAACGTGCCCTCGGCCGGCTTGTCGTCGATGAACTGTCCCTTCCCGGTGAGCAGTCTCTGATCTTCCAAACGCTTGACCGGCTGGCCCGCCCCGAAACGCAAATTGCCGGGAAGAATATTCATCAGTTGAGTCCTCAAGTCTTTTTTGGGTTGGCGGGGTTTTAGCGGATTTGCAGCGCGAAACAACCGCTGGCCCCGTCATGGCGGGGCACGCGAAGCGCGAACCCGGAATCTCAAGATTCCGGGCTCACGCTTCGCATCGCCCCGGAATGACGGTGCTCAAGAAAGCGCCAGTTCGTAGGGTGGGCAAAGCGCAGCGTGCCCACCGCGCCTGCAGGCGGGGAAAGATGGTGGGCACGCTGCGCTTAGCCCACCCTACGAACTACAGAGCGGGGCCTATTGCCCGACCTCCCGCAGCGCGGCTTCCACCGCTTTGCGTGCCTCCGCGCTGAGCGGGGCCTGCGGCGGGACTGGGTCGCCGACGTCGTAGCCCTGGATGGCAAGGCCCGCCTTGATGCAGGCGGCAAGATTGAAGCGGGCGAAGGCTTCGTTGACGCGCCAGAGCTTGCGCTGGAGCGCCATGGCCTCCTCCCAGCGCTGACGCCGGCAGAGGTTGTAGAGCTCGACGCTCTGCCGCGGGATGATGCACGCGGGCCCGGCCATCCACCCCTGCCCGCCGATCAGCATCACCGCGGCCGGGATATGGGCGGAGGCCGAGAAAACGCGGATGTTGTCGCCGCAGCGGTTCATGATCGAGAGCAGCCGCCCGGTATTGGTGGAGGCGTCCTTGATGGTACCGATGCGCGGATGGGCGGCGAGGTGCTCGATCACGTCGAGCGAGAGGTCCGAGCGCTGGAATTGCGGATTGGTGTAGATCACGACGGGAATGTCGACGGCGTCCGCAATGGCGCGAAAATAGGATTCCACCTGCGCGTCTTGAAGCGGGAAATAGGCCTCCAGGATCGCGAGAACGCCGTCGGCACCGAGCTTCTGGTATGCCCTCGCCTGCGCCACCGCGTCGCTGGTCGCGGTCGACACCACGCCCGCCACGACCGGCACGCGTCCCGCCGCAGCCTCGATCGTCGCTGTCACGACTGCCGTCCGCTGCTCGGCGTTCAGATACGCAAACTCACCCGTCGAGCCGAGCGGCGTCAAGCCGTGCACACCGGCCTTGATGAGATCGTCGCAGAGCTGGCCCAGCACGTCCGTGCGGACCTTGCCGTCGGCATCAACGGGCGAGACGAGATAGGGAAAGACACCGTGGAAATTGGACATGCAGGTAACGGCTTTCAATCCGGAGCAGGGCGGTCAACGCAGAATGGACATCAACAACTAAACGGAGATCTTCAGAGACATCAAGATCGAGTAGAATGCCCTCGCCTCGCCTCCATCTTGCGCGACGACCGGGAAATCGCGAATATCCGCCCCCTTCAGCATATCCAGGACATTCCACACACATGCAGTTCGATGACGTCATTCTCGGTCGCCGGAGCATTCGCGGTTACAAGCCTGATCCGGTGCCTAAGGCCCTGATCGAGGAAATCATTGGTCTGGCGATGCGCGCGCCGTCCTCGATGAACACGCAGCCGTGGAATTTCTACGTCATTACCGGCGAGCCGCTGGACCGGATCCGCGCCGGCAACACCGAGCGGATGGTCGCAGGCGTCCCGCAGTCGCGCGAATTTCGCACCGGCCAGGCCTTTGCAGGCAAGCACCGCGACCGGCAGGTCGCGGTGGCCAAGCAATTGTTCTCGGCCATGGGGATCGCGCGCGACGACAAGGACAAGCGCCAGGACTGGGTGCTGCGCGGCTTTCGTCAATTCGACGCGCCGGTCTGTGTGATCATCACCTATGACCGCGTGCTCGATGGCAGCGACGACACGCCGTTCGATTGCGGCGCCGTGGCGACCGCTCTCGTCAACGCCGCCTGGTCTCGCGGGCTCGGCGCCGTGATCAACAGCCAGGGCATCATGCAGTCGCCGGTGGTGCGGGAGCACGCTGGGATCGCGGACGATCAGGTCATCATGAAAAGCATTGCGCTCGGCTGGCCGGACGACAGCTTCCCGGCAAATGCTGTGGTGTCCGAGCGAAAGTCCGTCGCCGAGGCCACGGTGTTCGTCGGTTTCGATCATTAGACCATAGGCGACGACAGGGAATCCATTTGCGATGCCGCCGCCCGCATCACGGCCGCGTGCTCGCCTGCTGCTTGATCCAGGCCTCCACCGCAGGCAAGGCCCGGCTCTTCAAGTCGGCGGCAATCGCAATGGTCTCGACCGCGCGGGCCGTCATGACCTTGCCGCCGCTGGTTGCCTGCGCCGGCGCGAATTGCAGGAGCTCGGCGATATGGGCGCCGTCGTTGAAATTCGTCATCAGGTTGGGGATGAAGGAATCGCCGAACGACGGGCCGAGCTTTGCCGACAGCGCGTCATAGTGCTTCTGCACAAAATCCCAGGCGAGCTCCGGCTGCTCGCCAGCGGACGCGACGGTGGCAATGATGCCGCTGATGATGGTGTTGGGCAGCTCGTCCTTCAGCGTCAGTCCGAGCGTCTCGCGGGCGAGCACGGGATCGCGGGCGCTTGCGAGCGCGAAATAATAGCGCAGACGCTCATTGGTGGCGGTGGCCTTGCGCGCCAGCGCCAGCAGCGCTTCGTACGCCGGCTTGTCCGCGGCAATGCCGACCACATGCATCACGGGATCGCGCAACGCCGCGGGAAGTGAGTTCGGATCCTGCCGGAAACGCTCGAAGCGGCGCTTGGCCTCGGCGATGATATCGTCATCGCCGAAATCGCCAAGCGCGCTGATCAGGTTCGCCCGCAACGGGGCCTCGTCATCATCGGGTGCGCCCGCGCCGTCCCAGCCGAGACGGTCGAATGCCGGACGCAAAATGCCGCGTGCGTAAGCCTGCAAATCGGGGCGTTCGCTGCGGTCGCGCGCCAGACGGTTGAGATGGGCAAGCACGCCGATCACCTGGTCCCAGACGGCGCGCTGGTCATTGGGCGCCAGCTTGCCGATCAGCGCGAGATAAGACGACACATCCGTGCGGCCGGCCTGCAGCAGCGCCCAGCTGTCGGCGAGAAACTCGACGCGATCTTCCGGCGTCATCGTCTCCAGCGACTTGACCAGCGCGGCGCGATCGTTCGGGCCGTACTCGACGCGGTAATAACCGATGTCGCCCAGATTGACCTTGATCGGCTCGCCGCACCGGCCGGCGGCGATCTCATCATTGCCATTGAGCAGAACCGTCTCGGCGTCGCGTCCGCCGACGAGGCCAAGCCGCACCGGCAGCTGCCAGCTGCGCGGCGGCAGGCCCGTTTCGCTGCTGCCGGCACTCGCGGTCCGCGGCGGCACGATCGCAAAGCGCTCCTGGTTCAGGCTGAGGCGCTGCTTCTTGCCGGCGCAATGGGTCTCCGCGATCACCAGCGGCACGCCGTCCTGCTCGGTGAAGGAGGCTGCGATCGAGGCCACCGGCTTGCCGGTGGCCTCCCCCAACGCCTGCCACAGGTCGGCCGTCGTCGCATTGCCATACGCATGTGCGGCCATGTAGCGGCGCAGGCCGTCGCGGAAGGCATTTTCGCCGAGATAATTCTCCAGCATGCGGATGAAGGCCTGGCCCTTGTTGTAGGTGATGCCGTCGAACGCAGTCAGGGCCTCGCTCTCGTCGTTGACCTTTTGCTGGATCGGATGCGAGGTGCGGCGCGCATCGAGCGCCATGGCGTGTTGCTTCTGACCGTAGCCGTTGAGCCAGGTCTTCCATTGCGGAAAGAATTGCTCGGCCGCCTTTTCCTGCATCCAGCTGGCAAAGCCCTCGTTGAGCCAGAGATTGTCCCACCAGCCCATGGTGACGAGATCACCGAACCATTGATGCGCCATCTCATGCGCCAGAACGCTGAAGATGCCGCGCCGCGCGCTGTCGGGACTGCTGGTGGGGTCGAACAACAGCCTGCTTTCGAAAAAGGTGATGCCGCCCCAGTTTTCCATGGCGCCGCCGAAGCCGCCGGGCACCGCGATCAGGTCGAGCTTGGGCAGGGGATAGGCCGTGCCGAAATAATCATTGTAGAAGCCGAGCAGCTTGACCGCATTATCAAGGGCAAAGCGGCCCTGCTCGCTCTTGCCCTGGGTGGTGACCACGCCGACGGTGACGCCGCCGGCATTCTCCGTGATGCGCTCGAGCTCGCCGGCCGTGAACACGAACAGATAGCTCGACATTTTCGGCGTCGGCGCGAAGCTGACGCGCTTCTGCGAAGCCGAGATCGCCTCCTCGCGCACCACCGGCATGTTGCCGACGGCGAGAAAGTTCGAAGGCACCGTTGCAGTCAACGTGAAGGTTGCCTTGAAGGCGGGCTCGTCCCAGCAGGGAAAGATGCGTCGCGCATCCGAGGGCTCCAGTTGGCTCGAGATCATGCGCTTGGTACCCTGCGCGGTCGGGTAATCGGCATAATAGAGCCCGCGCGCGAAGGAGCTGATCTTGCCGGCAAAGACGATGCGCAGCCGATGGGCGCCCGCCGCGAGCGGCTCACGCAAACTCAGCGTCGCGGTCTCGCTCGCCGCATCGAGGCTGATCTCGGACCGTGTCTTGTCGTCGACGGTCGCCTCGCTGAGCGTCATGTTGACCGCGTTCAGGACCAGCCGCGCCGTCGGCTCACGTACCTCGATGTCGATTACCTCGGTACCTGAGAAAGTCAGCGCCTTGGCATCCGGCGTGAGCTCGATTGCATAGTCGTGCGGTATCACAGTCTTGGGCAGCCGGCCGGGCGTGGCATCGAAGGTAAAGGGGGCTTCCGCATGGGCGGCGCCGCAGAGGCAGGCGAGCCAGACCAGGCTTGCGAGCGCGGCGCGGACGAGCGGGGCAGGTTTGCGGGCTAAAGCGTCTGTCACGGGCCTCATCTTGCCTTTTCCCATTAACCATTCCACCCTGTATCCGATCCCATGCGGGGCGGGAGTACGGCAGCAGCGGCTGTTTTGTTGCATAATTCAGTCATTCTTTTGCCCCGCTGGAAATGAATTATCTGCGTCATTAGCGTTGGTACTCCTCACGAATTCGGAAGCGGCCAGTTCGGGACGGAGAGAGGAAAGAGCGACGTCGGTACTGCGTATGGAGACGCTCTACGATATGCTCGGCGCGCTACCGCGCGACGACGCCGAAGCCCTGCGGACGGCCTTTCGTCAGGCGGTGAAAGGGACTCATCCCGATCTCAACCCTGGCGACCCCGAGGCTGGGCGAAAGTTTCGCCAGATCGTGCGCGCCCAGGAAATCCTGCTCGATCGCGAGCAGCGGGCCGTCTACGACCATCTGCTGGAGCTCGCCCGGGTCGAGGCGGCCGAGGATGCCCAACATGCCTCCGACAGCGCCCGGGCCGGGAAAATCCACAAGCTTGCCTCCTGGGTGATGGCGGTCGCCGGGGCATCAGCCGTTTCCATCGCCGGCCTTGCCGTGGTTGCGCTGCTCTGGACCAGCACCGAGCCCGCCGCGGACGCCGGTCCTGTTGCCGACCTATCGGCCCCAACCAGGGTCGCCACCGCGACGGATGTTCCATCAGCTGCGCCGACGGAGCCTGCCGCGACAACGGCAACGGCAGCGGCCGACACGGCTGACAGCTCGTCACCCCCGCTCGCCGCGCCGCTCGACATCACTCCGACGCCCGAAAGCGTGGCGTTCGCGCGCATGCGCGGCTTCGACCGCGCCTTTGCCGACATCAGTCATGTCAAGCACCCGGAGAAGGCCGGCCACGCTATCGGGCCCAGGAAGAAGGGACCCGTCCAGGCTGCCGCCGAGGTCAGCGCCAAGCCCACGCCCCCGCGGCGGACGGCGGCATTCGATCCCTCCCGGCAGGAGAGCTCCGCGTTCGTCGCGCGGCCGTAAAGCGCGTTTGATGGGTTGAACGCAATAGCCGGCGGAGCGCTTTTCGGCTTCATCAGTTGGGACGCGACCCCGTCCGGACCCAACGCACAGCTTGATTTCCGCACGCGAACCGCGCCAGATGCCGCATGGCCCGACGCACCGGCAGCGCCGATCTTCCTCTCCATAGCGGCAGGGTTCCGCCCTGGCTGGCCACGCGGATGGCCTCGCTCGGCGCGATCGTTACGCAAGCAATCGTGCATCATTACGGGCGTGACGAGTTCCTGCAGCGGCTGTCGCATCCGTTCTGGTTTCAATCCTTCGGCGCCGTGATGGGGATGGACTGGCATTCCTCCGGCATCACCACCAGCGTCATCGGCGCGCTGAAGCGCGGGCTCAATCCACTTTCCGGCGAACTCGGCATCCATGTCTGTGGCGGGCGCGGGCAGCACTCGCGCAAGACGCCGGACGAGCTGCGGCTGCTTGCGGAGCGCACAGGCTTTGACGGCGCGAAGCTGATCCAGGCGAGCCGGCTGGTCGCCAAGGTCGACAGCGCCGCGGTGCAGGACGGATTCGATCTCTATCTGCACGGCTTCTTCGTCACCGACGACGGCAACTGGACGGTCGTGCAGCAGGGCATGAATGGCGAGGCCCGGCAGGCGCGGCGCTATCACTGGCATTCGCGGGATTTGCGCGATTTCGTCGACGCGCCGCACAGCGCCATCGACGGCCCACCGAAGGGCGAGATCGTCAACCTCACCGACCGCCGTGCCAAGGCCTCGCGCGGCGCGCAGCTCGAGCTGCTCGGCACGCTCGGGCCGGACCGCATCGTCGCCGAATATGAAGCGCTCACCACCGCGGCGCCGGCGCAGCCGCTGCTTCCGCATCTGGTCATGCCGGCCCATCATGACGTCAGGCCGAAGGACGTGTTCGCCCGCCGCCTGCATGCGACGCTCGCCGCCGCGGAGACGCAAGGGCCGACCGATTTCGCCGATCTGTTGCTGACGCCCGGTGTCGGCGCGCGGACGGTGCGGTCGCTCGCCATGGTCGCCGAGGTCGTGCACGGCGCGCCCTATCGTTTCCAGGATCCCGCGCGGTTTTCATTGGCGCATGGCGGCAAGGACCGGCATCCCTTCCCAGTGCCGATCAAGGTCTATGACGAGACCATCCGCGTGCTGAAATCCGCGGTGCAGAACGCCCGGCTTGGCCGCGAGGAGGAGCTGTCCGCCATCAAGCGCCTCGACGACCAGGCCCGGCGGCTGGAGCGCAGCGCGACCGGCCCCTCCTTCGAGGCGTTGGTCGCGACCGAGCGCGCGGCCTCGCCTGATCTCGACGGACGCAGCGTGTTCGGCTGGGAGCGCGATCTGCTCAGCCGCGAAGCGCGACGGGCAAAGTGACGGATAGCCATGCCGGCGAAAAGCGCAGGCGTTCTCGCCTATCGCAGAAAGGCCGGCCGGCTCGAGGTGCTGCTGGTGCATCCGGGCGGGCCGTTCTGGGCCAACAAGGACAACGGCGCCTGGTCGATCCCGAAGGGCGAGTACGCCGCCGGCGAGGACGCCGAAGCGGTGGCGCGGCGGGAATTTGCCGAAGAGCTTGGCGTCGCGCTCTCGGTTTCACTCCGGCCGCTCGGTGAGATCCGGCAGCGCGGCGGCAAGATCGTCGAGGCCTTCGCAGCCGAGTTCGACCTGAATGTCGAGGCCATCACCAGCAATTCGTTCGAGATGGAGTGGCCGCCAAAGAGCGGCAAGCGCAAGAGCTTTCCAGAAGTCGATCGCGCCGCCTGGTTCGACCTCACAGCCGCGCGTGAGAAGATCAACCCGGCGCAGCAGGAGTTCCTGGAGCGGCTGGAGGCGACGTTCCACAGACCATCGAAACCGTCCTAGAGCATGATCCGGATAAGTGCGAAGCGGCTTTCCGGAAAGATCATGCTCAAACAATAAACCAAGGCGCGATGACGATTCCTCCCAATCTCCATGCGCTTCAGGACATTGAAGAAGTGGTCAATGTTTGCCTGGCCACATAGCTGTTCATGACATCCCCTGGCTTGGACCTAGCCAAGGTTCGACCAGGACTGCTCGCCGCGGCCACCTGCGAGACGGGCCGAATTTGATCGCGATCAAATTCAATCTCGATGATCGCGCTATCTGATATCAGGAACCGAGCGGATCCCGCGATGAAGCACCCAGCAGGACCAGCGATTCACGCCGTGCACCCGTGGATCCCGGGCAATCGCGACGGCGGTACCCGCCATCAGTTGCTCAGCGAGGATGAGCGCGCGCAGCTCGCAAAAATCGCCACTATTGTACGCTTCGATAAAGGCGGGGAGATTTACGCAGAAGGGGCCGCAGCAGACGCGGCATTCAACATCATCAGCGGGGTGGTCGTGGCCCATCGCTCGCTGGAGGGCGCAGAGCACGTCATTTCGTTTCTTTATCCCGGCGATCTGTTCGGCCTGTCGGAGGAAGGGCGATATGCCAAATGCGACAAGAGCCACGACAGCGGTTATGGCCTACAGGATACCGCTGGCCGCAATCCGTCGCATCCTGGACAATAACGCCGGTCTCGACGTCAATATCATCATCAAGCTGTGTGAGGAGCTGCGAGAAGCCCAACGCCACGCCGTTCTTCTCGCCCAAAAGCGGTCGACAACGAGGCTTGCCATGTTCCTGGAGCTGCAGGAACATCTGCAGGTTGCACGAGGTGAGCCGGTATCCGAGATACACCTGCCAATGGATCGGTCGAGCATTGCTGGTTATCTTGGAATGACCCCTGCAGCACTCAGCCGAGCGTTTCGGGCACTGGCTTCACGGAAGATCATCGCCTCGGGAAACCTCCACAACGTGAAGATCATCGATCGGGACGCCTTCAACGCGCTTGCCAATGCGCACCCGGAGAACAGCTGATTGCGAAAGGAAGGCCGATCGAGGTCTGCACGCGGCGGCAGAGGCGATGGCTTCCGCCATCCGTCATCCGGCGTCTCTCCAGCTGCTCTCACGATCCAGGCTGTGTTCGATCCCGCGTCCGAGCACCGCCTTGATGGCGGACTGGTGATCGGAAAGCCGGGCGTGAATATAGTCGCGCTCGAGCTCTGTGAGATGCGTCTGAAGGAGCCGATGATAACGATCGATGTTATTGAGGTAAGCTCTGATGAGGGCGCTTCCTGCCTCGGCCATCCCTTCCTCCCTTATTTTTGTAGGATAAGCTAAAGCGCCAGGTCGCGTTGCGCTTTTGATCAATCTCAAAAGCTTGCCGCCCGATTCCGCTGATTTTTGATCGCAATCAAAAATCAGCCATATCGGAGCGTGATCGGAAGCTGGCTTGCCAGAACGACCGGCGAGGCACGAAGCGGCCTGTGCCGGAAGGCTCAGGCCTGCCTCACCGCACGGTAAAGGCCGCGCTCGAAATGCCGGTAGGCCGACAGCGCGTGGCCGTCGGCGAACGGCAATATCTGCATCATGATGACGCCCGCGAGGCCCGTTCTGGGATCGATCCAGTAATAGGTGTTGAACAAACCCGCCCAGGTCAGGCTGCCTGCCTTGCGGCCATCGGTGACGGGATCGAGATTGATCATGTGGCCGAGCCCCCAGCGCAGCCGCTTGCCCGGAAAGAAATCGACGTCGTTCGACAGCGCCGGATTGGTGGTCCTCATGCGGCCGGCTTCGAGATTGCCGATCTGGTTCTCAGCCATCAGCGCGACGGTGGCGGGGCGCAAGATCTCCACGTCGCGCAGCCTGCCGCCGTTCAGGAGCGCCTGCAGCAGGGTGAGATAATCCGGCGCGGTGGAATAGATGCCGCCGCCACCTGAAAAGCTTGCTTGCGGCACCTGCTTTTCCAGCGGCTGCGGCACCAGATGCCCGCTGGTTTCGCGCACATGCAGGTTCGCCTCGCGCGCGCGCTGGGTCTCGTTCAGCGTGAAACCCGTGTCGTTCATGCCCAAGGGGCCGGTGATATGGTCGCGGAAATAGCGGTCGAGATTTTGTCCGCTCGCGATTTCCACCATGCGGCCGACATAGTCGAGGCTGCCGCCATAGGACCATCCCGTGCCGGGATCGAACAGCAGCGGCCGTCGTGGCAGGTCCTTGTGGTGATGCGCGACCCTCAGGTAGCGCACCACGGTCTCGTCCCACAGCGGATAGGAAAAGCCCGAGCTGTGCGACAGCAACTGCCGCAGCGTGACCGGGCGATGCGGGCCGCGCAGCTGCGGCGCGCCCTTGGCATCGAAGCCGGTCAGCACCTCAACGCTGGCAAGCAATGGATCAATGTTCGCCGCCGGGTCGTCCAGCTGCAATTTGCCCTGCTCGACCAGCTGCAAGGCGGCGACCGAGGTCAACAGCTTCACCATGGAGGCGATGCGAAAGACGGTGTCGCGCGACATCCGTGCGCCGTCCGTCACATGGCGGAACCCGAACGCGCCCTCATAGAGCACCGACTGGCCATTCGCCGCCATGGCGACAACACCCGGGATCTCCTGCGCCTCGACCTTGCCCTGAAGGGCGTGGTCGATGTCCGCGCCATGGACGGGCTCATGCGCCGCAAAGGCACGCGTTTGCAGCGGCATCATGGCCGCCGTCGCACACCCCATCGTCCGCAACAACGCCTCACGCCGCGTAAGAAAGCCCATGGCGCTTCCTGCAGGCTGAATCGAAGTTGCGCCAGCTTAGACGAATTTGCCGAGCAATCGAAGACCTCGCCTGCCGCTTTCCAACGCCGGCGGGTCAGAACATGGTATTATTGTTGGCGAACGTCTCCGGGATCGGCTGCACCACATCCCAGTGCTCGACGATCTTGCCGTTCTCCAGTTTGAAGATGTCGATGATGGCGTTGCCCCTGGTGCCGGGCTCGCGCACGGCGTGGACGTGCAGGATGACATAGTCGCCGTCCACGAAGGATTGCTTGATCTCGCTGTGGGAGTTCGGAAACTTCTCGCGCAGGAAGGCGATGAATTTGCGGAACCCCTCCGGACCATCCTGCGCATTGGGATTGTGCTGGGTATAGCGGTCGCCGACATAGGCCAGCGCCGCCTCGGCGTCCTTCTGGTTCAACCCCTTGTCATAGAAGGCCAGCACCGCCTGGCGGTTGGCCTCCTGTTGCGCGGTTGCCGCCTCGGCCGCAGAGCAGGGCGCGGCAAGCGCAAGAAGGACGAGGGCAGTGGCCAGCCGGACCGGGCGGAACAGAGCACGCATATCGGAAACTCCAAGGATTCAACGCCAGGCATTTGACGCCTGTCGCGCGAGCGGCGGCTCGCGGCGCGCAAGATAGAATCCGCCTCGCTGGACGGAAAGAGCGCACCTCGCGCTCACAAGGTTACCGAAGGAAACCGCTACTTCCGCCGCGTCATGGTATAGACCCGGTCGTTCAGAGCGAACAGCAGGGTCATCTCATCGACCATGTGGAAGTCGATTCCCGCCTCGCACCCCGTCTCCAGCGTCTTGATCGCCTTGTCCTTGAACCCCAGCGCGGCGGCCTGCTTGTCGGGCGCGGTAAGGCTGCCCTGGAACAGCATGTCAGGCGTGTAGCTCGTCACCTTGTATTTGAGCTTGCGGCAGTTTAGCGGCTTCGGACCGTCGATCCGGTCGGCGAGGATGCTGACCGGCTGGTGCAGCAACGCCTTGGCTTCCGCATAGGATGCGGCGTCCTTCCCCGCCCAGGGCGCAGGGTCCGCCTTGATGATCAGCCACGGTCCGCCAAACGCCTCCTGCGCACGGGCGCCGAACGGGACGGCCATCGCGATAAGGCCCACAAACGCCGCGAGCCGCAGCCGGCAAGATCTTTTGTGCATTCGTCAATTCCCCCGCGACGGCGAAATCATCAACTTCTCCAGCCAGCCCAGTTACTCAAGCTCAGACGGAACTTACAGGCTGGCGGCTGGTCCAGCTTGCACGGGACAACCAGTCAAATTGTCGCCAACGACACTCCACGCGATTTCAAGCCGCTGTGGCCGGGACGTAACAGCCGATCCCATCTACGCGGCGGAAGTCCTCTCCGGCTGCAGCATGAAGCGGTCGAAGAAGGCCGCGAGCTCGGCATGGGTGTCGAGCGGCAGCACATCCGCAACATATTGATCCGGCCGCACCACCACCATGCAGCCCTTGTCGCGATCGATGCCGCGCATGTCGAAGATGTCGTGGCCGGCTTTCAGGTCCGGGCAGAACATCTTTTCATAATCCTTCAGGCCGTAGCGTCCCTTGCGCGGCAGCAGCAAGGCAGGCATGGCGGCAATGGCGAGCTCGCGATGCGCCTGCTGGAAGACGGCTCGAACATCGATCACGGCATCGATGTCGGCGCCATCAGGCGTGTAGCGCCGGACCGGCGACGTCTTTGCCTCGGCAAGGAAGTCGCACAAGCCGCGGATGGTCGACGTGGGCGCGGTCGGATCGCCGCTGCCGGCGAAGGCGTAGATGCGCCAGCGGCCGTCGGCCTCGGCAACATGGCCGAGGTGAACGGGCTTGGCATCCGCAAGGCGGATCACCGGCGCAGAATGGAAGCGCTTGCCGATCAAGAGGCCCTTGGCAAGATGCTGATGACGCGCCTCGCCGGTGAGAAGCGACGGTCGATAATGCGTGGCCGTGCCCGCGGTGTAGCGGCCATACTGGACAAAATAGCGCTGGGTCTTCTCGGGATCGGCGCCCTTGGCAGATGCGAGGATCGAGGCCCATTCGCGGTCGAAATCGATCAACTCCTTCGCGACCGCCTGGCGCTCCGCCGAATAGGTGTGGAGGAGAAGCGGCGCGCAGCGCCCGCGCAGCACCGAGGCGAGCTTCCAGCCGAGATTGAAGGCGTCCTGCATCGAGACGTTCATGCCCTGCCCCGCCTTCGGGCTGTGGGTGTGGCAGGCATCACCGGTGATGAAAACGCGCGGCAGGCGTGTTGCGACCTCGCCCTCCGGCACATCGTCGAATTTGTCGGTCAGGCGCTGGCCGATCTCGTAGACCGACCACCAGGCGATCTCCTTGACGTCAAGCGTATATGGCTTGAAGATCCGCTGCGCCTTGGCGATCACTTGCTCGGCGGTGATGTTGCGGTTGGCGACCCGCTCGCCCACCTCGAGCTTGGCGAGTTCGACATAGATCCGCACCATATAGCCGCCTTCGCGCGGAATGATCAGGACGCTGCCGTCAGCGGCCGACTGGATCAGCGTCTTGAAGCGAATATCGGGGAAGTCGGTGACGGCGAGCACATCCATCACGCCCCAGGCGTGGTTGGCGGAATCGCCGTGCAGCTCGCGGCCGATCGCCTTGCGCACGGTCGAGCGCGCGCCGTCGCAGCCGATGACATAACGCGCCTTGACGGTCTCGACCTGCCCCTCATGCTCGGCATCGATCCGCTCCAGACGCACCGTGGCCGCATGATCCTGGAAACGCGGGGCCGGATCGATCTGAAGATCGAGCAGGCGGCGCGAGTAATGCGGCTCGAGCTTGGCGGGCGCGTGGCGCATCACATCCAGGAAGCAGTCATGCACCCGCGCCTGGTTGAGGATCACGTGCGGAAATTCGGACAGCCCATCCTCGACATCCTGCACCCAGCCGCTGCGCATGATGTTCTGGCTATTTGTGTCATCGGGCTTCCAGAAGCTCGTCTCGTTGACCCAATACGCCTCCTTGAGCACGCGGTCCGCGAAGCCATAGGCGTTGAACATTTCCATGGTGCGGCAGGCGATGCCGTCGGCCTGGCCGACCAGCAGGCGGTCAGGCTTCTGCTCGACAATGCAGGTCTTGATGTCAGGGAATGCGGCGAGCTGCGCCGCGAGCGTCAGTCCCGCTGGTCCGCAGCCGACGATGAGGACATCGACCTCGCTCGGCACGGGCTCGGCCGCGCGCGTCGCCGGATAGCGCTCGGCGGGATCGGAGATGGTGGGGTCGCCCGGTGCGAAGCCGTTCTGATGGAATTGCATGCGAATTCTCCTCCCGCTCGCGATATGGTTATTGATCAGCATACTGATCATCAGTATACTTTGTCAAGTCATGACGCTGCTGGAGGAAACGGTTGAGAGAACCCAATGAAATGCCCGGACATCTGGCCCGCCGCTTCCAGCAGATCGCGGTGGCCGTGTTCCTGGCCGAGGTCGAGGACGCCGGCTTCGATCTCACCCCGGTGCAATATGCCGCGCTCGCGACCATCAACACCAATCCGGCCATCGATCAGATCACGCTGGCCGGCCTGATCGCCTATGACCGCACCACCATCACCGGGGTCATCGACCGCCTGGTGCAAAAGGGCCTGGTGGTTCGCCAGACCTCAAGCCGCGACCGCCGCGCGCGCGAGCTGACAATCACCGATGAGGGCCGCAAGGTGCTGCGCAAGATCACGCCCGCGGTGGA
Organism: Bradyrhizobium sp.; assembly: GCA_035652015.1. Lineage (GTDB taxonomy): Bacteria > Pseudomonadota > Alphaproteobacteria > Rhizobiales > Xanthobacteraceae > Bradyrhizobium. The sequence goes on along the minus strand of DASREP010000010.1, from coordinate 58,927 downwards.
AGCCGCGCAGCGGATCATGCTGCGGGGCCTCTCCGAGGCGGAAGCCGCCGAGTTGATGCGGCTATTGCAGAAGGCCATCGCCGCCGGCAACGAGCTGAGCCGCGCACCATTGCGGGAGGGGACGACGGGCTGACCAGCGGCTCCTCGACCTCAGGCGGGGGTTGAACGCGGCAGCGATGGCAAGCGACCAAGTAACAGGGCGGCGATGGACGCCGCGCTGTCGTTTGCGACGCCGGGCCGCGGAGGCAGGGCGATGACCGGGAAAGGTGCGGAGGCGGGACAGCCAGCGATGGGAAAGTCTGCCTTGCGGTTTCTGATCTCCATCAGCCACTACCGCCTGGGGCTTTCATCCCTGGCGGCGATCTGCCTGATCCAGGTGCTGGTGGCGCTTTATGTCATCCTGGTGCAGCACGGCACGGCTGACGGCACCCTGTTTCGGCTTGGTGTGTCCGCTGCAGTCCTGTTCGGAATCTGGGTGCAGAGCAGCCTCGCCCGCCTGCTTGGCGGCTTGTGGCTCCTGGTCCTGTTGTTCTCGTTTCTGGTCCCCTTGATTGCCTGGCCCGCGGTGTCCGACCTCGGCCGCGCCTCCATGCCTTTCGAAGCCTTGTTCGTGCTGGGCTTCCTGCTTTGCGGGTCAACCTACTGGCTGCTGCTGGGCTCGCAGGAGTTCGAGAAGGAATTTCATGCGCTCGGTGAGACGCAGCCGGCCTACAAGACATCGTTGAGGGGCTGGGCTGGATCAGGCCTGTTCGCCGCCCTCGGCATGTTCGTCTTTCATAAGCTGTTCGGCTGACATCCAGCGCCTTCCGCCTATCCCTTGACCGCCGCAGGGGGCGGCGACAGGGCGACGGCGGCCTCGGTGGTGAGCAGGAGGAAGGTGAACGTCTCCTGCAGATAGAGCCGCACGACACTGTCGGTATGGCTCAGATAGCCGATCGAGACGTCCTGGCCGATATGCAGGTCGAAATCGCCGCCACGGGTGGTGAGCACGAAGGCGCCCTCCAGCGCCGGCGCCCAGATGATCTCGTCCTTGACGAGCTTTTTCACGTGCTCGAGCACCGGATAGCCGCTGTCGCTGGTCTCGGCGAGCGCGGTATAGGCCGCGGCCCCAAGCACGACCGCATAGGGCCCGTTGACGCCGGCAAGACGCAGCTGGCCCAGCGCCTGCGCGATCGCGTCGGGATACTCGCGCACATCTGCCGGCAGGGTCATGACCGGGTTGGAGGTGCCCTGCCTGATGCCGTCGATGCCGGCCGCCGCGTAGCCTTCGAAAATCGCGCGGTCCTCGGCATAGGCGATCTTTTGCGCGGCGTCTTTTGCCGGCTGCCAGTCGGAATCGTTCGAGCCGCGCTCGACATCGTCGATCTGCTGCCGATCCAGTTCGAAGGGCACGCGCAGCTCCACCAGCGCCCTCACCTCGCGCTGCCGCGCGAGCACGCCCTCGCCAGGCGCCGCGATGGTCTTGAGATGGCCGGTGCCGACGGCCGACAAGCCGACGCCGCCGGGTGCGCTGACATCGACCACGCGGCGGCCTGCGAGATAACGCTTCAAGGTGCGCGTCGCCTCCTCCTCGATCTGCGCCCATGCGGCGTCCGAAATCGGAGCGAGCTCGCGGTGAAGGTTATTCATGATCAGTGTCTCCTTTGAGCGAGCCAATGCCGAGCGAGCCATCGCGCGGGGCGGCGGGTGACGATGATGCGTCGGTCGCAGGCGAAACCGCCGTCGCACCTGGCGCGTCGTCGTCACCGACAGAATCAAGGAAGGTCGCTGACGGCACGAAGAACAGGATTCCGGTCACCGCCCGGCTGAAATCCAGCAGCCGGTCGTAATTGCCGGGCGGGCGGCCGACGAACATGTTCTCGATCATCTGCTCGGTCACGCGCGGCGTGCGGCAATAGCCGATGAAATAGGTGCCGAACTCGCCCGCGCCGGCCTGGCCGAACGGCATGTTGTCGCGCAGGATGCGCTGCTCCTGGCCGTTCTCGATGATGGTGGTCAGCGCGTTGTGCGCCGAGCTCGGTTTGATGGCATCGTCGAGCTCGATATCGGAGAGCTTGGTCCGGCCGATGATGCGCTCCTGCGCTTCCGTGGACAGCGCGTTCCAGCCGGCCATGTCATGCAGATATTTCTGCACGATGACATAGCTGCCGCCGGCAAAAGCCAAATCCTCCTCGCCGATCAGCACGGCCTCGGTCACCTCGTCTCCGCGCGGATTTTCCGTGCCGTCGACAAAGCCAAGCAGGTCGCGATCGTCGAAATAGCGGAAGCCGTGCACCTCGTCGACGACCGATACGGCCTCGCCAAGCCGCGCCATGATCTGGGTCGCCATCTCGAAGCAGAGGTCCATCCGCTTGGCGCGGATGTGAAACAGCAGATCGCCCGGCGTCGACACTGCGTGGCGGGAGCCGGCCCGGATTTCGCGGAATGGATGCAGTTCGGCGGGGCGCGGATCGCCGAATACGCGGTCCCAGGCCTCGGAGCCGACGCCCATCACGCAGGAGAGCCGGGCTTCGAGATCGCGGAATTCCACCGCGCGAATGAGCGGCGCAAGATCTCCGCAGAACGCACGTACGGCGGTGCGGTTCTCACGTCCCGGATTGATGGTGACAACAAGAAAGACCGCAGCGCGTGTCAGCTTCGCCGCGACGGGCTGGGCAACCGTTCCCGCCTGGATCGTCGCCTGAGGACCGGCCATGCAAACTCCAACCCTGTCAACCGACATCCGGTCTCAAGGACACCGGCGATGTCTCTATCGCCTTTCCCGGAGAATTGCCATCGCCGACGGGCAGCCTGCCCATGCTCCGGACGAAGACCGGAACGTAGCGGTTCACGAATAATCCGGCGCGTCCGGTTTGCGGAAGATGTGGATGGGGTCACCCGGCTGCAGGGTACGGCCTTTAAAGACGGCATAAGCGTAGAGCGCGAGATAAAGGATCGCGAGCGTGCCGATTGCGTAGAATGCGATGGTCGCGACGCGCTTCATGGTCTCGGCTCGCAGCTCATGTCGCGCTTTTAGGGTGCGGCAAGCGAAAAGGCCACTCTGTGCGGCCGCTACCTCGCCCACTTGCGCAATCATCACCGTTCCGGACCGGCTTCGCGCCAGCGGTCAAGGCCATGCAAGCTCATTGAGCGTGAGGGCCGTCGAGCAGGCCGTCAAAAGGAGGCGGTGGCAGCGGACCGGGCGTCTGCACCAAGGCGGCGTCTCCAGTCTTCCAGCGCCACACCCAGAGCCGCTTTGCCGGCATGGTCCAATTGGGGGTCATGGTCAGCGTCCCGTTCTCCCAGGACATGTTGGGCGCAAAAGCCGGGATGATCATCACAGGCGATAGTCCCTGGCGTGCGAGATCGGGAATGGCGTCTGCCCAAACCGATAGTGCGGCGGGGGTGATGCTCCAGGGCGCCCCGAACACGGCCGCGCGGTCCACATAGAGGGGAACGTCGCTCAGGATGACATCACCGAATTGCAGCCGTTGCGGGAAGGATTGGCCCTTGATCGTCTGCAAGACCTCGCGCTGCAGCTTCCAGGAAGCGATCCAGGGCCGCGTCATGGCCGGATAGTCAAACAGCGCCATTGCAGTCACGACAAGCGACGCTGCAATGCCGATGAGAGTCTTTCGTGTGTCCCTGGCGTCGGCCGCCAGGGCGACCGAAAATCCCATCGCGACCCAGAACGTGAACATCGCGGATGTCTTGGACGTCTCCCCCTCGCCGCCGAACAGGTAGCCTGCGGAGGCGTAGAGCGCTGCCGATCCAATTGACCCGACGATCAGCATCGCCGTGCCGGCGGCGATCCGCCGCGCATTCAGATAGTTGTTCCGGCTATCGAACCGCGCCGCAATCGCTTGGCCCGTGACGAGGACCAGCATCAGACCGCAAATCCATGCTCCGAGAAATCTGACATGGATCAGCCAGATGTTTCGAAGATTGGTCCCGAGCATGCCAACAAGATCGGGGTTCCGCGTCTTTGGCGTGGTCAGGGCGGTCTGGATCAGGCCGGCGAATTGAATGGCGAGCAGAACCGAGGCGAGCACCAGCAAACGCCTTCTCAGCGGGGCCTGATCGTAAATCGCAAGCAGGGTCGCGAACGCCACGGGGATGAAGGCAAACCATGTGCTTTGATACGTCGCGATCGAAATGGTCCACAGCACGACAGCAAGCACCAGGCCAACCCAGCTGCCACGCTGCACGAAGCGCAGAAACTGGACCATGGAGATGCAAAAGCACAGCAGCGAGACATTGGTGAAGGCCGCGGTGGCCCAAACGGTGTAGCCGAGGCCCCAGGGGGCAATCAGCCACAGCGTCGCGGCGCCAGCCGCGAGCACGGGGCTCGATGCGCCGAACAGGCGCTGTATCGACAGGGTGAGCCAAAAGATCGAGGCCGCTGTCGCAAGGTTGATGACGACCTTGATCCATTGAAATGCGGCCGGGCTGCCATCCCAGATATGCAGGATGATCCAGGACAGCCAGTGATATCCGGGGCGGTCGGGCGTTAGGTCAAAGACCGCCCTCAAATCATGAAGTCTGACAAACAGGTACCAATCGTCGTGAAAGAACCCGAGCGAGAATGGCTGCCAGACCTCGCTGCCGATCCCGAGCACGACGAGCAGTGAGGCGATCAAGATTGATGGGCGAGAAAGGCTCTGCAGAACGGAGCGCGGGCCAGCCCATCTCGCGCTCTCATTGCCCTCGTAACCGCCGGCACTCGTAATCGATTCCGAAAGCAAGGTTCCTCACCCTTGGTTGCAGCGGGAATACCAAACGCGACCCGCGGCCAAACAGGCCCACCTCAGCCTGAGATTGCGAGGCCAAGGTCCTCTAGCAGCTGAAATTTGCGTTTGCTAGAGGGATCTCGAGCGAAGCTGGCCGGCGCGGCGGAGTTGTGGCTCCCGCGCACCGCCTCGCGTGTTCTACGTTGCGCATCGCTTGCATGATATGGGAGGCGGAGTAGGCTGGCTCGTGGGCAGCGCCCTCTCGTCATCCAGCCCACGGGATCTCACTTGCATGATGGCGCAAGTCCTCGCTGCACAGGAATTGGATTTCGCGCGACATGTCGTGGCGCTGCGCCGGGCATTCCACGAGTCGCCTTGGGCCAGCGAGATCGGCATCACCCTGACCGAGACATTCTACCGATGGAAATACGACACGCCGGCCGGAGAAGCAAAGATCGCTTGCATCATGTCCGGCACCGAGCCTGTCTCGAGCGTTTCCGCGTTTCCAATGACGTTCGATGTACCGGGCCGGCCACCAACCCGCGGCTGGCAGATTGGCGATATCATGACCTCGCCGGAGGTGAGAGGACAGGGCCTCTACGGAACGTGTCTTTCCAAGCTCATTGAGGTCCTGGATGACCAGCTGCTGATCTGCTTTCCCAATGACCGGTCTCGACGCTGGATCGAGCGCGTGGGTTTCACGGCCGTCGCAGGTATCGACACTTTCATCCGTCCTCTTCTGATTCCTCTTGGCGGACGCGACCTGCCGAGATCGGACGAGGCAAGCGCTTCCGACATTTCGGGCCCGGATTCCCGACCCTCGGAATATTTGAGCGTGCACAAGGATCAAGAATATCTCGCGTGGAGATATGCGCGCCATCCGGCCTTCCACTACCAGTTCATTGCCGGCTCCGAGGGCTGGGCCGTCACGCGATGCTTCACGCTGTTCGGCACCAAGGTCGCGATTGTCGTTGAGTTCAACCCGACTGGAGAAGGCTGCGCGCCCCTGCTGAAGAAGGTGCATCGTTGGGCGAGAGCAAACGGCATGATGGCCAGCTTCTTGATGGCGAATTGGTATCCCATGAAGCCGATGCGCTTTGGATACCTGTTCGTGCCATCGCTGCTGATGCCGAAGCGGCAAATCCTTTTTGTGCGATATCCGCAGGGGCGGACAGCGCAGCTTCCCTGGAGGACACAGATCGGAGATTGGGACGGTCTCTGAGACTCTATGGCTTCGTCCAGACCGACAGGGTTGCAAACGAGAGCGCGCGACCAATCGCATTGCGGTAAAACAGCTTGTCGATGGCATAGGTCGCATCGACGAGGCCGCGGCCTCCGACGTTCAAGAACGGAAACGCATCGGGGTTGTAGTAGAGCACGTAGGACAGCAAGCCGGGATAAAGGATCTTTCGCAGCTTGAGGCCGGTGTTCTCGAACAGTTGGAGAAGGCCGCGCACCGGAAAGGCCTGTTCGGTCTGCTCGTCGAACAGCGAGTTGCTGCGGTAGATCTGGTCGCGCACCTTCTTGAAGAGCGGGTTGCCATGGGTCGGCTCGAAGTTGACGAAAATTCCGCCAGAACGCAGGGCCGGGGCGAGATTGGCAACGATCTCCGCCGCATCGCGCGGCGTATGATGCAGCCCGCCGATAAGGACGATCAGGTCGAAGGCGTTCTGGGGCGGACGGTATTTGGTCGCATCCGCCTGCACGATATCAACGCCCGGCCGCTCCCGCCGAACGGTCTCAACGACCGAATCGCTATAGTCGAAACCCTTGTAGTTGACGTTCCTTGTGAGCTGGTTCGAGATGATGTCCAAACCGTCGCAGAAGCCGCACATCGGCTCCAGCACATCGATCTGCCGGCCCTTGAAGTCATCCAGATCGGCAAAGACGTCGCTCCACATGCGACGCTTGAGGTACAGGTGGTTCTGCCCCCGCCGCGCATCGTGATAGCGATCGGCGATCGAATTGAAGTGATCTCTTTGGCGCTCCAGAAGCTCATCGCCACGATCGGTCATATGACAGCCTGTTGTTCTCGGAAGGGAAATCGCCGGGGAGAACGACCGCGACACGCGACGTATCGAGCCAACGTCCTCCCCACGGAAACATCGTGCCCGACACCAGATCGGGCGATCAAGCGTCCGGCGGCAACCAGAATGGGCCGGAGGGCATCAATCCGGGAAGGATGCAATCTCGTGGCCAAATTCAGTCATAGAGCAGAAATCCGCCGACGAAACAACCGAAGACGATGGCGCCCCTTCTTTCGACCGCCTCTGCCTTTGATGCCGGAAACATCGGCAAAATGCCTCGGCTTCGGTCCAAAATCGAAAATCATTTCTTGGATCCGGGCTCCATATTGGTGGCCGACACCACGAAACCGGGGCGCTTCCGGCTCTCTTTCAGGATACGTCCGATATATTCGCCGACCACCCCCAAGACCAGGAGTTGAAGGCCGCCAATAAAGGACGCGGCGACCACGACAGATGCCCAGCCGGGCACGACCCGTCCGTACACGAAATAGATGTGCAGGGCATAGAGCGTATAGAGGCCCGCCATTCCCGAGATCACCGCAGAAAGGATGGTCGCCAGCCGGAGCGGCTGAATGCTGTTCGAAACCACCCCGGATACCGCGAACGATATCATTTTCCGCAGCGAATATTTCGTGTCACCGAACCGGCGGCGGTCCGGCACATAATCAAGTTTGCAGGACTTGAATCCGACCCAGGGGATGATGCCCCTGAGAAAAAAATCGGCTTCCGAAAGCGAGTTGATCACCTCCACGACCTTCCGGTCGAGCAGGCGGAAATCCGCACTTCCCGGATCGATATGAACGTCCGACAGCGCGTTGATGAGGTAATAGAACAGCCTTGACGTGAGGCGCTTGAGATAGGGCAGATCGTCGGATTCGCTTCTGAGCGTCAGAACGACGTCATATCCGTCACGCCATTTTTCCACCATTTGTGGTACCAGACGCACCGGGTGCTGCATATCGGCGTCCATCGAAATCACGCAATCGCCAGTGCTATAGGACAGCCCGGCGCGCAAGGCAGCCTGATGGCCAAAATTCCGCGACAGACGAACGTATTTGATCCGATCGTTTTGCTGCGCCATCTCGAAGAGCACCGCAAAGGTGTTGTCGGTACTGCCATCGTCAACACAGACAATTTCCAGTCGTCCGAACGAACCGAGCACGTTGCACAGTTCATCAAGCAGGACGGGCAGGTTCTCGGCTTCGTTGTGCGCGGGAATGACGATGGAAATGGTGGTCGTTTCAGCGGCTCGTTCGGGAAAATGGTCGCACGTCATTTTGATTGTTGGCTCTTGCGGAGTTCAGTCATGGCCACCTTCCACGCCGGGCGGCCGTCGACCGCAGCGACTGCTTTGGCCGTACAAATTCTGTGGCGCGGGCGTGAATGCCGTAGCAGGAAACCAGGAGGGCTCGGCAGCGGCATAAAATTCCAAATTCAACATGTTCGCCGAAAGATTGTATCTTCATCGTGCAAAACCAGTAGCAACTGACCGAGAGGTTTTCCAGCAGGAACATCACGACATTGCGAGAATCTTTTGTTCGGCTGAAGACAAGGCCAAGATCGCGCGAGCACGAATGATCGGGGTCCCGTCGATACAGCCGAACGGGTCTCGGTGGGAGACCGTGCCGCACGGTCTTTGCGTGCCGCACATACGACGCGCGCAGCGAAGGCGGCCAAGGGAATGGCTAGTTTAGATCTTGCATACCCGCGGTGCGGGGACGCCCACTTCGGCCAGCCGCGCAATGTCCTCGTCGCGATCGACGGCGACATAGTCGCCATGCCAATAGGCCAGCGCCGCGCCGGCAGGGGCAAGCTGCACCTCGCGGACACGGCCGATCACGATGCCATGGGAGTGGCGCTCAATGATCTCCTCGACCTCGCAGTCGATTGCGGCCAATGCGCCGACCAGGAGCGGCGCACCCGGTGCGCGCGCCCTCCATTCCGCGCCCGCAAACCGCTCGGCGCCCTTCACCCCGCCCTTGCCAGAGAAGCGCTCGGCGATGTCGCGCTGCTCGGCGGACAGGATGTTCACGCCGAAGAAACCATATTGCTTGAGCAGCGGCCAGGACGAGGCGGCGCGGTTCACACTGACGACCAGCGAGGGCGGATCGACGGAGAGCGAGGACATCGAGGTGACCGTCATGCCGGTGACGTCCTCGCCGCGCCCGACCGTGATCACGCTGACGGCGCCGACGAGATGACGCATCGCGTTGCGGAAGTCAGCTGAGGAGACGTCGCGGTCCAGCTTGATGATCTCGGCGGGGCTCATGTTGATCTCGTTACTCTACTCTACCTGTTCCTCGCCGCCCTTGAGCAGCTCCCGCAGGATCGTGCCTTCGAGCCGCGCGAGCTCCGCCGAACCGCGCTGCCGCGGACGATGAATGGTCACGTCGATATCGTGCGCGATCTGGCCATTTTCAATGACCAGCACGCGGTCCGCCAGTGCCACCGCCTCAGAGACGTCATGCGTTACGAGAATGGCCGTGAAGCCCTGGTCGCGCCACACCCGCTCCAACAGCCGCTGCATCGATATCCGGGTCAGCGCGTCCAGCGCGCCGAGCGGCTCGTCGAAGGCGAGCACTTTGGGGTGACCGACCAGCGCACGGGCCAGAGCTACGCGCTGCTTCTGCCCGCCTGACAGCAGGGAGGGCCATTGCGTGCGCTTGTCGGCAAGCCCGACTTCAGCGAGCGCCTGCTCGGCGCGCGCCTTTGCATCGACCGATTTGCGCGCGCGACCCAGCCCCACCTCGACATTGTCGAGCACCCGCGCCCAAGGCAGCAGGCGTGGTTCCTGGAACATCACGCGAATGTCCTCTCCCCTCGACGCCTCGCCGAAGGAAATGCTGCCGGCGTCGATTGTCTCCAGCCCGGCGATCAGGCGCAGCAGTGTGCTCTTGCCACAGCCGCTCTTGCCGACGATGGCGACGAACTGGCCGGCGGGAATGTGCAGATCAATGCCGCGCAGCACGGCGTGGTCGCCGAAGGATTTTTTCAGGCCGCGGATGGTCAGCGCCAGCCCGCGATGCGGCGCATCCGGCTGCCGGCGCAGCGAGCGCGCCTGCTCGATGAAGTCGTTGCCGGCGAGCGCCTCCGTTCCGGCGGGAAATCGAAGAACGTCCTGCATGGGCACTCTCAATGTTTCTGGAAGGCGGGATGCCAGGCGAGCGTCAGCCGCTCCAGGAAGCGTGACAGACTGTCGGCGAGCTTGCCGAGCAGGGCGTAGATCAGGATCGACAGCACGACGACATCGATCTGCATGAACTCGCGCGCCTGCATCACCATGTAGCCGAGGCCGGAGGACGCGGCGATGGTCTCCGCCACGATCAGGGTCAGCCACATGATGCCGAGCGCAAAGCGCAAGCCCACAAAGATCGAGGGCAGCGCACCGGGGAAGATCACCCGGGTGAACAATTCACGCTCCGACATGCCGTAAATGCGGCCCATCTCGATCAGCTGCGGATCGACGGTGCGGATGCCGTGCAGCGTGTTGATGTAGACCGGAAAGAACACCCCCAGCGCCACCAGGAACAGTTTCGCTGCCTCGTCGATGCCGAACCAGAGGATGACGAGCGGGATCAGCGCCAGATGCGGCACATTGCGCACCATCTGCAGCGTGGTGTCGCTGAGCTTGTTCGACAGCTCCGACAGGCCGTTGGCGAGCCCAAACGCAAAGCCGATGCTGCCGCCGATGACAAAGCCGATTGTAGCGCGCCAAAAGCTGACCCAGATATTGGTCGCGAGCTCGCCGGAGCGCGCGAGTTTCCAGCCCGCGAGCGCCACGTCGCTCGGCGCCGGCAGCACGCGCGACGGGACGAGGCCCGCACTGCAGGCAGCCTGCCAGAGCACGACGATCGCGAGCGGCACGATCCATTGCAGGAGGCCATCGGCTTTCGGCAGACGCAGCGTGCGGACCCGCGGGAGAGTTTCGATCAGGCTCATGATTCAGATACCTGCTTTTGCGGCCGGTACTCGTTGCCGATGGTCTCGCCGAATGGGCCGGTGTTGACACGAAGCCGCGTAACGTTGCCGGCTTCCTGGCCGCGCTCTTCCAGATTCAACAGCGGGAATACCAGTTCGGCAAAGCGATAGGCTTCCTCAAGATGGGGATACCCGGACAGGATGAAGGTATCGATGCCGAGATCCTGGTACTCCTTGATCCGCGCCGCGACCGTTTCGGGATCGCCGACCAGCGCCGTGCCGGCGCCGCCGCGAACCAGGCCCACGCCAGCCCAGAGGTTGGGACTGATCTCGAGCTTGTCGCGCCGACCGCCATGCAGCTCGGCCATGCGTTTCTGGCCGATCGAATCCATCCGCGCGAAGATCTTTTGCGCCGACGCCACGGTCTCGTCGGTGACGTGCCTGATCAGATCGTCGGCGGCCGCCCAGGCCTCGGCGCTGGTCTCGCGCACGATGACATGCAAGCGGATTCCGAAGGACAGCTTTCGCCCGCGCTGGTCCGCAACCGCCCTCACCCGCGCGATCTTGTCGGCAACCTGCGCCGGCGGCTCGCCCCAGGTGAGATATTTGTCGACCGTGTCGACCCCGACATCGATGCCGGCATCCGACGAGCCACCGAAAAAGAGCGGCGGGCGCGGCGATTGCAGCGGATTGAACAAGAGGCGTCCGTCCTCGATGCGGATATGCTTGCCGTCGTAGTTCACGGTCTTGCCGGCGAGCAGGTCGTTGTAGACCTCGAGGAATTCGCGCGTAACCTCGTAGCGCTCATCATGCGACATGAAGATGCCGTCGCCCTTGTTCTCGACGGGATCGCCGCCGGTGACGACATTGATCAGGAGTCGGCCATTCGAGATGCGATCGAGTGTCGCGGTCATGCGCGCTGCGACCGCCGGCGACTGCAAGCCGGGCCGCACCGCCACGAGATAGCGCAGCCGCTCGGTGAACGGCGCGACGCTGGACGCGACGATCCAGGAATCTTCGCAGCTTCGCCCCGTCGGAATCAGCACGCCGTAATAGCCGAGCTGATCGGCGGCCTGCGCGATCTGGCGCAGATAGTTGAAATTCACCTCGCGGCCGCCGGCGGTGGTGCCGAGATAGCGGCCATCGCCATGGGTCGGCAGGAACCAGAGGATGTTGGTCCTGGATATATTGGTCTTGGATGATGTCGAAGCGGTCATGGTCATGAGCCTTGCTTGCGCTGAAGGTCGGATACGGTGAGAGCCCTGGGAATCAGCCCAAGCGAAAAGAAGGTGTCGGCGATACGCTGCTGGGCGGCGATCACCTCGTCATTGATGGGTCGAATGCCATAGGCCTCGCGGTTGAGCGACACCGCGAGCACCTGAGACGGCAGGCCGACCGAGGGGCTGAGCTGGTTTGCGGTCTCCTCGATGTGGTTCTTGACCCAATCATCGGTCTCGTCGAGCGCCTCGAGCACGACATCGACGGCCTTGGCGTTGCCGGCGAGGAACGTCTTCGACGTGAAATAGAACTGGTAATTGGCGACGAGGTTGGTGCCATCGGTGAGGATACGCGCCCCGGTCGCGGCTTCGGCGGCGGCCTCATAGGGATCCCAGATCACCCAGGCATCGACCGAGCCGCGCGAGAACGCCGCGAGCGCATCGGCTGGCGCCAGATACACCGGCTGGATGTCGGCGTATTTCAGCCCGGCATTCTCCAGCGCGCGCACCAGGAGATAGTGCACGTTGGAGCCCTTGTTGAAGGCGACCTTCTTGCCGCGGAGGTCGGCGACCGATTTCAGCGGCGAATCCTTCGGTACCAGGATCGCCTCGCCCCGCGGCGCTGGCGGATCATAGGCAAGATAGACGAGCGGCGCGCCGGCGGCCTGCGCAAAGATCGGCGGCGTCTCGCCGGTGATGCCGAAATCGATCGAGTCGACATTCATCGCTTCCAAGAGCGGCGGCCCGGAGGGGAATTCGGTCCAGGCGACGCTGTAGCCGAGCGGCTTCAGCTTTTGTTCAAGCGTGCCGCGGCCCTTGAGCAGCACCAGCTTGCCGTATTTCTGGAAGCCGATGCGGATCGTCTTGTCCTCGCCATAGGAGGCGCTGACACTCGCTGCAACCAGCGTAAGCGAGAGCACGGCCCGCGCGATCCAGCTGTTGACGAGATGCCTCATGGTGTCTCCCTCGCATGTTCGCAGAGCATCAGGTGAGATTGACTAGCAGGACGGCGCGCTGGCGCCTTCCAATTAGATTCGAAAAGCTTTTCATGTCGAACGACACGGGGCTCGACCTACGAGCCCGGCGTCCATCTCCAGACGATGTCGGCCACTTTCACCGGCTTCGGGATCAGGCCAAGCCGCGCGAAGCGATCGGCCACCGCCTGCTGGGTCTGGATCACCTCGTCATCAATGGGCACCACGCGATAGATCGAGCGGCCGACAAAGCGCCTGATCGCCTCGATGTCGACGCCGGTTGCTTCGGCTTGCGCCTGTGCGACCTCGTCGTGATGCTGGTCGGCCCATGCGCCCTCAGCGGCGAAGAGATTGTTCAGCTTGCCGACCAGCCGCGGGTAGTTGTCGACGAAATCCGCGCCTGCGATGTAGAAGGAATTCGGCTTGTGCACGTCCTTGTCAAAGACGATGACGCGGGCGTTTTCCTTGATCTCCGCAAGCGCCAGATACGGATCCCAGATCGACCAGGCATCGACCGAGCCCTTGATGAAGGCGGCCGTTGCATCAGCCGGCGCGAGCGGCGCGGGCGTGATATCGCTCCAGGACAGGCCCGCTTTTTCCAGCGCGGCGACGAGCAGGTTGTGCGCGCTCGAACCCTTGCCAAAGGCGATGCGCTTGCCCTTGAGATCGGCCAGCGTCTGAATCGGCGAATCCTTCGGCACAATGATCGCCTGCGTGTTGCCCTCCTGCTTCACTGCGGCGACGTAGCGGATGCGGGCGTTGGCCGCTTGCGCGAAGATCGGCGGAGTGTCGCCGACATAGCCAAAATCGACGCTGCCGACATTGATGGCTTCGAGCAGCGGCGGACCAAACTGGAAATCCACCCATTTGATCTCGATACCGTCAGCCTGGAAAGCATTCTCCAACGTGCGGCGCTGACGCACCGCCGGAAAGAACCCGCCCTTCTGCGTGCCGATCCGGATTTCCTTCGGCGCGCTCTGCGCGTTGGCACGTTGCGACAACAAGGCTGCAACGGTTCCGGCCGACAGCTGCAGGAATTCCCGACGTTTCATGTTCATCTCCGATGCCACGCGAGCAGACCGCGCTCGTGTGGTATCGAAGATGATGCGCCTGCGAAAAGCTGTCGAGCGTCACACAAAAATAAGCACGCCCGCGCTCTCGCAGGCGGCTCACGCGTCGCGTTTGTTTTCGTTGACCGACAGCGCGCAGCGAATTTCTTTCACTACGCAAATGTGAAAAGCTTATCTGTTCAGGTGAAAAGGCCACCGAGAGCCGGCTGCGGATTATTGTGCCCTCGCCCCTTGTGGGAGAGGGCATGTACGCCCGGCAGATACAGGAGCAATCGGGTGAGGAGTTGGCTCCGCGAGTGATGGCTCGCGATTGAGCGCGCGGAGGCAACCCCTCACCCCAAGGAGCCCGTGTCCTCCAGCGGAGCTGCCCTCTCCCACAAGGGGCGAGGGCACAATGACGCGCAGCGGATTTCTTAGCTTCCCGCCGCAGCCTTCGCCGGTGCCACGTTGACCGCCAGCTTGCCATAGCGGTCGGTGAAGGCCTTGGTATCGATCTCCTCGAGCTGGATGTCGCCGCTCATCACGCCGGCCTTCCACGCCTCATGCTCGGAATCGTGGCGGAACTCCGGCAGCACCTCGCGCGCGAACAGCTCCAGCGACTCACAGATATGCTCATGGCTGTTCTTGCCGGCCTGGTTGAGCAGGATCACCTGGTCGATATGGGAGGTGCGGAAGCGGCGTAATTTCTTCGCAATGGTCTCGGGCGAGCCGATCAGGCCGCCGCGCAGCGCCGCTTCCTGCGCCTCCGGATTGTCGCGCTTCCACTTGTTGTACTCGTCCCACATGTTGACCGTGCCCGGCGCCGGGCGCCGGCGGTTTTGCGCGGCGCCGTAATAGCGCAGCGCGAACTGGAAGAAGGTCGCGCCATCGGCGCGGCGGCGGGCCTCCTCGTCCGTCTTGGCGCACATGAAGAACGACACCAGCGCCATGTTCGGATTGATCTCGTAATCGGCGAGCTTCTTGAGCCGCTTGGTAATCGCGTTGTAATAGGCATGCACCCAGGCATGCGCGGCGTCCGCACTGACGAACTGAAAGCCGAGCGCGCCAAAGCCGTTCTGCCCGGCGCGCTCGATGGTCGGCAGCTGCGAGCACGCCATCCACAGCGGCGGATGCGGCTTCTGCACGGGCTTAGGCACCACATTGCGCAAGGGGATGTCGAAATACTTGCCGTGATGCTCGCAGCCGCCATCGCGAAACATCGGAAAGATCGCGCGCACCGCCTCCTCGAACACCTCGCGCTTGGTCTCCATGTTGCGGCCGAACGGCTCGAGCTCGGTGATGGAGGCGCTTTCACCCATGCCGAACTCGCAGCGACCGCGGCTCAACACATCGAGCACCGCCACGCGTTCGGCGACGCGCGCCGGATGGTTGGTGGTGAGCTGCAGGATGCCATGGCCGAGGCGGATATCTTTCGTGCGCTGGCTGGCCGCGCCGAGAAAGGATTCAGGCGATGGCGAGTGGGAATATTCCTCGAGGAAATGATGCTCCACCACCCAGGCATAATCATAGCCAAGCCGGTCGGCGATCTCGAGCTGCGTCAGCGCGTTCTGATAGAGTTCCAGTTCGTCGCCCGCGACCCAGGGCCGCGGCAGTTGCAGCTCGTAGAAAATCCCGAACTTCATCGGCGTTCTCCCAACCGGCTCTTGTTGTTGCGGGAGATACTAACGGACGGTCCGACGGTGTCCATGGCAGCCCAATTCCGCGAAGCGGGAGGGCGCCGAAGTCAGAAGCAAATTGAACGGCTTGATCTAAATCAACAAAAATACCGGCGGTCCCGGCTACGCTGAAATTAGGCAACGGCCCGGACGCCGTCTCAATCCCCTCAAAAACCTGACGAGAGATACGTGTCTGTCGCTGACAATGACATGCGCGAGCGCGCGCGCCGCCGCCGCATGGAAATCTTTGCATTCCTGTTCCTCACGGCCGTGGCGATGCCCGCGCTGGCGGTCGCATCCGTCGGCAGCTACGGGCTCGCGGTCTGGATCTACCAGATGATCGCGGGCCCTCCCGGCCCGCCTCCCGCGCATTAGCGAAATCCCCTGGAATAAGGACCATCATCATGGCCCGACCTCACGCCATCGACCGCAGGAGCCTGATCACCGGGCGCGTGCTCACGGCTGAGCGCGTGCTTGCCCCGCCGGGTGGCGAGATCGCCAGCATCCTGGTGCAGGCCCGCGCCGAACGCCTCGACGAGGTCGCGGCCGCGATCCTCGCGCTTCCGGGCTGTGAGATCCATGGTCGCGACCCCCGCGGCAAGCTCGTCGTCGTGGTCGATGCGCCGGATGCCGGCAGCCTCGGCACCACGCTCAACACCATCGCGCTGCTGCCGCATGTGCATGCGGCATCCCTCGTCTTTCACGCCATCGATGCCGCCTGAGCTGGCCTCGTTCCGGAGAAACACTGATGTCCGAAGGAAAACTCGACCGCCGCCAGATGCTGAAGCTGCAGGCCGCCTCCGTCGCGGCCGCTGCCGCCGGCATGCCTGCACCTGCGCTCGCGGCCAACCTGGTCACCGAGCGCGAAGAGAGCGAATTGAAATGGGACAAGGCGGCCTGCCGCTTCTGCGGCACCGGCTGCAGCGTGATGGTCGCCACCAAGGACAACCGCGTGGTCGCAACCCATGGCGACATCAAGGCCGAGGTCAACCGTGGGCTCAACTGCGTCAAGGGCTATTTCCTGTCCAAGATCATGTACGGCCATGACCGGCTGACCCAGCCGATGCTGCGCAAGACCAATGGCAAATACGACAAGGATGGCGACTTCACGCCGGTGTCGTGGGACGAAGCCTTCGACATCATGGCCGAAAAATTCAAGGCGGCGATGAAGAAGCGCGGGCCCGCCGGCATCGGCATGTTCGGCTCGGGCCAGTGGACCATCTGGGAAGGCTATGCGGCCTCAAAACTGTTCAAGGCCGGCTTCCGCTCCAACAATATCGATCCCAATGCGCGGCACTGCATGGCCTCAGCCGTCGCCGGCATGATGCGCACCTTCGGCATCGATGAACCCGCGGGCTGCTATGACGACATCGAGGCCACCGACGCGTTCGTGCTGTGGGGCTCCAACATGGCGGAGATGCACCCGATCCTGTGGACGCGGGTGACCGACCGCCGCCTGTCCGCGCCCCATGTCCGCGTCGCCGTGCTCTCGACGTTCGAGCACCGCTCGTTCGACCTCGCCGACATCGGCATGGTGTTCAAGCCGCAGACCGATCTCTTCCTCCTCAACGCCATCGCCAACCACATCATCAAGACGGGCCGCGTCAACAAGGATTTCGTTGCCGCCCATACGGTGTTCAAGCGCGGCCAGACCGATATCGGCTATGGCCTGCGGCCGGAGAACCCGCTGGAGCAGAAGGCGACCGGCCGCACCAAGGCCAATGACGCGACCGACATGAGCTTCGAGGACTACAAGGCCTTCGTCGCCGACTACACGCTGGAGAAGGCCGCCGCGATGTCCGGCGTGCCGCTCAACCGGCTGGAGGCGCTGGCCGAGCTCTATGCCGATCCGAAGACCAAGGTGGTCAGCTTCTGGACCATGGGCTTCAACCAGCACACCCGCGGCGTCTGGTGCAACAACCTCGTCTACAACATCCATCTGTTGACCGGGAAGATCGCCGAGCCCGGCAACAGCCCGTTCTCGCTCACCGGCCAGCCGTCCGCGTGTGGCACTGCGCGCGAGGTCGGGACCTTCTCGCACCGCCTGCCCGCCGACATGGTCGTGACCAACAAGGAGCATCGCGACAAGGCCGAGCACATCTGGCAATTGCCCGAGGGCACCATTCCCGACAAGCCGGGCTATCACGCCGTGCTGCAGAGCCGGATGCTCAAGGACGGGCTGCTCAACGCCTATTGGGTGCAGGTCAACAACAACGTCCAGGCCGGCCCCAATGCCAATGAGGAGACCTATCCCGGCTTCCGCAATCCCGAGAATTTCATCGTGGTCAGCGACGCCTATCCGACGGTGACCGCGCTGGCCGCCGACCTCGTGCTGCCGACCGCGATGTGGGTCGAGAAGGAAGGCGCCTATGGCAATGCCGAGCGGCGCACGCAGTTCTGGCACCAGCTCGTCACCGCGCCAGGTGACGCACGCTCCGACCTCTGGCAGCTGATGGAGTTCTCAAAGCGCTTCAAGGTCGAGGAGGTGTGGCCGGAGGAGCTGATCGCCAAGAAGCCGGAATATCGCGGCAAGACGCTGTTCGACGTGCTCTACAGGAACGGCGTGGTCGACAAGTTTCCAGTCTCCGATATCGAGCCCGGCTACGCCAATGACGAGTCCAAGGCGTTCGGCTTTTACGTGCACAAGGGCCTGTTCGAGGAATACGCCGCGTTTGGTCGCGGCCATGGCCACGACCTCGCGCCGTTCGACACCTATCACCGCGAGCGCGGCCTGCGCTGGCCGGTGGTCAACGGCCAGGAAACGCGCTGGCGTTTCCGCGAGGGCTCGGACCCCTATGTGCAGCAAGGCAGGGGCATCCAGTTCTACGGCTACCCGGATGGCAAGGCGCGCATCTTCGCCCTGCCCTACGAGCCGCCGGCGGAATCGCCGGACAACGACTATCCCTACTGGCTCTCCACCGGCCGCGTGCTGGAGCACTGGCATTCCGGCACCATGACCCGCCGCGTGCCCGAGCTTTATCGGGCATTTCCGGAAGCCGTCTGCTTCATGCATCCGGACGATGCGCAGGATGCAAAACTCAGGCGCGGCGACGAGGTGAAGGTGATCTCGCGCCGTGGCTTTGTCCGCGCCCGCCTCGAGACGCGCGGACGCGACCGGCCACCGCGCGGCCTCGTCTTCGTGCCCTGGTTCGACGAGTCCAAGCTCATCAACAAGGTGACGCTGGACGCCACCGATCCGATCTCGCTGCAGGCAGACTTCAAGAAATGCGCCGTGCGCATCGAGAAGGTGTAACGGCCATGAAGAAGAGCACGATCAGCAAAACGAGCAGAACAACGGCGATCATCCTCCTTGCGGCCGCGATCGCGGCCGGCACCGGCACGCTCGCGGCGCAGACGCTGAATTCCGCGCTGCGCGGCCCAACTCCGCTCAACGACGAGGGTCCGGCGAGCCCGATGCCGCAGACCCGCAACACGTCGGAAAAGGAGGTACGCAACTATCCCGAACAGCCGCCAGTGATCCCGCATTCCATCGACGGCTACCAGATCGACATCAACGGCAACAAATGCCTGTCCTGCCATGCCCGCGCGCGCACCGCGGAATCGCAGGCCCCGATGGTCTCGATCACCCACTTCATGGACCGCGACGGCCAGTTCCTGGCCTCGGTGTCGCCACGGCGCTTCTTCTGCACCGAATGCCACGTGCCGCAGAATGTGGTGACCCCGCCGGTCAGCAACGATTTCATGGACATCGACACGCTGCTCAGCCGCGCCAATCCGGGTGGGCGCCGATGAGTGCGACCGACAAGCCGGAGGCGCGTCCGGGATTGTTGCGGCGGGTCTGGAATTTCGCGATGGAGCTCCTCGACGTGCTGTTGCGTCCGAGCTCGATCTTCGGGCTCGGCATATTGGTGCTCGCTGGTTTTGCCGCGGGCGTGATCTTCTGGGGCGGCTTCAACACCGCACTGGAACTGACCAACACCGAGAAGTTCTGTACCTCCTGCCACGAGATGCGCGACAATGTCTTTGCCGAGCTGAAGACAACCATCCACTTCTCCAACCGCTCCGGCGTGCGGGCGAGTTGTCCGGACTGCCACGTTCCGCACAACTGGACCGACAAGATCGCGCGCAAGATGCAGGCCTCCAAGGAGGTCTGGGGCCATCTGTTCGGCTACATCGACAATCGCGACAAGTTCGTCGACAAGCGGCTGGAGCTCGCCGAGCACGAATGGGCGCGGTTCAAGGCCAATGATTCCCTGGAATGCCGCAACTGCCACAGCGCGGAGTCCATGGACATCACCAAGCAGTCGCCCCGCGCCGCCGTCGCCCATGAACGCTACCTGTTCACCGGCGAGAAGACCTGCATCGACTGCCACAAGGGCATCGCCCACCATCTGCCTGACATGCGGGGTGTTCCGGGCTGGCAGTAGCGCCTGGTCCCGTCCCGCGATGGGTCCGAAACGAGCCGCTTGCGTCGCACGCGTGAATGACTAGTTTCACGGGTCCCACGCCGCCTGCGCGGCGCCGATTCTCCGCTGGACCATGCCGAGCTTTTCCCCGCATCAGGATGCCGCACTCAAAGCCGTTGGCGACTGGCTGAAGGCCAAGCCGGGCCGATCCGGCCCGCCGCAGGTCTTCCGCCTGTTCGGCTATGCCGGAACCGGCAAGACCACGCTCGCCCGGCATATTGCGGAAGGCGTCGACGGCGAGGTGAAATTCGCAGCGTTCACCGGCAAGGCCGCCCTCGTGATGCGCAACAAGGGCTGCGACAATGCCTCCACGATCCATTCCCTGATCTATCGCGCGCGCGAGAGCGGCGAGGAGCAGCCGAGCTTCGAGCTGTGGGACGACGCGCCGGCGTCCAAGGCAAAGCTGATCGTGATCGACGAATGCTCGATGGTCGATGCCGACATGGGGCGCGATCTCTTGTCGTTCGATTGCCCGCTGCTGGTGCTCGGCGACCCCGCGCAATTGCCGCCGATCCAGGGCGGCGGTTTCTTCACCGCCGATGAGCCCGACGCGATGCTGACCGAGGTGCATCGCCAGGCGCAGGACGATCCGATCGTGCGGATGTCGATGGATGTGCGCGAGGGCCGTGCGCTGGAATACGGCACGTTCGGCGACAGCGAGGTGATCCCGCGCTCGGGCCTCGATCCGGATCGCGTGATGAAAGCCGACCAGGTGCTGGTCGGCCGCAACAACACCCGCCGCGCCTACAACATGCGGATGCGGCAGCGGCAGAACATCGAGGATCCCCTGCCGATAGCCGGCGACAAGCTGGTGTGCCTGCGCAACAACCGCAAGAAGGGCCTGTTCAACGGCGGGCTGTGGCGGGTCCGCTCGCGCACCCAAGGCCGCTCCAAGACCTCGCGCATCATGACCATGCGGGTGATGCCCGACGAGGATTTCGGCCACAAGGTCACCAAGGTCTCGGTGCGCCAGGATTGCTTCGAAGGCGGCGTCGAGAGCATCCCGTGGGAGCAGCGCAAGCCCTATGACGAGTTCGACTACGGCTATGTGCTGACCGTGCACAAATCGCAGGGCTCGCAATGGGACGACGTGGTGCTGTTCGACGAAAGCTTCGCCTTCCAGGACAGCCGCGCACGCTGGCTGTATACGGGGATCACGCGGGCGGCGAAACGGCTGAGCGTGGTGGTGTGAGTGGGTCCCGTCATTCCGGGGCGATGCGAAAGCATCGAACTATGGTGCGCAATTGCGCACCTGAGAATCTCGAGATTCCAGGTTCGCCTCTTCGAGGCGCCGGGGAATGACGGTTATCGGATTGCTCCGGCAATCCGACAACCGTCACTTCCCCGCGAAGTAAAAATCGTCGCGTCCGGTCGGCGAGCCGTAGGTGAAAGGCTGCTGGGCATGCTTCGTCGCGTTCCAGACGTCGTCGCGGACGATGTCGAACAGCTTTCGTACCTCGACATGCGGCTCCTTGATGTCGTGGGCGAGCGCGACCGCGAAGGGGCTGTCGGCGCCCTCGCCGTCGAGCGCGGTCTCGCCATGCTTGGCCGCATAGACCACCATGAAGCCGGCAGACGGCTCGATATCGGAAAAGCCCTTGTCGACCAGCTGCAGCGCAATCGTGTGCTTCATGGTCGGCGCAAACGGATTGTCGCGGCAGGCATCGAGCATCACGAGCCGCAGCTTGCGCGCGCCGCCGACGGCCGCGATTACCTGATCGAGCGCGACGGCCTCCGTCGCGGCGTCCTTGTCCACGGCAAGCCTTGCATCGACAGGCACGAGGTAATTGACGCCGCCGATCTCGAAGCCGTGGCCGGCGTAATAGATCACCGCCCAGTCCGCCTTCTCCGCATCGGTCGCGAAGCTCCGCAAGCTCTCGAAGAACTTGTCGCGGGTGAGATCATTGGACAGCGTCACGGTCTGGAAGCCGAGGTCGCGCAACGAGGCCGCAATCATTTTTGCGTCGCGTGGCGGGTTGTCGAGTGGATGGACATTCCTGTAGGCGCCATTGCCGATCACCAGCGCGATGCGGCGGCCGGCGCTGACGGAAGGCCCCTGCGCGGACAGCGCATCGAGCCGTTCGCGCGCGGTCTGGCGCGCCATCGCAACATCGACGTCGTCGTATCGCGTCACCGCGACGGCCGCGGAGCGATAGTCGGCGCGGGCCTGCACCAGATCGTGCCGGCGCTCGAAGATCTGGCCACGATCCACATGGGCGCGGATATGTTTGGGGTTCATGCCGAGCACGGTGTTGAGGTCCTTCAGCGCAGCGTCGAGATTGCCCTTGCCCATATAGGCCTCGGCGCGCTTGCACAGCGCGAAGTGATAATTCGGCACTTTTGCGATCACCGCGCTGCAGTCGGTGATGGCATCGTCGAACCGGCGCATGTCGACATAGGCCTCGCAGCGGTAGACCACCGCCTGCTGCGCATTCTGGTCGATCTCGATGGCGGCGGCGAATTCGGCCATCGCGCCGTCGAAATCCTTGGTTATCGCCAGCACCCGGCCGCGATTGGCGTGGCCGATATACATGTTGGGCGCGAATTTGACCGCTGCGCTGAAATCGTCGAGCGCGCTCTGCAGCGCGCCTTTGCGCAGGTAAAGCGTGCCGCGGTTGTTGTAGGCGCCGCCGAAATTGAACCGTTTCTGCAGGGCGAGGTTGTAGTCGGCCATCGCCTGGTCGTCCTTGCCCTGCATCTCATAGGCCCAGCCGCGCGCATTGAGCATGCCGACATTGTCGGAATCGGCCGCGAAGGCGGCGGTGAAATCGGCGATGGCATGGTTGTAGTCGCGCTTGCGCATATAGCCGTTGGCGCGCCCCCCGAGCGCCCAGGAGAGATCCTTGCCCGTCAGCCCGCCGGCGTCGAGCAGCTTCTCGCAGGCGGCCAGGCGTTGCGCCATCTCAATCTGGCGGTCGTGGCAGGTCGTGAGGTCGTCGTTGAGCAAGGGATCGGCGGCCGCCCGCGCGGCCAGGACACCGAACCGACGATCGACAAAAGGATCCGCAGCATCGCGAGGGCCTCCACCAGGCAATGGTTTGTCTGGTCCATGGCAGCAGCGGTTCATGGCACGGAGGGGCCGAAACGGCCGGTAACCGCGCTCACAATTCACGGAGACGTGGCGTTGGCTGGAATTTGGCCTGTAACAACGGCCCGGCGGCTTCCGTATCTTGGGAGCATCCGGAACGGGGAAATGCGCTTCTATCCAGCCGGCGCCCTTCGTCCTAAACTCAAGCCATCGCCTCAAAGAGGATATGCCATGCGGAACCGCCCCTTCAGCCGTCTTTCGCTCGTTGCCGCCGCCACCGGCGCGCTGGCGCTCGCAGCCTTTGCCCTCGCTCCCTTGCGCGCCGCCGAGGATGCGGTGGTCATCCCCCCGCCCGCGGCCGACGTTCCCGCTTCCGACGGCGTCCAGACCGTGGTGCTGTCCGGCGGCTGCTTCTGGGGCGTGCAGGGCGTCTTTCAACACACGGCCGGCGTGGTCAGCGCGGTCTCCGGCTATTCCGGCGGCAGCAAGGCGAACGCCCAGTATGAGCTGGTCTCGACCGGAACCACCGGGCATGCCGAGTCCGTCGAGGTCAAGTACGATCCGAAGCGGATTTCCTATGGCAAGATCCTGCAGATCTTCTTCTCGGTCGCGCACGATCCGACCCAGCTGAACCGGCAGGGCCCGGACACCGGCAGCCAGTATCGCTCCGCGATCTTCACCACCTCCGACGCGCAGAAGAAGACCGCGGAGGCCTATATCGCCCAGCTCGATGCCGCCAAGGTCTATCCGAAGCCGATCGTCACCAAGGTCAGCGCGCTGCAGGCCTTTTATCCGGCCGAAAGTTATCACCAGGATTACCTGACACTGCACCCGAGCCAGCCCTATATCGCTTATAATGACCTTCCCAAGGTCGAGAACCTGAAGAAGCTATTTGCCGAGAATTATCAGGAGAAGCCGACCCTGGTGCGCAGCGTCTCGAACTAGCGCCCAGCTTGCATAGGTAAAGCGAGTTCAAGTCTCTCACCGTCACCCTGAGGCGCCGTCGCCACCGGGTCCGCGCGAAGCGCGGCCCGACGACAGGCTCCGCGGCTCGCGATGCTCGCACCTCAGGACGACGGGCAGAGAGCGGTGATCCAGAGGAGATTCCATGTCCGACAGCAAGACCACCGAGAAGATCGTCAAGAGCGAGGACGAGTGGCGGCGCGAGCTGACACCGATGCAATATGCGGTGCTGCGCGAAAAGGCGACCGAGCGGCCGTTCTCCGGCGAGTATGAGCATGACCACCGGCCGGGCACCTATGTCTGCGCCGGCTGCGGCGAGGTGCTGTTCGATTCCGACGCCAAGTTCGATTCCGGCTGCGGCTGGCCGAGCTTCACGCAGCCGAAGGTCGAGAGCCATGTCGACGAGGAAACCGACTACAGCCATGGCATGATTCGCACCGAGGTGCTTTGCGCCAAATGCAGCGGCCATCTCGGCCATGTCTTCAACGACGGCCCGGGCCCGACCGGCCTGCGCTACTGCATCAACTCGGCCGCGCTGAAGCTGAAGCCGCGGTAACGCAGCGATCTCCGTCCACCTCTCCCATCGGAGAGGTGGACGGTGAAGACCGAGCCTCAGCCGAGAGCTCCTCACAACGATCTGCGTCACCATCCCTCGCGCGTAGCACCGGCAGCGCGAATATGCTTTGATTGTCCCAATCAGCGCGGCGGATGGTCTGGTTGGCCGGCTGACAGGGAGGGTGGCATGTCCCTTGGGCTGATCCTGATCATCCTGGTGATCATTTATCTGTTCGGCGGCCTCAGCGGCCGTTTCGGGGGCTACGGCTATGGACTTGGCCATTCCGGCATCGGGCTTGGCGGGGTGATTTTGGTGGTTTTGCTGGTGCTGGTGCTACTGGGCAAGATCTGACCTCGTAAGTTACTGAAAAGTATTCGATTTCTGTAAATTCGGGAGACCGAATCCGGATTCACGATTTCGGCTTTCAGGATTCGCAATTCTGTCAAGAAAGCCTATATTAGGGGTCGAAATGACATGCACGGTACGGCCGCTGGTTACGGCTCGACCGCCACCCAAAATCCCATCTCGCGCTAGCGCCAAGAGAAGAGAGAAGAGGTCCTCGACCATGCGTCCTATGCGTCCGTTCAACTTCAACACCGCCGCCGAGCTTTTTCCCGCCGCCATCCGCAAGAAGAAGCGGGCGGGCTTTACGTATCGGCGCTTTGGCACCGCGGCCGAGGCCGTGCGCTTTGCGATCGAGGAGTTGCCGGCGGACTCGCTGAATGGCGCTTACCTGCAGGTCGAGGAAGCCCGCTTCGACCAGAGCGGCATCCGCTCGCTCTATGAGAGCGAGGCCTTCCCGCTGCCCCGCCGCGAGCGCGTCGCTGCCGAAGCCAGCGACCAGGACGCTGCGTAAAGCGAAGGGTCCGATTTTCAAGCAACGCCCTCGGACACCGGTCCGGGGGCGTTTTTTCGTTTTGGGGCACATCGCACTCTGTCACCGTCATCCTGAGGCGCCGACGCAAAGCGTCGGCCTCGAAGGATACACGGCCCCGCTGCAAGAGCCGGGCCGTCGTCCTTCGAGGCTCGCTTGCGCGAGCACCTCAGAATGACGGTGACAGATCGGCGTTCACCCAGCAAAAGAGCTTATACGTGCCCCTGCCGCTCCAGCCAGCGGCGCAGCAGGCGCGCATTGCGCATGTTGGCACGGAACAGCACGTCGAAGGCATCGCCCGCGACCGGCACCGCGCCAATCACGCCCTGGACCGCGACATTGCCGAGCATGCGTGCTGTGACATGCCAGGGTGCCCCGAGCGCCCGCGCCTCCCGCACCACCCAGAGCGACAGCGCGGTCGCGATGATGTCGCCGACGACGGGGATCAGGCCGATGATGCCGTCGATTCCGTAGCGGATTTTCGTACCCGGCACGATGAAGGCGACGTCAAGCAGTTTTGCGATCATCTCGAGCCGCTGGAGACGTTGCTCGCGGCTGAGATTGCCGAACGGATTGACGGTCGCGAAATCGAACCGGAGCGAGCGACGCAACGCGTCCTCCGGGATCTCGCGTCCCTCCTCGTCGATCAATGGCCCGCGCGCATGCCCGTGCGGGACATCGGCGCGCCAGTTCCGCTGCGGCCCCGGAGGTGGCCGAAATCGGACATCGTCATCGTGCATGGTCATCCCGCACTAACGCGCGGGCATCGCGGCGGTTGCGTATCATGCGGAGGCCGCAGCTTCCTGGCCTGCGTCGGCATAGCGATGCGCGAGGAACGAGGACAAAGTGGCCGGGATGAACCCGACCAGGCCGTACATGACGAATTGCAGCAGCCCGCTGTCCGGGCCACGCGAACCGTAGGTCAATTCCGCGGCGGCAAAGGCGATGCAGCCGATCAGCAGCACACGAAGCGCTGGCACGAGCCGCTTGACATGAAACAGGATGTCGTCGATCGCGCCGAACATCAAAGCCGGCAGGACGCCGAACAGATAGCTGTATTGCAGCGTCTTGAAAAACACGGCGAACAGCTTGCCGATCTCGGTCCAGCTGGCGCCATGCAGATAGCCGGACATCATCGTCGAGGTCAGCAACAGCCAGAACCCGCCGAAAAACGGCCCGATCGCGGCGAAGATCACATAGCGCTTCATGACGGCCCCTCGCTCCTCCTAGAGGGCGTTTATAGCAGGGCGGCGGGAGGTCAAGGACAAGAATTGCGAGGTGAACAGGCGGCACCGAAGACAGGCACCGAAGACAGATTGGGTCAGCGGGAACGCCCTCTCACCGTCACCCTGAAGGTGCTCGCGGAACGCGAGCCTCGAAGGGCGACGGCCCAACTGCTAGCCGCGGGGCCGTTCATCCTTCGAGGCTCGCTGGCACGAGCGCCTCAGGATGACGGTGAGAGAGCCGGCATCCGGCTCGGGCCGAAAAGTTCACTCCCCCCAGGTTGCGAACGCGTCCTCGAAGGCGCGCTCGCCGGGCGGGCCCTTTTCGATGGCGATGATGGCGCGGCGCTGGTTGGAATAAACCAGCGGCACGTCGAACCAGGAGCGCTCCTTCAGCAGCTGGATGTTGCGCGAGCGGTCGGCATCGACATTGGAGAGACCGACCAGGAAGAAGCCGTCGGTCACCTTCACCGCAAGGCCCGCGAGCGGCGTGCCGCGCGCCTGCTCGTTCGACTTCATCAGGATGCCCGGCACGTTGGAGACGCCGCCGCCGACAAAATCCGACGGCAGGATGAAGGTGAGCTCCGCGGTGTGGCTTGCGGGCAGCGACGAATCGGTGTTGCGGCGGAACGACATCGTCATCTTGAACTTGCGGTCGGGCACGTCGATGTCGGCGCGCACGGCAATATCCGTCGGCTGGCCGTTCGCCGATTTTACGGGTTCGGTGCGCCACACCACCGAGCCGACATATTGCTTGCCCTTGGGATCGGAGGGATCCTCGTCATAGAGCACCACACGCTGCGCGACCGGAGCGACCTGCTCCGATGATGACGAAGGCTGGCCGACGCGATCGGCGATCTTCGGCTTGGTCTGCGGGGCCGCGGAGGTGTCCTTCGGCGCCTCCACCGTTGGCGCCGACTTGAACAGGCCGGTGGCCAGGTTCACCACCGCCTTGCCCCACAGGATGCCGGCGCCGACCAGGATCAGCACGATGCCGACGGCGATGGCGCTTCGAAACGGGAACGCCGCGCCGGTGCGGGCACGCTTTTTCGGCTCGATGCGGTCGCTCGAGACCCGCGCACGCGGGCTCGAGGCTTGCGACCCGTAGCGCTCGGCCTCATCGATCGATTCGTCATAGGAATAGGATGCGTCCGCCTCCTGGCCTTGATCATCAAGGCTCGGCTCGAGGCGGTCGAACTCGGGCGATGGCGAGGGCACGTTGGCGTAGGTTTTGCGCGCGGCGCGGCTCGCCTGGGCTGCGGCGCGGCCGAGATCGTCGGCATCCGCCGTGATGTCGCGGAAACCGCGCACGGGCGCCGGCGGAGGGCCGTTCAGGTCGGGGCCGCGGCGGGGCCCGTTCCGGTCCCGGCCCGGCGGCGGCAATGGCGGCTCGTCCGGCGCGCTCGCCAGTGGCATCGAGGACCGGTCACGGCCAGAATCACGCCCCGGAATCGGTGGCGGAGGCGGCGGCTCGCCGCGCGGGCCACGGGGCGGCCTTGTGCCCGGCTCCGACGGCGGCGCCTCGGAGGCAAGCGGCGGCCGGTCGTTGCGTGACGACGGCGCTGTGGCCGGACGGGGCCGCGTCGGCGCGCCCGAACCTTGCGCGATTGGCGCCCCTGCCCCCGGTTCAGCCGGACGTCCGGTTGACCGGCGAAGCGCATCGCCGGCGCGTGGCGCCCCGGCGGGGGTTGCCCCACTGCCACCGCGCGAGGCATCGCGGGCGCGCTGGGCGGCCTCCGATTCGACCTTCCGAACGGCTTCCTCGAGCGACAGCCGCTCGCGGGTTATCTCGGATTCGCTCAAGGGCGGATCGACGCTGCGCAGCTGCGCGATCAGGGCCGCGCGAGCCCGCTCATAGAGCGCACGCCGGCTCTCGCCGGGAGCATTGGGGTCCAATCCGGCAATCGCGCGGGCGATGAGCGGGTAGTAGTCAGCCATTTTGGTTTACTATGCGCACGTCCCGGTTACATCCCCTTAAGCCTCGAACGGATTCTGCACGAGGATAGTATCCTCGCGTTCGGGGCTGGTGGAAAGCAGGGCAATTGGGCAACCCACCAGTTCCTCGACCCGCCGCACATATTTGATCGCCTGGGCGGGCAGGTCGGCCCATGAGCGTGCCTTTGCGGTCGGCTGTTTCCAGCCTTCGATGGTCTCGTAGATCGGCTCCACGCGCGCCTGGGCGCCCTCGCCGGCCGGCAGATGGTCGATCTCCTTGCCGTCGAGCCTGTAGCCGGTGCACACCTCGATGGTGTCGAAGCCGTCGAGAATGTCGAGCTTGGTGAGCGCAAGGCCGTTGATGCCGCAGGTCCGCACCGTTTGGCGCACCAGCACGGCGTCGAACCAGCCGCAGCGCCGCTTGCGCCCGGTGTTGACGCCGAACTCCTTGCCGCGACGGCCGATCTCCTCGCCGATCTCATTGGTGAGCTCGGTCGGGAACGGCCCCTGGCCGACGCGGGTCGTATAGGCCTTGCAGATGCCGAGCACATAGCCGACGGCGCCCGGGCCCATGCCGGTGCCTGTTGCGGCCTGCGCGGCCACCGTGTTGGAGGAGGTGACGTACGGATAGGTGCCGTGATCCACGTCGAGCAGTGCTCCTTGAGCGCCCTCGAACAGGATACGCTTGCCTTCGCGCTTTTTGATGTCGAGCAGCCGCCAAACCGTCTCGGCATAGGGCAGCAGCTTTGGCGCCATCGCCGAGAGCTCGCGCAGGATGGCGCGGCCGTCGAATTCTTCCAGATTGAGCCCGCGGCGCAGCGCATTGTGATGGGCGAGCAGCCGGTCGATCTTGCCCGGCAGCGTGTCGAGATCAGCGAGATCCATCAGGCGAATCGCGCGGCGGCCGACCTTGTCCTCATAGGCCGGGCCGATGCCGCGGCGGGTGGTGCCGATCGCGGTGCCCGCATTGGAGGATTCGCGCAGCGCGTCGAGCTCGCGATGCAGGGGCAGGATCAGCGTGACGTTCTCGGCAACTCGCAGATTGTCGGGGCTGACCGCGACGCCCTGGGCCTTCAGCTTCTCGACCTCGTCCAGGAAGGCCTGCGGATCGAACACCACGCCATTGCCTATCACCGCAAGCTTCGAGGGCCGCAGCACGCCTGACGGCAATAGCGCAAGCTTGTAGGTTTCACCGTTGATGACCAGCGTATGGCCGGCATTGTGGCCGCCCTGGAAGCGCACGACGATGTCGGCCTGCTCCGACAACCAGTCGACGATCTTGCCCTTCCCTTCGTCGCCCCACTGGGCGCCGACGACGACAACATTGGCCATGCGCGGACACTTCCTTTTGCAACGTCGTTGACAGGCGGACGATTTTTTTCCTCGAAAAAGCCGGTCCCCTGCCGCTTTTCCCAGTCGTCGAGCGCCCTGATCAGCCCCCTTGCCGTTTGGGCGCACGGCATTATCAGCCGCTTCGCCGAGGAGGCAGACACCCGGATAAAGGAAGCAGGCAGGCGACGCAAGCAAGAAGGGGGTTTTGCGGCCCTTCCGGGGCGGTCCCAAGCCCTTGATATCCCCGTAAAATTTATGTCCGCAAGATGGCGATGACGGAAACTCTGGGGGCTCCGCCGCATCTGGACGCCGGTGGGGCGTGTGGCCGTTAACAAATCAGGCGCCGTTGCGCCGAAGTCGAGGCCAGGGCGGCCATGCGCGGGTTCCATGGCCGGCGGCTTGGCCGACTGGTTTGCTGGCCGCCCGAAGAGCCCTCTCGCATGGTCGCGATGCGTCCACCGCCATTGCCGGGCTACCAGAAACCGTGTCTTTGAACGGGCCGGGTCAAATGCCGGCCGGGCAGCGATGCGCGGCGGCAAGGGTCGCGGCTTGCGCAGCAAGGCTCCTCCAAGTGAGCTGTCAACCAACCCGCCCAGTGACATGACCGCCTCCGAGCACACCTCGCGGCCCGCAACGGCCCAGCACGCCTGGCTCGCCAACCAGCCCTACATCCTGCTCAGCATCACCGCGCTGTGCTGGGCCGGCAATGCCATTGTCGGCCGGCTCGCCGCCGGGCACATCCCGCCGGTGACGCTGGCCTTCCTGCGCTGGTTCTTTGCCTTCCTGTTGCTGCTGCCGTTCGCCTGGAAGCACCTGGTGCGCGACTGGCCGTCCATCCGGAAGGGCTTGCCGCTGATGGTCGTGATCTCCATCACCGGCATCGGCGCCTTCAACACCCTGCAATACTGGTCGCTCGAATATACCCAGGCGCTGAACACGCTGCTGCTGCAGTCCGCAGCGCCGCTGATCGTGGCGGTGTGGTCGCTGATCCTGCTCGGCGTGCGCTTGACGCTGGCGCAGGCTTTGGGCGTGCTGCTGTCGCTTGCGGGCGTGCTGATCATCCTGCTGCATGGCGATGTCACCACGCTGTCAGCGATCAGCTTCAACAAGGGCGACCTGATCTTCACCGTCGCGCTCATCATCTTCGCGCTTTATTCGGTGCTGACGTTGAAGCGGCCGGCGATGCATGGACTGTCGTTTGCCGCCTTCACCTTCGGCGCCGGCGCAGCCACGCTGGTGCCCTTGCTGGTCTGGGAATTGTATGCCCGCCCGGTGATGGCGCTCGACGGGCCGAACCTCCTCACGCTGTTCTACGTCGCGGTGTTTCCCTCGATCGTGGCCTATCTCTGCTTCAACCGCGGTGTCCAGCTGATCGGCGCCAACCGCGCCGCGCCGTTCTTCCATGTCGTGCCGGTGTTCGGCTCGGTGATGGCGATCGTGTTCCTGGGGGAACATCCTCAGCTGTTCCATGTTGTGGGCTTTGCGCTTGTGCTGGCCGGCGTGTTCGTCGCCTCACGCAAGCGGTCCGCCTGAGGCGGCGATCTCTTAAGCATTGAGCGACAGGTTGCGGACAGGCGACAACGCTGCCACCTCGTTCTCGACCCCGCCCGTCAATCGCGAAGCGGCGGGATTTGTGCCGTCGACGGCGATTGAATCTCACCAAGTGTGAAGTAGCGCACACCTCGGCGGTTGTGATCGTGACAACATTCTACCGTCAATGAAACTCCTGCGGCGGCTTTGCGGCGCGGCACGAATTGCCCGGTCCGATCATGCGCGGGGCTGCCGGAATTCCGTTCGTCGTATCGCTCTCGGCGTATCGCTCTTGGGGTGCGGACCATGGCGGCCAGTTTTGACAAGACCGGATTGATGCTGCAGGAGCTCGTCGCGACGCTCTCGCAGGCGGTATCGGGTGAACGCAATTGGCCGGGCGTAGCGCGAGCGATTGCCTCGACGCTGAACAGCTCGAACCTCGATTGGCGGGATCTTGCGCGCGCGATGGAACAAGTCGGCGGGTCGGTCTTCGAAGTTGACGGGGGACGCGCGACCAAGCGGCTCAACCGAGCGGCGATCCTGGCCATGCAGCTGACCAAGGGAGAAGATCATCAGCCCTCGGCCGAGGTTCTCGCAGCTTGTGCCCCAGGAACAGAACCGGAGGACATGCTGTGCAATGTCCTGTCGATCATTCGCGATCAAATTCCTTTCGATGCCTGCAGCTACAGCGAGTACTCGCACGCTTCCGGAGGCGCCGACGACTCGACATTTGTCCAGTCACGTTTTGCGCTCGACGCCGGGGAGCCGTTCCGATGGCCCGCGCGCTGGATAGCCATACCTTCGGAGCTGGCCTCCTGGGCCGCAGGCAGGAACCGCGTCATCCCCGACGTCAGCGACTTCTACAGCCAGAACCCGAAGGCCGAAGTGATGCGATCGAACCTCGTCGCCCGGGAATACGAGCGGCGCGGGATCACCAGCTTTCTGGTTGCCCCTCGCATCGACGGCGGTCGTGTCACAGCTGCGCTCACGCTTGGTCGTCGTCGCAATGGAGAGTATCCGCCATTCGACGCCTACGACCAGGACCGGCTGGATGCATTCCGGCTCGAACTCGCGCTGCGCCAGATCGGCGAAGCCTATGAGCGGCGGACTGAGTCCCTTGCCCAGGACATCGTCGAGCTCTTCACGCCAGACGCGGATCCCCTGGATGTCGCGCTGAAGGCGGTGCAGAGGCTCGGAGAAGGTTACGGGCTGGAATATGCGGGCCTGTTCAGGGTCAACCGGGTGATCCGGCAGTTCGAGGTGCTGGCCGAATACGACCGTGACGGCAAACTGGCCCTCGCGTCCGGATATACCCAGCCTCTGGACAAGGGGATGCTATCTCACGTGCTACGCGAGGGGCGCGCGCTCGCGGCGCCGAATGTGCGGATGCAGCCACCTCCTTACGACTACATCAGCACGAGGTCTGCCCAGGCTTCCGCGATGTGCCTGCCGATCCGATTGGGATATCAGGACCATTCCGATATCGAATGGATTCTGGACCTGGAATCCTCGCAGTTCGATGCTTTCCCCCGACCGGAGCAGATCGCTCTCAAGAAGATCGTAGCCGAGGTCGAACGCTCGCTGCAGTCATGGTTCGAGGCGAGGCTCTGCAATGGACTGTTGAACCTGGTCGAGCAGGGCGTGGTGGTTCTCGGCGAGAATACGCGAATCGAGCGCGCCAACGCGGCAGCGCGCAAGCTCCTCGGCCTGCCGAGGGATTTGAAGCTACCGATCAAGCAGCCAGCCGAAACAGGCACGGACGACACAACAGAGGCCAAATGGGCCAATCTGGAGGCTTTTGCCGCCGACGAGACGACGCGGGCGTTGATCGTCGATGGCAGCTCGTCCAGCGCCGGCTCTCATCTGCGGCTGAAGGGACCGGATGGCGTCGAGCGCCGCGCCTTGGCAGGCAGTTCCGTCCGGGACGAGGCGTTCCGTCGCACGACGTGGCTGCTGGGCGACGTTCGACAGCGCGAATGGATCGGTGCCCTGCGCTACATGGAAGCCGCCGTCAGATCCATCTCCGGTCAGGCGCATGGCAGCCTGCGGCTGGCCGGCGCGCTGCTGCAGAGAGTGCACGCCTCGCTCGACCGGGAATCACCGGCGGCCAAGGACATCGACCTTGCGATACGCAGCATCGGGTCCGCCGACCTTGCCTATGAGCGGGTTGCGCTTGCCTACGATGCCAAGGCAAAGCCGCTGCTCAAGCACTCCATTTTCGATCTTGCAAAGATGCTCCTCCGCCACCGGAGGTCACTGCCCCCCGACGATGCAGAAGCTCTGGTCCTGGCGCTTCCGGCCGGGCCGGTCGTCCTCGAAGGCGATCCGGACCGCTTCTCCTTCGCATTGCGCTCGCTCGTCGGTTACCTGCTGTCGTTGCGCCCGCCGCAGGCCAGCCTGCGCCTGGCATTGACCACATCGCAAGGCAGCGCCGAAGTGAGCATCGAACTTGCCGGCGTGCCGGCGCGCCGTATCGCCAAGCTGGATCGCACGCCAGAGCACGAAAGAGACAGGACGAGTGACCAGATCGCCTATGCCGAAGCCGTTGCCGTGGCGGCGGCCTCCCATGGGTTCGAAGCGGTGCAGGCCATTGTCGAAGCCCATGGCGGCAGGCTGCAGCAATGGTTTGCCTCGGACAAAGAGGTGCGTTTCACGATCAGTGGGCTTCCCCTCGCATCTGTCCCAAACCGGAACGCATCGGCCCTTGCCGCGGATCGGAGCGAGCAATGACACGCCTGCTGGTGGTCTCCTCGGACAGCCGATGGCGGTTTTACCTCGAACACGGGCTTGGAACAGCCACGGGGATCGAGGTGGCGAGCATCGACGACTGCGCGACCGCGCTGCACGAGTTGCAGGGCAAGTCAGCCGATCATTTCGGGGCCATTCTTGTCGATGGAGCAGCGCCGACAGGGCGCAGTCAGGACGAGGTGGAGCACGAGATTGACAGCTTTGTCACCAGATTGAGAGGAGCGAAAAAGGGTGAAAGCGGCAAGACGGAAGTCGCCTGCAACCTTCCGGTGCTTCTGTGGTCTTCATATCCCACCGAAGGTCTTTCCCGGATCGCGGGCCGCTTCGAAAGCACGCGGCTGCTGGCAAACGATGCATACGAGACCATCGGAGCAGCCCTGACGGCCGTCACGGCGAAATCCGGCAAGGGGGCCGAGTATGCCAGCGTCGAGCTGGAAATTGGTCCGGCGAGCCTGAGCGTGCTGGCCAGCGTTGACGGCAAGGGCGTGATCGCACAGATCAGCCACACGTCAGCCTGGCGGCCGGACCTCGAGGACCTCGAGGAGAAATTCAGGACATGGGCGCTGTGGCAGCGGAACGAAGGTCAGCAGCCGCGATATACCGATTACTGGTCGGCGACCTTCAAGGAAGCAGGCCAGCGACTTGCCGATAAGCTCGACTATGAACAGATTCGAGGAGCGATCAGTGAATGCTTGGAGCATGTCAACGAGCTTCACAAGATTCACTTCCGCTTCAGCCTGCTGGCGTCTGAGGTGGATGCAACATTTCCCTACGTCAATGTTCCGTTCGAACTGCTTTACGATACGGTCAAGAAGGATTTCATAAGATCGCTGGCCCCCGTTGCGCGGCGACTTCGCCTGAAGGCGGACCAGCGCACCGGCATCCCCCTTCCCGGTACGCGAACGTTTTCCCAGCACCTTCTCTTCGTCAAATCGAATGCACATGGTTCATGCGAAATACCGGGCACTCTGTTCGGCGGAAAACAACAGCTGGTTCTGCCGCCTCTCGATACCCTCGACAGGGAGTTCGAGGAAGTCCAGAGGACGCGGACGAGTACAGCCGTCGAGAAACTGGAGTTGGAAGCCGGCGCGGATTGCATGCAGGCCTTGCAGGATAAGCTGCAGTCTCACGTCAATCCGGAAGTCGTGCATTTTTCAGGTCACAGCGTTCGCGCCGATGACGGCAGCGTCTATCTCATCCTGCCGGGAAAGAACCCGGGCGAATTGCGCCCCCTCGCCGTCAGCGACTTCGCGGTCTGGGCACGCCAGGCCCAGGTCGAGCTGGTGCTGCTGTCGTCGTGCCTGAGCAGCACCCCCGATTCCGTGTTCCGCCTTGCTCAGGTCGGAATACCTGCCGTGGTCGGCTTCCGGTGGGAGGTCGAGGAGAATGAAGCCGCTTACTTCACCGGCCATCTGCACCGGGAGCTCGCGAAAAAGGCGCCCCTCGCGCGCGCCTTCCATGCCGCGATCTCGGCGGTTCGGCGGGACTTCCCTGGCTCACCGACATTCGCCTCTCCGATGCTCGTGGTTCAAAATGACGAATGGACATCCTGATCCTGCTGAGGTGCATACCTATGGCTTCGATCCTGACCCTGCTGGGTTTCAAGCAAGCAATCGAGGAAGTTCGCGGCGCCAAATCAATTCCTCGCCTGGTCGAGTGGATCGATGCCGCGCGGATCAAGGACGACCCTCAGCCTGAGCTGGTCGATGGCAAGGAGTTCGAGGCTGGGGATTGCTATTTCGGGCTGCGGCTGGCTGGCCTGCACCTGAAGGATTCGCGACGGTTCGCCCAGCAGCTGTTGCCGCTGTGCATTTGCCTTGCGGAATTCAAGCAGGGCGGCAAGCCCCAGGCGGTCCCCTTCTCGTTGGGGCCGGATACGATCAGGCAGCGGCTTCAAGCGGCGCAGCCCGTTTCCGGCACCAAGGACGATGCGCAACCGCGCCCAGGCTGGGTCGAGCTGCGTGACATCGAGATCGTCCGTCCGACCCCGATGTCGCAGGCC
This sequence comes from Bradyrhizobium sp., assembly GCA_035652015.1. Lineage (GTDB taxonomy): Bacteria > Pseudomonadota > Alphaproteobacteria > Rhizobiales > Xanthobacteraceae > Bradyrhizobium. The sequence goes on along the minus strand of DASREP010000010.1, from coordinate 22,739 downwards.
AATGTCGCGGCTTTCATCGGGCTCTATTCGGTGCCCGGCGACGATATCGCGCGCACGCTTCTCAACGTCATGGGCACGATCAGCCAGGCCTGTGGAGGCGCATTGTCTCCCGCGATGGGCGTCGCCGAGAAGGTCTATGACGGGTTCACCACACTGCTCGGGGTCAGGGGTGTCACACCGGAGGTGGAGGCCTTGCACGGCAGCCTGTTGAAGAAGAGTGGCTATCTGCTGGTATCGAACGCGGACGAGAACTCTCCTCTCAAGGGCAAGTTGCTGGTCTCTGGCGGCAGGTTGCGGGATTCGAATTCATCCCAGGTAACCGACTTCGATTATTGCCTGCTCGGCGTTCAACGGCACGAAACGCTGATCGAGGCCACCAACACTGCACCCGACCTGTTCGGAACATATTGGTCCGAGGTGATCGAGGCATTCGACGATTCCGCTGAGGCGGCCGGCAAGGCCTTCAAGCGGCTGCAACGGATCGTCTATGGCTCGACCGATCTGATCGCGCGCGATCGCGACGCCCTGATTGCGGGCTATCTGCTCGAATACAAGAAGGCGGCCGAGGTGCTGGCACCGGCCGCCGAGGCGGCCGTCAAGTCAAAGGGACCGGGAGGTTCGGACAAGATCCTGGGCGTGGCCGCCAAGTTCCCTCCGCTATATGCAGCTCTGGTCGAGAAGCAGAAGCCCGAGATCGAATTGGATCGCTCCCTGTTCGGGTCGGGAGCGAACGCGTGGACGAGAGCCGCCAGGCTTCGTCCGGAGTTCATCAAGCTGCCTCCAGGCGCTGTCGCTGACGCCATCATGAACGCACTCTGACCCTGCGCAGGCGGACGCCCGAGCAAGGCGCATCGGTAAGAGGATGCGTCCTGGCGCTCCGCAACGATTGTGTCACAACGCCCCGCTATCCTGTACGCTGGGCGCGGCAGCTTGCGAAACATGATCCGTCTCGGCAGACGGTAGATACTGTTCCGATCATGCGCTGCCCGCTGAAAGCGACGTTCGGGGGCAATCGCCATGATGACCGTTCCGGAGCTTGCGGCCGAGGCGCTCGGCGAGTTCTTAGGGCAATACATGCGACGGCGCTTCGGCTCCTCGCAGACGCATCTTGCCGAGATGGTGCCCTCGATCGCGCGCATCGCCATCGAATGCATCGGCAATTCGGACGCGCTCTATCACAATGTCGAGCATACCATGCTGGTGACACTGGCGGGCCACGCCATCATGCGCGGGCGCGCGCTGCGCTACAACATGCCGGCCGAGGATTATGCGCATGTGATCATCGCCTGTCTGACCCATGACATCGGCTATGTGCGCGGGCTTTTGCCGGACGATGATGCCGACGGTTATGTGACGGATGCGTCGGGACGCAAGATCACGCTGCCGCGCGGCGCCTCGGATGCGGCGCTTTTGCCCTATCATGTCGACCGCTCCAAGATGTTTGCGATGGCACGGGTCGAAGGCACAGGCCTCGACAAGGAGCGCATCGCGCGCGCCATCGAAGGCACGCGCTTTCCGGCCAATCCCGGCCAGGAGGAACATTGGGACGAGGAGGCGGCGCTGCTGCGCGCCGCCGACCTGATCGGCCAGCTCGGCGATCCCCACTACATCCGGAAAGCGAATGCGCTGTACTACGAATTCGAGGAGACCGGGCTCAACCGGCAGCTCGGCTATTCCTCGCCGGCCGACCTCGTCAATCTCTATCCGCAATTCTATTGGAACAGCGTCGCGCCGCATATCCAGAAGGCGATCCAGTATCTCAACGTCACCTCCACAGGACGGCAGTGGATCGCCAATCTCTACAGCAATGTTTTCCGCGCCGAGCGCGACATCCCGCTGTCCGGGCCGCAGACGTAGCGGGCTCGAGGCCCTCTCATCGTCGTCCCGGCGAGGCCGGGATGACAGCGAGTGTGCGGCACTTCGCATATCACCAATTCGCCGCGCGACCTTGCTGAGCTCGCCCATTCCGGCGCAAATACGCCCACATTGTCCGCGCAATCGAAGCATCATTCCCCGCTCGGCTGGCTCAACAACCAGCCTTACCTGTTGCTCAGCCTGGCTTCGCTGTTCTGGGCCGGCAATATCGTGCTCGCGCGCTATGTCGCCGGCCATGTGCCGCCGCTGACCTTGTCGTGCATCCGTTGGATCGGCGTGTTCCTGATCCTGTTACCCTTTGCGAAGGATCATTTGCGGAGAGACTGGCCGGTCCTGCGCAAGAACCTGCCTTTGATGCTGTTGCTCTCGGCAACGGGCTTTGCCTACAACAACGCGATCTCCTACTGGGCGATGCAATATACCGAGGCGCTGAACGCGCTTCTGATTCAGTCGGCCGGCCCGCTATTCGTCGCGCTGTGGGCGCTCGCTTTGTTCGGCGTGCGGCTGACGCGCGCGCAAGCGCTCGGCATTGCAATCTCGCTTCTCGGCGTGCTCACCATCATCCTGCGCGGCGATTTTTCGGCACTGCTCGGCATCCGCTTCAACCGCGGCGACCTGATGTTTGCAAGCTCGCTGCTCGCATTCGGCCTCTATTCGGCGCTGATGACGCGGCGGCCGGTAACGCATCAATTGTCGCTGATCTCGTTCACCACCGGCTGCGGCGCGGCCATGCTGCTGCCCTTTGCGATATGGGAAGCCGTCGCCGGCATCAGGCTGCAACCGGATACGCTGTCGCTCGCAACGCTCGCCTATGTCGTGATCTTTCCCTCGACGCTCGCCTATCTCTTCTTCAACCGCGGCATCGCGTTGATCGGCCCGAACCGCGCCGCGCCGTTCTTTCATCTGGTCCCGGTGTTCGGCTCGGCGATGGCGATCCTCCTGCTCGGCGAGGCGCTCAAGCCGTTTCACCTGATCGGCTACGCGCTGGTGCTCGCCGGCGTTATCATCGCCTCGCGCCATCGGGCGGCAAAGAGTTAAAGATCTGCGTGATTACTCTTTCTCTTCACCCGCCTCTGGAGGGGGCGGGTCGCATGGAGCGAAGCGGAGATGCGAAGCGGGGTGGGGTGACAGTCTCTCCGCACTTGCACTGTCGACGTGGATAGACTGTCACCCCACCCCGATCGCGCATTGCATGCGCGCTCGACCCGCCCCCTCCAGGGGCGGGTGAAGCAAGCATCCGAACAGGATCAGGCCGCGCGCACCTTGGCGAGGAAGCCGTCGACGGCGCTGCGCAGCATGCCGGACTGGGTGTCGAGCTCACGCGCATTCGACAGCACGTCGCTTGCCGCGGTGCCGGTTGCCGCCGCGGCCGAGGTGACGCCGCCGATATGGGAGTTGATCTCGCTCGAGCCCGCCGCGACCGACTGGATGTTGCGGGCGATCTCCCGCGTCGCATCGCCCTGCTGGTCGACCGCGGTCGAGATCGAGTTGGTGATCTCGCTCATCTGCGCGATGGTCTGGGTGATGCCGTTGATCGCCGCGACCGCGTCGCTGGTCGATTGCTGCATGGCGGCCACCTGGGCGGAAATCTCCTCGGTGGCCTTGGCGGTCTGATTGGCGAGCGCCTTCACCTCGGACGCGACCACCGCAAAGCCGCGACCGGATTCGCCCGCGCGCGCCGCCTCGATGGTGGCGTTGAGCGCCAGGAGATTGGTTTGAGCGGCGATCGAATGGATGAGCTTGACCACCTCGCCGATCTTCTCCGCACCCGTCGACAGCACCTGCACGGTCGCATTGGTGCGCTCGGCATCGCCGACCGCCTTGCTGGCGATTTCGGAGGAGCGGCTGACCTGGCGGGAGATTTCCGCAACCGAGCTCGACAGCTCCTCGGCGGCGGAGGCCACGGTCGAGACATTGTTGGACGCGTTCTGCGAGGCGGCACTGACGGTCGCGGCGCGTGCGCTGGCGTCGCTCGCCGTCGAGGTCATCGATTGCGCCGTGGTCTGCATGCCGGCCGCAGCCGTCGAGACCGAGCGGACGATGCCGTTGACGCTGCGCTCGAAGTCGGAGGCGAGCCCTTCCATGGCCGCACGCCGCTCGGCCGCGGCGCGCTTCTGCGTCTCGGCCTCGGCCTGCTCCAGTTCGTGCATCCGTACCGCATTGTCCTTGAAGATCTGCACCGTCGCCGCCATGGCGCCGACCTCGTCGCCGCGGCCGACGCCGGGAATCTCGCCGTTCAGGCGGCCGTCGGCGAGTTCGCGCATCCTTGTCGCCAGCCGGTTCAACGGCAGCGAGATGCTGCGGCCAAGCAGCCAGGCAACCGCGCCGGAGACGGCGGCGATCGCCAGCAGGGAAAGGCCGAGCATCCAGGTGATCGGGGACAGCTTGGCGTCGAGATCCTCGAGATAGGCGCCGGTGCCGAGATACATGTCAAAGCCCGGCACGGCCACCGCATAACCAATCTTGCGGATCGGCTTCTCCTGGCCCGGCTTCACATATTCGTAGGAGAGCAGAATGTCGCCGTTGGCCTTGACGCCGTTCATCAGCTCCCACGACAGCTTGCGTCCGTTCGTCACCACTTCCATGCGGTTCATGCCGATCTGCTTGGGATCTGGCGCGAGCTGGGTGATACCGTCATAGCTCGTGCCGAACAGATAACCAGAGCCATTGTCATAGGTCATCGCATTGCCGAGCTTGCGCAGCAGCGCCATCGCCTGGTCTTTGGTCATCTCGCCGGCATCGACCTGGCGCTTGAGCTCAAGTGCCATGTTGCGGGCCACGCTGACGATCGCCTTGGTCTGGTCGACGCGTGCGTTGTAGAGCTCACTTTTCATCAGAGAGAAGGACAGCACGCCCGACACGCACAGTCCCAGCAAGGCCACCATCACCACGATGGCCAGCTTGGGCGCAATCTTCAGATTGGTCAGCTTCACGACGTCATCTCCGAAACCTGGGATTGGAGTAAATTCATCACACAAATCAAATCGTCAGGCCGCGCGCACCTTGGCAAGGAAGCCCTCGACGGCGCTGCGCAGCATGCCGGACTGGTTGTCGAGCTCGCGCGCATTGGAGAGCACATCGCTTGCCGCGGTGCCGGTCGCCGCCGCGGCCGAGGTGACGCCGCCGATATGTGAATTGATCTCGTTCGAGCCCGCCGCGACCGACTGGATGTTGCGCGCGATCTCGCGGGTCGCCGCGCCCTGCTCTTCGATCGCCGCCGAAATGCTCACCGTGATCTCGTTCATCTGCGCAATGGTCTGGGTGATGCCGTTGATTGCGGCGACCGCATCATTGGTCGAGGATTGCATGGCGGCGACCTGGCCCGAGATTTCCTCGGTCGCCTTGGCGGTCTGGTTGGCGAGCGCCTTCACCTCAGAGGCGACCACCGCAAAGCCGCGACCGGATTCACCGGCGCGCGCTGCTTCGATGGTGGCGTTCAACGCCAGCAGATTGGTCTGCGCCGCGATCGAATGAATGAGCTTCACCACCTCGCCGATCTTCTCCGCACCCGTCGACAGCACCTGCACGGTGGCATTGGTGCGCTCGGCATCGCCGACCGCCTTGCTTGCGATCTCGGAGGACCGGCTGACCTGGCGGGAAATCTCGGCGACCGAGCTCGACAGCTCCTCCGCGGCGGAGGCCACGGTCGAGACATTGTTGGAGGCACTTTCGGAGGCCGCGCTGACCGTCGCGGCGCGTGCGCTGGCGTCGCTGGCGGTCGATGTCATCGACTGCGCGGTGGTCTGCATGCCAGCGGCCGCGGTCGAAACCGTGCGGACAATGCCGTTGACGCTGCGCTCGAAGTCGGCGGCGAGACTTTCCATCGCCGTACGCCGCTCCGCCGCCGCGCGTTTTTGCGTCTCCGCCTCGGCCTGCTCCAGCTCGTGCATCCGCACCGCGTTGTCCTTGAAGATCTGCACCGTCGCCGCCATGGCGCCGACTTCGTCGCCGCGGCCGACACCAGGAATCTCTCCGTCGAGCCTGCCATCGGCGAGCGCCCGCATCCGCGCGCCCAAGAGATTCAAAGGTCCGGAGATGCTGCGGCCCAGCATCCAGGCAATGCTGCCGCCCACAATAGCGATGCCGAGGATGGAGAGCCCGAGCATCCAGGCGATCGGCGCGAGCTTGGCATCGAGGTCGTCGAGATAGGCGCCGGTGCCGACATACATGTTCCAGCCGGGGATCGCGACCGCATAGCCGACCTTGCGGATCGGCTTCTCCTGTCCGGGTTTCACATAGTCATAGAACATGGTGTGCTCGCCCTTGGCCCGCACGCCATCGAGCCACTCCTTGCCGATATTCCTGCCGTTGACGATCACGTCGCCGCGGTTCTGGCCGATCTCCGAAGGTTTCGGCGACAGCACGGTGACGCCATCGAAGGTCGTGCCGAACAGATAGCCGCTGCCGTTGTTGTAGCTCAGCGTATTGGCCCGCGCGCCGAACTGCGCGATCGCCTGCTCCTTGGTGAGCTTGCCGGCCTCGACATCCTTCTGCAATCCCAGCGCCATGTTGCGGCCCATGTCGACGATCGCATGCATCTGCTCGACGCGCGCGTTGAACATCTCCTCGCGCATCAGATAGAGCGCCAGCGCGCCGGAGAGGCAGAGCCCGAACAGCGACACCCCAACCACGATGCCGAGCTTGGGCGCGATCTTCAAATTGTTCAGATTCACTGCTTCTTCTCCGGCAATTCCAAAAACACGGGGGGCAGGGAGTTGGGTAAAGGAGAGGTATACCGGTCACGTTAAGGTGAAATCCCTTAGCGTCGTCTTACGAAGTCTCAGTAGAAATGCGGTCGATTGTGCCATCCCGGCGCGTCGTTGCCACCACCGCGATCTCATCTGCTTGTTTCGCAATTTTTGATTGCGGGGAACGAACTCACCCCGAGGGGTCGCGTTCCGTCCCTCTCGTCACCGCCGGCATGCCATGCGCGATGCGCGCCTAGTCTGATCAGCGCCAGCCTGCTTTGATGGCGGCCAACAACCGGCCCGTGAAACAACGGGTCGACAAACCGGGAGCAAGCGAATGGCAAGGTTCAAGGTGGTGACGCCGAAGGCGGCGAGTTTCACGGTTCCTGGCGGCGGTTATGCCTACGAGATGGAAGCGCTGGCGCCGATCGACGCGGAGATTGTCGAGGCGCCCGCCAACAAGGCGGAGTTCATCGCTGCTGCAAGGACCGCGGACGCGATCTATGCCAAGGGCATGCCGATCACAAAGGCCATCATCGACGCGCTGGAGAACTGCAAGGTCATCACGCTCGGCAGCGTCGGCGTCGATAGCGTCGACGTGAAGGCCGCGACCGCGCGCGGCATTCCCGTCACCAACATCCCCGACACCTTCATCGAGGAGGTCGCCGACCACGCCATGATGCTGCTGCTCGCCGGCTTCCGCCGCCTGGTCGAGCAGGACAAGATGGTGCGGGAGGGCCGCTGGTCCGAGGGCCGGCCGGCGCTTCTGAAAATCCCGCGCCTGATGGGACAGACGCTCGGCTTCATCTCCTTCGGCCGCGTGGCCCGCGCGGTCGCCAAGCGCGCGGCACCGTTCGGCCTGCGGATGATGGCCTATGACCCGTTCATCCAGGAGACGCTTGTCTACGATCACGGCGTGCTGCCGGCGACGCTCTCGGAAGTGCTGTTGCAGTCGGACTTCGTCTCCATGCATGCGCCGGCCCGTCCCGAGGTGCATCACATGCTGGGAGAATCCCACTTCCGGCAGATGAAGAAGACCGCCATCTTCATCAACACCGGCCGCGGCGCGACCGTCAACGAGGAGGCGCTGATCAAGGCGCTGCAGGAAGGCTGGATCGCGCACGCCGCGCTTGACGTGCTGGAGAAGGAGCCGCCTTCGCACAACAATCCACTCTTGCGCATGGAGAACGTGACGCTGACCGCGCACGTCGCCTCGGCCTCCGCCCGCTTCGACGAAGCGCGCAAGCGACGCGTCGGCCATGAACTGTCGCTGGTGCTGCAGGGCCTGTGGCCGGCCAGCTGCGTCAACCCCGCCGTGCTGCAAAACACCAGGCTGCAGCGCTGGCAGCCCGTGCCGATGGATCGCGGGCCGAATAGCTAGCTCTCTCCTCTCCCTCTCCCCGCTCTTTGCGGCAGAGGGTTGGGGTGAGGGGCTCTGTCCGCATGAAGGCTAACAATCGGGTGCGACGAGAGGCCCCCTCACCCGGATTGCATCTTCCGATGCAATCCGACCTCTCCCCGCAAGCGGGGCGAGGTAAGGGAAACAGCCGCTACTTCCTCGTCCTGTAATCCCCGAACGTCGTGTCGCGCTGATCGAGCTGCGCCTTCACACTGCCACCGTCGCGGCGGAAGCTCGACATGTAGGCGCGGCTCGCTTCGGTGGTGAAGGCGAGCGCCTGGATTTCAGTTCCGGCGCGCATCGCGGCCCGCGCCCCCATGATCTCCATGGCACGGTGCACCGCGCGCTTGTTGAGCTGCTGCAATTCGACCGGCACCTTGGCGGCGCGCTCGGCGAAATCGAGCGTCCGTATTTCGAGCTCGGCCAGCGGGAAGGAGCGCGTGGCAAAGCCCCAGTCCGCCGCCTCGCGGCCGCTCATGGCATCGCCCGTCAGCATCAATTCCATGGAGCGGCGCATGCCCATCAGCCAGGGATGATACTGCATATCCGGCGGGCTCATCAGCCGCACCGGTGGATAGCCGATCTGCGCATCCTCGGCGACATAGACGACGTCGCAGGCGGTGGCGAGCTCGGTGCCGCCGGCCAGGCAATAGCCATGCACCTGCGCGATCACGGGCTTGGCGAGGTCCCACATCGCAAACCATCCCTCCACCACATGGCGTGACCATTGGCCGGGACCGCCGGCCGAGTGATAGGGCTGGTCGATGGAATTGTCGGCGGAGAGATCGTAGCCCGCGGAGAAGCACGGCCCCGCGCCGCGCAGGATGGTGATCGAAATATCGCCATCGCGGTCGGCGGCCTGCAGCACCTCGAAGATCTCAGCACGCAGCCCGTTGTTGAGTGCGTTGCGCTTCTCGGGACGGTTCAACGTGATACGTCGCACCCGCGGCCTGGGATCGTCGACGAGAATGTGCTGGTACGACATGATTTCCTCCCGATCTCTTTGGGGCTCATTCATGCCCGAGATCGGGAGCGAAGTCACCGGTGCGGTCCGCCCCGCACGGTACCGATCAATTCCCGCCGTGCCAGGTCCACGAGTTCTGCCAGGTGCGTCCGCCCGGGCCGGTGATGGTGCGTTCGCCGGCCCATTGCCCGGGCGCGACCTGGTGCGCATTGCCCTGATGATGCCAGACACCGCCCTGCGGGCCGGTGAACGTTCCGGACGCCTGGCAGGCCCCGTTCGTGCAGTTGCCGCTGCCTTCATAGACGCCGCCGGCCGGCCCGGTCCAACGCGTGGTCCAGCTGCCGGCCTCCGCCGCAGAGGCCGTCATTGTCAATGCGAGCGCCGTCGCCACGCCCAGGATCCTGCTATTCATCATGACCTCCTCACATCCAGCGCCACCAGCAAGGTGGCTGATGCGGCGAATGATGGACGGCGGTATTTGCCGCGGTTTTGCACGGCCGGCAGCGAATATTGCAATTTGTTGCAGAGCGGATTTTGCCGCTTGTCAGCCGCCGCAATGTCGCGACAATCGCACCGATGACCAAGCCCGCGGCAAAGATCCTTGTGGTTGACGATGACGACGAGATTCGTTCGTTGCTGCAGGTGGTGCTGGCCCGCGAGGGGTTCGAGGTGCAACAGGCCAAGAACGCGGCGGCGGCCCGCCGGATTCTGAATGGGCGCAACAGCGTCGACCTGATCATCCTGGACGTCATGATGCCCGGCGAGGACGGCCTGTCCTTCTGCGAACGGCTGCGGGAAACCCAGGACACGCCGATCCTCATGGTCTCCGCGCGCACGCTCTCGATCGATCGGGCGATCGGGCTCGAAATGGGCGCCGACGATTACCTGCCCAAACCATTCGAGCGGCGCGAGCTGGTGGCGCGGGTGAAGGCGATCCTGCGGCGCGGCGGCAAGACCGCGGTCGCCGGCAGGCGCCGCCTCGGTCGCTTCATCGTCGATCGCGGCCGGCGCGGCGTGTTCGACGGCAACGAAACATCGCTGCCGCTCACGTCGGGCGAGTTCGATCTGCTTTGCTGCTTTGTCGACCGGCCCGGACGGGTGCTGTCCCGCGACCAGCTGATGGACTGGACCCGCGGCCGCGTCTCCGACACCCTGGACCGCAATATCGACGTGCAGATGAGCCGGCTGCGCAAGAAGCTGATCGAGGCCGGCTTTCCCGAGGACGGCATCAAGACCGTGCGCAATGTCGGCTACATCCTCACTCTGGCCGTGGAAGACGCACCGTGACCCTCCCGCGCAGGCGGCTCTGGCGGGTGTTTTTCTGGGTCGCCATCATCGCCATCCTGGTCGAGGTACTGGGGCTGACCTCGACCTTTGTCGAGTTCCGCAAGCGCAGCGTCGGCGAAGCCGCCGGGCTCGTACCCGACCAGATCGCGGCGGTCGTGCGTCTGTGGCCGACGCTTGGCGAGGCGCAGCGCAAGGATCTGCTCACCGCAACGTCTTGGGCCGGTCTTGCCTTTCATGTCACGCCGGAGGCGCCCGCCTCGTCGCCCAACACCGCGCATGTGCGCGAAATCGAGGCCGCCATTCGCACGCGGCTTGGTCCCGCCGCCTCGTCCGTTGTCGCGCTGATCCACGCGCGACCGTTCGGAAAGGATGGTCATGCCGTCAACTGGGCGCTGTCGCGCGAGCCGGTGCGCGTCTATGTGCGCCTGACGCCCGGCGAGTGGCTGGTCGCCGAAGTCCGGGGCGATCTGTTGCCGCGCTTCCTGGGTCTTCCGACCGGCTTCTGGGTGGGCGTTGTCGGCCTGCTGTTGGCGAGTGGCGTCTTGATCGCGATCCTGCGTGAAGGGCGCGCCGTCGAGCGCATTGCCGAGTCGGTCGAGGCCTTCGCCGCGACAGGCGTCCCGCAGCCGATCGCAAACGGCGGCTCGCCTGAGATTGCCAGCCTCGGCCACCGCGTGCAGCGCATGCAGGAGCAGGTCGCAACCCTGCTCGCCGAGCGCAACGCCATGCTCGGCGCCGTCGCCCATGACATCAAGACCTATGTGCAGCGGCTGAAGCTGCGCCTGGAGGTGCTCGACATTCCGGACCAGGTGCAAAAGGCGGGACGCGATCTCGACGCCATGGACAGGCTGGTCGAGGACGCGCTGCTGGTCGCGCTGCACGCCAATCCGCTCACGAGCCGCGAGACCATTGATCTATCCGCCCTCGTGGCGCACGAGGTCGAAGCGGCGAAGCTGGCGGGCGGCGAGGTCACACTGGATCGCAATGGTGCCGCTCCCGTTCTCGTCGCGGGCGATCGTTCCGCGCTGTCGCGCGCGGTCTCGAACATCATCGGCAATGCGCTGCGCTACGGCAAACGGGCGCGCGTCTCGCTGCGACAGAGCCGAGGCCTCGCCACCATCATGGTCGACGATGACGGACCGGGGATTCCGGCGCACGAACGCAAGGATGTTTTCAAGGCGTTCCATCGCGCCGAATCCTCGCGCAGCCGTTCGACCGGCGGGACGGGGCTGGGGCTCGCCATCGCCCATGGCATCGTCGAGCGCCAGCACGGCGGCGGCATTGATATCACGGATGCGCCCAGCGGCGGCGCGCGCGTCAGTGTGTATTTGCCGACGACAAATATCTGAGCACTTTCTCAGCCGTATCGTGGCGTTCACCTCTCCCCAGCGGGGAGAGGTATACCGAGCCTGTGGCTCCGCCGATTCATTCAAGACGATCTGTCACTTCGGGTTTGTTTTGACCGGCGCCCGCGGCCGCGATGTTTCGCCGGTTCGCTCGCCCTCCGGCCGCGGCAGCGCGGCGAGCGGCGGGAAATCCTCAACCGTCAGCGTCTCCTTGGCGATCAACAGCTTCACGCCCTCCTCGAGCTGCTCGCGATGCGCCTCCAGGATCGAGCGCGCGCGGGCATCGGCGTCCTCAATCAGGCTGCGCACGGCGAGATCGATCTCGCGTCCCGTGGCTTCCGCGGCGCTCACCACCTGGTCCTGCGCCGCCTGCAGGAACATCTGCGGCCTTGGCGCATAGGTGCGCTGGCCGATGGTCGGATCCATGCCGTATTTGGTGACCATCTCGATCGCGATTTCGGTGGCGCGCTGCAGATCGTCGGCGGCGCCGGTGGAGACGTCGCCGTCATAGATCAGTTGCTCCGAGGCCCTCCCGCCCATCAGCACCGCGATCCGGTTCTTGAGTTCGCTCGCCGACAGCAGGAAGCGGTCCTCGGTCGGCCGCTGCATGGTGTAGCCGAGCGCGCCGACGCCGCGCGGGATGATAGAGACCTTCTGGACGGGGTCGACGCCGCGCAAATTCGCGGCGACCAGCGCATGGCCCATCTCGTGATAGGCGACGCGGCGGCGCTCCTGCTCGCCGAGCACCCTGCTCTTCTTCTCGATGCCCGCCACCAGGCGCTCGATCGCGACGGTGAAATCGTCGAACGACACGTCAGCTGCCTTGCGCCGCGTCGCCGCGATTGCCGCCTCGTTGATCAGGTTGGCGAGGTCGGCGCCGGTGAAGCCCGCAGTCAGGCTCGCGACCTTGTCGAGATCGACGTCGGCCGCGACCTTGATCTTGCGGATATGCACCTTGAGAATTGCGATGCGGCCGCCCTTGTCGGGTCGGTCGACCAGCACCTGGCGGTCGAAGCGGCCGGCACGGAGCAGAGCCGGGTCAAGCACCTCGGGACGGTTCGTCGCAGCGAGCAGGATGACGCCGGTCGAAGGATCGAAGCCGTCGAGCTCGGCGAGCAGCTGGTTCAACGTCTGCTCCTTCTCGTCGTAGCCGCCGAAGGCGCCCGGGCTGCGGCTGCGGCCGAGCGCATCGAGCTCGTCGATGAAGATGATGCAGGGTGCGGCCTCGCGCGCCTGCGCAAACAGATCGCGCACCCGTGCCGCACCGACGCCGACGAACATCTCGACGAATTCGGAGCCCGAGATGGAGAAGAACGGCACGCCGGCTTCGCCTGCGACCGCCTTGGCCAGCAGCGTCTTGCCGGTGCCGGGCGGGCCGACCAGGAGGATGCCCTTCGGCACATGCGCGCCCAGCCGCCCGTAGCTTGCAGGATCCTTCAGGAACTGCACCACCTCCTGCAGCTCGAACTTGGCCTCCTCCACGCCCGCGACATCGGCGAAGGTGACCTTGGTGTCCTTCTCGACATAGACCTTGGCGCGGGATTTCCCGATCGACATCAGCCCGCCAAACCCCTGGCGCTCGGCGACACGGCGAAACATGAAGATCCAGAACAGATAGAACAGCAGCGCCGGCACCACCCAGGACAGGATGGTCTGGATCACCCCGCCGGAGGGCACGCCATTGACCACGACGCCCTTCTGCGCCAGCTTCTCGGCGAATTGCGGATCGACGCGCGCGGTGACGAAGGCCTGCTTGCCGCTCGGCAGCTTGTCGTTCTCCTTGAGCTTGCCCTGGATCGTGTCCTGGCCGACGCCGACCTCGGCGACCTTGCCGTCGTTCACGAGCTGCTCGAACTGGCTGTAGGGAATGGTCTCGATGGTGTTGTAGGCGGCAAACAGCCATTGCAGCAGCAGCACGCCGGCAGCCGCTGCGAAGATGTAGCCCATCGCGATGGCCTGTTTGCGCTGGGAAGGGTCCGACGCCATCTCATTCTCCGAAGGCAAGAGCCCATCAGGGCCATAAGCTGAACCCTGGTAGCAGCCGCCGGTTCCAGTGATTTGCTCTGGATCAATCCTCCGCTGGGCGCCGGCTGCTTCAATGCATCGAGGTTTGCAGGGAGGACCGCGTGCCCTACTCATCGATCGACGACCTGCCGGCATCGGTGCGGACCCATCTGCCGCCGCATGCGCAGGAGATATATGTCGGCGCCTTCAATGGCGCATGGGACCAATATGCCTGGGAAGGCGCTGAAGAGCGCGAAAAGAGCGCTCATCGCGTCGCCTGGGCGGCCGTCAAACGCAAATATGTGAAACTGGGCGACAGCTGGATCGCGCGCAGCGACTGAAGCCGCGCGCGGTCCCTCTTGCGGCGATCGCCCTAACCCGCGGGGATCACGACCGTGCCCTTGTCCTTGGGCCAGCGCACGCGCCAGGCAAACGCGATGTCCCTGACCTCGCCGGGCTTGGCCTCGAACGCCCATTGCAGCACGCCGCGCCTGTCATGCACATCGGTTGCGGTGGGCGGTGTCGTCTGCGGCAGCATCTCGACCTGGATCTCCTCGTTCTCGCTGACCGGAAGCTGATCCTCGATCGCGATCTTGATCGGGAAATCATGACCGTTGCGCACGGAGGTCTTGAACGAACGCTCGTCGGTCTTCGAGGTCGTGACGATCAGGCCGGCCGAGCCCTCGCTGCGCTTGACCACCGAACGCTCGATCTTGACCTTGTCGTCGGCACCGAAGCCGAGCCGCACGGTTTCGTCCTTGGCGCTTGCCGTCATCCTGGCCCGGCCGACAAAGCTGCCGTCGCGATAGATCGAGACCCGCCCCGGCAACAGCGGCACGTCGTCACTCTGGACGAAGCTCGCCTCCAGGAACGCGGTGGGATCGACTGACGGCGCGGATCGGATCATGAGATCGGGCGTGACCGTCACCGTCGAGATGCGCAGCGCTTTCGCACCCTCGCCGGCGGCAACGCTGACGCGGCCCGGAATCTTGAACCCGGCCTGGAAGCTGCTGATTTCGGCGGTCGCCTGCTGCTCGTCAGCTTTCCTGGCAAAGGCCTGCGCAGGCGGGGTTGGCTCCGGCGCGGAGGCCGGCTGCTGGTCCAGCATGGCGGAACGCGACCGCGCGAGATCTGACGCGGCGCCGAGCGGCGCGGCATGCACGATTTGCGGATAATGCACGATCAGCGAATTGAGATCGGGCGCGCTGCCGCCGCGCGCGACGCGCGCGGTGGAGACAGCGAGCGCCACGTTGGACCAGTCCTCCCCGGTCGCCTGTGTAACTTCCGCGCGGCGGACCAGCTCCAGCGCCGGCTTGCGGTCCTTCGCGCCGGTGTCGAGCCGCGCATCATACAGTGGCGCCCACCGCGCGTTGCGCACGGTGTAGCTGACGCGCAGGTTCGCGTGCGCGCTCGCCTCGGCCGCAAGATCGATCCGGACCTCGAATTTGGCCGGCGGCTTGGCGGCGCGCTCGGCCTCCAGGCGCGCGATCTCGCGATCAATGTCGCGCTGCTTGCGCTGCGCGTCGCGGATCGCGCTGTCGGCGCCCGCGACCTCGTCGCCGACCGCGGCAAAGGCGGCGCGCCATTCGTTAAGCGGCCGCGCCTCGCCCTTGTCGCCGAGGCCGGCGGGCGAGGCTTCCGCAAAGCGCTCGGCGAATTTGCGCCGCGCCTCCGCGGCGGCAATGGTGCCGTCGAGATCAGCACGCGCGTCCTTCAGTGCCTCGATGCGCTTGTCGAGTTCGGGCAGGTTCACCGGGGCGACGGGCCGCGGCGGACGCGCGTCGATCGCGCCGATCACGAGGTGCGTCGCGCCCTCGCCCTCGACCCTGAGCGAAGACGGATCGAGCGTCAGCGGAAAATCCTTCGCCACCAGCGTGGTGTCGCCTGAAGGGAGATCGAGCGAAATCACCCGGGTGACGGTCGCCCCATCGGGATAAACGGTGACGGTATCGATCACTGATGCGACGTCGAGATCGGCAGCCCACAGCGGCGTGCCGAGCGAGACAGCGGCAAGCACGAGGCTGGTCGTGACGAGAGCATGTGTCTTGTATCGCATGACAGTCCTCCGGCCATTTTCATGGATCGCGTCCAATGCATCGGCGGCGCGACGGACACATGAACGGCGGTCGCACCACCGCTTGGTTGATGAGACGCGATGCCGGAGAGAAAGGTTCGAGCTTTGCGGTTTCGATAAGGCGGACGCCCTCCGCCTCGACCGGGGCGAAAGGCCGCAAGGGCGTTCAGCGTCGGTTCAGCCGCCGCGTCGGTTAGTCAGCGCGGCCTTGGTTGAGCACGCGGCGCACCAGCTCGGTCGCGTTCTTGGCCCCGACCTTGCGCATGATGCTGGCGCGATAACCTTCGACGGTTCGGGCGCTAAGCCCGAGCTGGCGCGCCATCTCCTTGTTGGTCTTGCCCATCGCGATGAAGGCGAACACGTCACGCTCGCGCGGGGTGAGGCGCGCCTCGTGCGGCAGGCGCTGCAAGAGCTGCTTGATCTCCTCCAGGCTCTCGACGCGGGCCTGCGCCCCGACCGCAGCATCGACCCTGGCGACGATCTCGCCGACGGAGAACGGCTTCTTGATGAAGTCGAAAGCGCCGCTCCTGATCGCATCGACCGCCATCGGAATATTGCCTTGCGCCGATGCAACGAAGATCGGTGCCGCGCAATCCTCGATGCGAAGCTTCTTCAGCAATTCCAGTGGCCTGCCCTCGACATGGGCGTCGAGGAAGATGCAGGCGGGCGTGCGCAGCCGGGTTTCCGTCAACAGCGCCGCGCCATCGGCAAAATGGATGACGTCGTAGCCGGCATCGCGCAATGCGCGCGACAGCATTTCGCGCGCGGCGGCATCGTCGTCGACGACATATATTTCACCTTTGGAAAGGGCATTCTCCGACATGTCCTGACTCGGCAAAAATACCGGCGAGCACCGAATCGAGATCGGTGCGCCCGGAGGTGATTAAAAAGAGAGGCCGCCGACTTATCTGGACTTCAATGACCCACCGGACTTCAATGAGCCAGTGGACTTCAATGAGCCAACCGCGCGCTTGAGTTGCGCGACATCCGTCGATGGTGCGTTGATTTGGTATTTAAGAATCCGTACCGCGTTTGACCAGATGGGACGGATATTTTTGATGACGAAATGCGCCGGACCGCGCACCTGCCGGGATGGCCGAGCCGTCCGGCGCAAAAAACCATGGCACCCCGGTTCGCCACCACTGCGGCTGCGGCATCGCGCAATGGCGGAAGGATCACCGGTCGGATGCTTCCCTTACCTCTCGCCAGCGGGGAGAGGTCGGATTCCGCGTCAGCGGAATCCGGGTGAGGGGCCGCAGCGTTCACAAGGGGCCGTAACCCCTCACCCGGAGCGCATCTTGCGATGCGATCCGATCTCTCCCTTCGGGCGAGGTGAAGCGAGCCTCGTCGTCAGACCTTTTTGAATACCTGCGCCGTCTAGAAATACCAGAGCCGTTTAGAATACCAGCGCCTTGGCCTGCTTGACCTGCGGCAGCGCCTGCACCTTGGCGAGCAGGTCGGCCGGCACCGCGCCATCGACCTCCACCAGCGCAATCGCATCGCTACCTGCGGCGACACGGCCGAGATGGAAGGTCGCGATGTTGATCTTGGCGTCGCCCAACAGGCTTGCGAACTTGCCGATGAAGCCGGGCTTGTCCTCGTTGGTGACATAGATCATCGACTTGCCGAATTCGGCGTCGACCCGGATGCCCTTGACGTCGACCAGGCGCGGCTTGCCATCGTGATAGACCGTGCCCGATACCGAACGCTCCTGCCGCTCGGTCGAAACCGTCACGGTGATCAGGCTCTCATAGTCGCTCTGCGCAGCGCGCACGACCTCGTCCACCACCATGCCGCGCTCTTTCGCAACCACCGGCGCGGAGACCACGTTGACCTCGCCCAGCATTGGCCGCAGCAGGCCCGAGAGCACCGCGGAGGTCAGCGCCTTGATCTTCATCTCCGCGACATGGCCTTCATAGGTGATCTCGACCTTGTTGATGCCGGTCTCGGTGAGCTGGCCGGCGAACGAGCCGAGCTTCTCGGCGAGATTGATGAAGGGCTTCAGCTTCGGCGCCTCTTCCGCGGTGATGGACGGGAAGTTGATGGCGTTGGAGATGGCGCCTGAGAGCAGATAATCCGACATCTGCTCGGCGATCTGCAGCGCGACGTTCTCCTGCGCTTCGGTGGTGGAGGCGCCGAGATGCGGCGTGCAGATCACATTGGGATGGCCGAACAGCACGTTCTTGGTCGCGGGCTCCTCACTGAACACGTCGAAGGCCGCGCCCGCGACATGCTTGGAATTGAGCGCATCGACCAGCGCCTGCTCGTCGACCAGGCCGCCGCGGGCGCAATTGATGATGCGCACGCCCTTTTTCATCTTCGCGATCGCCGATGCGTCGATGATGTTCCTGGTCTTCTCGGTGAGCGGGGTGTGCAGGGTGATGAAGTCGGCGCGCCGGAACAGCTCGTCGAGCTCGACCTTCTCCACCCCGATGTCCTTGGCACGCTCCGGCGACAGGAACGGATCGAAGCCGATCACCCGCATGCGCAGGCCCTGCGCGCGGTCGCAGACGATCGAGCCGATATTGCCGCAGCCGATCACGCCGAGCACCTTGCCGGTTATCTCGACGCCCATGAAGCGGTTCTTCTCCCACTTGCCGGCCTGCGTGGACGCATCGGCCTGGGGAATCTCGCGCGCCAGCGCCAGCATCAACGTGATGGCATGCTCGGCGGTCGTGATGGAATTGCCGAACGGCGTGTTCATCACGATGATGCCCTTGGCGGTGGCGGCGGGGATCTCGACATTGTCGACGCCGATGCCGGCGCGGCCGATCACCTTGAGCCGCTTGGCGCGCTCGATGATCTTGGCGGTCGCCTTGGTGGCGGAGCGGATGGCAAGGCCGTCATAGTCGCCGATGATCTCGGCGAGCTTGTCCTTGTCCTTGCCGAGATTGGGCTGGAAGTCGACGTCGACGCCGCGGTCTTTGAAGATCTGCACGGCGGCCGGAGACAGGGCGTCGGAAATGAGAACTTTGGGTTTTGACATGGTGTGATCCGTGAATGAACGATGCGTTTGATTGACGTCGCGCGCCTGGCGCGCCTCGCGCCAGGTTCATCTTCGTATCGATCAATGGCTGGAAATCGAGGCCGCAGTCATCTGCGACCTCGTTACGCTGTCCTCAGGCCGCCTTGGCCAGCTGCGCCTTGGCCTCGGCAAAGGCCCAGTCGATCCACTGCGTGAGCAGCGCGACGTCGGAGGCTTCCACCGTGGCGCCGCACCAGATGCGCAATCCCGCCGGCGCATCGCGGTAATGCGCGAAGTCGAAGCCGGCGGCTTCCTTCTCGATCATTGCAACCAGCTTCTTCACGAAGTCCGACTGCGCATCCGCATTCAGCGAGGTGACCGCGGAATCGGTGAACTTCAGGCACACCGAGGTGTTGGAGCGGATCGCGGCATCCTTGGCCAGGAAATCGATCCACGGCGTCTTCGCGACCCAGTCGGCGATCACCTTGGTGTTGGCATCGGCGCGGCCGATCAGCGCCTTCAACCCGCCGATCGACTTGCCCCAGTTCAGCGCGTCCAGATAGTCCTCGACGCAGAGCATCGACGGCGTGTTGATGGTCTCGCCGACAAAGATGCCTTCGTTGAGCTTGCCGCCCTTGGTCATGCGGAAGATCTTCGGCAGCGGCCAGGCCGGCTTGTAGGTCTCGAGCCGCTGCACCGCGCGGGGCGACAGCACCAGCATGCCATGCGCGGCCTCGCCGCCCAGCGCCTTCTGCCAGGAGAAGGTGACGACGTCGAGCTTGGCCCAATCGAGGGCTTGCGCGAACGCAGCCGAGGTCGCGTCGCAAATGGTCAGACCCTGACGGTCGGCCTTGATCCAGTCGGCATTCGGCACGCGCACGCCCGACGTGGTGCCGTTCCAGGTGAAGACGATGTCGGAATTGGAATCGACCTTGGAGAGATCGGGGATTTCGCCGTAAGCCGCGGTGAGCTTGGTGACGTCCTTGAGCTTGAGCTCCTTGACGACGTCGGAGACCCAGCCCTCGCCGAAGGATTCCCAGGCGATCATGGTGACGGGGCGTGCACCGAGCAGCGACCACAGCGACATTTCGACCGCGCCGGTATCGGACGCCGGCACGATGCCGATGCGGTAATCGGCCGGCACTTCCAGCACCTCGCGCGTCAGGTCGATGGCAAGCTTCAGCTTGGTCTTGCCGATCTTGGCGCGGTGCGAGCGGCCGAGCGCTGCGTCCTTGAGATTTTCGGGGGTCCAGCCGGGGCGCTTGGCGCAGGGGCCGGAGGAAAAATGCGGCACGACAGGCCGCTGAGCGGGCTTCGCTGCAGTCATGATCTATCCTTCCAGATAGTAAGCCTCCCGTTGGGGGGAGGTGTCCCGCCGCCGCGTTTACGGGAATCGCCCGATATCGTCAAGGACGTTCGCGGTCCTCACGGGCGATTGATCCGCGGCGCGTTACTCCGGCGGCGCGCCCGGCGGCGTCGCGCCGCCCGGCCGGTGCAGGAAGGTCATGGACGCAAAGGCGCCGATCCAGGAGCCGACCGCGGCGAACAGCACGTAGATCCAGTTTTCCGTGTAGCTGATCACCGCAAAGGACGAGAGCAGATACCAGATGCTGCTCCAGGTCGCCGCCGGAACGCGCTTTCGCGCCACGACCGAGGAGGTGAACATCACATAGACCGCATCGGTCGCGGCGGTGGCCAGCACGACGGCCAGCGCTGTCAGAGGATGGATCGACGACATTTGCGGACCTCGCTGCCCAGACCTGTAGACGCGATCACGTCTCCGTCACCGTCATCCTGAGGTGCTCGCGGCACGCGAGCCTCGAAGGATGGACGGCCCCCGCTGCGAGACCCGGGCCGTCGCCCTTCGAGGCCTCCGCTGCGCTACGGCGCCTCAGGGTGATGGTGATAGATATGCGCTTGCGTCCAGATTCTCATCATTTCTAAAACCTGATCGTCATGCCGACATGACTGCGCGCAAAGCCCAGCCGCTCGTAGAAGCGCTGGGCGTCGACGCGGGTGTTGTGGGTCAGAAGCTCGACCAGCTTGCAGCCTTCGGCGCGCGCTTCATCGATCGCCCAGCGCACCAGCTGTTCGCCGATGCCGCGGCTGCGGCAAGTGCTGTCGACCCGGACATCCTCGATCAGCGCACGCGAGGCGCCTTGCGAGTTCAGGCCCGGCAGGATGCAGAGCTGCAGGCAGCCGACCACGGCGCCGGCCTCCTCCGCCACCACGAGTGTGATGTTCGGATCGGCATCGAGCCTTGCAAAGGCGCGAAAATAGCTGTCCGGCAGCGGCGTCTCGATCCTCTCGCGCGCGCGTCCCAGCGCATCGTCGGCGAGCATGGCGACGATCTTGCCAACGTCCTCGCGGCGCGCGCGGCGAATGGTGATCGCGTTGGCAGTCATGATGGTCCGAGACTCCCTGGCGCGGGCGCAAGCTTCAGCACATGTTCGCCGTCGGCAATCCAGCGCCTGACGGCGCCGTGCCGCGCCAGATCGAAGCCGCCCTCATGGGCGACGCGCGTGTAGGCAAGGAGCGCGACATCGGCAAGCGAGAAGTCCTCACCCAGGAGATAGCGGGTGCGGGACAATTGCTGTTCCAGCTGATCGAGCGCGGCATAGCCGCGCTTCACGAGATTCGGATCGAGCTCGCTTTGCGGTTTGCCGAGATAGACCATCTGGAAGCGGCATACCGCGACATAGGGCTCGTGGCTGTTCTGCTCCCAGAACATCCATGCATCCATCCGCGCCGCCGCAAAGGCATCGGCAGGAACAAGGTCGCTGTCGCGGGCGAGATAGCGGATGATGGCGTTGGATTGCGCAAGTCGGCGGCCGTCCTCGAGATCCACCGCCGGCACCTGGCCAAAGGGATTGAGCTTGAGAAATTCGCCGGTCCGGCTCTCGCCGCGCATTGTGTCGATCTCGACCCAGCCATAGGGCAGGCCGAGATGATCGCACACCCACTTCACCTTCAGGCAATTGCCGGAATTGCTGTCACCGAAGATCTTCATCCCGCCGCCCCTGTTCGCGAAGCGATAGAGCAACAGGCGGCGGCGAAGCTGTCAATGGTGACGGGATACAGGTCGGCGCGGCGGTCTCAAAACTTGTAGCCGAGACCCGCGCGTACGGAGTTGATACTGGAGTCGATATTCGAGGTCACGCGCTGATATTCGTACTCGGCCCGAAGGAAGAGCCCGGCAATAAGCATGACGTCGAAGCCGACACCGGCGGAGTACCCATAGACCAGCTTTCCGCTGGATGCGGTCTGGGGCACCGACAGCAGTGGTGGCGGGAAGGCCGAGACACTGCGGTAGATGGTTTGATCGCCCACACCCGCGCCTACGAAGCCGTAAGGCAGGAAGCAGTCGACGGCATAGCCGGCGCGCAGGCGCACCGAACCGAAGTCCGAGATGTTGACAGTCGCGTTTGACACGGTCGTTGCCGTGGTCTGCCGCGTGGTGGGATCGATCGTGTTTGCCGCACTGGTGGAATTCGCATTCAAATTGGCATGGATGTAGTTGGCTTCAATGCCGATGACGACGTCATCCCATTGCGAGTTGTATCCTGCGAAGGCGCCGACAGATGCGCTGGAACCGTGTGCACGGCCAAGGCTGTTCCAGGTGTAGTTGCCGCCTGGAAAACGCTCGACGTTTGCGATCAGGTCATCGTTGATGCCGGCCAGAGAGCCGGACTGGATTGAACCCCAGCCTCCCTGCCCGCCGACATAGAAGCCGTCCCAGTTCGGGCGCGACATTGTCAGCCCGTCGGTGTAGCCGCCGCGCAGGATCGGAAGATCAGCAGCATTCGCGGCGGTTACACTTCCGCACATCACAGCCGCCAGCAAAAACCCACGCATCGCAACGCTCCAAATCAAACTCCACGCTGCGCGATCATCGCCCGTTAACCTTAACCAATGGTTCCCGCGGACCTCTGATCGCGCATCTTCTTTCGCTCTGTTTTCCGAGAGAGTTTCGGTTTGACACAGCACAACGGCGCGGGAGGTCCCGCGCCGTCAACAACTCCTGACAGAGGAGCAGCGAAATCAGCCCTTCCGAATAAGCGGGGGCGGCGGGGGCGGCGGCGGGGTGTCGAGATCCCAGCGCACGCCGAGCTTGAGGTCGTTCGAGGTGATGTTGTG
>DASREP010000009.1:0-25156 GCA_035652015.1 Bradyrhizobium sp. | reverse complement strand
TGATCTCGGTCGAGCCGAACCAGCCCTGGTCCTCGCCGCGGTCGAGCATCATCTGCAGCGATCCGATGGCGAGTCCCAATAGCGCGAAGCCAAAGAAATCGATCGGTCGGTCGCGCTCATGGGCGGTCTCGGGCACGAAGGCCAGGATGCCGAGCAGCGCCAGGATGCCGAAGGGCAGGTTGATGAAAAACACCCAACGCCAGTTGTAGTACTCGGTCAGATAACCGCCAAGTGTCGGCCCGAGGATCGGACCGACCATCACGCCGACACCCCACATCGCCATGGCGGCGCCATGCTTCTCGCGTGGATAGGTGTCGAGCAGCACCGATTGAGAGAGCGGCACCAGCGCCGCGCCGAACACGCCCTGCAGCAGGCGGAACAGGACCATCTGGTCCAGGGTCGCGGCAATGCCGCAGAGCATCGAGGCCATGGTGAAGCCGATGACCGACCAGACGAACAGCCTCTTCCGGCCGAGCTTGGCGCTCAGGAAGCCGGTCGGCGGCGTCATGATCGCGGCGGCGACGATATAGGAGGTCAGCACCCAGGCGACCTGGTCCTGGGTCGCCGAAAGCGAGCCCTGCATATGCGGTAGCGCGACATTGGCGATGGTCGTGTCCAGCGCCTGCATGATGGTCGCGGTCATGGCGCAGATCGTCACCATGTTCCGGCGCAGGCCTGGAACGGCGAGCGAAGCGGGTGCGGGGCCTGACACGGGCTACTCGAGCTTGGCGGCGGCGGACAGGCCGAAGAGGCCCGCCAGCGTGCGCTTGTGGCCGGTGTCGATGGTGGCATAGACGCTCATGCCGGCCTTCAGCTTCTTCACCATCGGGTCGTGCTCGTCGAAATAGATGCGCACGGGCACGCGCTGCACCACCTTGACGAAATTGCCGGTGGCGTTCTGCGGCGGCAGGATCGCGAATTGCGCGCCGGTGCCCGGCGACAGCGAGCTGACATAGCCCTTGAACACATGATCCGGGAATGCGTCGACCTCGAGCGTCACCGGCTGGCCGGTCGCGACATAAGTAAAGTCGCTTTCCTTCGGATTGGCGTCGACCCAGGGATGGTCGACGTCGATCACCGAGAACACCGGCGTGCCCGCGGGCACGTAGCGTCCCATCTGGATCTGGTCGACTTGGGTCGCGATGCCCGACAGCGGCGCGCGCAGCACGGTGTGGTCGAGGTTGCGCTGGGCGACGCCGAGCGCCGCCTTGGCCTGGTAGTAGGGCGGGAACTGCTCGATCGGCAGATCGACATTGCCGAGCAGCTGCGTCTTGGCATTGGAGATCTGCTGCTGCACGAACGCCAATTGCGCCCGTGCGGTGACCAGCGCGTTCGATGCATTGTCGAGATCGAGCTGCGATCCGAAGCTGGATTTCGCCAGCGACGCCTTGCGATCGACGTCGCGCTGCTTCAGCTCCGTCGCCTGCTGCATCAGATCGGCCATCTGCTGGTAGATTTTGATGTTGGCCTGCAGATTGTTGTAGCTGGTGCGCGCCTGCTCCACCGCCGACTTGGCCTGGTCCAGCGCCAGCTGATACGGCTCAGGGTCGATCTCGAACAGCACGTCGCCTTCGTTGACATGCTGGCCTTCCTTCACCACGATCTTGGTGATCTTGCCGGCGACGTCGGGCGTGATCAGAACTTTCTGCGCGCCGACATAGGCATCGTCGGTGCCGACATAGCGGCCGCCGTTGACATAAAAGACCAGCCCGCCGATTGCGGCGGCGGTTGGCAGCACGACCAGCAGCAAGAAGCGGCGATAGCGGCGCAGGCCGGCCAGCAGCCGACGGCGCGGCTGGGCCGCGAGCTTGGTGCGCGGCGCCTCGGACTGCGGCGCTTCGGACTTGTCCTTCTGCTCGGGTCGAAGCTTGCGGACCGGATCAGCCATAGCGCTGCTCCTTCCTGAGTTGGCTCGCACCGGGGTTCTGCACGGCGTTACGCACGTTTTCCTTGATCTGCTCGAGTTGGGTCAGGAGGCGATGCGCGTCGGCGGGATTGATGCCCTCCAGCGCGGTCGCAGTGAGTTCGGATTTCAGGCCGCTCATCTTGCCGAGCAGCGCCCGTCCGGCCTTGCGGAGATAGAGCCGGTTGACGCGGCGGTCGCTGGCGTCGCTGCGCCGCTCGATCCAGCCGGCATCGCACAGCTTGTCGATCAGCCGCGTCAGCGTGATCGGCTGCATTTCCAGAAGCTCGGCGAGTTCAGTCTGCTTCGTGCCTTCGCTGCGCTCGACCTTGGCGAGCACCGCCCATTGCGCGCGCGTGATGCCGAAGCGCCCCGCCTCCTTGTCGGCATAGGCGCGGATCAGCCGGTGCAACTCGCCCAGCGTGAACAGGAAGTTCGCATCCACGGAACCGCGGACCATAAGCTTGGTCTCCAATGAGCCTAGAATATAATAAGCTTGCTTATGATCTTTTGATGGCCCCTTAACAACACCGCTGATCTGCGGTCAGCACATGGCAGGCATCACCTCCCGCCTGGGCTTTGGGATCGCCACGCGAAATGCTACAAATGGCGTGATGACCCCTGAAAAGCCGGCCTTCCCAGCGCCCGACCATGATCATGACCGCTGCGCCGCGGACGCGATCACGCATGCGGAACAGGTTTGTGCGCTTCGGGCGCAAAAACTCACCCCAATCCGCCGCCAGGTGCTGCAGGCGCTGCTGTCGAGCCACAAGCCGCTCGGTGCCTATGAGCTGATCGATGCGCTCGCCAAATCGATGCCGCGCCCGGCGCCGATCACGGTCTATCGCGCGCTCGAGTTCCTGATGGCCAACGGCCTCGTCCACCGTATCGAGAGCCGCAACGCCTATCTCGCCTGCGCGCACTCGCATGATGATGCCGCCATGGTCGCGTTTTTGATCTGCGACCGCTGCGGCGCCGTCGGGGAAATCGCCGCCGCCCCTGTGGCCAAAAGCCTGAACGCCGCCGCACGGGCCTCGGGCTTTGCGCCAAGACTGTCCGTGCTCGAGATCACAGGCCTCTGCGCGCATTGCCAGCAGGCTGCATGAACCGGGTCCATTCCGACCGACGTCCAACGGCAATAACAAGGGCGCGCCGAAAGCGCCGATTGAGAGAGACATGTCTTCGGGAAAGCTGATTTCATCCGCCGGGCGGCCACTCACCGCGGGCGCCATCGCATTGATGCTGATGCTGTGTTTCACCTGGGGCTTCAACCAGATTGCGATCAAGCTGGTGCTGCCGGATATCCCGCCGATGCTGCAGGCGACGATCCGTTCAACCGGCGCGCTGCCGGTGCTGCTCCTGATCGGCTGGCTGCGCGGGGCGAAACTCTTTCAGCGCGACGGCACGCTGGTGCCCGGCCTGGTCGCCGGCGTGATGTTCGGGATCGAGTTCGTGCTGATCTACCAGGGCCTGCGCTTCACCTCGGCCTCCCGTGCGGTGGTGTTCCTCTACACCGCGCCGTTTTTCGTCGCGCTGGGTTCCTACCAGGTGCTGGGCGAGCGGCTGGGCCTGACCCAATGGGGCGGGCTTCCCCTGAGCTTCCTCGGGGTGGCGTTGGCGATCGGCGTTCCGCAGCCCGACGTCGATTCCACGGTGCTGCTGGGCGATCTGATGATCGTCGGCGGCGGCGCGCTGTGGGCGGCCACGACCCTGGTCGCCAAGGGAACCCGGCTGCGCTTTGCCCCGCCGGAGAAGGCCTTGGGTTACCAGGTCGCGATTTCGATCCCGATTCTGGGGTGTGCGGCGCTGTTTTCGGGTGAAACCATCACCCATCCGCCGGCGACACTGTCCATTGTATTGATCGCATTCCAGTCGATCTGGGTGGTCGGGACCACCTTCACGCTCTGGTTTGCGCTGGTGAAGGCCTATTCGGCCAGCAAATTGTCGGCTTTTACCTTCATCACCCCTTTGTTTGGCGTCGTGGCTAGCTATTTTCTGCTGCATGACCGCCTGAGCCTGGCCTTTGGCGCCGCCGCGCTCCTTGTAATTGCTGGACTTTTTCTGGTTAACCGGCCAAGCCCGGTCGTCCAGGACGCCGCTGATCCGTTGCTGAATGTCACCAAAACCTGATATCGAAGCCCCCATGAACAAGCCCGAGATCCTGCCCGATACCGACATCGCCGGCCCCAAGCCGCGGCACACCACGACCCAGGTGATGGTCGGCAACGTCGCCGTCGGCGGCGGCGCCCCGATCGTCGTCCAGTCCATGACCAACACCGACACCGCCGACGTGCACAGCACGGTGGAGCAGGTGGCCGCGCTGTCGCGCGCCGGCTCCGAGATGGTGCGCATCACGGTGGACCGGGAGGAGGCGGCGGCCGCCGTCCCCCACATCCGCGACGCCTTGCGCAAGCGCGGCATCACCACGCCTTTGATCGGCGACTTCCACTATATCGGCCACAAGCTGCTCGCCGACTATCCGGCCTGCGCCGAGGCACTGGATAAATACCGCATCAATCCCGGCAATGTCGGCTTCAAGAACAAGCGCGACACGCAATTTGCCGACATCATCGAGATCGCCAACAAGAACAACAAGCCGGTCCGCATCGGCGCCAATTGGGGCTCGCTCGATCAGGAACTGCTCACCAAGCTGATGGACGAGAACACGGCTTCCGCCAATCCGCGCGATGCGCGCGCCGTGACCCGCGAGGCCATGGTGCAGTCGGCGCTGTTGTCGGCTGCGCGAGCGCAAGAGCTCGGCATGCCCAAGAACAAGATGATCCTGTCGGCGAAAGTGTCCGCGGTGCAGGATCTGATCGCGGTCTATCAGGAGCTGGCGCGCCGCTCCGATTATGCCATCCATCTCGGCCTCACCGAGGCCGGCATGGGATCCAAGGGCATCGTCGCCTCCTCCGCCGCGCTGGGCATCCTCCTGCAGGACGGCATCGGCGACACCATCCGCATTTCGCTGACGCCCGAGCCCGGCGGCGATCGCACGCTGGAGGTGCAGGTCGCGCAGGAGCTGCTGCAGACCATGGGCTTCCGCACCTTCGTGCCGCTGGTCGCGGCCTGCCCGGGCTGCGGCCGCACCACCTCGACCACCTTCCAGGAGCTGGCGCGCTCGATCCAGGATTTCATCCGCGACGAAATGCCGGCCTGGAAGACGAAATATCCGGGAGTCGAGACGCTGAACGTCGCGGTGATGGGCTGCATCGTCAACGGCCCCGGCGAATCCAAGCACGCCAATATCGGCATCTCGCTGCCCGGCACCGGCGAAGCCCCGGCCGCGCCGGTGTTCGTGGATGGCAAGAAGTTCCGCACCCTGCGCGGGCCGACCATTGCGGCCGAGTTCAAGGCACTGGTCATCGACTATATCGACCAGCGCTACGGCAATGGCGCGAAGCTGCCGGAGACGACGGCGGCAGAGTAAGTCTCTCCGTCGCCCCGGCGAAAGCTGGGGCGACGACGGCGCAAGTTGCGCTTCTCCGCACTCCGGCTACCATGCTCGGCAAACAAACAAGCCGGAGAAACGCCATGAGCTCGCTGTCCTCCAAGCAGGGCCCCCGCTACAAGCATCAGGACGGCGAGAGCGCGCCTTACGAAACCATCTCAGTCGAAAAGCTCACGCCGATCATCGGCGCGGAAATTTCCGGCGTCGACATCGGCAGGCTGGTCTCCGACGACACGCGCTCCAATTCCCAGCTGGACGAGATCCATCGGGCGCTGGCCGAAAACCTCGTCATCTTCTTCCGCGACCAGCACATCACCCCCGAGCAGCATCTCGCCTTCGGCCGGAAGTTCGGCGAATTGCACATCCATCCTGCCGCACCGCATGAGGGCGATGATCCCGCGCTGATGAAGATCTATGCCGACAAGAACTCGCCGCGGGCCAATGGCGAGGGCTGGCATTCCGACGTGTCCTGCGATCTCGAGCCGCCGATGGGCTCCATCCTCTATATCAAGCAGTGCCCGCCGCGCGGCGGCGACACGCTGTTCGCCAACATGTATGCGGCCTACGAGGCGCTGTCCGATCGCATGAAGGCCTATCTCGATGGCCTCACCGCAGTCCATGACGGCGAGCCGATCTATCGCGGCCTCTATGCCAACTACGGCGTCGCCGACAAGCCGAGCTATCCGCATGCCGAGCACCCGGTGGTGCGCACCCATCCGGTGACGGGCAAGAAGGCGCTCTATGTCAACCGCGGCTTCACCCGCAACATCACAGGCATCCCCCGCGACGAGAGCGATGCCATCCTCGCCTATCTCTACCAGCACGCGGAGAACCCGCTGTTCCAGTGCCGCTTCCGCTGGACCGAAAACGCCGTCGCCTTCTGGGACAACCGCTGCACCCAGCACCGCGCCATGTGGGACTACTGGCCCCACACGCGGTCAGGGACGCGCGTGACGGTGAAGGGCGAGCGGCCGGTGTAGCCTTGTCCTTCACCTCTCCCCGACGGGGAGAGGTCGGATCGCATCGCAAGATGCGATCCGGGTGAGGGGCCGCAGCTTGCTCGATAGACCGTAACCCCTCACCCGATTTGCTGCGCAAATCGACCTCTCCCAGCGGGAGAGGTGGACCGAGCAAGCATTGACGCCCCCGCGCTCCTGCGCGAAGCTTCCCGAAAACAAGAATGCTTCGGGAGATTCGCAGATGCTGCGTGCCGAGGACAACAGGTTCCTGACCGAGTCGGGGGCGGGGACGCCGATGGGCGAGTTGTTGCGCCGGTTCTGGCTGCCGGTATTGCTGTCAGAGGAATTGCCTGAACCCGACGGCGAGCCGAAGAAGATCATTGTGCTCGGCGAGGAGCTGCTTGCCTTTCGCGACACGCGTGGCGTGGTCGGGGTCATCGACCAATATTGCCCGCATCGCGGCGCCAATCTCTGGCTCGGGCGCAACGAGGAATGCGGCATCCGCTGTGTCTATCACGGCTGGAAGTTCGACACCGACGGCCGCTGCGTGGACATGCCGACCTCCTATCCCGACCTCAATGCCAAGGACAAGATCCGCATCAAGTCCTATCCCGTGCGCGAATGGGGCGACATGATCTGGGCCTATATGGGCCCTGCGGATGCGGTGCCCGAACTGCCGGCGCTGGAGATGGCGCTGCTGCCGCCGTCGCACCGCTATGTCAGCAAGAAGTGGCAGGACTGCAACTGGGTGCAGGCGCTGGAAGGCTCGATCGACACCGCGCATTTCACCTTTGCGCATCTTGCGTTCGACAAAAGCGAGGACGAGATCCTCGACATCAAGAAGCATTTCGTGAATCCGCTGGCGCGCATGTCGACCGATCACATGCGCTGGATCGCGCAGGACCCGCGCCCGGTCATCAGGGTCGAGCCGCATGATGCAGGGCTCACGATTGCTGGCGGCAGGCTGACCGATAGCGACAACATCTATTGGCGCATCGCGCAGTTCCTGATGCCGGTGCATGCCTATGCGCCGAGCGCCATGCCCGGCGAGAACATCTTCGGGCAATCGTTCGTGCCGGTCACCGACACCAACTGCTGGATCTACACCTATGCCTGGAATCCGGAGCGGCCGCTGACCGCTGCCGAGCGCGAGGCCTATGACCGCGGCAATGGCGTGATCGCCGAGATCGACGAGAATTACGTGCCCTTGCGCAACAAGTCGAACAACTACCTGATCGATCGCAAGCTGCAGAAGACCAAAAGCTACACCGGCATCAAGGGCGTCTCCGAGCAGGACGCCGCGGTGCAGGACAGCCAGGGCCCGATCGCCGACCGCACCCGCGAGCACCTCGGCCCGACCGATCTCGGCATCATGCACTTCCGGAAAACCGTCATGGAACTCGCCCGCGCCCTGCAGCAGGGCGAGGTTCCGCCACACCTTCGCCATCAGGACCGCTACGCTGTGCGTTCCGGCGCCTGTGTGACACACAAGACCAAGGACCTGCCCGCGGTCATGGTCGAGCGTTTTGGGGATCCGGCGGGTTTTGTGGGGCGGCCGAGGATCGCCGCAGCGGAGTAGGAGATTGTTCGGGGGGACTTGACGGATGTTTTCCAGGGGGACGTTGTTCGCGGCGCCGCGCTTTGGGTCGTGCGGTGTCATCTCGGTCATCGCCGCCATGTTGCTCTCGTCGATCGGGACGGCAGACGCCTGGTCGCGGGCGATGGCCCGACATCCACCGAAGCACCACGGGCCGAAGCTCGCCGCGCTGACACCCGAGCCCTTCATCCGGGAGCTTGCCGCGAAGCATCCGCCATCGAGTTCAGTGGCCGGCTGTACCCCGGCGAAATTCCGCATCGTGCTGGATGTGGGCCACACCGCGGAGTCGGAAGGCGCGATCTCTGCCCGCAATGTCGCCGAGTTCGTCTTCAACCTCCATCTGGCACAGCGGATCGCCGAGAAGCTGAAGGCCGACGGGTTCACCGAAACGCGGCTATTGGTCACCGAGGGCAAGGCAAAGCCGAGCCTGTTCAAGCGCGTGGCCGCCGCCAATGATCTCGGTGCCAACCTCTTTTTGTCGATCCATCACGACTCGGTGCCCGACAACATGCTCGAAGCCTGGGAGTATGGCGGCAGGAAGAGCCATTTCAGCGATCGCTTCAGCGGCTATTCGGTGTTCGTCTCCCACGACAATCCGGATTTCCAGACCAGCCTGCGCTTTGCTGAACTCATCGGCAAGGAGATGAAGGCGGACGGCCTGAACTACGCCAATCAGTACACGTTGCCGATCATGGGCCGGAACCAGCACGAGCTCTTGGACAAGGATACCGGCGTGTATCGCTACGACCAGCTCGTCGTGCTGCGAAAGACCCGGATGCCCGCGGTGCTGCTCGAGGCCGGCTCGATCAGCAACCGCGACGAGGAAGTCGCAATGGGCTCGCCGGAGCGCCAGGAGATGATTTCAAATGGCGTGACGGAGGCGGTGAAGGAGTTCTGCGATCCGCGCTGGGCGATCCTGGGGCCGCTGTGATGCCCGCCGTCGTGCCCGCCATGCGAAGCGCGAGCAGGGGACGCATAACCAGTCACTGATAGGACAGGAACGGCCAGCCCCAAGCACGTCATGGCCGGGCTTGTCCCGCCTGCGCGGCCGAAGCCGCTTCGGCGAGGCGAAGGCGGGACAAGCCCGGGCATGACGGAGGAGGGAGATCGGCGCTGCAACTGGGGCCTGTGGTTATGGGGCCGCCGCTTCGTCCGGGACAACGGAGGATCACAGCGGCCCGCGATATTCGCGGTTGGCGAGGCTCGCTTCCTCCAGATCGAGATCACGCTCGATCCGTCGCCGCGTTTCGTCGGTGATCCGGCCATCGCGCAGCAGGCGATGGATGAACTGCCGCTCCGCTGCAATCAGTTGGCGCGTCAGGCCGGTGCCTGTGGCGGAAACGTCAGGTGGTTCATCGTCGAGCAAGGCGGGTAGCTGGCTGACGCGGATATCGTGTCGCGCCCGCAACAATTTCTCGACGTCATCGGAAATTTCGCACTTCTCGACCAGCGCATCGAGCGATTTGAGCGCAGCATCGAGCGCCTCGCGGCGCGCCGCAATCTCCGCTTCGTGTGCGGCGATGGTTTCGCTGCGGCCGGCTTCGGCCACGCCCAGCCAGTGCACCACCATCGACAGCGACAGTCCCATGCCGACCAGCGTGATCAGGATGACGCCGAAGGCGACGAACAGGATCAAGTCGCGGTTGGGGAAGGCATCGCCGCTGGCAAGCGTTAATGGCAGCGCAAGTGCGGCGGCGAGCGACACCGCGCCGCGCACGCCGGCAAAGGACAGGATGAACACCCACTGCCAGGGCGGCGGCGGGTCGCGCTCGCGCAAGGATCTGCTGAACCAGCGCGGCAGATAGGTCGCGGGATAGACCCAGACGAAGCGCGCTACCACGACGATCGCCGTCACCAGCGCGGTCGCAAACAGTATATCGTGCAGCGGGAATGCCTTCGATTTCTCGAACAGCGAGCGCATCTGGAAGCCGGTGAGCAGGAACAGCAGTCCCTCGATCAGATAGATCACGAGGTCCCAGAAGAAGATGCCCTGCAGCCGCGTGGCGAACGAGATCAGAAGCGGCCCGTTCCAGCTCGTATAGAGTCCGCAGGTGACCGTTGCGATCACGCCGGAGCCGCCGAAATGTTCGGGGATCCAGTAGGCGATGTAGGGTGTGAGCAGCGAGAGCGTGATCTCGATCTGCGGATCGCGTGCAAACCGCCGGGCGCGCAAGGTCAGCCAGCCGACCGCAACGCCAAAGGCGATCTCGCCGGCCACGATGCCAAAGAACTCGCCGGTGGCTTTGGAGAGCGAAAAGCCGCCGCTGGCAATCGCTATCACCGCGAAACGGTACAGGATCAGCGCGGTGGCGTCATTGGCGAGGCCCTCGCCCTCGAGCACCACCAGGATGCGGCGGGGAATGTTTAGCTTGCGGGCGACCGCAAGCGGCGCCACCGCGTCGGTCGGCGCGACAATGGCGCCGAGCAGGAAGCCGACGTCCCAGGGCAGCCCGATCAGGTAATGCACGGCGGCCGCGACGGCCGCCGCCGTGAAGATCACGCAGCCGACCGCAAGCAGCATGATCGGGCGCAGGTTGAACTTGAACTCGCGCCAGCTCATAGCGACGCTCGCCGAATAGATCAGCGGCGGCAGCACCACCAGCAGCACCAGGTCCGGCGACAGTTCCAGCGCCGGCATGCCCGGCACGAAGGCCAGCGCAATGCCGGTGACCAGCAGCAGGATCGCCGGCGCGATATCGGTCCGCCGCGCCAGCAGCGAGGCGCCAGCCAGCACGGCGAGCAGGATCAGGATGATTTGAAACGAGGCTTCCATGGCCAGACCATTCGCCCGGAAGCGGTCGTGAGGTCAATGTGGGGACAGAAGGCTGCTCTTCCCCCGATTGTCGTCGCCTGGCTTGACCGGGCGATCCAGTATTCCAGAGACAGCTGTGCTTGAGCCGAGGCGCCGCGGCTTACTGGATTCCCCGCTTTCGCGGGGAATGACAGGGTGGATGAGGCTCACTCCCTCAAATCGTAGCGATACGACTTGGAGACGATCTGCCAGCCATCGGCCAGCTTCATCGCCACCAGGTAATCCGTGAAGTAACGCGGCGGCAGCTGGCAGCGGACCTTGATGAAGGCGGTGTTGGCGTCGGACCGGTCGATGGTGACGATGAAATCCTCGCGCGGCTTGCCCTCGGCCTTGGCCGAGGGGCGTTTCCTGACCCAGGCCAGCCAGTCCGGCACGGTCAGCACCTTGAGTTCGCCCTTCTCGACCCAGCGCAGGTCGGCGGAGGGGTGGAAGACGGCCCCCAGCTTGTCGGCGTCGCCCTCATAGAGGGCATCGAAATAGCCCTGCACCACGGCCTCGACGCTGGAACGGTCATAGCTCATTGGTCTCTCCCTTGTGGACGTCCCCAGTTCCAAATCTTGAACCGAATCCCGTCATCGGCAAAGTGCGAACCCTAGCGCGGCTGGCGCGACAAAATTTCATGGGTGCAATCGTCAATGCTTGGCGCCGGCGTATCCTTGGTGATCTGGCTCACAGGGCCGTCTCGCCAATCTCTGGTAGCCAGATGGCCTTGGGTCGCCGCATTGAATCGTAAATGGCATTGCGTGATTTGATTAAAGAGGAGCTCCGAAAGCGTCATGACCAATTGGCTTGGGTCTCTCGGTTTCCGCAACATCCTGCTGGCGATGGCCCTGCTCCTGGCAGGCCATCCGGCCCTGGCCGAGAAGCGTGTGGCGCTGATCCTCGGCAACTCGGCCTATCAAAATGCGCCGCCGCTGGCCAATCCGGTCAACGACGCCGCGCTGATCGCAGCCAAGCTGAAGGCCGCCGGCTTCGACGTGGTCGATTCCCGGCACGATCTCTCCGCGCTGCAGACGCGGCGGGCGCTGCGCGATTTCGAGGACAATGCGCGCGATGCCGATATCGCCGTCATCTATTACGCCGGCCACGGCATCGAGGTCGACGGCACCAATTACCTGATCCCCGTCGATGCCAAACTGGAGCGCGATTCCGACGTCTATGACGAGGCGCTGTCGCTAGACCGTGTGCTGGTCGCGGTCGAGCCGGCCCGGAAGCTCAGGCTCGTCATCCTCGATGCCTGCCGTGACAATCCGTTTGCCAGGACCATGAAGCGGGCGCTCGCCTCGCGCAGCATCAGCTCCGGTCTCGCCAAGATCGAGCCGACCAGCCCCAATACCCTGATTGCCTATTCCGCAAAAGCCGGTTCCACGGCCGAGGACGGCAACGGCAAGGACAGCCCGTTCACGATTGCGCTGGCGGGGCATCTCACCACGCCGGGGCTCGACGTCCGCAAGGCCTTCGGCTTCGTGCGCGACGATGTGCTGAAAGCCACCTCCAATCGCCAGGAGCCGTTTGTTTATGGCTCGCTCGGCGGCGACGATGTCGCGCTGGTTCCGGCAGCCGCCGCGCCCGCCGCGTCTGCCCCGCAAGCAGCGCCAAGCTCGCAGGTCGAGGCGCGGCGTGATTATGAATTGGCGATGCAGGTCGGCAGCAAGGGCGCGCTGGAGGCGTTCCTGGCGCAATACCCCGACGGGTTCTATGCCAGCCTCGCCCGCTCGCAGCTCGATAAGATTGCCGCCGCCACGTCGGCCGCCACGGCCAATCCGCAGCCGCCGGCAGCGACGCAAGTCGCAAAGAGCGATGTGTCGACCGCCACGCCGCCAGCGCCCGCGGCCGACAAGAGCGTGAACGTCGCCGCCCTCACGTCCGGCACGCCGCCGACGGACATCGCGAGGTCCGTGCAGGCCGAGCTGCGCCGGGTGGGCTGCCTGACCAGCGATGCGGATGGCGCCTGGAATTCGGCCTCGCAGCGTTCGCTGTCGCAGTTCAACCGCTATGCCGGCACCAAATTCGACACCAAGAGCCCGAGCCCCGACGCGCTCGATGCGCTCAAGCAGAAATCGTCGCGCGTGTGCCCGATGGTCTGCGCCCACGGCTTCAAGGCTGATGGCGACCAGTGCACCAAGATCGTCTGCGCCGAGGGCTCGTTCCTCAATGATGACAACGAATGCGAGAAGCGCCGGGGCAAGAACCCGCTCGCTAAGCGCGATTCCGACGAGACCCCGGCGCGCCAGCGTGCAAGGCCGGACTCCGTGACGCCGCGCGCGACCGCGTCCGGATCGAGAGCAGCCCCCGAGACGGGTCAGATCGTGTGCGGCACGACCGGCTGCCGTCAGGTCTCGCGCGGTTGCCACATCGAATTCAAGACCACCGCACAGGGAGGCCCCGTGGAAGGCGGCGGTGGCAATGTCGAGGTCTGCAGGTAGGCGGTTGTTCCGGCCAGGCGGCAAACGGCCTCACGACCCGATCGCGCTGGCGGCGATGTTGACCATCAGCGCGAGCAGGGCGGTATTGAAGATGAAAGAGATGATGCCGTGGACGGTCGCGGTGCGGCGGATGGTCTTGTCGGTGATGCCGACATCGGAGACCTGCGCCGTCATGCCGATGACGAAGGAGAAATAGACAAAGTCCCAGTAGTCGGCGTGGTCATGGGTGTCGCCGCTCGGAAACTGCAGGCCGCCGGGCTTGGCGCCGCGGTAATAATCGTGGGCATAGTGCAGGGCGAAGACGGTGTGCACCGCTGCCCATGACAGCGTGATCGTGATGGTCGCATGGGCAAGCTCGAGCGCGCCGCGATGCGGCGTGCCGAGCTCGAACACGATTGCCGCAATGCTCGCGAACGCACCGAGTGCGGCGACCATCAGAATGACAAAGCGGCCGTCATCCTGCAGCACCGCGTTGCGCCGGATATGGCGCTGATCACAGCGCAGCATCATGACGTAGACCAGCACCAGATACAGCGCGGCAAAGATGTCCCAGGCGACCAGCAGGCGGGTCGTCAACCGCGCGCTGCCAGGCAGCAGCAGGAACGCGATGATGCCGACCGCGACCGCGACGAAGGTGCGCGGCCGCGCATAGACCACGCGCACCGGCCGGGACATCTTGCGGAAGCGGACCAGGATGGGATCGTCAGCTTCCATTGCGTTCAAAGCCGAGTTCTAGTTCTTCCGCTCGGCGACAAACCGTGCGGCGGCGCGAAGCACGTCGGCACGGGCACCAAAGATCGACAGCGCCGCGTCGCCGCGCGCGAGCAGGTCGCGCACGCGCTGCTTGGCGCCTTCGATGCCGAGCTGGGTGACAAAGGTGGTCTTGCCAAGCTCGGCGTCGGCGCCGGCGGGCTTGCCCAGCGTCGCCGCATCGCTCTCGACGTCGAGCAGGTCGTCGGCGATCTGGAACGCTTCGCCGAGCGCACGGCCGAAATCGTCGAGCGCGTTGTATTCGGCGCTCGAGGCCTGGCCGAGCAGCGCGCCGGCGATGCAGCCGAAGCGCAACAGCGCGCCGGTCTTCATCTGCTGCACGCGGGCGACATCGACCGGCTCGCGGTCGCCGAAGCGGCCTTCGCCGGCGAGATCGAGCATCTGGCCGCCGGCCATGCCGCCGATGCCGGAGGCGCGGGCGAGCGCACGGGTCAGCGCGAGACGCACGCTCGGCTCGCGATGAATCTCGTCGCGGGTGATGATGTCGAAGGCGATGGTGAGCAGCGCGTCGCCCGCGAGAATCGCGGTGGCGTCGTCATAGGCCTTGTGCAAGGTGGGGCGGCCGCGGCGCAGGTCGCTGTTGTCCATCGCCGGCAGGTCGTCGTGGATCAGCGAATAGCAGTGGATGCATTCCAGCGCGGCGCCCGCATAGAGGGCGGCCTCGCGGCTCACGCCGAACACGGCCGCGCTTTCCACCACCAGAAAGGGGCGCAACCGCTTGCCCCCGCCAAGGCTGGAATAGCGCATGGCATCGAGCAGCCGCTTCGGGCGGGCGATCTCGTCGGTCAGAACCTGGTCCGAGAGCAGCCTGGAAAGCAGGTTTTCGGTATCCTCCGCGGTCTTATCCAGCCGGTTGGTAAAGTCCGATAGGGCCGTGGCGGTCATGCAGGGAAAGCTCCGGGTCAGATTCAGCAAAAGCGGTCCAATTTCGGCCGGACAATCCTTTATGCAACCGGCTTCGTCAATTCTTGGCTGCGGCAAGTTGCCTGCCATAAAAGTGCTTGAAAAAAGGCAGGACTTGTCAGGGAGATAGCATGTCCCTGCGGTATTAACCGCTCCGTTTACCTTTCCCCTCGAACCCAAAACGGTTGATTTGCGCGCTTTCCGGATCTTCCTCCTGATCGCAATTGTCGCGCTCGCGATCCCCTATGCTCTGGCACCGTTCTACCGCACGGGCCATCCGGTGTCGGCGCTGATGGCCTGGCATTCCCTCAGGGGCGAGCCCGTGACCCGGCATTGGGTGAACCTGGCTGAAATGTCGCCGGCGCTGCCAGCCTCGGTGGTGGCAGCGGAGGACGCGCATTTCTGCAAGCATCATGGCATCGATTGGGGCGCGCTGCGCGAGGCGATCGACGAGGCCCAGGAAGGCGGCGAGGTCCGCGGTGCCTCGACCATCACCCAGCAGGTGGCGAAAAACCTGTTTCTGGCCTGGCTGCCGGACATCGTGCGCAAGGTCTTCGAGTTTCCGCTGGCGCTCTGGATCGATTTCGTGCTGCCAAAGCAGCGCATCCTGGAACTTTATTTGAACGTCGCGGAATTGGGCCCCTCCGGCCAGTTCGGCGCCGAAGCCGGAGCCGATTACGCCTTCGGCCGTTCCGCGGCCCTGCTGACGCCAAAGGAGGCGGCGTTGCTGGCGGCCATCCTGCCCAGTCCGGGAAAGCGCAGCGCCCGTAACCCGTCCCCGGAAGTCCGCCGCCTTGCCGGGATCTATATGGTGCGTTCGCAGGGCGTGCGGCGCTGCTGGCCCGAAAATCGGTAACTTTTTGGCTCCTTTCGGCGCATTTTTAGCAGCCGATGCCCTAGCCTTGC
This sequence comes from Bradyrhizobium sp., assembly GCA_035652015.1. Classification (GTDB taxonomy): domain Bacteria; phylum Pseudomonadota; class Alphaproteobacteria; order Rhizobiales; family Xanthobacteraceae; genus Bradyrhizobium. The sequence goes on along the minus strand of DASREP010000009.1, from coordinate 9,428 downwards.
GGCATTCCATCCTCTATAAGCCCCCACCTGAACCCCGTATTGGCTCACAGCGCGGCTTGTGCGCGCCAACCGTCCGCCCGCGGACGGCGGGATCGAGATTTACCCCTAGAGGACACCGACATGGCCGTTCCCAGACGAAAAACTTCGCCCTCTCGGCGTGGCATGCGCCGCTCGGCGGATGCGATCAAGAAGCCCACTTATGTCGAGGACAAGGACTCCGGCGAACTGCGCCGTCCGCACCATCTCGACCTCAAGACCGGCATGTACAAGGGCCGGCAGGTGCTGAAGAAGAAAGAGTCCTGATACGAAGGTCGCGGACGCGAGGTTCGGGCAGGCGCAGGTTTGCCCGAATTCGGGCGCATCAACGCGCTAAGTGTGGCCCGCCGGCAAGAATTGTGGCGCGCCAGGAAGGCTCCGCAGGACGGCTCCAGGCGACGCGGCGTGTCGGCTGGAAATGATCCGCTTCTCACAGTAGCCCTCGATCCAAACTCGCAGCTTCCAAGATCGCAGCTCATGGTCGGCTTTCCGCTTCTTCTGATCCCGCTCGCGGTCTTCAACATCATCGCCTTCCTGATGCCTGACGTCGCCCCGACGGTCACGCTGTTCAGGCTGCATTTGATGTCCGGCACCGAATGGCCGGTCACGCTCAGTGACGTCCTGATTGCGCTCGGCATGCTGTTGTTGCTGCTCGAGGTGATCAAGGGTGCGCGTCCCGGCGCCAAATTCCTGATGGACCATCTGCTCTCGCTGGTGGTGTTCGGTGCGGCGGGGGCGGAATTCGTGCTGTGGCCGAAATTCGGCAATTCGACCTTCTTCCTGCTGACGCTGCTTGCGCTGGTGGATTTCCTGTCCGGCATCGCGCTTCGCGTGCGTCGCTCCGTGCAATATGCACTGGTGCCGGTGTCAACGCCTCGCGAGAAGAAGCGCGCGGCCGCGGCGCGGGCCGAAGACAAAGAGCAAGAGCGGCAGTACGACCAGCGCATCGAGCCGACGCCAGCAATGCCGTCTCCGGCCCCCGCCCAGCCGGCGAACCAGACGCGGCCCTCGGCGGCATCGGTCGCTGAATCGGTGCTGTCAGATCATCCGGCGCCCAAGCCGCCGCAGGCCGAGTCGCCGCCGCAGGCCGAGTCGGCGCCGCAGGCCGAGTCTCCGCCGCAAGCTCAGTCGGCCCCGCAGCCTGAGCCGGCTGCTCCGTCAGCGGAGCATTCGCCGCAGGTTGCCTCGCCCGAACTCCAGCCGACGAACAGCTCCACGGCGACCCCCGACGAGCCGCAGCGCTGAATCCTCGCACAGTCTCTCACCGTCATCCTGAGGTGCTCGCGATAGCGAGCCTCGAAGGATGAACGGCCCGGATGCGAGAGCCGGGCCGTCGCCCTTCGAGGCTCGCTCCGCTCGCACCTCAGGGTGACGGTGATGGTTCAGAGCCTGTTTCGATTTGGCTAAATCATCCGCCTTGTCTTCAGCCCCGCGCCAAAAGCACGGTGCTGATGCGTGCCATACGCGGACAGCGCATCCGCTGCCCGGTCCCGCGGCCAGCGCCTGCGGTCTGCGAGCCGCTCGGCATCGGCGATCAGCTGGGTGACGAAGGTCGGGTCGGGCGAGGGGAGGGGCTCGGCCGGCGGCGTCCATTGCGTGGAGGCCACGACCGCGACCACGGCGGTCGAAGCGGGCGCGGTGCGCGCATCGGGCCGCTGACAGGTTAATTGCAGTGGTCGGGCAGTGGGCATCGCAACTGACATCCCTGTCACGTTCCGGGACATTGCCGTCCCCGCGATTGACTGACCCGCAAGCATTATGCCGTGGCGGGCGGGCGTGGTCCCGACCCACTTCACAACATGGTTTGCAGATTATTTATCAAGTTTATTTACGGTCGCAACCGAATGGGCGCTATCCTTGGGCGTTAACGACCGACGTCCTGTCCCGAAACGAGGCGAATGTGACACCTGCGCCGCTGCCAACCTCGTCCATCCTGGCTTCCCTCGGGCAGGCGGCCTTCGTTTGGGACATCGCGACCGACGCCATCATCTGGAGCGAGCCCATAGCTGCGGTGTTTCCCGACATCGCGCCGGCCTCGCTCGCGACCGGTGCGGAGTTCGCAAAGCTGATCGAGCCGCAGCGTTCGATCCGCAGCGACGCCCTCAATTTCTCGCCCCCGGCCCACGGTGCCGACGGGGTGCCGTACCGGATCGAATATGCCGTGCGCAGCACGTCCTCGATGGCCCCGGTGTGGATAGAGGAGACCGGCTGCTGGTTCGCCGGCCCCGACGGCAGGCCGGCGCGGGCGCATGGCATCGTGCGCGTCAACAATGAGCGCCACGCCCGCGAGGAGCAGCTGATCAAGCTGTCGCGCAACGATGCGCTGACCGGCGAGCTCAACCGCACCCATCTTGTCGCGGCGCTGGCGGAGGCGATCGAGGAAAGCATCCGCTTCCGCACCTCCTGCGCCTTCATGCTGATCGGCATCGACCATCTGGCGCGCATCAACGATGCCTTCGGCTTCGACGTTGCGGACGCGGTCATTGCCGAGGTCGCCGGGCGCATTCGCGCGCGCTTACGCGGCGGTGACGTGCTGGGACGCTTTTCCGGCAACAAGCTCGGGCTGATCCTGAAGAACTGCACCATCGAGGACATGAATGCCGCGGCTGAGCGCTTCCTCGCCGGCGTGCGCAACGAGGTGGTGCCGACGCGGCTCGGGCCCGTTTCGGTCACCGCCTCGATCGGCGCGGTGAGCGTGCCGCGCTATGCACGAACCGCGGACGAGGCGCTCAACCGCGCGCACGAGACGCTCGATGGCGCCAAGCGCCGCCGCGCCGGCTCGTTTGCCGCCTGGCGGCCCAACGCCGAGCGGGACGCGCAGCGCCGCGTCAACATCCGCGTCACCGACGAGATCGTCACTGCGCTGAACGAGCGGCGGATCGCGCTTGCCTTCGAGCCAGTGGTGGATGCGGCGAGCCGCAAGCCGGCCTTCCACGAATGCCTGGTCCGCATGGAGCAGGACGGCGGCCGCGTGCTGCTCGCGCCCGATATCGTGCCGGTGGCCGAGCGGCTCGGCCTGATCCGGCTGGTCGACCATCGCGTGCTGGAGCTCGTGGTGGCAGAGCTCGCCGCCGCGCCGGACGTGTCGCTCAGCCTCAACATCTCGCCCGACACCACCATGGATCCGGACTGGTGGTCATCGATCGAATCCCTGATGCGTGCGCACCCTGATGTCGCCGAGCGGCTGATCGTCGAGATCACCGAGACGGTGGCGATCCGGGATATCGACGATCTCAGGAGCTTCGTGCACCGCCTGAAACGTCTCGGCAGCCGCATCGCCATCGACGATTTCGGCGCCGGCTACACCTCGTTCCGCAATTTGCGCAAGCTCGACGTCGATATCGTCAAGATCGACGGCGCCTTTGTGCAGAACATCGTGGCTTCAGCGGATGATCGCGCCTTCGTGCAGACGCTGATCGACCTCGCGCGCCGGCTCAAGATCAAGACCGTCGCCGAATGGGTGCAGGACGAACAGGCCGCGACGCTGCTGCGCGACTGGGGCTGCGACTACATCCAGGGCCACCTGATCGGGCTCGCCTCCGGCGAGCGGCCGTGGCGGAAGCCGGCCGAGACGGTGCTGCCGGCGGCGGGGTAAATCGAAAGGCCTGCTCCCGCGCCCGTCGAAAATGGACCCAACAGAGACATGGCGGAGTTTGCTTCTGCTGGTACTATGCAGGGCATGATCGTCAAACGCATCGTTCCCAATTTCGCCACGGCCGATGTGTCGAAAGCCCGACGCTTCTACGCTGACATCCTCGGCCTTGAAGTTGCAATGGACCTCGGGTGGATCGTTACGTTCGCCTCACCCGCACTGATGGCGCCGCAGATCAGCGTGGCGATGGAGGGCGGTTCTGGAACGCCAGTCCCGGACATCTCTGTCGAAGTGGACGACCTTGATGAGGTCGAGCGTCGGGTGCGAGAGGCAGGGCTGTTGATCGAGTATGGTCCGGCAGCTGAACCCTGGGGCGTTCGTCGTTTCTATGTGAGGGACCCGCTGGGCAGGCTGATCAATATACTTGCTCACGAATGAGAACAGACCTTTGATTGGCCGATCGCGTCGTTGCGCTGCTGCGGGCAATGCGGACATCGACTTCGATGCGCCCCCGCGCGGGGGCAAGGCAAACTGGCTTCGCCTGCGCGCCCTCGCGCTTGCAAGCGCCACAATGATTGAGCGCGGCGAGACTCTGCGCCGCGCCCGCCATGTCCAGCGCGCCAGGCGGTCATCACCCAGACGCTATCGCATGAGGCTGGGAGTATTTTTTTCGCTCGCTGTAATGGCGGGGCCGCTCGAAACCTTTGGAGAGACAAGACCTCCGCATTTCCTTCAAAGGAGACGACATGTCAGTCCAGTTACTTGTCATCTATCCGCCGCCCAAGGATGCCGACGCATTCGAGCGCGCATACAACGAGCAGCACCTTCCCTATGCCGGACCGCGGCTGATGGCCGAAGGAGCCTCCGGCGTCACGACCAAGCGTGTTCTGGGCTCGCCGGGCGGTGCGCCGGCGTTCCATTGGATATCGTTCGTCGATTTTCCGTCCGCCGACATTGCCAAGAAGTGCGCCAAATCCACGGGCGGCCAGGAGGCCCTGCAGCATGCCGCCTCGATCTCATCCGGCGGTAAGCCGGAATATGTCCTGATCGCCGACTCCAAATAGGGACGATGCGCCCAGGCGGGCGGGTGCGGAATTGCACTTGCCCGCCTGCTGGAGCGTGAAGTCGACGGAAGAGAAGGCCTATCCCGCTCGCCCTTGCTCGTAATCAGCCATGCAGCGGCGCAAGCGTTGCTTGGCCCGAAACAGCAAGACGCCGACATGTTCGGGTGTCGTTCCGAGCTGCACGGCCACGTCTTCGCCGGCGACGTCATCGACCAGGCGGAGATTAACGACAGCTTGCTGCACCTCGTTCAGCGTGAGCAGGCAGCCGAGCGCAAGGGCGTGCTGCTCCGCCTGAATCACCAAATCGTCCGCGGAAGGCTCCCCTGACGCAACGTTTTTCAGCGCTTCATCATCGACCAAATGCGGCCTTGCGTAATCATGACGACGACGGCGATTGCGGGCGATATTGCGCGCAAGCGTGCTCAGGAGCCGCGCTGATTCGACGGCCGAGCCGACAAGAAGCCGCGCCTGCGGCAGTTGGAGAAAGCTGACAAACGCTTCCTGCACACAATCCAGCGCGTCCTCGGCGCGGACGCCTTCACGCATCACCAGCCGGCAGATACGGGCGCGATGCGCATGCACCAGCTGCGTCACCCAGCCAAAGAAGCCGTCTTGTTGCCCGGATTGCACTTTCCGGATTGCATCTTGTCGCGCCATGAGACACTCCACCTGCAATTGCTCATGCCGGGGCGTCCGGCCCGGCGGACATCGCTCAATTCAACCCTTTACTGCGCGGTCAGGCTTGCGGTCTGGCGCGCCAATCGAAACACGAGCTCCTTCGAAATCCGTTGGGCCAGCTTGTCATTTGCAGCGCGCCAGAGTGGAATGGCGTTTTCCAAACGCCGCGCACCCGCTTCGGTCAGCCAAACCGCGCGGCGCCTCAGATCGCTTTCGACGACGGCGATCTCGACCAACCCCTGGGTTTCAAGAGCCCGCAGATTGCGTGACAGCGTCGACTGATCGAGGCCTGTCCGGTTGACAAGCGAGCCGACGGTATCGTCGGCCGCCACCGCGATCTGCGCCATCAAGCCGAGCTGGGCCAGGCTCAGTCCGGTGCCGGCGATATCCTGTTCAAGCGTCTGGGTGATGCGCCGTGCGAGCAGCCGGCAGCCAAGCCCGACACAGCCGTCGAGCATCGCAACAGCGTCAGTCCGCAGTCTCTTCGGAGGGTGCTTCGGCTTTGACATAGATAGTTGTATATACATTATTTGTAGATACATGCAACCGGCAGCGTGACGAGCCGGCCGCCGATGGCGGGAGCATGATCCGGACAAGCCGAAGCCGGTTTTCCGAAACGGCGAGCGCCGCTGGAACGCCCCCGATGCGGCCGAGCCGGAACGCGCGCGGCCCCTTGTTGGGGGTGTTGTCAGGGTTCCAGAGTCTCGGCTGCACCTTGTCGGTGAACTGGTCGCCTGATCAGACCGTTTATGACGGGTAGACAACCAACGGCGAGGAGGCAGATGCGCTACGTGGCACAGGCGGTAGATCAGTATGGCGTCTCCCTGGCGACCTACGAGTTCGAGTGTCGTTCCGACGAGGAAGCCCGGGAGAAGGCGGGCAGATACCTTGCGGTCCATCACACCATCGACCTCTGGGCGGATGGGCGGCGTCTCTCGCGACTGACATGCGGCGAAACCGAGCGGAGCGCCGCTCGCGCTCCAAAGGGATGATCTCGGCCGCTTGCCAGTGCAAGCACCAGGGCTCGTGACCCTCATCAGAAACGAGCGTGGTGAGCTGACCCAGGTCGAGTGGGCGACGAGCGCAGCTCGCTGCCGCCACCCCACCTCAGTTGTCTCAATAAAGCCGCACGGGCAGCGGCACGCCGGCAAGAGACCCGCCATGTCCGCTAGCTGTCCCCTCTTTGGGGTCGAAGCGGACTCGATATGCTCATTTGGAGTTTTGTTGAGATTGACCCAGACCGGAAGTCTGGCTTCCCCATTCCGCCTTCAGCTCCTTCAAGTTTGAGCTTCGATTGTTATAATGCCGCAGTGCGACGATCGGGGGATTGGGCATGCTTCGACGCCACTTCATTTCAATCGTTAGTGGAGCATTAGCTAGCTGGCCGCTACTCGCACGAACGCAACATGCCGCGATGCCTGTGATCGGCTTTATAAGCAGTCTGTCATCGAACGAAGCATCTCGGGTCATGGATGCTTTCCGCCAGGGCCTAGCCGAAACGGACTATGTTGAAGGCCGTAACGTCGCAATTGAATACCGATGGGCAGCGGGTGATTTCAACCAGCTTGGACGCATGGCGGCTGATCTGGTTCGCCGCGAAGTCACGATACTCGCCGCAGTTAGCGGAACTCCAACCGCGCTTGCGGCCAAGGCAGCGACAACCACGATCCCCATCGTATTCGCAATCGGGAGTGACCCAGTATCGGTCGGCCTGGTCAACAGCCTCAATCGGCCAGGAGGGAACATAACTGGAGCAACTTTTTTCAATGGAGTTATGGGGGCAAAACGACTGGAATTGCTGCTTCAACTGGCGCCCAAGGATGCAGCAGTTGCCATTCTGACCAACCCTCACAACCCACCCGTCGTCGCCGAAGGCGAGAACGCGCTGAACGCCGTGCGATCGTTTGGGCGTCAAGCCAGCATCTTTGGCGCAAGCACTCCTGATCAGATCGAAGAAGCCTTCCGAGCCATTCAGGACCGGCGGTTCGGTTCAGTTTACGTTGCGTCTGATCCCTTCTTTCTGGTTGAGCGGCGCAAGCTGGTCGCGTCAGCCGCGCAATCGCTGTTACCCGCTATCTATTCTGATCGCGAGATCACCGACGCTGGCGGACTAATGAGTTATGGCGCCAGCCGGACCGATGCCTATCAACAGGCTGGGAGATATGTCGGACGAATCCTTCGCGGGGAGAAGGCCGGCGATTTGCCGGTAATTCTGCCGACCAAATTTGAACTCATCATCAATCTTCAGACCGCAAAAACGCTTGGCTTGACAGTGCCAAACTCTCTCCTTGCCCAAGCCACCGAGGTTGTTGAATGACCTCTTCTTGCCCGCTGCTGACCGTGGCAACAGCAATGCCGGTGTCTGGTTTGTCAGGTAGACTGGGCGAGCACGAATGCCGGGACGAAGTCGCAGTTTGTGAAGGTTTTTGGACGCCAGTCAGTAGAGGCTGCGGAGCCTCTTGCTTGCCGGCGTCCAAAAACCTGCACAATAGCGGAAATCGACAGCCGTTGCCTATTGCAGTGAACGGCACTCGTGACCCGAAGCATACAACGCCGCTGATGGACGGTTACAAAGACTTGATTTGCACCTTGCGGAATTTGATCGCTCCCGCGCCGTGTTGCAGGGCGATCCACCCTTCATCAAACATTCCGTTCCGCAGTTCAGCCGTTTTCTGTCCGTTGAGCACGACCGTGATGTCGCGTCCCTTCGCCGTGATCTCGAACGTATTCCATTTGCCGCCGGCTTTCGGCATCGGATTGATCTCGACATAACGTGTGATCGCGCCGGTGCCGTAACTCGGATCGGGGCGCTGGTCAAAGATATTTGCTTCGTAGCAAGTCCGGTCGGTGATCTTCTTGGCATCGAGGCAGCGGAAATAAATGCCGCTGTTTGCATCATCGCTCGGCCAGAATTCGACGCGCAGGACGAAATCCTTGTACGGCTTCTTGCTGACGAGATAACCGGCCTCTTTGCCGTCCATCTTGTCGGCAATCACTGTGCCGTCCGCCAGATGCCAATTGGATTGCCCGACCTGATCCCATTGTTCGAGGTCTTTGCCGTCGAACAGCGTAATCCAGCCGGCTTCCTGGGCTTTAGCCTGCGGCAGCACCTGGCTGACGGCGAAACTCGAGGCCGCAAGTGCAAGAGCAAATTGCAAAGAACGCCGTAACGTCGTTGGCATGATTGACTCCCCGAGGTCGTCCGCCGGTTGTCTTCTCCAGGCGGTAGCCTCTGATGATAGGGCCTGGGGTAAATTCTGGCTAGGATCCGGGCACCAGGAACTCACCGGCTTGGCAAGGGCCTCGATGGCCATCACCTTGCAGCATAGCGTGCAATCGCCACAGAGCCGTTTTCCAGACAAGTCATGCGTTTGCGCGTTGCGACGTCCGATTGCAAACAAGCGAAGCGGGGCGGCTGCGTAAAAGCTTGCGGTTTGTTGACGAGCGGCGCTGCGCGGAAGCGCTGCAAAGCCCCACTAATTCACGACTGCAATCGAGTCTTGGCCCATCACGTTTCGCTGCCGCACGGCGAGTGTCGGGGCGCGATGCCGGACGCTGACCTCAACGCCTCGCTGCGCCAGATATCGGCGCGCGTGGCCTGTTCGACCCAGAGACTGATTTGCCCGTCGGGCCGCGGGAGCGAACCTGTGTCAATCCCTGCGCGCAAAAAGATTCCTATTTACCGAAATTCGGATTTGCCGTATGTGTGTTGCATCCCGCTTCGCTTTGCGGAGGGGCGTTTCGCGGACGTCACGAGACGTGAGGCGGGGATGCGGTGGACGCGGATGTGCCGAGGACGAACGGCATGGAGGCGGACGGCGAAGTCGTGTGGTCCTGGCGCCCCAAAGCTCTGGCGTCAAGTCCAAGCGAAGCTGAAAGCTTCGCGGGGGCGACGGTGGCAAACGAGAGGGTTCACCGAGGAGCAACTGTGTTGAAGTAGACCGCCGAGCGGCCGGCCTCAAGGCTGGCGCTGGACGCGCCACCGCCTTCGGCGGCTGACGGCCTTGACCCCGTCCGCTCGCCGGTCTGTCGGCTTTGCATGCGCTCGGTCGAGGACC
>DASREP010000008.1:0-2194 GCA_035652015.1 Bradyrhizobium sp. | reverse complement strand
TCCGCGCCTGCCGATCTGCGAGATCGGCATCATCCGCTCGTGGTCGAGACCGGCATCACCGATCGTCGACAAGCTCGCCGAGCACATCGTCTCGTCGCTGGACAACCTTTCGGTACCGGCGGTCGCTGCCGCTTAGCCCGGATATCTCACATATAGAAGGTGCATCGAGGCGGCGAATCAGCGAAACTTGTTGTGCAGCAACAGTTTAGCCTGATTCGCGGAGCGCCCCGATGCCGACACAGTGTAACCCGGAACTGTTCGAGTTTGCACCCGTCGAAGGACGGATTGTTGTCGCCGGATTTGATGGCGGCGCGATCACGTCGGACGCCGGCGCGTTGCTGTTGGGAGCGACTGACCGGGTGATCCACTTGGTCGATCGCTTTGCCGAGTGCTTCATCGACCGTCGCAATCCAAAATACATCGAGCATCAGGTCGCGACGCTGATCGGGCAGCGGGTGCACGGGATCGCGCTCGGCTACGAGGACCTCAACGACCATGACGCCCTGCGCCATGATCCGATCATGGCGGTGCTGGCCGGCAAGTTGAAGGCGTCGCGCGAGGAGTGTGCGCCTGTGGCCGGTAAATCGACGCTCAACCGGCTCGAACTGAGCCGGGATGAGACAACGCGCTATCACAAGATCGCGCATGACCCCGCGGCCATCGAAAGGCTGTTGGTGACGCTGTTCTTGGAGGCGCACGCGGTTCCGCCGCAGGAGATCATCCTCGATGTCGACGCCACCGACGACCCGCTGCATGGCGAGCAGGAAGGACGCTTCTTCCACGGTTACTACGGTTGCTACTGCTACCTGCCGCTCTACGTTTTTTGTGGTCGTCATCTGCTCGCCGCCAAGCAGCGGCCCGCCAACATCGACGCAGCGGCGGGGGCGCTCGAGGAGATTGCCCGCATCGTGCAGCAGATCCGCGCCGCCTGGCCGGCGGTGCGCATCATTCTGCGCGCCGACAGCGGCTTTGCGCGCGATGCGCTGATGGCCTGGTGCGAGGCCGAGAGCGTCGACTTCATCTTCGGACTGGCGAAGAACGCCCGTCTCGTCCGTGCGATCGGGGAAGATCTCGCCGCTGCCCGCCAGGAGAGCCAAACCACCGGCCAGCCGGCGCGGCGCTTCAAGGACCTCACCTGGTCGACCCGCAAGAGCTGGAGCCGCAAGCGACGCGTCATTGGCAAGGCGGAATGGACGCAGGACAAATCCAACCCCCGCTTCATCGTGACCTCGCTGACTGCCGCGGACGGCGATGCCCGCAAACTCTACGAAGAGGTCTACTGCGCCCGCGGCGAGATGGAGAACCGGATCAAGGAATGCCAGCTCGACCTGTTCGCCGACCGCACCTCCACGGCAACCATGAAGGCGAACCAGTTGCGGCTGTGGTTCGCCGCGATGGCTTATGTGCTGGTCGACAGCCTGCGTCGCCTCGCCCTGGCCACGACCGACCTGGCCGATGCCACCTGCGGCACCATACGGCTCAAACTGTTGAAGATCGGGGCGCGCGTCACCATCAGCGTCCGCCGCATCAAGCTCGCCATGGCCTCCGGCTGTCCGTACAAGACCGTCTTCGCCACCGCTCACTGCGCACTCACAACTGCGGCCGATACCAGCTGAGCCGAACCGCGGCTGCGCAGACACCGCCGCGCAGGGAGACCGGCAAAACCGGGCGCTCCGCTACGCCCGCTGCCACCCTCATCGCGTGCCACGCTCCTCCCGAGACTCGTCCTCCGCGAGACACTGCCGGGAGCGCGCGCGCCATCCGCCGTCCGACCACGCGATCGGCCCACGAAAACCCATCAAGCCGGCAATCGGTGGCTTGGCCAAGAGGAGCGTGAGATATCCGGGCTAGCAGGTAGCGGCAGGTGACATTCGGTCGGCCTCGCCGCGGAAAGCCGGCTCCGCTACACGCTGTTTCGCTATCCGCTCGCGTTTGCTGCCGCATTGAGCTTGCGCAAGGCTGGCGGCCGGCAGCTGAATAGTCTCGCACGGGCAGCTAACGGGAGACGTGCCGATGGCACCTGTCGCGAACAGGTTTCTCTGGGGAACCGCGAGTGCCGCCTATCAGGTCGAGGGTGGCTGGCAGGCCGATGGCAAGGGCCTGTCGAACTGGGACGTCTACACCAACCGCTACCGCATCACCGTGCCGGCGATCGGCAGGCAGGAAACCGGCAACGTCGCCTGCAACACCTACA
>DASREP010000007.1:0-117045 GCA_035652015.1 Bradyrhizobium sp. | reverse complement strand
CTTGACCGCATCCGGCTCGCCGACCTTCGGCTCGACGCCTTCCAGCATCGCCACTTCCCGCAGGGGAATGCCGAGCTTCTCATAGGTCTTGAGAATCTCCGGATCGATCTCGTCGAGCGAGTTGATCTGCTTCTTCGGCTTGGGCGCCGAGTAATAATAGAGATCCTGGTAGTCGATCTTGGGATAGTCGACCCGCGCCCAGGTGGGCTCCTGCATGGTCAGCCAACGGCGATAAGCCTCCAGGCGCCATTGCAGCATCCACTCCGGCTCGTTCTTCTTGCCGGAGATATAACGGACGATATCCTCCGAAAGACCCTTCGGGGCCTTCTCGGATTCAATGATCGTCTCGAATCCATAACGATATTGGTCGACGTCGATCCGGCGCACCCGGTCGACCGTCTCTTGTACGGCTGGCATTCCATCCTCCGCTCGCGGTTTCAAGGACCGCGGTGGATAGTCCCTCTCGCGGAACTATTACGATGCTTTAGCGCCGAAATCACCTGCTTAGAACCGTTCGAGCCGTGTTTCGTCGCTAATCCCTAAGTAAGGTACTTGCGAGCTTTCGCCAAGCCTCAAGGCAGCAATGGATGTCTGCCTCGGACGTGGACCAGCCCAGACTGAGCCGCACGGCGCCCTGTGCGGTTTTGTCAGCAAATCCCATGGCTTGCAGCACATGCGACGGCTGGACCTTGCCTGAAGAACAGGCAGAGCCCGAGGAGACCGCTATTCCTGCGAGATCAAAGCCGATCACCGCAGTCTCGGCCTTCAGCCCAGGCGCGGTGAATAGCGTGGTGTTGGGCAGGCGGGCAACCTCTTCCGCGAACAGGGTTAAGCCCTCGCTTTGCCGCAGCCCTCGTTCCAGCCGGTCGCGGAGGAGCTGCATATGCGCGCCCTCAGCATCCCGCCTCGCCATTGCGGCCTTAGCTGCGGCCCCAAAGCCGGCAATCCCCGCAACATTCTCGGTTCCGGCCCGCCGGCCGAGTTCCTGTCCGCCACCGCGCAACAGCGGCTCGAGGCCGGTGATGCCGTCCGCCACGACCAGCGCGCCAACGCCCTTGGGTCCGCCGATCTTGTGCGCCGACACCGCCGCAAGATCTGCTCTCATCACACTGATATCGAAGGGTATTTTGCCGAAGGCCTGGATTGCGTCGACGTGCAGCAGGCCGGCTGCCTCATGGACGATCTCAGCCGCCTCACGAATTGGTTGAAGCGTGCCGGTCTCGTTATTGGCCGCCATGATCGAGACCAGTGCCGGCGACCCTGATGCGAGTTGGCGACGCAGGTCGTCGAGATCGACCACCCCGGACCTCCCCACCGCAATCCTGCTGACCGCCTCGGCTGGGAATCGTCCCCCAGCGAGGACCGAGGCATGTTCGACGGCTGACACCAGGAGCCGCTGAACCGGCCCCCGGCCGCCGCTCCGCAAACCCGGCGTCAGGGCCAAGGCGTTCGCCTCGGTTCCGCTGGAGGTGAACACCAGGTTCCGCGGCAACCCGCCGATGGCCTCTGCGACGACCGCCCGCGCCTCCTCCACCAGCCGCCGCGCCTGCCGGCCCTCCGCATGCACCGAGGACGGGTTGCCCACCAGATCCCATGCCGCCGCCATCGCCGCCCGTGCCTCCGGGCGCAACGGTGTGGTCGCATTCCAGTCAAGATAGACGCGGGCCGGCATGCGGTTTTATTGTACCTCTATGGCTCAGGCGTTGGCTGAGGACCTTCTGCCAGCTCGCGGGGACGAGATGCAATTGGTGATCGCGTCCGTCAGCGGCAAGGACGCGAAATGCCAGCGTCTCGAACCCATTGAGACACGTTCAAGATGCTTGCTTTTTGCCCCTTGCTCCATGTTAGAAGGCACGCCTCCGGTTCACAGGACACGTCGCTCGCGAAAACTCGCGGGTCACGACGCCCGATCACCACTTTCGACTAGCAGCGTTTCGTCGGCGGAGAGCCAGATGAAGCAAGCACGAAGTCGGCTGATGTCTCACCCAAGGGTACCTTTAAGGGTTCACTGATGCCTGAAGTCATTTTCAACGGTCCGGCGGGCCGCCTCGAGGGCCGTTACCATCCGGCCAAGCAGAAGAACGCGCCGATCGCGATGATCCTGCACCCGCATCCGCAGTTTCACGGCACGATGAATCACCAGATCGTCTACCAGTGCTACTATGCCTTTGCGCATCGCGGCTTCTCGGTGCTGCGCTTCAATTTTCGTGGCGTCGGCCGCAGCCAGGGCTCGTTCGACCATGGCACGGGCGAATTGTCTGACGCAGCCTCCGCGCTCGACTGGGCGCAGACCATCAACCCCGAGGCGCGCGCCTGCTGGGTTGCCGGCTTCTCGTTCGGCGCCTGGATAGGCATGCAGCTCCTGATGCGCCGGCCTGAGGTCGAAGGCTTTATCTCGATTGCGCCGCCCGCCAACCTCTACGACTTCTCGTTCCTCGCCCCCTGCCCGTCCTCCGGGCTGATCGTGCATGGCGAGAAGGACGCCGTGGTGCCGCCGAAGGATGTCAACACGCTGGTCGAGAAGCTCAAGACACAGAAGGGCATCGTGATCGACCAGCAGGTGATCCCCGGCGCCAACCACTTCTTCGATGGCAAGCTCGAGCCGCTGATGGAGACCATCACCGCCTATCTCGACATGCGGCTCGCCAACGTGCGCTAGCCGAGAGGCTCCGCGATGGGCTCGTTCGTCGCCTTGCTGCGAGCCGTCAATGTCGGCAGCACCGGCAAGCTCCCGATGAGCGAACTCAAGAAGATGTGCGAAGAGCTCGGGTTCTCCGCTGTCCGCACCTATATCGCCAGCGGCAATGTCGTGTTCGCAAGCCGCAAGTCGGAGGCGGCGATCAAGGTCGCGCTCGAGCAGCGGCTTGAGGCCTATGCCGGCAAGCCCGTCGGCGTCATCGTGCGCAGCGCGACCGAGATGGTGGACGTCGCGGCAAACAATCCCTTTCCAAAAGCCAAGCCGAATTTCACGGTCGCCATCTTCCTCGATCAGGCGCCGCCGGCGGACACGCTTGCTGGGGCCCGCGGCAAGCAGGATGAGGAGATCAGGCTCGGGCGCCGCGAGATCTATGTCCACTACCCCTCGGGCATGGGCAGATCGAAACTCGCCATCGCGGCAGCCAGATCGGGCACGGCGCGCAACATGAACACGGTCGCCAAGCTCGCGGCGATGGCGGCCGAGATTTAGTCCGCGTCAGAGCCTACGGCCGCGCAATCACCCCGCCCGTCATCGGCATAGGCACGCCTGTCGTGGCGGGATAGCTCAGCGGCAGGCCTTTCAGCCCCCGCGCGGCAAGAAAGCCGAACGCCTGGGCCTCCATGGCATCGGCTGACCAGCCGAGCGCGTCCGCGGCCTCGACGGTCGCGGGCGCAAGCTTCTCCCGCAGCATCCGCATCATGGTGTGATTCCGGGCGCCCCCGCCGCAGATGATCCAGCTCTTCGGCACCTTCGGCAGCAGCGGCACGATCTTGGCGATCGCGCCCGCGGTGAGCGCCGTGAGCGTCGCCGCGCCGTCCGCCGGGGTCATGTCGCCGAGATCGAGATGGGCAAAATCGTTGCGGTCGAGCGATTTGGGCGGCGGTTTCATAAAAAACGGATGGGTGAGCGTGCGCGCGACCCAGACCACATTCACGCGCCCCTGTGCGGCAAAGCTGCCCCCGCAATCGAAGGGCTGGCCGGTCGTGCGGTAGACATGGTCATCGAGCAGCGCGTTGCCGGGCCCCGTGTCGCAGGCGATCAGCGTGTCGTTGCCGTCGATATAGGTGATATTGGAGACGCCGCCGATGTTGACTACCACGATCGGCCCCTCCCGCTCCAGCGACTGGGCCAGCGCGCGGTGATAGACCGGAACGAAAGGCGCGCCCTGTCCGCCGGCGGCGACATCGGCGGCGCGGAAGTCATGCATGACGGGGATATGGATCGCCTTGGCGAGCGCGGCCGCATCGCCAATCTGCACCGTCAGCCGCCGCTCGGGCCGATGCAGCACGGTCTGGCCATGGAAGCCGACGATATCGATGTCCTCGCTCGTCAGGCGGTTCTGGGCGGTGAAGGCCTTCACGGCCTCGGCATGTGCCTGCGTGACCACCCGCTCGGCCTCGGCCAGCACGCCCGGCCGGGCGTCACGCTGCGGCAGATGGACCGCTTCGGTGAGCGCCTGACGCAACAACCTCCGCTCGGGCTCGCTATAGGGGCGGTAGCCGGAGGGCCCGAGGGAAGCGACGCGCCTGCCGTCGGTTTCGATCAAGGCGACGTCCACCCCGTCCAGCGAGGTGCCGCTCATCAAGCCGATCGCCGTCAACATCATCGCTTTA
Organism: Bradyrhizobium sp.; assembly: GCA_035652015.1. Lineage (GTDB taxonomy): Bacteria > Pseudomonadota > Alphaproteobacteria > Rhizobiales > Xanthobacteraceae > Bradyrhizobium. The sequence continues at coordinate 112,734 of DASREP010000007.1, read as the reverse complement.
GCGAGCCTCGCGAGTCCTACCCCGGACGCCCTGCTTGTGCCACCCTGCTTGTGCCAGGGCAGCACATCTTATAATGCCACAGCGCCCGCAGCCGCGGCAGCCGGGGTAACCCGGTTCCCACGGATTTTGCTGCAAATACCGTAAAACAAGAATGATCAGGCTCCCAGACAGATGAGTGCCTTTAAATCTGATTTTCTGAATGTGCTGCAAGAGCGCGGCTTCATTCACCAATGCTCCGACTTCGAGGGGCTGGATATGCTCGCCGCCAAGGGCGAAGCGACCGCCTATGTTGGCTATGATTGCACCGCCCCGTCGCTGCACATCGGCAACTATCTCACCATGATGATGCTGCACTGGCTGCAGCAGACCGGCAACAAGCCGATCACGCTGATGGGCGGCGGCACCACCATGGTCGGCGACCCCTCCGGCAAGGACGAGACGCGGGCGATCCGCACCGTCGCCGAGATCGAGGCCAACAAGGCTTCGATCCGGGGCGTATTTTCCAAGGTGCTGCACTACGGGGCCGGCTCCCACGATGCGGTCATGCTCGACAATGCGGAGTGGCTGACCAAGCTCAACTGGATCGAGATGCTGCGCGATGTCGGCCGGCATTTCTCGGTCAACCGCATGCTGACCATGGACTCCGTGCGTCTGCGCCTGGAGCGCGAGCAGGAGATGAGCTTCATCGAGTTCAATTACATGATCTGCCAGGCCTACGACTTCGTGCAGCTGTTTAAGCGCACCGGCTGCCGGCTGCAGATGGGCGGCTCCGACCAGTGGGGCAACATCATCATGGGCGTCGATCTCGGCCGCCGAATGGGCACCGCGCAACTGTTTGCGCTGACCACGCCGCTGCTCACGACGGCGTCAGGCGCCAAGATGGGCAAGACCGCGCAAGGCGCGGTGTGGCTCAACGCCGACCAATTCTCGCCGTATGATTTCTGGCAGTACTGGCGCAATGTCGAGGACGCCGACGTGGTGCGCTTCCTGAAGCTGTTCACGACGCTGCCGATGGAGGAGATCAACAGACTCGCGAAGTTGCAAGGCGCCGAGATCAACGACGCCAAGAAGGCGCTCGCCGACGCTGCAACCACCCTGCTCCATGGCGCGGACGCCGCGCGCCAGGCGGCGGAAACGGCGCGGCAGACCTTCGAGGAAGGCGCGATCGCCGAGAACCTGCCGACGGTGGAAATTCCGCAAAGCGAACTTGCGGCGGGCTATGGCGTGCTGGCGGCGTTCGTGAAAGCGGGCCTCGTGACGTCGAACGGCGAAGCGCGGCGGCAGATCAAGGGCGGCGGCTTGCGCGTCAACGACACCTCCGTCGCCGACGAACGCATGTCATTGACGGAAGAAAATCTCACGCCGGAGGGCGTGATCAAGCTGTCCCTGGGCAAGAAGCGTCACGTCCTGCTCAAGCCTGCATAGGCCCATTCGTTTTCGCCCCTTGCTCGGCGCGCACGAAGCGCGCCTCCTGTCGGCAATGGATCAGAACACGCCGCAGGAGGAACTCGTGACGACGCCGGCCAGGCCGGCGCGTGTTGCGCTCGTGGTGCTCGCGCTATGCTTTGCGCTTTCCGTGCTGGGGCGCGGGCTCGGCGAGAGCTTTACCGTCTTCCTGAAACCCATCTCGGAAAATTTCGGCTGGGACCGCGCCGAAGTCGTCTCGGTCTATTCTCTCTGCGCCTTGGCCGGCGGTCTATCGGCACCTCTGATCGGCCGGCTGTTCGATATCTCCGGACCGCGCTCGGTCTATACGCTCGGGCTTCTGCTGCTCGGCGGCTCGTTCCTGTTCGCAAGCCTTGCCGACCATCTCTGGCAGTTTCAGCTCAGCATTGGCCTCGCCGTTGGCGTCGGCATCGCCTTCATCGGCAATGTGCCGAATTCGATCCTGCTCGGCCGCTGGTTCGGCCCGAAGCTACCCACTGCGATGGCGGTGGTCTATTCGGCGACCGGCGCGGGCGTGCTGATTCTGTTGCCGGCCTCGCAGATCCTGATCGATCGCTTCGGCTGGCGCGGCGCCTATCAGTTTTTCGGCGGCCTCGCGGTCCTCGTGCTCGTTCCGCTGCTCTTGCTGCCATGGCGGCTGTTTGCCGGCGGCTCGCCCCATGTGGTGAAGAAGTCCGCCGACAGCTTCGCGGGAGAGGGCTGGACGCTCGCCAGCGCCATGCGCCACCACGCCTTCTGGGCGCTGTTTGCGACCTTCTTCTTCACTGCGATCGGCATGTACGCCATCTCTCCGCAGGTGGTGGCCTATCTGATTGACGCGGGTTTCCCTCCGCTGCAGGCCGCGACCGCCTGGGGATTCTCCGGCGTCGTGCTGCTGTTCGGAATGCTCGGCGTCTCCTGGCTCGACGGGCTGATCGGGCGCCGGCCGTCGGTCCTGTTCTCCTACGCGCTCTCAATCATCGGCATCGTGATGCTGTGGGGGCTGCAATGGTACCCGAACTTCTGGCTGCTCACCGGCTTCGTCGTCTGCTTCGGCAGCATGATCGGCTCACGCGGCCCCCTGTTGTCCGCAACCGCGATGAAGCTGTTCCGCGGCAACCGCGTCGGTACGATCTATGGCAGCATCTCCATCGGAAGCGGCCTCGGCTCCGCGGTCGGCTCCTGGAGCGGCGGCCTGATCCACGATCTCACCCACAGCTACAACCCGCTGCTTGCGTTTGCGCTGATCGCCGTCGTGCTCGGAATGATTCCGTTCCTGGTGGTGCCGGCGCTGAGACACTGACCCAGTTGACCCATTCCGCCCTGAGGGCAGACCGCCTTGAGTGCATCACGATTGGCATCACCGCAACCATCGAGGAAGTCAGCATGATCGCGGCCAGCATCGGCTCGGCGATCGAGCAGCAGGGGGCGGCGACCAGCGATATTGCACGCAACGTCACCCAGACGGCCAATGCCACCAAGGATGTGACCACCAACATCGACGCCGTCAGCGCTGCGGCCAAAGAGACCGGCACTGCCGCCGGCCTCGTGCTGTCGGCCGCCGCCAACCTGTCGAAGCAGGCCGGACAGCTCTCGCAGGAGGTCACGACCTTCCTTGCCGGCGTTCGCGCCGCCTGACTTCACGACTTCCGGCAGCCGCGCTCGGCGGCCGGACCATGCGGCTCAGGCGACGCAGATCCCGGATACCGCGACCTTCTGAAACAGATGCGGCGAGGCGACGGCCGAGGACGGATAGGCCGAGAGCTTCGCCCTGAACTCCGGATGGGTGAAAGCGGCACGGAAGTCGGCGGTCGATTGCCAGACCGCGTAATTCAGATAAGTCGGGCTGTCGCCGATCGCGCGGTGAAGCTGGGTGGAGATGAAGCCCGGCTGGCGCTTCATGAAGGCGGCGTCGTCCTGCCAGACTTTGAGAAAGCTCGCCTCGTCGGCTGCACCCAGCGTGAACACGTTCACCAGCACGACGGGGCTCGCATCGACGCTGATCTGGCGATCGATCGGAAAGGCAGGATCAAGCGGACGAAGCAGGGCCATGACAACGCTCCTGATATTTGGTTTCATAGCACCAATGTGGTACCACGCGTCTATATGGTAATTGACATTATGATGTCAATATAGATTTATGGTGACGGATGAAAAAGGCCAAACGAACCCCGCCCGGCGAGGCGTTGACCGACCTGATGCTCGACTTCTTCCGGCTGAACAGTCTGATCCAGACGTCGGGCGACCGGCTGGTTGCCCGGCTCGGGCTGACCAGCGCGCGGTGGCAGATCCTTGGCGCCATTGTCGGCGCCGAGCGGCCGCAGCCCGTGGCCTGGCTCGCACGCGATCTCGGCGCCAACCGCCAGAATGTGCAACGGATCATCAACGACCTGCACAGGGAGGGACTGGTCGCATTCGAGACCAACCCGCATCACCGGCGGGCGCAGCTGGTCGTGCTGAGCGACAAGGGACGGCGCACCTTTGACGAGGCGATGGAGCTGCAGGCGCCCTGGATCAACGAGCTGTCGGACGGCCTCTCGATCAAGGAGATCGAAACCGTCCATCGCGTGGTCAAGACGCTGCGGGCGAAACTGGAAGACCAGAACGAAGCGACCAGCGCCTAACCGGCGAGTTCTGCTATAGTTTGGCTTCTGCCCCACTGCCACTCGCGCCACACTGCAAGCCGACGACCATGCCCGCACCTTTCGTCCCCCAGATCGCCCTCTACCGCCGCTGGCTGCAGGAGCAGCGCGGCTTGAGCTTCTCCAATTACGAAGAGATGCGCCGATGGTCGGTCACCGACCTCGACGGCTTCTGGCGCAGCATCTGGGACTATTTTGACCTGCAATCGCCGACACCGTTTTCCGCGGTGCTCGCCAGTCGCAAGATGCCCGGCGCAGTCTGGTTTCCCGGCGCATCGGTGAACTACGCCCACCAGGTGTTCCGGCATGTGGACGCAGCGGACGCCGCTGATCTGCCGGCAATCGTCAGCCGCGGCGAAGATGGTGGGCTGCAGGAGATGAGCTGGCCCGAACTGCGCCGCCAGGCGGCCGCACTCGCGCTGCATCTCAAGGACCAGGGGGTCGTGCCCGGGGACCGTATCGCCGCCTACCTGCCCAACATTCCCGAAACCATCATCGCCTTTCTGGCCGCAGCCAGCATCGGCGCGATCTGGAGCGTCTGCGCGCCCGACATGGCGGCGCCAGCAGTGATCGACCGTTTCAAGCAGATCGAGCCCAAGGTGCTGATCGCCTGCGACGCCGTCACCTATGCCGGTCGGCGCCACGATCGCCGGGCCGTCATCGATGAACTCAGGCGATCGCTGCCGACGGTTGCGCATTTCATATTGCACGGCGAAGGCGACGCCGCGACATCGGATGCCCTGCTTTCGACCATCCTCGCGCGCACCAGTCCCGCGATCGGTGCGTTCGATCCCGTCTGGTTGCCGTTCGATCATCCGCTCTGGATCGTCTATTCCAGCGGAACCACAGGGTTGCCAAAGCCGATCGTGCACAGCCATGGCGGCATCATCATCGTCGCCCTGCCGCTGCTTGGGCTGCATAACGACATCGGCTGCAGCTACCAACCGAACTCGTTTGGCGAGCGCTTCCATTGGTACAGCTCGACCGGCTGGATCATGTGGAATTGCCAGGCCAACGGCCTGCTCAACGGAACCACCTGCTGCCTGTTCGACGGCAGTCCCTCTGGCTCGAAGGACAAGCCGGACTGGACCACACTCTGGCGCTTCGTCGCCGATAGCCAGGCCACCTTCTTCGGGGCCGGCGCGGCATTCTTCGCAAGCTGCGCCAAGGCCGAGATCGATCTCACATCGGTCGGCGACCTCTCGCAACTGCGCGCACTCGGCTCCACCGGCTCGCCGCTCAGCGCCGACACGCAAGCCTGGTTCAATGCGCGCTTCGCCGGGCTTGCCAGGCTCAACGGCAGCCGCGCACAGGCGGATATCTGGTGGGCCAACATTTCGGGCGGCACCGACTTTGCCGGCGCCTTCATCGGCGGCAACCGCGAGCTGCCACAAACGCCCGGCGCCATGCAGTGCCGCCTGCTCGGCTGTGCGGTGGAAGCCTTCGACGACCAGGGCCGCCCGGTCACAGGCGAAGTCGGCGAGCTCGTCTGCACCGAGCCGCTGCCCTCGATGCCGCTGCGGTTCTGGAACGATCCTGACGATGCGCGTTACCGCGCGAGCTATTTCGAGACGTATCCCGACAATTTCGACGGCTCCGGCCGTGGTCCCGTCTGGCGCCATGGCGACTGGCTGACCATCAATCCCGACGGCTCCTGCGTGATCTACGGGAGGAGCGACGCCACCATCAACCGGCACGGCCTCCGCATGGGGACGAGCGAACTCTATTCCGCGATCGAGGCGCTGCCGGAGGTGCTGGACTCGCTGGTGGTCGATCTCGAATATCTCGGTCGCGACAGCTACATGCCATTGTTCGTGGTGCTGCGCGAGGGCGTTGCGCTCGACGCTGCGATGCAGGCCAGGATCAACAAGGCGATCGAAGCTGGTCTCTCCCGCCGTTTCCTCCCCAACGAGATTTTCGCGGTCGCGGAGATTCCGCGCACCCTCTCCGGCAAGAAGCAGGAATTGCCGATCAAGAAACTGCTGCTCGGCCACGCTGTCGAGAAGGTCATCAACAAGGACGCGATGGCCAATCCCGGTTGCCTGGATTGGTACATCGGGTTTGCGAAGACCTATTTGGCGAGGAGCGGCGCGTGAATGCGTCGCGCGGCGCCGGTTAGGCCGCGCGAACGCCGGCCAGAAACTCGGCGATGTGATCCTGCAACGCCCGCATCTTGCCTGCGAGATGACCGCTCGAGTCAAGCACCGTCTCGGCGGCGCGACCGGTCTCGTTGGTGGCGTCGCTGACGTTGCGGATGTTCTGCGACACCTCTGTCGTTCCGCTTGCAGCTTCCTGCACGCTGGCTGCGATCGCCTGCGTCGCAGCCCCCTGCTCCTCCACCGCTGCGGCGATCGAGGAGGAGATTTCGTTGACCTCCATGATGGTCGTGCGGATGCTCTGGATGTTGCCGACGACCTGCTGCGTCTCGGCCTGGATCGCTGCAATCTGCGAGCTGATCTCGTCGGTCGCCTTCGCAGTCTGGCTGGCGAGCGACTTCACTTCGCTCGCAACCACCGCAAACCCCTTGCCGGCCTCGCCGGCGCGAGCGGCCTCGATGGTCGCATTCAGCGCCAGGAGGTTCGTCTGGGAGGCGATCTCGTTGATGAGGCCGATCACCTCGCCGATCTTGACCGCCGAGGCGGCAAGCCCCGCCACCACGTCGTTGGTACGCTGGCTGTCGTTGGCCGCGCGATCGGCAACGTCCGCCGCCTGCGCCACGCGCTGGCTGATCTCGGAGATCGACCGTGACAGCTGTTCCGCCGCCGCGGCCACGGCCTGGACATTGGTCGAGGCCTGCTGACAGGCTGAGGCCATCTCGCCCGCACGCCGATTCGCGTTGCCCGCGCTCTGCGAAAGACCCTTTGCAGCCTGCTGCATGGCGCCCGCATCGTTGAACAAGTCGCTCACCACAGCCTGGACGCTGGCTTCGAACCGGCTGGCGAGCGCAGTCATGGTGTTCCGCTTCTCCGCGTCCGCCTGTCGCTTCAATTCCTCCTGCTCGCCGTTCATGCGCGCGATCGCGGCCGCGTTGTCCTTGAACACGCGGAGCGCCTTCGCAAGCGCGCCAACCTCATCCTTGCGCGCGGTGTGGGGCACGTCGAATGCGCTGTCGCCTGACGCAACGCGCTCGGTGAGGGTAGCGATGGTGGCAAGCGGCCGTGTGATGCTGCGGCCGATCAGGACGGAGCCGACCAGCACGACGACAAACACCGCGCCGCAGATCAGCGCGAACATCTCGGCAGTCTGCCAGAATACCGCATCGACATCGTCGAGATAGATGCCGGTCCCGATGATCCAGCCCCAGGGCGCAAAGCCCTTGACATAGGAGATCTTCGGCACAGGTTTGTCGAAGCCCGGCTTCGGCCAGAGATAGCTGTAGAACCCAGCCCCCCGGCTCTTCACCACGTCGACGAAGCCGGTGAACAGGTGGTTGCCGGCGGGGTCCTTCATGGCGCCCAGCTCCTTGCCGTCGAGCTCGGGCTTGATCGGATGCATGATCATTTTCGGGGTCATGTCGTTGAGCCAGAAATATTCCACCTTGTCGTAGCGGAGCCCCTTGATCTCCGCGATGGCCGCGGCCTGCGCCTGGTCGCGTGTCAGCTTGCCCTCGCTTTCCTGCCGCTGGTAGTTCGCCAGGATGCCGTAGCCGACGTCGATCATCTGCCGCGTCTTGGCCTCGCGATCACTGAGCATTTGCGCGCGCATGGTGGAGAGCGCGATCGGCGCCATGACGATCATGCCGGCGAGGCTGAGGCCAATGATCAGGGCGAGCTTGAAACTGATGCGCGAGAAAAACATGGCTGGGTCCGTTGAAATGCAGCTGCAGCAGGGCTGCTATGTTTATCAGGACCACGTTAGCAGAGTTTTAAGGAAACCCGCCCGGCGGCGCGGCGCCGGGCCCGCCAGCTCAATTGTCGCCCTGCTGCGGGAATTCGATCGGGTTCTGCTGCTTGCCGGTGTTGAACTCCATGATCTTGCGCGTCACGCCGGGCAACATCGCCGAGATCGGGTTGATATGCAGGACCGGGGCGCTGGGCGTGCCGACGACCTCATAGGTGACGGCGAACAAACCCTCATTGCTGCCGCCGCCGAGGAAGAGGCCAAGCACCGGAATCTGGCCGAACATGTTGTTCAGCCCGTAGACCGGCACGAAGGTGCCGCTCATGCGCACCTGGTTGGCCGGGTAGTCCAGCGTCCCCTCGATGGTGCCGCCGATCGCCGGTCCCTTCGCCACGCCTTCGCGCACGGTGAGCTGGCCGTTCTGACGACTGAACTCGGCGCGCAGGCGGGAGAAGAAGATGCCGTTCTGCGCCCCGCCCGGGCCACCGGCAGCGATCCGGTCGAGCGCAGGCTCGCCCTTTACCGTGAAGTCGCGCACATTGAGCAGGCCTTCCTTGGCGCTCGACTCGACCGTTGGCGCGTCCATGGCGAGTGTGAGCTGGCCGCCGATCACCTTGGAATACATATCGTTGAAGCGGAAGAAGGCGCCGGCGTCGTTGGTCTCGAGATAGATCACGTCGCGCCCGAGCCCCTGCTGGCCGCGCTGCTTGAGCTCCGCGCTCAGCGGCGTGTCCTTGCCGATCTTGCCGTTGAGCGTGAGGCTCTTGATGACGCCGCCGCGGCGGGAAAATTTCAGGTCGACGCCGCGGAGCGCCTCGCCATTGTAGCCGGCAACCGCGCCGAGCTTGAGATCGACATCGAGGTCGATGTTCTTCAGCTTGCTCTTGCTGTCCTCCTTGCTCGAGCCCGAGATCGCCGACTTGAGAAAGCCGCGCCCGTCGAACACGTCGCCGCGCATCACGACCTTCACCACGCCGTCTGGACCGCGCTCGGCGCGCAGCGAGGTCTTGTCACCTTCGGAGGGCGAATAGATCGGAAAGTTGGCGTTCAACAGATCGCCGTTCTGGTCAACCTCCAGCGAGCCCTTGATCGAAGCGCCGCCGCCCTCGATGACGATGTCCTCGAACCGCGTCGACTGCGCCTTCGGGATCACATTGAAGATGGCCTTGCCGGATTTGCCCGGCACCTTCACCCAGCCCGGCAGCACGTTGTCGAGCTTGAGCGCAGTGAGATCGGCCTCGATCCCCATCTTGCTGTCGCGGTCGGGCCCGGCGATCTTGCCCGATAGCTTGATCGGGATCGCCCCGCTGACGGCCGGGCCGAGATCGAGCCCGAGCCGGGCGCGGCCCGCATCATCGAGCGTCGCCTGCAGCTTGATGTCGGCATCCCCATCCGCGGGCTTCTTGTAATCCAGCGACGCCGCCTGGCCATTGATCTTGACGTCGCCCTTGACCTGATAGCCTTGATTGTTGGCAGAGATCTTCAGCGCATTGGCCTCGAGCTTCTGGTTCATCACCAGCTTGTCCGCCGCAAAGCCATTAAGATCGGCGGTGACGGCGTACATTGTGTCTTGCTTGGTCAGTTCGCCCTTGACCGGCACACCGAGATTGATGTTGGCCGAGAACGTTCCCTTGCTGGTGTTCGGATCGATCGGCATCGCCGAGAAATCGCTCAGCCGGTCGGATGCAAGGATTTCGGCTGCCGCTGGAACGGGTCCATCGACCTTCAGCCTGATGCGAGCAGGCGGCGGCTTGAGATGGGTGTCCGGCACCTCGAACACAAAATCCGAGATGGTGAGCTTGCGGCCGTTCGGCGTGTCCGCGGTCCCCTGCCCGATGGTCACGGTCGCGGTGCGGCCGGTGACATGAGCCTTCAGATCGGCATCATGCACCGACGGCAAGCCATCCACCGGGTGGACCGACACGCCGCTCGCGACGATATTGACGGACAGGCCATCGTCGGGAATCGGCGGCCCCTTGCGCGGCAGGTTCTTGACCGCGGTGTTGACGCCGATCTCGATGCGCTGCAGCTGTCCGCGCTCGATCCGCTCGATCACCCATTCGCGCACCTCTGGCACGATCAGCACCGGCCAGATCCGCTTCAGGTTCGACGCCGACATCGGGGTGCCCGCAAATCCCAGCGTCAGCTGCGGCTCGCCGGAATAGTCGATGGCGCCGGAGCCGGCGATGCCGACCTCGCCATTGCTGATATCGGCCTGGGTGAGCACCACCCGCTTGTGGTCCGTATCGAAGCGGAACGCGATCGAGATGCGGTTGAAGATCAGGGGCGGCTCGTTGTCGATTCCCGCCAGCAGGATGGTGCCGCCGGAAAAGCCGAGCTGCCAGTCATTGACGCTGTCATTCGGCGGCTCCAGATGCGCAAGCAAGGTGATGCGGTTGGCGCCGGAGACGATCTTGAAAGGAGCGACCAGGACGCGCCGCGCGGCATCCCATTCGACGCTCAGCTCCATGGAATCGATCGCCATCGGATAATCGGGCGTATCACTGTCGATGATGGTGCCGCTTCCCGCGACCAGCTTGCCACGGAAGAAAGTCGGCACGCCGTCGCGCCCGATCTCGCCTTTCAATTCGCCCGAGAGCGGCAAGTCGGCGCTGTAGGTCAGGTCCTTCACCCGCATCGCCAAGAGGATGTTCGAGGTGGAGACCTTGTCGGCGCGGATATCGACGCTGCGGACGCCGTTCTCGGCCGGTCCCACCGTGACGCGCAACGACCAGGGACGCGCACCGTCCTCGCCGAGGCTGAAAGCCACGCCGCCGCCGAGCGGCCGGCGCAGGCTGAGGCTGATGTTCTCAAAATTCCATTTGTTGCCGCGCTGCTGGTCATCGACGACCAGACTGCCGTTCTTCAGGCCGATCTCGTTGAGATTCTGCCCGTCGAGCCCGGTGAGGCTCAGGCTGTCCAGCCAGTCGAGACCCGCCAGGATACCGCTATTGCCGCTGCCCTGCGTAGCCACGGCTGGCACCGGAGGAATCACGGCCGTGGGCGCAACGCCCGGTGGCGGGGGAACCGGCGCAGGCGGAACTACCCGCTTGGCAACGCCGGTTGCAAGCGGCTTTGCGGTATCGCCAGCGGACACTGTGACATAGCCGTCGGGCGTGATCCGCACCGCGAGCACGGCATCGACCAGGTTGAGACTTTCTGCGCGCAGCCGTCCCATCAGGAGCGCAGCACCTGACAGCCGCACCTCCGCCTTTGGCGCACTGGCCACGATCGCGTGGTCGCGATCGCGCACGACGATGTCGCGGATGCGCACGGCAATCCGGATTCGCCCGGCGCGCTCGATCTGGGTGCCGCCGACCTCGACGGTATTGCCGTTACCGATGTTCTGCTCGATCGCCTCGGCCAGCCAGGGCGTGGCCAGATCCAGGTTGATGGGACCGGCGCCGAGCCGCCACCACAGGCCACCAAAGCAGCTGGCGAAGATGACGGCCAGCGCCACGATGACGACGGCAAGCCGTCGCACCCAGCGTTCGCCGACGAGCCAGCGCTGGAAGCCTGCGATGCCGTCGCGGAACCGATGGAAGAAGCCGAGTTTCGAACCTGACAACAGCCGCCGCGCCTGATGCCCGGCCGCGTCGTCATGATCATGGTCCCAGCCCTGATCGTCCCAATGCAGCTGCTGCGCGGCTGCGGCGGGTGGCGGCCCCTTGGGCGTCCGATCCGCCCCCGGGGGCGACGTATTCCTTGCCATTGCCTCTCGGTGCTGGCGTTCGCTGGAGGATGGTTCGCCGCGCTGGCGCCCGTCAACGGGTAACGAGCGCTCCTTTGACGGCATGGTTGCCCATCCTCGATTAATCCAGTTGCCCGTCATCAGTCCCTTGAAAGAAGCTATCCAACGAGCAGTCGGGGACGCCTAGAATTCCTTGTAACCATACTCCGGTGCGGTCAGATTTGCCCAGCCAAAGGCGCGATTCCGAGAACTCGGGCAAGTCCCGCAACAGTCCCAATGATTGATCCGCCGAAAGCGACGAAAGGAAGGCGTATGTCCAAGAAATCGCGCAAGAAATCCTCCAAATCGGCGTCCTCCGGAATGATGCGGGCGAAAACGGCCGCAAAGGCCGGAACAGAGAAGCGGGACGCGCCAAAATCCGGGCCAGGTAAATCAGCAAGGAAAGCAAGCAGCGGATCATCGCACAAAGCCGCATCAAAAACATTAAAGCCGGCCAAAGCAAAGCCAACGGCAACCGGCAAATCTGCAACGAAGCCTGCTGCAGCAAAGACCGAATCACGGGCCGCCGCGTCTCATCTGCTCGCCGAGGGCGCAAAGGCTCCCGCGTTCCGCCTGCCGCGGGACGGCGGCGAGGTGGTTTCACTGTCGGACTTCGCCGGCAAGAAGCTGGTGCTGTTCTTCTATCCGCGCGCCAACACGCCGGGCTGCACCAAGGAAGCCATCGACTTCACCCGCCTGTCCGGCGCCTTCGCCGAATCTGGAACCGCGGTTCTTGGTATCTCCGCCGATTCGCTGAAGGCGCAGGAATCGTTCCGCGACAAGCACAAGCTCGATGTTCCCCTGATCTCCGACGAGAAACATGAGATGCTCGAAGCCTATGGCGCCTGGGGCGAAAAATCCCTGTATGGCAGAACCTTTCTCGGGATCATCAGGACCACGGTTCTGATTGGCGCCGACGGTCTCGTGAAGCGGATCTGGCGCCATGTGAAGGTCGATGGCCACGCTGAATCGGTCCTGCAGGCCGCCCGATTAATCTAAAGCGTCGCTTTGGTGGAGGCATGCTCCCCTGGAAACATCGCTCCATACGTTCCGAAACGATGCGAGGAAATCTATTTCCGGAAAATTAACCATGGCCGGGTCAAATCGTCCCCAGTTTTATTGCCGTACGGATGTCTGTTCCGACCGGCGCGGGAGTGCCGATTTTGCACCGGTCAGGTCATTATTCCCAATACCCCCAACACCACCCGCATGATCACGGCAAGGCGCTCACCCGCCAGCCGCCGCAGGGCCGTGCTGCCGGAGCACCGCTCGTGTCAACGGAAAGCGAGAACGGCTACACCATCGTTCACGCCGGCAGGCGCGTGCGATTTGGACCGGTCGCGTTCTGGACCGTGGTCGGCACCGTCGTCCTGCTCGGGCTGTGGTCGGCGGCAACCGCGACCTATTTCGCGTTTCGCGACGATGTGCTGACGCGCCTGATCGCGCGTCAGACCGAGATGCAGAATGCCTATGAGGATCGCATCGCGGAACTGCGCGCAAAGGTCGATCGCAGCACCAGCCGCCAATTGCTCGACCAGGAGCAGTTCGACCACAAGCTCGACCAGATCATGCGCCGGCAGAGCGCGCTGGAGGCGCGCGCCACCGCACTCGGCGCAATGCCTGACGTCACCGGGTCGATCAGGCCGTCCGCGCCAGTGCGCGGCGCCTCGCCGACCGAGAACTCCGCGGCTCCGCCAAAGCCCTCTCCGATCAGCGATACCGTCATCTTCGTTGCGCCGCCGGACCGCGAGGCGCGGCTGGAATCCCGCACGCCGATTATCAGTGGAGCTGCACCTGGTCAGTTCGCGAAGAACCAGGGTGTCGACAATGTGCTGGTTCGGCTGGAGCAGTCGCTGGACCAGGTCGAGACGCGCCAGATGGCGGCGCTGAATTCCTATGAGGACGGCATGGAATCGCGGGTGCGGCGCATGCGCGGCATCATCAGCGATCTCGGCCTCGACATGGGGCATCTCGAAGCCGCCACGCCCCGTGCGCCGATGGGCGGCCCGTTCATTCCGGTCAGGCTGTCGGCCAATGCAGGCGCCTTCGAGCGCCAGCTCTATCGCATCAACATCACCCGCGCCCAGGTGGACCGGCTGACGCGCACTTTGGCGCTCGTGCCTTACCGCAAGCCCGTGATCGGCGAAGTCGAGTTCACATCCGGCTTCGGCGTGCGCGTCGATCCGTTCCTCGGGCGGCCCGCCATGCACACCGGTCTCGACTTCCGCGCCCAGACCGGCGATCCCGTGCGCGCCACCGCCAACGGCAAGGTGGTGAACGCCGGCTGGGCCGGGGGCTACGGCCGCATGGTCGAAATCGACCATGGCAACGGGCTCTCGACACGTTACGGCCACCTCTCGGAGATCAACGTCAAGATCGGCGAGTATGTGAAGATCGGCCAGGTGGTCGGCCTGGTCGGCTCGACCGGCCGCTCCACGGGGCCGCATCTGCATTACGAAACGAGGATCGATGGCGAAGCCGTCGATCCGCAGAAGTTTTTGCGCGCGGGCGTGCGACTCGCGGCTGGATAAGTCAAATCCTCCATCATCAGCCTGAAATCCCGAAGGGCCGGCCCGCATCGCGGGCCGGCATCTTTTTGGTGTCGGCCCTAAAGCGCGATGAGATTCATCGCGCTTTAGCTCTTTGATTGAGCATGATCTTTTCGGAAAACCGCTTCACACTTTTCCGGATCATGCTCTAGCGGCGGCCGCCGAGGCCCCCCGGTCCAGGGCCGCCTCCTGGTCCACCCGGCAGCCCGAGGCCGCCAGGGAAACTTGGCGGACCGCTGGGTCCCGGTCCTGGTCCTGGCCCTGGGGTGGGTCCAGGGGATGGGCCTCCGCCGGGCTGCCCTGCTCCCCCGAGTCCAACAGGCGGTCCACCGCCGCCGGGTACGCCACCGGGAGCGCCGGGGGGCGCGCCGGAACCGCCCGGCCCGATGCCGCCGGGATTTTGGCTCGGAGCATGCGGAGCTTGCAATGAGCTGCCAGGGAAATTGCCGATCGATTGCACCGATTGCACCGTCAGATCCCCCGAGCTTTCGCGGACGGCATTCAGCACCACGCGCGCTTCGCCTGCGGCCGGCGCAAAGCGTGGCGCGCCGCTGGCGGTATAGCCCGAGCCCAGCTGCAGTTCGCTCCCGACGCGTCGCACGTAGGTCTCGATCAGCAGGCGATTGGCGTTCGCCAGGTCGGACAGATCGTCTCTCCTGGCCCGGGTCACCCGCATGACACCTTGCGAAACCTGACCCTCCGCGTGAACCCGCTGACCGACCAACCCGGCATCGAGGCCGGAGACCTGCAGTCCGCCGATCCGCAAGCCGGCCTGACCGTTCTCCAGCACGCCGGTGACATGGGTCGCGCTCTCATGGCGCGGCTCGATGAGGCTGGCAACAATGGCGCCGTCGGTGCGACGCAACCCGAACACGGCGACGCGGGTGCCGACCCGGTGTGCGCTGTCGTGCCCGGTCGTCATCACGGTCTGACCGAGCACGGTGATGCTGTCTGCCCTGACGCTCTCGATCGGTCCTGCGACCTCGCTCGCAACATTGATGGCGCGCGTGACCAAGGCTCCGTTCGGCTGACGCAGCGCGACCACGCGCACGAGCTGCCCGATCCGCAGCGCCTTCGCCGACGCGGTGGCGCCATCGATTCGCACCGGCACATCCGCCGGATAGGCGATGCGCTCGCCATTCACAAAGATGCTGCCGAAACGCTGGATCAAGCCGACAATACCGGTCCCGCCGATACCGTGATCGTTGCCGCGCCCGATACCGGTCCCGCCGATCCCCTGGTCGCTGCCACTGCTGATCCCGGTGCCGCCGATGCCCTGGTCGCTGCCGCCACGCGACTGCGCCATCGCCGATGAGGTTCCGGCAAGCCAGACCCCCATCAGCAGCAGGCGGCGCGAGATCAACGGCCCCTTCCCCTTGATCACGACCGGCCGCCCTCTTCGCCCTCATCGGCTCCGCCTCCGGGATCCTCCCGATATACGTAAACGCCGAAATTCCAGCGGCTGTTGCCGCCCTTGTCCTTGGCAAGCGCGCGATTGGCCTCGCGGTTCGCCGCTTTCAGCGCCTCCATCGCAAGCTCGCGCGCGCGCGCTTCGAGGCGTCTCGCAAGCTTCGGCGACAGGCCATCATAATGCACGGCACGCTCCATGAAGGGTGGCGCGGCAGATGACACGTTCTGCTCGGCGGCGGCGATATGGTCGTGCAGGTTGCGCCCGAGATAATGCCATTTGAGATCGTCGCCGCCGCGTGGAACGAAGGCCGCTTCCTTCAGCACGATCTCGTCCTTCTCATTGATGCTGACGAGCTCGCGGTCGAGCCATTCGTCGAGCACGGCGCGCGGCCGCACATCCCTGGTGATGGAGCCGACCAGCTGCTCGAACGATGGCGCGTCGCCCGGGGCGGTGCGCGGCAACGGCAGCGGCTCGCCTTTGGCATCAGTGAATTCGGGCGCCGCGAGCCAGCGCGCGATGATGGCGCTGGTGCGCGAGAGCGTGGCCGGGGTCTCGTGCACCGGCGCGCCAGCGCCGCGCAGGCGCGCGACCTCCTTGCGATGAATCCCGGTGAGCAGGCTGACGCGGCTGTCGGTCTGCTCCTTGCCCTCAAGGGCAAAATCATGCTCGGCGACATTCACGAAGAGCTCGCGCAACAGCTGCGCCAGCGCCGGGAAGGTCATTCCGCCGCGGATGCACAGCCTGACCAGCGGACGAAGCAGCCGCGCCAGCGGCGCATGCAGCTGCGACGCGGCCACCTGTGGTCGCGGGGCCGGCTTCGTCGTCCCGGATTTTGCCTTCATTGCCAAAGTGTACCGGCAGAAACCGTGGGACACAATCCCACTTTTTTGATGAACTTGGTTGACGTGTGAAAACTTCCCACGTAGTGGGAATGCATCGGGGCCATCACCACACGGGGATATCGATCATGCCCGGCGTTTCCGCCAGTTCCACTGAGAAGGCCGCAATCGACCGGGTCCATCCCGGCTTCGAGCCGATCTGGCCGGCGCTTGCGCGCGGCCTGATCGTCCTGATTGCGCTGGCCACCCCCATCGCCGTCACCCTGCTGGCGCGCTGATCATGATGTGCGGCGTCATGACCATCCAGGAAAGTCCAGCCCACGGCGGCGAGATCAAGATGCCCGGCAGCGACCTCGTGATCGCAGCGGCCTGCCGGGCGGCCGAGGTCGACTACGACGACTTCACGCTGACGGTCGCCGCAGGCAGCTATCCGTGCCTGCCTGTTGGTATCGGCGGCACGACCCGCTGCTTCGACGAGGCCGACCTGCTCACGCTCTATATCTACGGCCGCCTGCTCTCGTTCGGCTTCGGTCCCTTGCGCGCCGGCGAATATGCCTGCCGCATGCACGCGGGGATCAAGGCGAATGCAAATGCGCGCCTCGTCTCGATTGCGCTGACCAGGAACGGCGGCAAGCGCGTGGTGGTCGATGTGGCCGCATCCGCACCGACAGCGGCGTTTGCGGGCAAGCTCGAGTTCGATATTGCCGCAATCCGCGAATTCCTGAAAGCGCGGACCGGTGCCGGTTGGGAGGGGTTGGCAGAATGAGTATGACGCCCGCGAATGACGCCGCGCGCCGCCCATCGGTGCTGCACATCTTCAAGGTCTACTACCCCGATCTGTTCGGCGGCACGCTGTCCGTGATCCGAGACATCTGCGCGGGCGTAAAGGACATGTTCGCCGCCGCCGTGCTGGTGTGTTCGAAATCAGCAGGAGATCGGCAGATCGTCGTCAATGCCGTGCCGGTCGAACGTGTGCCGTCCTTTGGAGACGTGCTGTCGCTGCCGATGGCCCCGACCTATCCGTGGCGGCTATGGCGGCGGATTGCCGAGCACGACCTGCTGGCGCTGCATGCGCCCTTCCCGCTGGCCGATCTGGTGTTCGCATTTGGCCTGGGCCGAAGTCGGCCGCTGGTGGTGCACTGGCACGCCGACATCGTCACTCATGCGTGGCTGCGTCGGCTGGTCGAGCCGTTGATGCGGCGGACGCTGGCCCGCGCGGAGGCCATCATCGTCTCAGACCCGGTTCTCATCAGCTCGACGCCGTTGCTGCGTGAATTCGCCGCCAAGTGCCACGCCGTTCCGTTCGGGATCGACGTGTCGAAATATGATTGGCCGCCGAACCGGCGCGCGCCCGTCAACGCGCGCGGCCGCCTGGTGCTCGCCTGCGGGCGGCTCGTCCCCTACAAGGGCTTTGAGGTGCTGCTGCGCGCCGCGCAGGGGCAGGATTTCGAGGTCTGGATCGTCGGCGAGGGTCGCGAGCGCCCTCACCTGGAGCAACTGATCCGCGAGCTCAGGCTGGATGATCGCGTCCGCCTGCTTGGAGGCGTCTCCGATAGCGAGCTGGCAAAACTCATGCGCGTCGCCGACGTCTTTGTCATGCCGTCGGTGACCAATGCCGAGACCTTTGGCCTGGTCCAGCTCGAGGCAATGGCCGCAGGCAGGCCCGTGATCAACACTGCGCTCGACACCGCCGTCCCCCGTGTCGCACGCGACGGGCTCGAAGCCATTACCGTGCCGCCGCGCGATCCGGAAAAGCTTGCGGAGGCCATCAATACCCTGATCGCCGATCCCGAGCGACGCCGCCGCATGGGCGAAGCCGCGCGCCACCGCGCCGCCACGCATTATTCGAAGGCGACGTTTCGCGCCGGGATCGAGCGCGTCTATCGCCACGCGGTTGCAGCTGGCGCCGCACGGACGGCGCGCGCACAGACAGTCGGTCTCGTCGCTGCAATCAAAATCGCAGCCGCACTCGCCTGGTCCGACATGCGCCATCGCTATGTGCGCTCACTGCTTGGGCCGTTCTGGATGTCGATCCAGATGGCGATCATGGTCGGTGTGCTGGGCTCGGTGATCGGCCATTTCTCCAATCAAGGCACGCTTTCGCATCTACCCATGCTCGCGTTGAGCCTGACCGCCTGGACCTTCCTCAACAGCGTCGTGCTCGATGCGACCACGGCGCTGCAGGGATCGGCCAGCCTGATCAAGGACCGCGCGCTGCCGCCGGCGATCTTCCTCTTGCAATGCACCTTCCGCCAAGCGCTGTTTGCACTCCATAACGCCTGCGTGCCGTTGATCCTGTGGCTATTGCTGACGCCAGGGAAGGTCGACGGCATCGTGGAGGCGCTGCCAGGGTTTGCCCTCTTCATGGCCTGCGCGCTGGCCTTGAGCCTTGTTCTCGGGGCGCTCGCGACGCGCTTTCGCGATTTGAAGCCGATCATCGAATCCTCGTTGACGCTGGCTTTTCTCGCCTCACCGATCGTGTGGTCGCCCGAGATGCTCAACCGGTCCTCTACCATCATGCGGCTCAACCCTGTGACGCATCTGTTTGCCGTCTGGCGCGAGCCGCTCTCGACCGGCCACCTCGCCCTGGGAAGCCTCGTTTATGTGCTCGGCTGCTTCGCGGTGCTGGCGCTCGCAAGCCTGCTGACGGTCGCCCATTTGCGCAAAGCGGCGTTCTGGATCTGAATGCATGGCAAAACTTTCCTTAAGCAATGTCAGTCTCGATTATCCGCTCTATGGCGCCTATGACCTCTCGATCAAGCGCCGGCTGCTCGGCCGCGTGCTCCGCGAAGCCTCCACCATGCGGACCCTTCGCGCGCTGGACAATATAACCCTCGAGGCGACGGCGGGCGCTCGCATCGGGCTGTTCGGGCCGAACGGCTCGGGCAAGTCGACGCTGCTGCGGCTGCTCGCCGGCGTCTATCCGGTGAGCAGCGGACGACTCGAGATAAGCGGCAGCGTGATGCCGCTGCTCGGCCTCAACTCCGGCGTCAACCCGGATTTCACGGCGAGCGACAATATCAGCCTCCTGCTCCGCATTGGCGGACGCAGGCCGACGCAGGCGCTGATCGACGAGATCTGGGCCTTCACCGAGCTCGAGGACCGCATGCGGCAGCTGCCGTTGCGCATGTTCTCCTCTGGCATGCAGATGCGCGTGTTGTTTGCGGTCGCGACCGTCTTTCCAGCCGATATCCTGCTGCTCGACGAATGGCTCAGCGTGGTCGACGAGAACTTTTCGGTGAAGGCCGAGCAGCGGCTGCTCAAGCTCGTCTCGATGGCGTCGATCGTCATCATTGCCTCCCATGACCAGGGCCTGCTCCGCCGGACCTGCACCAGCATCGTCAGGCTCGAGCAGGGACGCCTCACCAGTATCCTGCCTGTCGATCCCAACTCCGCACACCCGCTTGGCCTGCGAGAAAGCGCATGAAAAAGATCCTTGTTATCAGCGAAGCGCTCGGTGAGCCGAACCACAAGCGCGGCATCTTCCATTTCACCCGCGAGCTGATCCGTTCGCTCGCTGCCGAAGGGCACAGCCTTACGCTCCTGGTCGAGACCACCCGCGCCTATCGCAAGCTGCGGCGGCGGCAGGAACGCGCCGGCCTGTTTCCAAAAGGCTCGCGCGTGATCGAGCTGCTCGCGCTGTATCGTTTCCTCGACACCGCCGAGCTGGGCGAACCGACGCGCAACAGTTCGCTGCGCCGGATGGCCGATTGGCTCAGATATCGCATCTTCATGGCGACGTCCTGGGAATTCGCTTCCTGCTTGCTGCGCGCCGCCGGCGTCATGCGGCTGCGCAAGCGGTTGATCGAGAACAACACCGTCGGGCTCGAATACATTCCGACCGACCTGCGTCACCTCAAGCTATTCCAGGACTTCCTGCTGGAGCCCGGCTTCTACAGCTATCAGGACCTGTCGGCGCTGACCCGCCTGCCGCCGCCGCGGGTCGATGCGCGCGGCCACGACATCGTGCTGGTGGACACCCCGACGCGGGTTGCCATCAGGCGCGGTCCCGACACCAGGGTGATCTGCGTCGTCCATGATCTGTTGCCGCTCACGGACCTCAAACTGAGCGATGTCGCGACCCAACTCTTCCTCTATCGCCTGCTCACGAGCCTGCAGCAGGCCGACGAGCTCGCCTTTGTGTCCAATTACAGCCTTAGCCGCTTCCGCGAATTGCTGCCGCAATTCGCCCATTTGCCCGCGCGCGTGGTCTATCCGCGCACGCGCTTCGAATCGGCGGAGGCGATGCCGGCTCGGTCCGCACATCCCAGCCCCGTGCGGCCGCGCTTCGTGGTCATCGTCTCCGCCGAACCCCGCAAGAACCTGCAAGGCGTGATCCGCGCCTTCAGTCAATTGCCGCAGGCTGATCTCGTCGTGATCGGTTATGCGGGCGGCACAAAATTCATCCGCAACGCCCCGCCGAACGTCAAATTCGCCGGCTATGTCGACGAGCAGGACAAGGCCGCCCTGATCGCCGAAGCCCACGGCCTGATCATGCCGAGCCTGGCCGAGGGCTTTGGCGTTCCCATCATCGAGGCGCTGGCTGCCAACACGCCCGTCTTGTGCTCGGACATTCCCGTGTTTCGCGAGGTCGCAGGCGATCTTGCCGATTACTTCGACCCGTTTGCGACGGCGTCGATCTGTGCGTCGGTCAAACGTGTCATTGCGCAGCAGGACGAACAACGCGCGCGGATCCGGGATCGCCAAGCCGATCTCGCCCGGCGCTTCGGCTATCAAACCCAAGCGCGGGATTTCCTTGGGCATGAACCTGGCGCCGACCCGGCTGCGGCAGCACCTGCGCCTCCCGCGCCAGACCCCGCGATAGCAGGACTTGCCGCGCAGGGGTTGTGACGAGCACCTGCGCCTCCCGCCTCGGCCAATCGTCAGTGGCTTGCCTCATGGCCGACTTCGCCGGTGATGACGTCGCCGAACAGATGCCACGCGGCGCCGTCGAACTTCATCAGCTGCATCTGCTCGATCGGAAAGTAGTCGTCCGGGCTGGTGTTGATCTTGATCCCCGGCAGCATCACATCGCTGGAGAAATTCTTCAGGTTGGCCGCCTGCTTCATGATGTTCTCGCGGGTGAGATCATCGCCGCATTGCTTGAGCACCTGGACCATGGTTTGGGCTGCGGCATAGCCATAGACGTTGTTGAGATCGAGCTTGTCGCCGGTTGGATAGTACTGGTCCATGAACGCCTGCCACGTCTTCACGCCGGGATCATCCTTCCATGCGGGGTCGGTGGGATCCTTTAGATACGCGGTCGATATGATGTCCTTGGCATTCTGCAGGCCCGCAGGCTTCAGGACGCCAGCGACCGAGACCGAGACATTGGCGAGGAAAAAGCGCGGTTTCCAGCCGAGCTCGCCGACCTTGCGGATCGCCTGCGCCGAGCCTTTCGGCGCCGCCCAGGAGAAGAACGTATCGGCGCCGGAATCATGCAGCGCGACGATCTGGGAATCGATATTGGGATCGCTCACCTCATAGGACTTGTCGGCAATGATCATGTTGGCCTTATCGCCCAGTCCGTCGCGCAAGCCCTTGACCTGATCGCGTCCGGCGTCGTCGTTTTGCCAGAACACCGCGATCTTGGCCTCCGGGTAATGGTCGAGGATGTACTTGGCGTAGATCCGGCCCTCGCTCTGGTAATTGGGCTGCCAGCCCATGGTCCACGGGAAGTTCTTGGGGTCGCCCCATTTGGTGGCGCCGGTCGCCACGAACAGCTGCGGCACCTTCTTGGTGTTCATGTATTTCTGGATTGCCGAGTTGGAAGGCGTACCGAGCGACTGGAAGATCAAGAGCACCTCATCGCTCTCCACCAGCTTGCGCGCCTGCTCGATGGCCTTGGGCGGGCTATAGGCATCGTCATAGGAGATGAAGTTGATCTTGCGGCCGTTGATGCCGCCCTCGGCATTGATCTTGTTGAAATAGGCTGCCTCGGTCTTTCCGATCACGCTGTAGGAGGACGCCGGCCCGCTATAGGGCATGATGTTGCCGATCTTGATCTCGGTGTCGCTGGCGCCGGGATCGTATTTCTTCTCGGCGTGAGCCGCGCTGAAAGCGATGCACAAGACGGCGGCCGCAACGCAGGCAAAAAGGTTCCTGACACTCCCACGCATCGCAGCCTCCCCTCAGCTTGTTTTGCCCCACTGTGGCAAGGGGCGGCCTGGCTGACAAGTGCGGCTTAGGTCTGAGGCTGCGAAACGGCATTGTTGGCCGCCGTCATTTGTGATTGATGCAGGGCCGAAACAGAGGATTTTGGGTTTGGCATCAGAGAGGCGAACCGGCCCGCGGCATCCGAGGCTTGGCCGGGCCGGATTCCATTTTGCGCGGTGGCTGGCAAAGCTCACCATGGGAGCGGCGGGCATTCATCAGCTCGACTCTCAACTGGCCAAGGCGCGGCTTGCGCTGGCGCGGCAAAAGCTTGCCGCAGGCGAGACACTCTACGTCGCCGGCCTCGGCGCACCGGGCACGCACAATTCCGGCGTAGCACTGGTTGAGGTGACGCAGGCCCATGGTCCGCGGCTCATCCTCAACAATGAGGAGGAGCGTTTTTCCGGCAACAAGCACACGTCCGAATTTCCGAAAGAGTCACTTGCGGCGATGGTGGCATCGCTGCGCAGCAGAGGACTTGAAGTCAGCGATATCTTCGCCTGGGTGACGTCCTGGGACTATCCGACGCTTGCCGGCACCATCTTCCGCACCGTGCTGGAAGAGCTGCCGCAAAGCCTGAAACTGATGCGCACGCTGGAAGCCACCGGCTTCGATGGCCGCAGGCTGGACGAGATGACCCGCACATCGAAGAAACTGGCGCGGCAGTTTGGGCTCGCAGCGCCCGTGCCGCTGATCGCGCTGCCACATCACGACAACCACGCCTGGTTCTCCTATGCCGCCTCGCCCTTTGCCGATGACGGCGAGCCGGTGGCGATCGCCGTGCTCGACGGCACCGGCGATCTCGGCTCGGTTTCGCTCTATGTCGCGCAAGGCGACGCGATGCGGCGGCTCTATTGCAATGAAAGCATGTTCGACTCGCTCGGCGCCTTCTACAGCGTGATCTCCTCCACCCAAGGCGGCTGGACCTGGCTGTCCAGCGAAGGTCGTTACATGGGTGCGGCCGCCTGGGGCGACATGGACCGGGCGAGCAATCCCTATTACACGCGGCTGCGTGAGCTGCTGCAGTTCGAGCCGAACGGCGAGATCAAGCTCAATCGTGCGCTGGCGAACTGGTACGCCGACCCGTTCCAGAATCCCTACAAGCGCGCGCTGATCGAGATCCTGGGTGACCCGCTCAAGCCCGAGCAGCTCTGGAATCCCGATGCGGTGCTCCGGGTCGAGGACATCAAACATCGCGCTGATACCCAGGATCGTCTCGACAAGGCGGCCGCGACCCAGCTGGTGTTCGAGGATGCCATGATCCATGTGGTGGATCATCTGTTGCGGCAGACAGGCAGCCACCGCCTGGTGCTGACCGGCGGTGTTGCGCTCAACGCGCTGGGCAACATGCGGCTGCTCGAGCATTTTGACGAGAGCTGGTTTGCGGAAAACCAGGCGCGCAAGGCACGGCTTCATCTCTGGGTGCCGCCGGTGCCGGGCGATGCCGGCGTCACCATCGGCGCGGCCTGGCTGTTCGCGCATCTTGCCGGCGCTCCGCGGGGCGGGCCGCTGACGCATGCCTTCTACTGCGGCGAGCCGTCGGGACGCGGCGAGATCGTGGCGGCGCTTGGTGCAGACGATGTCGCCTCGCAAGAGATCGGCAATGTGTCGACGCCGGAGGGCCGCGCTGACATCGCCGATCTCATGGCCTTCATGGTCGCCAAGAACGGCGTGATCGCGCTATACCAGGGCGCGGCCGAGACCGGCCCGCGCGCCCTCGGCCACCGCTCGATACTCGCGAACCCCTGCGACCCCGCCGCGCGCGAAAACCTCAACGCGCGCGTCAAATATCGCGAGGCGATCCGCCCGCTGGCGCCAATGGCGACCCTGGACGCGGCGCGGCAATTTTTCCAGCTCGAAGACGGCGCGTCCGACGCTGAGTACAACGCCTACAACTACATGGTCCTGACGGCGCATTCCAAGCCCGAGGCACGCGACAGGATTCCTGCGGTCATTCATGCCGACGGCACCGGTCGGATCCAGATCGTGCGCGAGACCGATGATCCCCTCACCTACGCTTATCTCAAAGCGCTCGGCGGCCGCATTGGCGTGGAGATGTCAGTCAATACCTCGTTCAACGTCGCTGGCCCCATTGCGCAAACACCACAGCAGGCGATCGACACGCTGCGCCGCTCCAAGGGGCTGGATGTGGTGCTGCTGGTCGCCGGCGACGGCACGGTCACCGCGGCATGGCATGGCGGCGCGCGCGACAGCGGCCGGTTCACCGGCTGGCTCGAGCAGTGGACCGCTGCGCGCGCCTGATCAGAGCCGGTCCGGCCGATAGGGAAAGGGATCGACGATCGGCGGCTCGCCGCTCATCAATTCCGCGATCAGGCGCCCCGTGGTCGGGCCAAGCGTGAAGCCCTGGTGCCCATGACCGAAGTTCAGCCACAGGCCCTTGTGCGCCTTTGCCGCTCCGATCACCGGCAGCATGTCCGGCATGCACGGCCTGGTGCCGAACCAGGGCTCGGCCTCGACGGGTCGACCAAGATCGATCAGCCGTCGCGCGGCCTGCTCGGCATATTCCAGCTGCCTGGAATCGGATTTTCCGTTGGGTGATGTCAGCTCGGCGCCGGTCGTGATGCGCACGCCGTTTTGCATCGGAGCCATGACATAGCCATTGGCGGCATCGCGCAAGGGCAGATCGAGCGGGCTGCCCCCGGCGTAGTGCCGGTGATAGCCACGCTTGCGCACCATGGAAATCCGATAGCCGAATCGTTTCAGCAGTTCCGGCGACCACGGGCCGAGCGCAACCACGACAGCCTCGGCTTCCATATCGCCCGCCTCCGTGACCACCGACCAGCCGCCTCGGCTTTGCCGCAGTGTTTGCGCCTCGCCGCGCACGATGCTGCCGCCCGACCGGGTGAAGAGATCGGCATAGGCCGTCACCAGCGCGCCCGGGCTTGACACTGTCCACGGCTCCTGCCAGTGCAGCCCGCCGATGCCACCCTCACTGAGGCCCGGCTCGGCCTGTCGCAGCTCGCGCGAGGTCAGGAGCGTGAACTTCACGCCATAGGCCTTGCGCAAGGCTTCCGCCGCCGCGGCCTCCGCATCGAGCATCGCCTGCTCGCGATGCAGGACGCGAAAGCCGTTGCGGCGGATGAGATTGCCGGCGCCCGATTCCAGGATCAGCCGCTCGTGTTCGCCCACCGCGCTGGCGATGATCTTGGCATAGGCGGCGGAGGCGCGCGCATGCGCCGACGGAAACGAATTCCACCAATAGCGGAACAGCGGGCCGATGTGGTCGGGCAGCGAGGCCAGATGATAGCGCACGTCATTGGTGCGGCCGGTTGCGATGTTGAAAAGCTCGCTGATGCCATGCGGCATCGGATAGGGCCGCAGCGCCTCGCTCTGGATGATCCCGGCATTGCCGTAGCTCGTCTCGCGGCCCGGCTCCTTACGATCAACCAGCGCGACCGACCAGCCCCGCTTCTGCAAATGCACTGATGTTGCCACGCCGACCATGCCGGCGCCGAGAACGATGGCGCTTTTCATCGCTTGATTCCGCCTGTCGTTGTCTACGTTATTTGAGCATGAACTATTCGGAAAACCGCGTCACACTTTTGCCGATCATGCTCTACGCCGGCTTCGGCACGAGATGCGGTCGCGCCGTGTTGATGGTCGCGGCGACCAAGACGGCCAGCGCCGTCATGATAACCAGGAAGCTGAAGGCCGCGTCAAACGATCCGGTCCAGCTCACGATGAACCCGATCACGGCAGGCGCGACGAAGCCGGCGCTCTGTCCGCCGAAATTGACCATGCCGACGCCGGTGCCGATCTGGTCGTCCTTCAAGACCTTGGTCGGCAGCGCGATGACGGCTGCGAGCACGAAGGATTTGAAGAAGTAAAGCAGCGACTCGTAGATGATCAGCGCGGTGATGGTCTGTGACTTGAACATGGCGTAGAGGAACACGCCGGTGAGAAACGAGCTGCCGATCAGGAGATATTTTTCGCGCTCGGCGAAGAACCTGGTCATCACCCAGCCGCCCATCGCGGTCGCAATGGTCGCAAGCACGAAGGGGATCGGCGTCAGCACGCCGACCGCCTTCAGGTCCAGGCCGCGCGCCTGCAGCAGATAGATCGGCATCCAGGAATCCAGCCCCTTGTTGACACAGCTGAGGCCGAACCAGACGATCAGCAATTGCCAGAGGAAGCGGCTGCCGAGCAGCTCGCGCCAGTTCGATGTGCCGGGCTTTGCCGCTTGCGCCACCGCCGAGCCGGACGCAACGCGCGGCACGAACAGGAGATAGACCAGGGCGAAAACGATTCCGGCGACTCCGATGGAGGCGAACGCATGGCGCCAACCGAGCCAGATGATCAGCGGCGCCATGATCAGCGGCGCGACCATGCTGCCGGCGTAGTTGGACGAGGTCAAAAGCGCCGACATTTTCGGCCGGCTCGCACGATCGAAGAACTCGGCGACGCCCTTGATGCTGGCCGATGGAAAGCCGCCCTCGGCGAGGCCAAAGATGAAGCGGATCACGATCAGGGAGGCGAGCGACCAGGCAAAGCCGGTCATGACCGTGAATATCGACCACATCGCAATGGTGACGATGACGACGACTTTCGAGCCAAAGCGGTCGGCGAGCCAGCCGCCCGGCACCTGCATCACAGCGTAGCCCAGGAAGAACGCGCTGATGATGATGCCGAGATCGGCGGCCTGCAGATTGAAATCCTTGCCGATCTGGCCGAGCGCGAGCGAGATCGCGGCGCGGTCGATGTAGGAGATGCAGAAGGCGATATAGAGCAGCACAAAACCGAGCACGCCGCTTTGCTTCTTCGACAGATCAAGCATCGTAGCCCCCTAGCCCCAAGCGCGAAAATCGGGCGCGGCTGACAGCGGCGGGCTCTTGGCCAGCTTTGCGATATCGGGCTTCGGCCGCGATAGCTCGGCGTCGCCCGCAAAGGCCTGCTCCAGTGCCTGCGCGACCGACAGCACGATGGCGTCGCCGCCGCGCGGCCCGACGATCTGCAAGCCGAAGGGCATGCCGGCCTCGTCCAGACCAAGCGGCAGGCTCAGCGCGGGATGACCGGCCAATGTCACGGCGTAGGCGAGCGCGAGCCAGTGGAAGTAGGATTTTGTCGGCGCGCCGTCGATCTCGGTTGGATAGAGCTCCGACCACGGGCGCGGGCTCAGCGTGATGGTCGGGCTGATGAGCACGTCACAACCCGCAAAGAAGCTTTGATAGGCGCGGTAGATTTTGGTCTGGATCGTTGCCGCGCGGGCATAGTCGGTCAATTGATAGGACAGCCCCTCCTCGACATTGGCCCGTACGTTGGGACCGAGCATGTCGGGCCGCTCACGATAGGTCTTGCCGTGGGTCGCAAGAAACAGCGCCGCGCGCAGCACCGCAAAGGTGTCATCGGCGCCCTCGCAATCCGGTGCGCCTGCGAACGTCTCTGCGACCAGCGGCGCGATGCGCGTGACCCGCTTGCGGAAGGTGCGCCTGATCGCCTGCTCGGTCGGAGCGAAACCAAAATCCTCGGTGACGGCAACACGGAGCTTGCTTAGCTCCGCTGGGCGCGGCGAGCGCCAGCGCTCTGGCCGGCCGCGGACGAGTTCGCCCGGCAGCGTATAGGCGAGCGGATCGCGCGCATCGTCGCTGGCCATCACCGACAGCATCAGCGCGACATCGCCAACGTTGCGCGCCATCGGCCCGTCGGTGGAGAGGCTGGACCAGCCTTGCAGGCGCTTTTCGCTGGCGACCAGCCCGTAGGACGGCCGCATGCCGACGATCCCGCTAAAGCCGGCAGGATTGCGCAGGCTGCCGCCGGTATCCGAGCCGGAGGCCAACGGTGCCATGCCGCAGGCGAGCGCGACGGCAGAGCCTCCGGAAGAGCCGGCTGCGGATTTCATTGGGTCGAAGGGATTGCCGGTCGCGCCATGGACGGGATTGCGGGTGTTGCCGCCGGCCGCCCATTCCGGCGTGTTGGTCTTGCCGAAGATGATGGCACCGGCCGCGCGCAGCCGCGCCACCGATCCCTGATCGGCCGTGGGCACGTGCTGGGCAAACAGCGGGCTGCCATAGGTCGTGCGCAGACCGGCGGTGTCCTGGGTGTCCTTGATCAGGACGGGAAGGCCGTGCAGCGGCGGCAGCGTCTCGCCGCGCATGATTGCGGCTTCAGCTTGTTTAGCCTTTGCCCGCGCGCCCTCCTCGTCGAGCGTCACGACCGCGTTGACGGCCGGGTTGACGCTTCTGATCCGCGCTAGGCACGAATCCATCAGCTCGAGGGGTGAAATCGCCCGCTCCGCCATCGACCTCAAGAGTTCGACGGCACCCTGGTCACACGGTTCCACGTCAGATCGCTCCCTTGTTGAAAATTTTTTAGCATTTTTGAAAATTATTTCACTGCTCGAAGATTAGCGCAAGCAGCCATTTTGGTGAGGAAATGCTAGGCTTTTGGCCTATTGAAGCGGCAGATCGCCGGTTCCCCGATCCAAAGGTCGGATTTTGACAGGAAATAGTTGTATGATCCGACAAACCGATTTTCAGTAGAGGGCGTTGACGGCAGGTGGCGCAGATGAACGATCTTCCGACGCTGGACGGCCCGCATTCGCAGCTTGGGCAATGCCTCAAGGCAGCACGGCAAGCGCGTGGGCTGACACTGAAACAGGTGGCGGAGCGGACGGGGATGGCGCTGTCGACGCTGTCCAAGGTCGAGAACGGCCTGATGTCGCTGACCTATGACAAGCTGTTGCAGCTCACCGCGGGACTCAAGATGGACATCGCCGAGCTGTTCAGCCCGGCAGGCCCGCGCTCCGATCAGGGCCGGCCAGTCACCGCGCGGCGCAGCATCAGCCGCGCTGGCCAGGGCCAGGTCGTCAACACCAAATTCTACACCTACATCTATCAATGCACCGATCTGATCGGAAAGCGCATGGTGCCGATCCTCGCCGAGGTGCGCGCGCGCACGCTGCAAGAGTTCGGCGCCCTGCTCCGTCACTCCGGCGAAGAGTATTTTCTGGTGACGCGCGGCAGTGTCGAAGTCCACACCGAGTTCTACGCACCCGAGATCTTGCACGAAGGCGACGGCATCTATCTCGACAGCACCATGGGCCACGCCTATCTCAACGCCGGCTCGGAGGACTCCGCTAAAGGCGTCTGCCTCTGCACCAGCGAGGCGCCTGATCTTTATGAGCAGTTGAAGCGGATTGCAG
Organism: Bradyrhizobium sp.; assembly: GCA_035652015.1. Classification (GTDB taxonomy): domain Bacteria; phylum Pseudomonadota; class Alphaproteobacteria; order Rhizobiales; family Xanthobacteraceae; genus Bradyrhizobium. The sequence goes on along the minus strand of DASREP010000007.1, from coordinate 82,986 downwards.
AGAACGACGGAACGAAGCAGTCGGCGCTCGCCGATTAGCCCTTTGGCCGCGAGACCATCTCGATCATCTTCGCTTCGTCATCGTCAGGCGCCACAGCCTTTGCGCGCGCATAGGCGTCCACGGCGGCACGGCCCATCAGCGGCTTCTCCGCCAGCAGGCTCTCGGCAAGCGCCACAGCGTAAGCGGCATCCTTGTGACGCAAGGCCGAGGTAAACGTCGCGCCGGCGAAATCGCGCATCGCCATGCGCTTGGAATGGCGGATCACTTGAGGGCTCGCGGCAACGCCAGTTTCGACGGCTTCGAGCACGAGCTTCATGTCGAGGCCGGCCTGCTCGGCAATCGCAAGGCCCTCTGCGATGCCGGCGATCTGGATCGCGCCCATCAAATTGTTGATCAGCTTGTACACCGTGCCGGAGCCGACCGCGCCGAAATGGCGGATGGTCGAGCTGATCGGTTCGAGGAACGGATGTGCTTTCTGCAGATCAGCGGCGTCGGCACCGACCAGCAGCGTGAGCTTGCCGTTCGCGGCCGCATCGGGCAGGCCTGTTACCGGACAATCGAGATAGACGAGCCCGCGCTCCTGGAGTTCACGGGCCATGTCGCGCGCGTGCTGATAGGAGACGGTCGAGCATTCGATCGCGAGCGTGCCGGCCGTCATGGTCGTGGCCGCGCCGTCGGTGCCGAGCCAGACTGCGCGCGCGGCCTCGTCATCGGCCACCATGGTCACGACAGCATCGGTATTGATGGCGGCATCGGCGGGCGAGCTCGCCCAACGCGCACCGCGCGCAATCAGGTCCTCGGCCTTGGCGCGGCTGCGATTCCACACCGCGACCGTAAAGCCCGCATCGAGATAGCGGCCGGCCATGCCGTGGCCCATGCGCCCGAGACCAATGAAGGCGACATGCGGCATGCTCTAATCCACGTCCTCGACCTCACCGGGCGCCGTGCCGAAGGCGCGCTGCGCCAACGCCGCCGCCATGAACTCGTCGAGGTCGCCATCGAGCACGCCCGAGGTGTCGGAGGTCTGCACGCCCGTGCGCAGGTCCTTCACCATCTGATAGGGCTGCAGCACATAGGAGCGGATCTGGTGGCCCCAGCCGATGTCGGTCCTGGCGGCCTGCTCGGCGGCGGCCTTCTCCTCGCGCTTCTTCAGCTCGATCTCGTAAAGCCGGGCGCGCAGCATGTCCCAGGCCTGCGCCCGGTTCTTGTGCTGGGAGCGGCCGGCCTGGCAGACCACGGCGATGCCGGTGGGAATATGCGTCAGACGCACCGCCGACTCGGTCTTGTTGACGTGCTGGCCACCGGCGCCGCCCGAGCGCATGGTGTCGGTGCGGACGTCGGCCTCCTTGATGTCGATCTTGATGCTGTCGTCGATGACGGGGAAAATCTGCACAGACGAAAATGAGGTGTGCCGCCGCGCATTGGAATCAAACGGCGAGATGCGCACCAGGCGATGCACGCCGGCCTCCGTCTTCAGCCAGCCATAGGCGTTGTGGCCGGAAATCTGCACGGTCGCCGACTTGATGCCGGCCTCTTCGCCCTGCGACTCCTCGAGATATTCGACCTTGAAGCCGTGCTTTTCCGCCCAGCGCGTGTACATGCGCAAGAGCATCTGCGCCCAGTCCTGGCTTTCGGTGCCGCCGGCGCCGGCATGGACCTCGAGATAGGAATCGAAGCGGTCGGCCTCGCCGCCCAGCAGCGCCTCGAGCTCGCGCCGCGCCACCTCCTTCTTGAGGGCCTTCAGCGCGTCCTCGGCTTCCTTGACGACGCCGGCATCGTTCTCGGCCTCGCCGAGCTCGATCATGTCGACATTATCGGCGAGCTCGCGCTCGACCTTGCCGATGCCGCCTAGCGCATCCTCCAGCGAGGTGCGCTCCTGCATCAGCTTCTGGGCCTTCTGCGGATCGTTCCAGAGATTGGGGTCTTCAGCGAGCTTGTTCAGCTCAGCGAGGCGCGCCGTCGATTGCTCGACGTCAAAGATGCCTCCTCAGCAGCCCGACTGACTGCTTGATCTCTTCTACCAACCGTTCGACTTCGGCGCGCATGGTCTTCTCTTCAGGTGACGACCCCCACAGAATCAGGGCCGCCTCAATTATGCTGTGGTGCATGTAGCGGTGCGCCGCACAAAGCGCAATCGCGCAGTGCAGCGCCGAGCAGCCGCTGATTTGCAGCTAGTACAGCCCGCCTGTGCCCGGCCGCATGATGTAGCCGGCGTCCGGAGCCGCCCCTTGCGGAACCATGGAACGGCCGTCGGCATCCGCAACGCCAATCACACTGTAATTGTCAGGCGGCGCCGTGCCCGGCTTGAAAGCTTCCAGGATGGTGCCGCTGGTCTGGCCGGGGGCTGCGCGCATGCCGCTCTTGGAATCGACCCGGATCAGCTTGATCCCGGCGGGAACCTTGAAGGGAATCGCCGGCTTGTCGGCGAGCGCAAGTTTGAGGAAGTCGCGCGCGATCGGCGCAGCCAGATGACCGCCGGTCGCGGCATTGCCCCGGCCCAGCGGCCGCGGCTTGTCATAGCCCATATAGATGGCGACTGCGACGTCGGGCGAGAAGCCGACGAACCAGGCGTCCTTGGCCTCGTTGGTGGTGCCGGTCTTGCCGGCGATCGGCTTGCCGACCTCCTTGACCACGGTTGCGGTACCCGCGTTCACCACGCCCTCCAGCATCGAGGTGATCTGGTAAGCGGTCATTGGATCGAGCACCTGCTCGCGGCGGTCGACGAGCTGCGGCTCGGGCTGGTTCTTCCAGCCGTCGGGCGCGTCGCAGCCGCGGCATTCGCGGGCGTCGTGCCTGAAGATGGTGTGGCCGTAGCGGTCCTGGATCCGGTCGATCAGGGTGGGCTTCACCCGCCTTCCGCCGTTGGCGATCATGGAATAGGCGGTGACCATGCGCATCGCCGTGGTCTCGCCGGCACCGAGTGCGTAGGAGAGATAGTTCGGCAACTCGTCATAGACGCCAAAGCGGCGCGCATATTCGCTGATCAGGGGCATGCCGATGTCCTGCGCGAGCCGCACCGTCACCGTATTGAGCGACAGCCGAAGCGCGTTGCGCAGCGTCGTCGGCCCTTGATACTTGCCGTTGGAGAAGTTCTCCGGACGCCACACCCCGCCGCCCTGCCCCTGATCGATCTCGATCGGCGCATCCATCACCTGGGTCGAGGGTGTGTAGCCATTGTCCAGCGCGGACGAATAGACGATCGGCTTGAAAGAGGAGCCGGGCTGCCGATAGGCCTGCGTGGCGCGGTTAAACTGGCTCTGGTCGAAGGAGAAGCCGCCGACCATGGCGAGCACGCGCCCGGTATTGGGATCCATCACTACCATGGCGCCCGAGACTTCCGGCACCTGGCGCAGCCGATACTGGCCTTCGACCGGGTTGCCGTCCTTATAGAGCGGATCGGCGTAGATCACGTCGCCCGGCTGCAGCACCTGCGAGACTGCCGTGGGCGTCTTCCCCTTGTATGCACCATAGGTGGGCCTGGCCCAGCGGACGCCCTCGAGAGTGACGATGCCGGTCTCGCGCTGTTTGGAGATCGCGCCGCCGAGCTCGCGTCCCGGCTGGAATCCGATCCGCGCAGACTGGTCGCTGGTCTCCAGCACGACCGCCATCCGCCAGGGCGAGATGTCCTGCAGCGCCTTGATCTCGGCGAGCTTCACACCCCAGTCGCCGGTCACGTCGAGCTTGGAGATCGCGCCGCGATAGCCCTGCTGCTCGTCATAATTGACAAGGCCAGCCACCATGGTCTTGCGCGCCTCCAGCTGGATCTTCGGATCCAGCGTGGTGCGCACGGACAGGCCGCCCTCATAGAGCTTCTTCTCGCCATAGCGCTCGAAAATGTCGCGGCGGACTTCCTCGGCAAAATATTCGCCGGCGAAGATATGCGCCGAGGTCGGATGGCTGGTGACGGTCAGCGGCGATTTGCGCGCCTTGTCGGCATCAGCCGCGCTGATCCAGCCGTTCTCCTGCAGGCGATCGATGACATAATTGCGCCGCTCGACCGCGCGGTCATGGTTGCGCACCGGATGCAGAGCGCCTGGCATCTTCGGCAAGGCCGCCAGATAGGCGGCCTCCGCAACGGTGAGTTCGTTCACGGACTTGTCGAAATAGACCAGCGACGCCGCGGCAATGCCATAGGCGCCAAGGCCGAGATAGATTTCGTTCAGATAGAGCTCGAGGATCTTGTCCTTCGAATAGGCGCGCTCGAGCCGCATCGCGAGCAGCGCTTCCTTGATCTTGCGGCTGAACGACACCTCGTTGGTGAAGAAGAAGTTCTTCGCGACCTGCTGGGTGATCGTGGAGGCGCCCTGGGGACGCTTGTTGGAGCCGTAGTTCTGGGCGTAGAGCAGCGCAGCCCGCGCCATGCCGGTGTAGTCGATGCCGCCATGCTCGTAGAAATTCTTGTCCTCGGCAGCGAGGAAAGCATTGATGACGAGCTTGGGCACCGCCTGGATCGGCAGATAGAGCCGCCGTTCCTTGGCGTATTCGGCGAGCAGCGAGCCGTCAGCAGCGTGCACGCGCGTCATCACCGGCGGCTCATAATCCTGCAGCTGCGAATAGTCCGGCAGGTCCTGCGAGAAATGCCAGATCAACCCCGCGACGCCGGCCACGCCGACGAGGAACACGACCGTTCCGGCGGCAAACAGGAAACCCAGGAACCGCACCAGCAAGCGCATGCTAAATCAATCCGCTCCAAGCCATGCGCCTCATGCCGGTGGCGCCTTCATAACAATGTTCCGGCGTGCCTTCAGGCCGGTTCTTCGTTTGTCGGCAGGGCCGGAACCGTGAACCGATTCCTGGTACCCGCAAGGTCACTCCTATACGACCGCCGCTGTGGCCAAACTAGGGCTTAAAGCCGTCGACACCTTAGTTCGAAGGACCCGCGGTGGCCAGCCGTTTGGCCAGAAAGGCGTCGATGGCTTTGGCCATCGACGCCACCGTCTTGGCGCGCCAGCTGTCCGAGATCAGGTGCTCCATGTCCCCTTTGTTGGAGACATAGCCCAGTTCGACCAGCACCGAAGGCACGTCCGGCGCCTTGAGCACCCTAAAGCCCGCCGATTTCAGGGGACGCTTGTGCATCCGCGTGGCGGTCTTCATTTCGCCCATCAAGATCCGGGCGAACCGGTTTGAAAAGGTGCGGGTTTCCCGCTGCGCCAGGTCGATCAGGATATCCGCGACGTCGGTCGGTTCATCGGTCAGGTTGACCCCACCAATGGCATCCGCGCGGTTTTCCGCGTCCGCCAGCCGCTGCGCCTCGGCGTCGGAGGCCTTGTCGGACAGGGTATAGATCGTCGCCCCCTGGGCATCGCCCTCGCCTTTGGGCAGTGCATCCGCATGGATCGAGACGAACAGCGCCGCCTTCTCGTCATGGGCGATCTTCACGCGGTCGCTGAGCGGGATAAATGTGTCATCGGACCGGGTCATCACCACCCGGTACTTGCCGCCTTTCTCGAGCCGGTCGCGCAACGCCAGTCCGAAGGCAAGTACCACGTTCTTCTCGGCCTCTTCGCCCGACTGCGTTCCGTTATCGACCCCACCATGGCCGGGGTCGATCACAACAACCGGCCGGGGATCCGGCGGCCCAGCCGGCTTGGCAGGAACCGTCTGGGGCACGGCCACAGGCGGCGCGGCCGCCACCGCCGGTTTCAGTTCAGGCCGCAAATCCGGGCTCAGGGTTTGGTTGAAAGTCGCCTGATCAACCTGTTCCAATTCCAACACCAATCGCGGCGGCTGGCCGTTGGCGGCATCGAGCATAGTGGCGCTGGCGATGCGCGCCGGCCCGGTGAGGTCGAACACGATTCGCGACCCGCCCGGCATCACCATGCCGTACCGGAACGCTTTGACGAGGCCCCGTCCGTTGACACCGGCCCCGGTCGGCAGGTGGAAATCGACCTGCCCCATGTCGAGCACGATCCGGTACGGGTCGGGCAGCGTAAAGGCCCGGAAAGCGACTGGCTTGTCGAGATCGAGGACGAATCGGGTCTGGTTCGTATCGCCCGCCAGGCGGGCATCGGAGACGATGGGAAGGCTTGGTGCCGTCACCGGCGCGGAAACGGCCGCCTGTTCATCGGCACGCGCCGCCCGCATATCGGAGCACGGCAATGCCGCGGCGCACAATAGCGCAAATACCAGCAAAAGCCCCTGTTTTGCGCGGCTAACCACCGAATCTCCCGCCTCCGAGTGGACCTTTTTAGCGCAATAGAACCGCACGGTTAACGACCCCCTAACACGACGCCAGTGAATAACGAGGACTGTGGCGGGCATGCGACGCTCGGTCGACGCTCCCTTGCGCGGGGGCGTCAATCCACGTATGTAACGTTTGCTGACGGCCATTACTGCCAGTTGTGTCGTGTTCAGCCGCCCGGTGCCCGCCGGAACCTTCGGTTTTTTGAAGATTCCAGCGTCGTCCGCCCTCCATAAAGCCAGCGCGCGCCGCGCGGCCGATTCGGAGGAGCGGTTCTAAAAGCCCGAGCGGTGGTAGTCCCAGGGCAATTTTGTTTCGGGACTGCGGCATGGCTTGATACCGGGAGCCCCGACAACGGGCCCCAATGGACCCAAGGCGAGCGCCTGACAGCGCCGCCAAGCGGCCTCCAGCAACCGACCAGGCGGCTCGTTCTGCCGCCAACTGATCCAGACGGGCCGACGCTTGATGCGCCAGACTGTGTTGCCGACCAAAGCTAGTGGAAGACCCGCGCCGATGCGGAGCCGAGGCTCCGTCCGTCGCTCTCCTCCGCAAGGCTCGGCAGGGCGTCCCGGGTTGCGTTTCGGCCTTCCCCTCACCCCCGAATCAGGTGGACCGTCGCGTCACCCGGCGGCGCGGCATGCGCTTGCCGTTATCCACGCGCCCCGCCTCCAAGAGTTTGAAGATGCCCAACAAAATGTTGATCGATGCCACCCACCCGGAAGAGACCCGGGTTGTCGTGGTCCGCGGCAATCGCGTCGAGGAATTTGATTTCGAGACAGCCCAGCGCAAGCAACTGCGCGGCAACATCTATCTCGCCAAAGTCACGCGAGTCGAACCGTCGCTGCAGGCCGCCTTTGTCGAATATGGCGGCAACCGCCACGGCTTCCTGGCCTTCTCCGAAATCCATCCCGACTACTATCAAATCCCGGTGGCTGACCGCCAGGCGCTGATCGAGGCCGAGGAGCGCGCCCATCGCGAAGCCGAGGAAGAGACCGAAAACCGCTCCAGCCGCCGCCGCTCGCGCCACCGCAACATGCGCCGCCGGGGACACGGCGACCGTGTCCGGAGCGACGTCGTCGAGGGCCGTGAGGCGGGCGTGCCAGCCAATGGCGAGGCGCGGCCAGCCGAGCACGGCGAACATCACGACGCCGAGCATGACGCCGAACACAACTTGCCCGAGCACGGCTTTGACGAGGCGGGCGAGCGTCTGGCAGCGCCCGAGCCGATCGAGGCCGAGCAGGGAACGGACATCCACGCCCAACACGACGGACATCATGATGACGAGCATCATGATGCGCACGGCGCCGACGAAGAGGTCTATGAGCGCGCGGAGCATGAAGCGCACCAGGATGAACATGAGGCCGTACCCGAAGTCCCGGCGTCGCTGGCGGCTGTGGCCCCCGAATTGATCGAGGCGCCCGAAGTCCACGAGGTCCACGACCACACCAAGAACGAGATCGAGACCCTCGAGAACGGCATGGCCACGTCCGAGATCGCCGACACCGCGCATACTGCGGGCGACGAGCACGGGGGGGAGCACGCTGCGCCGGTCGGCGAGCAGTTGCCGGTGCCCGCTGATGATGCGGAAGACGAGGAGGACGACGAGGACGGCGAAGACGGCGAGGAAGCCGAAGAGGAAGATCAGGTCGAGTCCGTCGGCGGTGACGACGTGCTGGAGGAGGTGCCGGAGCGCGCGTTCCGTCCGCGCCGCCAGTACAAGATCCAGGAAGTCATCAAGCGCCGCCAGGTGATGCTGGTGCAGGTCGTCAAGGAAGAGCGCGGCAACAAGGGCGCGGCGCTGACCACCTATTTGTCGCTCGCCGGCCGCTATGCCGTGTTGATGCCGAACACCGCCCGCGGCGGCGGCATCAGCCGCAAGATCACCTCCGCCCAGGACCGCTCGCGGCTCAAGGAGGTGGTGCAGGACCTCGACGTGCCCGAGGGCATGGGCATCATCCTGCGCACTGCCGGCGCCTCGCGCACCCCGCCGGAGATCAAGCGCGACTTCGAATATCTGATCCGGCTGTGGGAAACGGTCCGCGACACCACGTTGAAATCGCAGGCGCCGACGCTGGTCTATGAGGAAGGCTCCCTGATCAAGCGCTCGCTGCGCGATCTCTATAACAAGGAGATCGACGAGATTTTGGTTGCCGGCGAAGCCGGCTACCGCGAGGCGCACGACTTCATGAAAATGCTGATGCCGTCAAATGTGAAGGCGGTGAAGCAGTATCGGGACGGCCAGCCGCTGTTCTCGCGCATGGGCGTGGAGAGCCAGCTGGATGCGATGTTCTCGCCGATCGTGCAGTTGCGCTCCGGCGGCTACATCGTGATCAACCAGACCGAAGCGCTGGTCTCGATCGACGTCAACTCGGGCCGCGCCACCCGCGAGCACCACATCGAGGACACCGCGCTGAAGACGAACCTGGAGGCGGCCGAAGAGGTCGCGCGCCAGCTGCGGCTGCGCGATCTCGCCGGCCTGATCGTCATCGACTTCATCGACATGGACGAGAAGCGCAACAACCGAGCGGTCGAACGCAAGCTCAGTGACTGCCTGCGGCAGGATCGCGCGCGCATCCAGGTCGGCCGCATCTCGCATTTCGGCCTGCTTGAGATGTCGCGCCAGCGCATCCGCGCAAGCGTGCTCGAGAGCTCGACCGAGCCCTGCCCGCAATGCGGCGGCACCGGCCATGTCCGCTCCGTCTCCTCGGTCGCGCTGCAGCTGTTGCGCGGCCTCGAAGAGACCCTGATGAAGGGCGCGACTCACAACCTCGTGGTGCGCACCCGCACCGACGTCGCGCTCTATGTGTTGAACCACAAGCGCGGCCATTTGCGCGACCTCGAGAACAGCTTCAAGGTCTCGCTGTCGGTGATTGCGGACCCGACCGTCAGCGGCCAGCAATCCTACATCATCGATCGCGGCGAGCAGGTGCACACGCTGGAAGCCGCCAAGGCGCTGCTCGCGGCGCAGGCGGCCGCCGCGCCACCGCCAATGGCCGAGGAGACATACGACGACGAGGAAGCTTTCGACATCGAGAGTGAATCCGAGGTCGAAACCGAGGAAACCGAAGGGCTCACCGAGGAGGCTTCCGCCGACGGCGAAGGTCAGCAGGATGGTCCGCGGCGCAAGCGGCGCCGGCGGCGGCGCGGCCGCGGGGGTGGCGAAACGCGCGAGCCGGCGCAAGCGCATGGCGCTGCGCCGCGCGAGGAGCAGGACGGTTTCGCCGCCGAGCAGCCGGCCATGGCCGATGGCCAAACCGCCGGCTCGCTCGACGAGAGCGAGGCCGACGACGAGGAATCCGAGGAGGTGGCGGGCGAGTCCCGCGCCGATCAAGGCGCCGATCAAGGTCAAGATCAGGGTCAAGGCGAACGGCGGCCGCGCCGCCGCGGCCGTCGCGGTGGACGGCGCCGTCGTGGTGGTGGCGGAGCGGACGAGGGATTGGCCGGTTCGATCGGCGACGAGTTCGCGCCGGTGCCGGCGTCCGAAGCGAGCGAGGCTGTCGCGGATTTCGACGGCAATGGAGCCCCGCCGAGCGCACCGGAGGTTCAGCCCGAGCCGGTTGCGCCGGAGCCGCAGCCGGTGGCGATCGCAAGCGCGCCGGAGGCCGAAACTGCCGCAGCCGCAGGCACCGAATCGACGGACAAGGCCCCGCGCCGCTCCACCGTGCGCGAAAAGGTCAGCTTCCTGTCGGGCGCCGAGCCGGCCCCCGCGCCTGCCGCGGTGGACAGCGAGGCGCCCGAGCCGGCCGCCGTCCAGGACGCCCCGGCGGCAGCTCCGGCAGCCGAGCCGAGCTCTGACCAGCCCCGCCGCGCCGGTTGGTGGTCACGCCGCTTCGGCAACCGCGAATAGAAAGAGCGATCAACAAAAAAGCCGCTCGGCAAAACCGGGCGGCTTTTTTTGTTGTCCCTGGCCTCGTCATTCCGGGGCGCTCGCTTGCGAGCGACCCCGGAATCCAGAGCTCGTGGCGCGAGATTCCGTGTTCAGCCCTGCGGGCTGCCCCGGAATGACGGAGTGCGTGGAATCGTGCAGCCGTCCCTACCCCGTCGTGACCGCCGTCTCGACGTCGCTTGGATCGATCTGCCGGTTCAGCGCGGTCTGCAGCGTGGCATGGTCGAGCTCGCCCTCCCACCACGACACGAACACCGTGGCGATGCCATTGCCGGTGATGTTGGTGAGCGCGCGCACCTCGCTCATGAACTTGTCGATCGAGAACACGATGGCCATGCCCGGTACCAGCGCCGGATTGACCACCGACAGCGTTGCCGCCAGCGTGATGAAGCCGGCACCCGTGACGCCGCTCGCGCCTTTCGAGGTCAACATCGCCACCACCAGGATGGTCAGCTGTTGGCCGAAGCTGAGATCGACCCCGAGCGCCTGGGCGATGAACAGCGTCGCCAGAGTCATATAGATATTCGTGCCGTCGAGATTGAAGGAATAGCCAGTGGGCACCACCAGACCGACGACGGGCTTTGAGCAGCCGAGCAACTCCAGCTTTTCCATCAGTTGCGGCAGCGCGCTTTCCGAGGAGCTCGTGCCGAGCACGATCAACAGCTCGTCCTTGATATAGGCGATGAACTTGAAGATGGAGAAGCCGACAAAGCGCGCGATCAGCCCGAGCACGATCACCACGAACAGGCCGGCGGTGACATAGAACAGGGCGATCAGCCCGATCAGATTGCCGAGCGCGGCCGGGCCGTATTTGCCGATGGTGAAGGCCATGGCGCCGAAGGCGCCGAACGGCGCCGCTTTCATCACAATGCCGATCACGCCGAACACCGCATGGGCGGTATCGTCGATCAGCGCGCGCAGGCGGTCGGCTTTCTCGCCCATTGCCATCAACGCGAAGCCGAACAGGATCGCGAACAACAGCACCTGCAGAATGTCGCCACGCGCGAGCGCGCCGACCACGCTGTCGGGAATGATGTTGAGGACGAAGTCGACGGACTTGGTCTCCGCCGCCTGTTTCACATAATGGGCAACCGCCGCAGCGTCGGGCTTGGCGGCAAGACCATGGCCGATCTGAAACACGTTGCCCATGATCAGGCCGATCAGCAGCGCAAAGGTCGAGACGATCTCGAAATAGACCAGCGCCTTGACGCCGACGCGGCCGACCTTGCGCGCATCCTGGATGTGCGAAATCCCCGACACCACCGTGCAGAAGATGATCGGCGCGATCACCATCTTGATCAGCTTGATGAAGCCGTCGCCGAGCGCCTTAATCCAGTCATTGGTGGCAAACGTCGGCCACAGCCAGCCGACGACGACACCGAGCACGATCGCGAAAAGAACCTGGACGTAGAGAATCTTGTACCAGGGACGGGACGCCCGTGACGGCGCCGCGGTTGCGATGGTTGCCATGAACGTTTCTCCCCCAAACACGAATTGCAAACACAGACTTGAACGACCGGCCGCCGTGGCAGCGTTGTCCGGTCGTCTCTACCCTGGTTCACCCAAGGCCGAATGTCGCAGCGGAGTCAATGCCGTTTGCGCCCTTTGAGGCCGGTGCTCTGGCCTGACGGCGGCAACCGCTTCAGCCCAACCAGCGCGCGATCCGCGCCACCGCTTCGCGCATGTCGTCGGCCGAGCGGGCATAGGAGAGGCGGATGAAGTTGCGGCCATGGATCGGATCGAAGTCGACGCCCGGGGTCGCCGCGACATGCGCCTCTTCCAGCAGGGTCTTGGCAAAGGCAAAGCTGTCTGCGGTGAAGTCGGAAACGTCGGCGTAGAGATAGAACGCGCCGTCGGCGGGCAGAAATTTGGTCAGGCCGGCCTGTGGCAGCCCCTCGATCAGGATGCGGCGGTTTTCCACATAGCCGCGCTTGACCGCCTCCATCTCCTCCCGTCCGTCAAAGGCGGCTTCGGCCGCAATCTGCGACAGTGTCGGCACCGAGATGGCGAGATTCTGCTGCAACCGCTCGATTGGGCGCACCAGCGCGTCCGGCACGACCATCCAGCCAACCCGCCAGCCGGTCATGCAGAAGTATTTGGAGAAGGAGTTGATGACCAGCGCATGCGGCGACAGCTCGGCCGCCGTCACGGCCGGGAACGCGTAATCGAGGCCATGATAGATCTCGTCCGAGATGAAACGGATACCGGCCCCTTCCGCGGCTGCAATCAGCCCCGTGAGCGCCTCCCGCGACATCATTGTCCCCGTCGGATTGGCGGGGCTGCCGACCAGAACGCCCTTCAACGCCGCCTTGCGGTGCGCGGCGAGCAACGCCTCGCCGGTCAGGGCATGGCGGGTATCGTCGGAGGTCTCGATCAGCACCGGCTCGCAGCCAAGCGCCGTGAGGATGTGCCGGTAAGGCGGATAACCAGGTACCGTGACCGCGACGCGGTCGCCTGGCTCGAACATTGCGAGGAAAGCCAGGATGAACGCGCCCGAGGAGCCCGTGGTGATCACGATGCGTCCGACATCGACGTCGCAGGCGTAGGTTTCGCGGTAGTGCCGGGCGATGCGCTCGCGCAAGGACAGGATCCCGAGGGCCGAGGTGTAATCGATTCGCGCCGCATCGAGCGCACGGTGGGCCGCGGCAATCGCCGTTCTCGGGGCCGGCGCGGCGGGCTGGCCGACTTCCGTGTGGATAACATGGCCGCCGGCCGCCTCGATCCGCTCGGCCGCGGCCATCACATCCATCACCATGAAGGGCGGAACATCGCTGCGCCCGGAGGCGGCTTTCAGGAGTTCCAAATGGTCTCGAACTGTCGCATCGCGCATCGATATCTGCTATCTCGGTTTCCGGCGGGAGCAGGCACCCCGCTACCCGCGAGGGGTGCCCCAGACTAGCCGCATTCGGCGGCTTGTTAGGGCATAGCCGGTATCGGGCCCGTCGCCAATTGCCAAAGACCGATCGATAAGCCTCACAGCCAGCTGCACAACAAAGACCGCGCAATGCTGCTCCGCCTCGCACTGAAGAAAAGGACATCCGGTCTTGTTGCCATGGCCGTGGCCGCAGCTCTTGCAGCTGGTCCGGTGGCGCCCGCCTTTGCGCAGGAGAGCAAGGGCCCGTCGACCTTGCGCGACACCGAGACCGAGCAGCTCCTGCGTGATTACACGCGGCCGATCCTGAGGGCTGCGGGGCTCGAGAAGCAGAACATCAACGTCGTCATCATCAACGACCCCTCGTTCAACGCCTTCGTCGCCGACGGTCGCCGCATCTTCGTCAATTACGGCGCGATCCTGCAGTCGGAGACGCCGAACCAGCTGATCGGCGTGTTTGCGCATGAAACCGGTCACTTGGCGGGCGGCCATCTCGCAAAGATGCGCGAGGAGATGGCCCGGGCCCAGACCGGGATGATCATCGCCATGCTGCTCGGCGCCGGTGCCATGGTGGCCGGTGCGCGCAGCGGCGGCGGTAACGGCCTCGCCAATGCGGGCGCCGCGGCCGTCGTAGGTCCTCAGTCAATGATCCAGCATTCGCTGCTGGCCTATCAGCGCCAGCAGGAAGACCAGGCCGACCGCGCCGGGGTGAAATTTCTGACCGCAACCGGCCAGTCTCCCAAGGGCATGTACGAGACCTTCAAGCGCTTCACCAATGACAGCCTGTTCGCCGCACGGGGCGCCGATCCCTTTTTGCAGTCGCACCCGATGCCGGCCGAGCGCGTCGCGGCGCTCGAGGGGGTCGCCCGCCAAAGCCCCTATTGGGACAAGAAGGATCCGCCCGAGCTGCAGTTCCGGCACGACATGGTGCGGGCCAAGATTTCCGCTTTCATGGAGCGGCCGGATACGGTCTATCGCCGCTATCCGCCCTCGAACACCAGCCTGCCGGCGCGATACGCGCGGGCGATCGCGAGCTATCTGCACGGCGACCCGCGCAGCGCGGTGAGCCAGATCGAAGGGCTGATCCAGACCCAGCCGAACAACGCGTATTTCCACGAGCTGCTCGGGCAGGCGCTGCTGGAGGGCGGCCATCCGACGGAGGCGATCGCACCCTTGCGCAAGGCGGTGCAGCTCTCCGGCAATGCGCCGCTCATCGAGATGTTACTGGGCCAGGCGTTGGTCGCCACCGACAACAAGGCCTATACTGACGAGGCGATTTCCATCCTGCGTGCGGCGGTCGGACGCGAGAGCGAGGCGCCGCTCGGGTTTACCCAGCTTGCCATGGCCTATGGCCGGAAGGGAGACTATGCGGAGGCTGACCTTGCGTCCGCCCAGGCCGCCTTTTTGCGCGGCGACAACAAGACCGCACGCGAGCTTGCCTCGCGGGCGAAAACACGTTTCGCGATCGGCACGCCCGGATGGGTCAAGGCCGACGACATCGTCTCGGCCAAGCCAATGCCTGGCCAGAAAGGCAACTAAGGCTGGCTACACGCGATCTAAACCAAGCTGAGATCAACCTGAGATATTGAAGACGCCAAGTCGAGTTCGAAAACTTCGGTTCGAAAAGTTCGATTTGAAGGAATTCGGGACGCCGGCGTTCACGACAAAGAGGATCCAAAAAATGCGTTTCATCCGTTCGCTCGCCCCTGCCCTCATCGCGCTCGCGCTTTGCGGCGGACCTGTTTCGGCCCAGAGCTTCACCGACACCCAGAAGAGCGACATCGAGGGGATCATCAAGAACTATCTCGTCACCCACCCCGAGGTGCTCGAGGAGGCGATGAACGAATTGTCCAAGCGCCAGGCGGCGGCGGACCAGGCCAAGCATGAGGCGATGATCACGCAGAATGCCGATGCGATCTTCAACTCGCCGCGCGGGGTCACGCTCGGCAACAAGGACGGCGACGTCACCTTTGTCGAGTTCTTCGATTACAATTGCGGCTACTGCAAGCGGGCCATGGCCGACATGCTCGACCTCATGAAGAACGATCCCAAGCTGAAGGTGGTGCTGAAGGAATTTCCGGTGTTGAGCGAGGGATCGGTGGAAGCCGCGAAGGTCGCGATCGCGGCGCGCATGCAGGATCCCAAGAAGTATCTCGACTTCCACACCAAGCTGCTCGGCGGTCGCGGGCCTGCCGATAAGGCGCGCGCCATGGCTGCTGCCAAGGATGCGGGCTACGACACCGCGCGCATCGAGAAGGACATGACGAGCCCCGAGGTCAAGGCGACGATCGAGGAGAACATGAAGCTCGCCGAGGAAATGGGGCTGAACGGCACGCCGAGCTATGTGATCGGCAAGCAGATCGTCGTCGGCGCCGTCGGGCTCGACGGCCTCAAGGAAAAGATCGATATCGCACGCTGCGGCAAGGCCAGCTGCTGAGCACGACCTCGGGACGCAAGTCAAATGGGCCGGCTGGATTCAGCCGGCCCATTTTTCGTTTTGTTCCGGCGCACGCAGAAAAAAACGAACTCGCACCAGGAGGAACCTCTCCATTCGCCTGCTGTTGATCGCGCGGGCAATGCCTACATTTTGAGGAGAGAGGAATGACTAATCGATTTTTGGTCTCAGTCGCTGCGCTTGCGCTGATCGCTGGGACGGGTTTCGCGAACGCGCAAGGTGGCCGCGAATCCGGCGGCGCACAGATGCAGAGCGCTCCGTCGTCAGCTGGCGGCGGCGCCGGTGGCGGTGCAGCAACGGAACACGAGAGCAGCAAGAGCGGCTCGGCGGGCATGAAGTCCGAGAAGTCGCCGTCCGGCAGCCAGGGCCAGCGCGCTGAAGAAAGCACCTCCGGTCAGAAGTCCAAGAGCATGAGCTCGGAGAACGAGACCAAGGGCGCGTCGGGCAAGATGAAGGCCGAGGACCGCGAGGACCGCAATGCCAACAAGTCCGCGGAAAGCAAGTCCGGCCGCGAGAATGAGAAGAGCGCGCAGAAGGAAGGCCGCGAAGACCAGAAGAACGCCAAGAGCGAGGGCCGCGAGAACGAAAAGAACGCCCGGGGCGAGAGCCGCGAGCACGAGAAGAATGCCCGGGGCGAGAGCCGCGAAAACGAGAAGAATGCGCAGACCGAGGGCAAGCGCGAGAACATGCAGGCCCAAGGTCGTGAAGGCCGCGAGGGTCGCGACATGAACGCGCAGAGCCGCAGCGAAACCAACACCACGGTTGGCCAGGCCGGCGCCGGCGCCAAGCTCTCGACCGAGCAGCGGACCAAGATCACGACCGTCATCCGCAACGAGCACGTCACCCCGGTGAACAATGTCGACTTCTCGCTCTCTGTCGGCACCCGGGTTCCACGCGACCGCATTCACCTCGTCGCGCTGCCGAGCGAAGTCGTGACCATCTATCCGGAATGGCGCGGTTATGAGTTCTTCATGGTCGGCGACAAGATCGTGGTGGTGGATCCGCGTACGCTCGAGATCGTGGACGTTCTGGAGGCGTAGGTTCCAGAGGCGTAAGGTCTCGACGACCGGACCAGAAAAGGCGGGCCAGGTGGCCCGCCTTTTTTGCTGTTCCGGGCGGCCGCACCAGGGTGACCGTCCGCACTTGTCCACAAAGCTTGGTTAATCCAAGCGTTTTCCGTTGGTTCTGCTGAGCTTTTTCCAAGCCGGATGAAGGCTTTGGGGCCCATTCTGGACCCCGTTTAGGCTTCCCCTCACCAACTTTGTTACCTATAAGGGCCGCCACCTCTCGCGATTGTTGCCGGGAATGGGATGGCCAACACGACCGACCAGACGATCTATGTCCTGAACGGCCCGAACCTCAACCTGTTGGGGACGCGGGAGCCCGCGACCTATGGCCATGCCACGCTCGCCGATGTCGAGAGGCTGTGCGTGGAGGCGGCGACGCAGTTCGGCCTCAAGGCTGACTGCCGGCAGTCCAACCGCGAGGGCGAGCTGGTGGATTTCATCCACGAAGCGCACGCCAGAAAAGCGGCCGGCATCGTCATCAATGCGGGAGCCTATTCGCACACGTCGATTGCGCTGCATGACGCGATCGTCGGCGTGCAGATTCCGACCGTCGAAGTTCACATCTCCAACGTCTACGCACGCGAGAGCTTCCGTCATCACTCGTTCACCGCCCGCGCCGCCTTTGCGAGCCTGTGCGGCTTCGGCATCGACGGCTATCGGCTCGCGATCACCGGCCTTGCTGCCCGCATCAAGGCCAACGCAGCGAGCAGGGCCTGAAGGCCCCTCGCCCACGCAACAGAGAATCTTGGATTTAGGATCATGGCCCGCCAGCCGGACGAGAAAGTAGCCGCAAAGTTTTCCAGCGAGGACAGCGCGCTGATCCGCGAGCTCGCCCTCCTGCTCGACGAGACGAGCTTGAGCGAAATCGAGATCGAGCGTGCCGGCTTGCGGCTTCGGGTGGCGCGCAACATCAGCATCGCGGCCTCCGTCCCTGTCGCAATGAGTGCAGCTGCGGCGCCCCTCGCCGGCGTTGCGGCCCCCGCTGCGGCCGCGTCTGAAACGGACTTCGCAAAGCACCCGGGCGTGGTGCCCTCGCCTATGGTCGGCACCGCCTATTGGGCACCGGAGCCCGGCGCCAAGCCGTTCATCGAGGTGGGATCGCGGGTCACCGCGGGCCAGACGCTTCTGATCATCGAAGCGATGAAGACCATGAACCAGATCCCGTCGCCGCGCGCGGGCACCGTGACGCAGATCCTTGTCGAGGACGGCCAGCCGGTCGAATTCGGCGAACCGCTGGTGATTATCGAATAATGGCGAATGGCGAATAGCGAATAGCGAATGGTGTTCTCCTCCATTCGCTACTCCCTATTCGCTACTCGCCCCTCACGAAGGGCACAATGTTCGACAAGATCCTCATAGCCAATCGCGGCGAGATTGCGCTGCGCATCCTGCGGGCCTGCAAGGAGCTCGGGATCAACACCGTCGCGGTGCATTCGACCGCCGATGCCGACGCCATGCATGTGCGGCTTGCGGACGAGAGCGTCTGTATCGGCCCGCCACCGTCGAAGGATTCCTATCTCAACGTGCCGGCGCTGCTGGCGGCCTGCGAGATCACCGGTGCCGAGGCCGTGCATCCTGGCTACGGCTTCCTGTCGGAAAACGCGCGCTTCGCTGAAATCCTCGCCGACCACAATCTGCATTTCATCGGGCCCAAGGCTGAGCACATCCGCCTGATGGGCGACAAGATTGAGGCCAAGAAGACCGCGAAGAAGCTCGGAATTCCCGTGGTGCCCGGCTCCGACGGTGCGGTCACCCCTGACCAGGACGCGATGGCGATCGCGAAATCGATCGGCTTTCCCGTGCTGGTGAAGGCAGCGGCCGGCGGCGGCGGACGCGGCATGAAGGTCGCGCACACCGAGGCCGATCTTGCGCTGGCGCTCACCACCGCCGCGAATGAGGCGAAGTCCGCCTTCGGCGATGCCTCGGTCTACTTGGAAAAATACCTGCAGAAGCCGCGCCACATCGAGATCCAGGTGCTGGGCGACGGCCGCGGCGGCGCGATCCATCTCGGCGAGCGCGACTGTTCGCTGCAGCGGCGCCACCAGAAAGTCTGGGAGGAAGGCCCCTCCCCGGTCATCACGGCGGCGGCCCGCGCCAGGATCGGCCAGACGGTCGCGAAGGCGATGCAGGAGATGAAATATCTCGGCGTCGGCACCGTCGAATTCCTTTACGAGGACGGCGAGTTCTATTTCATCGAAATGAACACCCGCATCCAGGTCGAGCATCCCGTGACCGAGATGATCACCGGGCTCGACCTCGTGCTTGAGCAGATCCGCGTCGCCGCCGGCGGCGATCTGCCGCTCAAACAGGACGAGGTGACCATCACCGGCCACTCCATCGAGTGCCGGGTCAATGCCGAGAACCCCGTCAGCTTCCGTCCCTCGCCCGGCAAGATCCTGCAATACCACCCGCCCGGCGGGCTTGGGGTGCGGATCGATTCAGCGGTGTATCAGGGCTATGTCATCCCGCCCTACTACGATTCGCTGGTCGGCAAGCTAATCGTGCACGGCAAGACCCGTGGCGAATGCCTGATGCGGCTGCGACGCGCTCTCGACGAAATGGTTGTCGACGGCATCGAGACCACGCTGCCGCTGTTCCGCGCCCTGGTGCGGGAGCCCGCGATCATCGACGGCGACTATCACATCCACTGGCTCGAGCAGTACCTCGCCGGCCAACAGCCCGGCTAGGCCGGGAACCAGTTTCCGTTCGAAGCGTTGTTCTGGGTTGAGAGACTATCGCTTCGGGGGGACGTCGATATCGATCAGCTACCTCGCAATCCGGCGGTAACGCCTGAACGGAGGCACAGGCGCGCGCTGTTGCAGATCCTGCTGCTCGCGGCGGGATTTCTCGTGCTTGTGGCGATCAGTGCGGCTTCCGTGCTGCTGGTCGGCAAGGCGCGCGGCGACAGCGACTGGGTCATCCATACCATCGAGGTCGAAAACCAGACCAACGCGCTGCTCCTGGAAGTGCGCCGCGCCGAAAGCGGGGCCCGCGGCTATCTGCTGACGTCCGGTCCGGAATTTCTGACGGATTATCAGGACGCATTGGCCGCCATCCCGCCGGAGCTTGACCGGCTCGAGAGCCTCACCGCGGACAATCCCTTGCAACAGGCCAATATCTCCAGACTGCGCGATACGATCAAGACGCATCTCAGCCGCGTTGCCAGGCAGGTCGACGCTGTCAAGCGCGGCGATACGCAGGGCGCAGCGGCGCTGCTGCGGACGGCGGCGACCGCCGACACTGCAGAGACCATCCGGAAGCTTGCGGACGCCATGCTCGCGGAGGAGCGCCGCCTGCTCGACCTCCGCCGCAGCAATGCCGAGCGTACGGAACGGCTTTCATCCCTGGTCACCATCACGGGATCCGGTCTTGTCGTCGCCTTCGCCGGAATCTCAATCGCGCTCTTGCGCAGCTCGGCGCGGGCGCGCGACGAGGCGGAGGCCGCGCTTCGCGATGCCAATCTCAACCTCGAGGCCACCGTGGACGAGCGCACGGCCGATCTGCGCGAAGCCAATGACGAGATCCAGCGCTTTGCCTATATCGTCAGCCACGACCTGCGCTCGCCGCTGGTCAACATCATGGGGTTCACCAGCGAGCTTGAGGAGTTGCGCGGCGACATCTTCAGGCGGATCGCCGAGCTCGGCCGCGCCGCCGGCACTTCGCCCGATCCGGTCTTTGCGGTCGAGAGCGGTCCCGCGCTTGACGATGCCGACCAGAAATTATCGCAGGATTTTTCCGAGGCGCTGTCGTTCATCAAGTCGTCGATCGGCAAAATGGACCGGCTGATATCGGCCATCCTGAACCTGACGCGCGAGGGCCGCCGCCAGTTCGAGCCGGTGCCGATCGACACGCGCCAGCTGATCGAGGGCGTCATTGCAACGGTCGCGCATCAGGCCGGAGAAGCTGAGGCGAGAATCGAGATCGGGAACCTGCCGAATGTGATCAGCGACCGGCTTGCGCTGGAACAGATATTTTCCAATCTGATCGACAACGCGATCAAATATCTGAAACCGGGAGTTCCGGGCGCCATCTCGATCCAGGGGCGCACCAAGCTGGGCTTTGCCATTTTCGAGGTTGCCGATAATGGCCGCGGCATCGATCCCAGGGATCACAAGCGCATCTTCGACCTGTTTCGCCGCGCGGGAGCCCAGGACAAGCCCGGCCAGGGCATTGGGCTCGCCCATGTACGCGCGCTGGTGCGCCGGCTGGGTGGAACGATGTCGGTGAATTCGGAGCTGAACAACGGCTCGACCTTCACGATCACGCTCCCCTTGCATTGGACCAACAGCAACAAGCGGAACCAGGACGCATGACAACACCCGTCACTATCATCATGATCGAGGACGACGAAGGCCACGCCCGCCTGATCGAACGGAACATCCGCCGTTCCGGCGTGAACAATCAGATCGTGCCGTTCAGAAATGGTACAGATGCGCTGAGCTACTTGTTCGAGCAGGCCCAGGACGGCTTCGCGCACAAGGGACATGCGCTTCTGATACTGCTCGATCTCAACCTGCCTGATATGACGGGAACCGAGATCCTGCGGCAGCTGAAGGAGAGCAAGCATTTCAGGAGCACGCCCGTGGTGGTGCTGACCACGACCGACGACGCCCAGGAGATCAAGCGATGCTACGAACTCGGCTGCAGCGTCTACATCACCAAGCCCGTGAACTACGAGAGCTTCGCCAACGCGATCCGGCAGCTCGGCCTTTTTTTCTCTGTCATTCAGGTCCCGCCAGCGGTCACATGAACGCCGACACGAACTCCAAGATGAACGTGGAGACGCCGACGCTGCTCTATATCGACGACGACGCGGCATTGTCGCGCCTGGTCGATCGCGGCCTGACGCGACTCGGCTTCAAGGTGCTGCAGGCGCGCAGCGGGGAGGAAGGACTTGCACGCATCGCACAAGGCGGCGTCGACGTGGTGGCGCTCGATCAATACATGCCCGGGCTCGATGGACTCGAGACGCTGGAGAAGATTCTGGCGATCCCCGACGCGCCGCCGGTGGTGTTCGTGACGGCCTCGCAGGATTCCTCGATCGCGGTCACCGCACTGAAGGCCGGAGCGGCCGATTATCTCGTCAAGGACGTGCAGGGCGATTTCGTTCCACTGTTGCACGTCGCCGCCGGCGGCGCGCTCAAGCAGGCGCGCCTGCAGAAGGCGCGCGACGAGGCCGAGGCCGAGGTGCACGCCTCGCGCGACCGTTTTGCGGCGCTTGCCGCCGAGCGCGAGCTGCTGTTGCGCGAGGTCAATCACCGCGTCGGCAACTCGCTGCAGATCATCGCTTCGCTGTTGCACCTGCAGGCCAACTCGGCCGCGCAGGAGGACGTCAAGGCGGCGCTCACCAATGCGATGGGACGGGTCGCGGCGGTCGCGCAGGTGCATCGACGGCTCTATACCTCGCAAGACCTCAAGAGCGTCGTGCTCAATCAATACCTGGAATCGCTGCTCGACGACCTGCGCCGTTCGGCCGAGGGCAACCGGATGTCGCGGCTGACGCTCACGTCCGAGCCGATCGAGATCGATCCGGACCGGGCTGTCGCCATCGGCATCATTGTCAACGAGCTGGTGATGAATGCGGTGAAATACGCCTATCCCGATGGTTCCGGCCCGATCCATGTCGATCTGCGCGCCGAAGCGGACGAGCTTGCGCTGTCGATTGCCGACGACGGTGTCGGCGACAACGGTAAATCCGATCCGCGCTCGACCGGCATGGGCCAGCGCATCGTCAGCGCCATGGCGACCAAGCTCGAGGCAAGTGTGACGCGCGATCCCGATCATGCCGGCACCCGGATCGTGTTGCGATTTCCCCGCGCCAAGGCGCCTTCCGCAAAATCCGCCAGCACCGCGGCGAAGTAGCGGCATCGCGCGAACCGAGCGAGCCCCATCGCGCGAACGGCGTCGGCCTGCTATGCTTGCGACCATGGCCTCCCGCGACTCCGCCTCCTCCGAGATCACGCCCGAAGTGCTGCTCCGGGCCTACGCCTGCGGCATCTTCCCGATGGCCGAGAGTGCCGACGATCCGAGCCTGTTCTGGGTCGAGCCGGAACAGCGCGGCATCATCCCGCTCGATGGTTTTCGCATTGCCTCGCGCCTTGCCCGCACCGTGCGCTCGGACCTGTTCACGGTGAGGGTGAACACCGCTTTCAAGGCCGTCATGGCCGGCTGTGCGGCGCCGCAGGAAGGACGCGAGGACACCTGGATCAACAAACGCATCCGCGATCTCTATGGCGGCTTGCATGCGCTCGGCCATTGCCACAGCGTCGAGGCCTGGCAGGGGGACGAGCTGGTCGGCGGCCTCTATGGCGTGAGCCTCGGGCGTGCCTTTTTCGGTGAGAGCATGTTTCACCGCGCCCGCGATGCATCGAAAGTGGCTCTGGTGCATCTGGTGGCGCGGCTGATCGCCGGCGGCTTCGAGCTGCTCGACACGCAATATGTTACCGAGCATTTGCGGACCTTCGGCGCAGTCGAAATCCCGCGTCGCCGCTACACCGCCCTGCTCGACAAGGCCCTGCTCGGTCCTGCAGCGAATTTTGAGAGACTGCCTATGGACCGGCCGGTCACCGGCGCCGAAGCGCTGGCGATCATCGCGGCCCGGAGCTAGCTGCTGATGCTAGGCGCCGTCATTCCGGGGCGGTGCGACAGCACCGAACCCGGAATCTCGAGATTCTCAGGTGCGCAATTGCGCACCGGAGTTCACGCTTCGCGTGCCCCGGAATGACAGTGGAGCACTACCTGAAAATCCCGAACAACCCTCCGCCCTGCGGCTGCTGCTGCGGGGGTGGCGGTGGCGGCGGCAGCTGCTGGGACTGCTGTAGCGGCGGCGGCCGTGGCGCGGCCGGCTGCTTGGGCGCCGGAGGCCTCTTCTGCGCAAGCGGCGACGGTGCGGGTGCCGGTTTGGGCTGATCGGCGGCGGGGGCCGCGCTGACCACGGTCTGTTCGGGCCCCTTACAGTCGGTCAGCCAGATATCGTAAACTGGGTGCTCGACGGCATGCAGGCCCGGGCTTGAGGCGAACATCCAGCCCGAGAATATCCGCTTCACCTCACCCTGGAGCGTGATCTCGTCCACCTCGACAAAGGCATCGGTGTTGGCGGCTTCCGTCGCTGGCCGGGTGTAACAGGCATCGGTCTTCACCCGGAGCGCGCCGAACTGCACGGTCTCGCCGATGTCCTCGTCGAAATTGATGATGCGGCCGGTGATCTTGTCCAGTCCTGCAAAGCTCGCCTTCTTGTTGATGATCTTCTGCGCCGGCGGCTCGGTGACAACCTCATCGCCTGGCTGCAGGGATGCTGCGGGCGGCGGTGCGCCCTGCGGCAGGTGCTGTCCTGGCGGCAGGCCTGGCGGCGCGCCCGGAGGCACATTGGCCTGCTGGGGCGGTTGACCGGCTGGAGGTTGACCGATTCCGGGCCGTCCTTGCCCCGGCTGCCCATTCTGCGGCACGACCGTCGTCCCCGGCACCGGCGCCAGCGGCTCCGACTGCACCGGACCCGGCAGCGCATTGCCCTGCCGCTGGCCCGGATAGGCGCGGTTGGGGGCCGGCAGCACCCGGCCGCCCGGCGGCAGCTCAGGTATCTCTTCTTCGTCATCCGGCGCAGCCTGCTGCTGGCCACGGGGAATGCCTCCCGGCGGGCGCGGCGGCGCGGGATCGGAGAAAATGGTCCCGATCTGAGCTTGCGCTGGCGGCGCAAACGGGACCGCAGCGGCGGCAAACAGAGCCGCAAAGCCGGTCCAGGCAATGGTTCGAAACATTTCGCGCGGCATAGCTCTAAAGCGAATCAGGCTCCAGGGAATCTGGCTTAAAGTCATTGTACAGGGGTACATGACCAGCCGCCGCTCGCCGGTTGCCGGGTTAACACGCCGAATACGGCGGGGAAAGGGCCGCTCCCCGCCTCGCCCACTGGCCAGGCGCGGTTCCGGATGGGATAGTCGCTCCGTTCTCAAAAGCTGTCGTTCCGGGGCGGTCCGAAGGACCGAACCCGGAACCTCGAGATTCCGGGTTCGATGCTACCGCATCGCCCCGGAATGACGTCGCAAACAACAACAATACCGACAGGTCCCCCGGAAATGCCCGTCCTCCTCGATCCCGATGCCGCCGTCGTCTACAAGCTCTACCAGGAGGCCGGTCGGCCGCCCTACGAGACCGTCACGCCGCAGGAGGCCCGAGAGCTCTATCTGAAGGGCTGCCTCGCCGCGAGCCCGACGCCGCCGGAGCTTGCCGGCATCTCCCAGCTCGCAATCCCGGCCGGGCATGGCGCAATCCCGGCGCGGCTCTACACGCCCAGGCAGCGTCGCGACAAAGCGGGCCTTGCGCCGGCGCTGGTGTTCTTTCATGGCGGCGGCTGGGTGATCGGCAATCTCGACAGCCATGACGTCGCCTGCCGCAAGCTTGCGCATGAGGGCGAGATGACCGTGATCGCGGTCGACTACCGCCTGGCGCCCGAGCACAAATTTCCGGCCGCCGTTGAGGACGCGGTGACCGCGACACAATGGATCGCAGGCAACGCGGCCGCGCTCGGCATCGATGCATCGCGGCTTGTGATCGGCGGCGACAGCGCCGGCGGCAATCTCGCCGCGGTCGTGGCGCTGTCCGCACGCGCGGCCGGCGGACCCGCGCTCGCCGGCCAGCTGCTGGTCTATCCGGCAACCGATTTTGCCATGCGCCATCCCTCACACAGTGAGCCCGAAACCTCGGTGCTCTTGACCCACAGCGTGATCCGCTGGTTCCGCGATCACTACCTGAACGGTCCTGGGGATGGCGATGACTGGCGCGCCTCGCCCCTGCGCGCGCAACATCACGCGGGCCTGCCGCCGGCCTACGTGCTCACCGCCGGCGCCGATCCGCTGCGGGATGAAGGTGCGGAATATGCAGAGCGCCTGAAGGACGCCGGTGTTGCTGTGACATATCGCCACTTCCCCGGCCAGTTCCACGGTTTCTTCACCATGGGCAAGTTCTTGGAGCAGTCCAATGTCGCCATCAGCGAGATCGGCGCCTGGTTAAGGGCGCTCGGCTGATGGCGCTTTGCTGCACAGGCACCTTTCTCGCTCGTTCGGATTTATAGACGCGTGGAAACTTCTGCCTCGATCGAGATCGCCAAGCACACGCTGCTCGTATGCGGATTGATCCTTGCGATCGGCACGGTCGCAGGGTTCGTGGCGCAGCGAATCCGGATTCCCGACATTGCTGTCTTCCTGCTCGCCGGGATTGGCCTGGGACCGCACGGTCTGACGCTGATCGACATTGCCGCGGACTCCGCCCTGAACCAGATCATCCTCCTGTTCGGCGCGAGCTACATCCTGTTCGACGGCGGCGCCGCGCTCAGGCTTCCGGTGCTCAAGCAAGTCTGGATCACGATCGTGGTGCTCGCGACCTTGGGCGTGCTGATCACCGCAAGCATCATCGCGCTCGCCGCGCATCTTGTGTTCGGCCTCGCACCGGTCCTTGCGCTCCTGCTCGGCGCCTGCATCGCCTCGACCGATCCGGCAACCCTGGTGCCGATCTTCCGCCAGATCCGGATTTCCCAGCGCGTCGCCCAGACCGTGATGAGCGAATCCGCCTTCAACGACGCCATGGCTGCGATCCTCACCTTCTCGGTTCTGGCGGTGGCAACCGGCAGCGCCGAGTTCTCGCTTGCCGGCGCGCTTGTCGACCTCATCAAGCAGGCTGCGATCGGCATCGCCGCAGGCGTGGCACTCGGCTATCTCGCAGCGCTGCTGATTGCGCATGAGCGCTGGGCGGTGCTCGCCGAATACGCACCGGTGGTGACGCTGGTCGCCGTGATCGGCGCCTATTTCGCCGCGAGTGGCCTGCAGGCCTCGGGCTTCATGGCGGTGTTCGTGTTCGGCATCGTGCTCGGCAACAAGGAGCAGTTCGGCTTTCGCATGGAGGAAGACGAAGCGCAAAAGCTGAACGAGTTCGTGCTGACCACGGCGTTCATCATGCGCCTGTTCATCTTCATCCTGCTCGGCGCGCAGCTCGATTTCATCCAGATGGCGCGCCACTGGGAGGGCGGCGTTGGCCTTGCACTGATCCTGATGTTCGTGGCACGGCCGATCACGGTGTTCGTCTGCGCCCTGCCCGACCGCCGTGCGCGCTGGAGCCTGTCAGAGCTCCTCTTCATGTGCTGGACCCGCGAGACCGGCGTCATTCCGGCCGCGCTCGCCGGGCTCCTGCTCGGCAACAAGGCGCCGCAGGCGCATCTGATTGCGTCCGTGGTCTTTGTGACGATCCTGATGACCATCCTGATCCAGGCGCCGACCACGGAATGGCTCGGCCACAAATTGGGCCTGATTGCCAAGGCCCCGGCGAAACAGGCCTGAAACCATTTTTGCGAGAGCGCGAAGAACGCCGAAAACAATCGGCGCTCACAACGCGCTCCCGTGAACCCGATTGCGCGCGTCAGTTGATTCATCGTCTGAGCCTGTCGGGAAAATTGTAGAATCTGCCCGGCAAACGGGCAGATCTGGAGAAACGATTTCATGACTGCAATTGTTCAAGTGATTTTCCGGACGACAGGACGACGGATCGACGGCGAAACGCTCGGCGCCGACGTTGTTTTCGGCGGCATCATGCTGGTCGTGGCCTTGTTCGCAACCGCGACTTACGGCCTCGATGTGAGTTCGGGATTTTTCTAAGCGACCGCCTGCGCGCAATGGCGCGGCGTTCGGGCTCAACCTAATCGCGAAAATCCCGATCAAACATCCTGAATCCGTCTTTGTCCCGCCGCAAAGAGTGCACAAAGCGCGGCAATGATTCGGTTCCGTCGAATTCAAATGTGGCTGTGAGTTTGCCACATTTCCGAAATCGGCGGGTTGTTTTGGACGTTTACCCAGCCTCAGGGCAGTTGGAGACATGCGTAATGAGTGAAGTTGCCGAGATCGTTTCCCCCACGACCGTCACCCGGATCAAGGTTGGATCGCCCAGTGCTGAGCTTATCTTTGGCAGCATGATGGCCGTCCTCGCATTGATCGCCACCACAACCTACAGTCTCGATCTGAGCTGGGGTTTCTTCTAGCCCGGCCAGCGCCGTCGATCAGGCGCTGGTCCGCCAGCGCCTCAGATCGACACGCCGCCCGATATAAAGACGATATGTGTGGCGCGCCAGAGCCAGGTCTCGCCGTCGTGCGCAGCCTGCAGGCTGAATAGCCGCTTATTCCAGAGCGGATCATGGGTGAAGCGGATGTTCTCGATCACGAAATCCGCTTGCCGCGCCTTCCATTCCACCGCCCAGGCGCGGTGCGCTTCCTCGAGCTGCTGATGCAGCTTGGAAAGCTCGATCCTGTACGGAGACGGAAACAGGATCCTGAATGCTATTGACGTGCCGGCCATCGCGCGCGTCTCTCAGGTGACCCCCTTAATCTGTAGCTCCCGCCGGGCCTTTGCAATGTGACGCCGGTTACGGACAGGCGCCTGCCAACGCCTCCGCCTCCTTTTTGCCAGCAGCCCTAAGAGGCCGCGGAGCCGCCCAAATTGGAGTGGCTGGCGATGATGCGATAGACCGCGGCGGTATCCATCTCGCCAAGTCCGAGCCGCAGCGCCTCGTCATAGACCGGACGCGTCGCATCAAAGCAGGGCGTGTCCACGCCGAGACTTTTGGCAAACTGCGCAATGATCGACATGTCCTTGCTCCAGGTCGCGACGCGCATGGTCGCGGGCAGATACGCGTCGCGGGCCATCATGGGCGCGCGCATCTCGAACATGCGCGAGCCGCCCGCGCCCGGCGCAACAACCTCGATGACGTCCGATGGATCGAGCCCCGACTTCCTCGCCAGCACCATGGCTTCAGCGGTGGCAACATTGTGGATCGCGACCAGGAGGTTGGCGACGAATTTCATGCGGCTGCCATTGCCGAACGCGCCGAGATAGGCGGTCTTCTTGGCGAAGTCCGCAAACAATGGGGCGCAAGTCTCAACGGCGGTCCGCTCGCCGCTGGCGTAAACGACCAGGTCCCTGTTCACCGCCTGGGCCCCGGTGCCGCTCAACGGGCAGTCGAGCGCCTCATGCCCCGCAGCCTTCATCTGCTCGTGCAGCACCATCTTGTCCTCGATTGCGAACGTGCTGAGCTCGGCGACAATGCGCCGTTGCGCTTTCGCGGCAGCAATCTCGGCCGCGACCTGCTTCAGCGCGGCTGGGCTGGGCAGGCTCAGGAGCAGCACCGCACTCGCGCGGGCTGCGCTCGCCACATCCGCGGCGATTTCAACCCCGACAGCCGCGAGCTCGGCCCTCCGGGCAGCGTCGATATCGAAGCCCATGACCCGCCATCCGCGCTGCAAAAGATTGCGCGAGATCGCCCCGCCCATGATGCCAAGGCCGATCACTCCAACCGAATTGTCCATGCATCTCTCCCTTTCTGGCTCGCACAATGGGCAGATGATGATTCCGGCAGGCGCGGATCGCAATTGGGTAAGCGCGCGTCTGCTATGCCGCCGCAGCCGATGATGCACGCGGGCGTTCGCTCGCCCCTGCCCCGCACTGAAAATTGTTAGGTGATGAAATTTGACGCGGACCTTGCGCGGGCATCAACTTGGAACTGCTCCCCATCTTGTGAATGGACACCTCAAGGACCGCGGCAGGACTCCCAAGCGCAAAGCGCGCTTCGAGGCCAGCGCCCTGTCGACCACAATGACACCCGTGCGGCGGTCGACGCACATATCGACTATGCCCCGAGTTTTGGTTTAGATTGATCGGGTTGGAGCGAACGTCTCGAGCGCTCCTTCGCAAATCGGGAGGACGTCATCACATCCTACGCTCGAGCTGCTCGTCCATGAAGCGATGGCCATCCAGAGACACCGCACTGCGCTGCCTTGTCGTGGCGGCGCTGGCGATTTTCCTGGCCATCGGCTCGTCGTTTGAGCTGCGCGCCGAAGCAAACACTCAACCTGTCGGAACTCTCTCACCTGCTGCCCTCAAGCAGCTCGGTGATACCATTCGCAATGAGATTGCGACGGGCAAGATTCCGGGCGGCGTCCTTTTGATCCAGCAGCACGGCAAACCGATCCATTTTGAATGCTTCGGCGTGCGGGACCCCGATACGGGGCAGCCGATGACGCCGGACACGATTTTCCAGATCTATTCCATGTCGAAGGCGGTTACGTCGGTCGCGGCGATGATGCTGGTCGACGAAGGCAAGCTTGCTCTTGATGACTCGGTGTCGAAATACATTCGCTCTTTTGCGGATGCCAAGGTCGGTGTCGACACCTCCGACGAAGCTGGAAAGTATCCGCTCAAGCTCGAGCCGTTGAAGCGCCCGATTACGATCAGGGATCTGATGCGGCACACCTCCGGCATCACCTACGGCTTCTATGGCGAGACCCAGGTGCAGAAACTCTACGCCAACCCTCTGCTGTATGCAGGCGATTACGACAACGCCGAGTTCGCCGACCGGATCGCGGTGCTGCCGCTCGCCGATCAGCCGGCAACGCGCTGGAATTACGGCCATTCAGTCGACGTGCTCGGCCGTGTTATCGAGGTGGTCTCGGGCCAGACGCTGTACCAATTCGAAAAGCAGCGACTGTTCGATCCACTCGGCATGTCCGACACGGCCTATTATGTCGCCGACAAAACGAAGTGGCCGCTGATCGCCCGGGGATTTCTTGTCGATCGCTTTCGGGTCGCGGGCATCAGCGATGATGCTACATTGCGGCGACGCTGGGAATCCGGCGGGGCAGGCCTCGTCTCGACGACAGGAGACTACGCGCGCTTCCTGCAAATGCTGCTCAATGGAGGCGAATTGAACGGCAGGCGGTATCTCAAGCGTGAGACCGTCGCACTGATGACGTCCGATCAGATTGGACCGGAGACCGGGATCATTCATGATCCCTTCTATTTTCCAGGCCCCAACAGCGGCTTCGGTCTTGGCTTTGCGGTACGCACCTCGCCCCCTCCTGATACGAAATGGCCACTTGGTGAATACCGTTGGGACGGCGCCGGCGGCAGTTTCTATTTCGTCGATCCTGTCGACGACATGCTTGGCATCTTCATGGTGATGTCGCCCACACAGGGTGGACGGATCCAGCTCAACCTGAAGACCATGATCTACGAAGCCATGGGAAAGGGCGTTCGCAAGGAGTGACGGGCAATGCCCCCGCCGGCCGCATTTCCCGCCTTTATTGGCGTTTGCGCCCTGAAATCGCGCATGCCGGATCAACCGCGAAAATGAATCGGTGAGTGTTGCGAGCCGTTCCTAGACGGCGAATCTCGCTTGATCTAGGTGTCGACGCGACGGCGTGTTTGCATCGCGCCGCCGCGCCTAACCATCACAACCGACTAGGAGCGGTTCCAATGGCTGATGAGACTACTGCCTCAGTTATCCCCATCCATCAAGTTCGACCTAGGAAAAAGGCCAAGGCGACTCCCAAGACAGGTGTCAAGACAGCCGTCAAGTCGGACGGCGAACGTCCGAAGGCCTCCCGGCAGCGCAACAAGACGCCTGCGCCGGATCCCGCCCCTGCATCGTCCGAGTACCTGATTCCTTTGGACTTCCCGTCGGAGGGATCGGCTGAGTCCACACTCCCGGTAGCGATTGATCAATCCCCGCAAACGCCGGAGGAGAGCGCACCAGCTCCGGCCGTCACCTCGCCGGCCGTTACGCCGTCACGGCGTTTGGTCGCTCCCACGCTCTTGACCATCGCTGCGGTAGCGCTGGCTTGCGTCGGGATCACCATGAACGGCTGGTTCGCGAGGTCCCTCGGATCAACCGACACTGCCCGGTGGCTGTTTCTCGCCGTCGGTGTGGCTGCCGATCTCGTTGCGTTGGTGATCCCATCCCGTGCCGCGGGTCTCTGGCGGGCTCGCCACAGGGCCTCCGCCCTCACCGCCTGGCTCGTGTGGGCCATGACGTTCGCCTTTGCGGTCACTGCCGGCATCGGCTTTGCCAGCACCAATATCGTCGACGTCACGATGGCACGTGCATCACGTGTGACGCCGGCGGTGACAGCGGCTCAGGCCGCACTCGCTGACGCCATGACCGCCCGCAATCGGGAATGCAAGGGCGGGGTTGGCAAATTCTGCAGAGAGCGCGAGGAAGTGGTGAATGAGCGGCAGTCGGCGCTTTCCGTTGCCATGCACTCCGTCGAAGCCACGGCCGATCCCCAGACCCACGCGGCAATTCAGGTCGTCTCCTGGGTGAGCCGGGGCACGCTTCAGCCGTCCGAGAACGATTTCGCCACGCTGCGGCTCGTTCTGCTCGCCCTGTTGCCGCAGATCGGCGGCATCCTTCTGATGCTCGGTCGCACGGTGTAGCGACCAGGTACGTCCTCGTCCGCGGCTCCGGACAGAAAACGGGTAGGCCGCGTCCCCCACGTGCTTGACTCGCGGGTGATGCAGGCGTGTGCTGGGCATTCCGGTGGCGGGGTGACCCTCTCCCATCGCAAAGCAAAAACATGGGTCGGGGACGGAAACAATGAAAAAGACGATCGTCATGATCGCGGCGATGATCGCATGTCTCGCTCTCAAGGTAGCCGAGGCCGCACCGCTACCCGAGGCGAAGCCGGACGACGTCGGGTTTTCCGCACAGGGCTTGGCCCGGTTGGACGATTTTTTCGCCCGCGAGATCGCCGCAAAGCGTGTGCCCGGCGCTGTCGTTGCCATCGCCCGAGATGGGAAGCTCGTGCACTACAAGGCATACGGCCAGCTCGATGCCGCAACAGGCACACCGATGCCGCTGAATGCTGTGTTCGCGCTGGCGTCCATGACCAAGCCGATGGCCGCGGTTGCCGGTCTGACGCTGATGGAACAAGGCCGACTCCCGCTTCAGGCCGAGCTTGCGGCTTATTTTCCAGCTTTCGCGGATATGAAGGTCGGCGTGCCGCAGCCTGACGGTTCGCTGAAGCTCGAACCGCAGGCGACACCGATCCACATTCACGACCTCTATCGCCACACGTCCGGCCTCATCTATGGCGGCCGCCCGGACAGCTCGAGCCTCGTGGCGCGTCAGTATCCCGACGGCGTAGCACCGGCGATCGAAGGCGACACCCAAGCCTTCATCGAACGCATCACGAAGCTGCCGCTGGCGCATCAGCCAGCCACGGAGTTCGAATACGGCTTCTCGATCGACGTGCTGGGTGTGGTCATCGAGAAGGTGAGCGACCAGAAGCTCGGGGACTATTTGGCTGCCAACGTATGGGGGCCGCTCGGTATGAAGGACGCCACCTTCCACCCGACCGAAGCGCAACGGGCGCGTCTTGCTCGCCCGTTTTCGAACGACCCTCTCACGGGCAAGCCGCAGTCGATCAAGCTGCTCGACACGCCCACGAAGTTTGACTGCGCCGGAGCCTGCTCATTCGCGACCGCCGGCGATTACCTGCGCTTCGGACAAATGCTGCTCAATGGCGGAGAGCTCGATGGCCAGCGCATCCTCAGCCCCAAAACCGTGCACCACATGACCTCCAACCACCTTGGTCCCGAAATCAAGAACAATGTGGCAAACGTGGAGCCGCATCGCGGAGGCTTCGGTTTCGGCCTGGCCGTGGCGGTTCGCACCAGCGAGGGTCTGTCCTCAGTCCCCGGCAACCCGGGGGAGTTCACCTGGAATGGCGCCTACGGCACGCAATTTTTCTGTGATCCCAAAGAGCGTCTTGTCGTGGTGGTGGGAACCGCGGCGCCCGGCGAACTCAGGAAGTACTACCGCGAGCAGGTGCAAGACATCGTCTATGGTGCCATGGTTCGGTAAATGGCGATTTCCCGCATGATCGTTCCATCCGCGAGCGCGATTGATCGTGAAGCCCACACCTGCTGAACGCGACGCGCTGTTCAAAGCTTTCGCCCGCGCGTTGTTCAAGTGCGACATGGACGCGCTTTATGAGGTCGTCTCTCCTCGTTTCATCTGGCGCTATCACGATGGGGT
The DNA here is from genome assembly GCA_035652015.1 of Bradyrhizobium sp. GTDB lineage: Bacteria > Pseudomonadota > Alphaproteobacteria > Rhizobiales > Xanthobacteraceae > Bradyrhizobium. Next base: position 49,679 of record DASREP010000007.1, on the reverse strand, counting down.
CTCGTCCGAAATTGTGCTCACGGGGCGTGAAGCCATCCTCGGGCATCTCGAGCATAACAAGACCCGTTACTCGATGGTCCGTTTCCATGACGTTGTCTATCATCATGTCGATGACGTCTCCTTCATGACGTTTGGCGTTAGCGAGATCCTGCGATCGACCGGAGAGCAACGGGAGCAGCGCGGGATCGAACGCTATACGTTCGAGCACGGCAAAATTGCCAGCAAAGACGTCTATCGCAAGCTCGTCGGCTGCTGATATCATCCGCAATACCGATGTCAGTGCCAGATGGTCGATGCTAAGCTTCGTGCTTGCAGGCTGGCCAGCGGCGCGCGGTTCGCATCCGCCAAATGAGACGCCGCGGCCCCTTGTCGTTTGGTCGAGGATGTCGTGAGGGACGGTCGCACAGCAGGCGTTGTGAGATATGCGGCAAGCATGATCAGGCGGCAGATGCAGTCGCTGTCTGGCGTCGGCCTCATGCTGGGCGCCCTGTTTTTTGCCGCCTCGCTCACGCCGACGCTGGTCCCGCGCAGCTATCTCGCCCAGGGAGCGCTCGCCGGCGCCTGCTTTGCGATCGGCTACGCCGCCGGTGTTCTCTGGCGCTGGCTGTGGCACTACCTCGAACTGCCTGAGCCCTCGCCGCGCGTGCGATCCATTGCCAATGCGCTGGTCGCGATTGCCTGCCTGGTCGTCGTTGTCGTGTTTCTGTGGCGGGCGGCGGAATGGCAGAATTCGATCCGCGCCGTCATGAACATGGAGCCGGTCGACACGGCGCATCCGCTCAAGACCTGCGCGATCGCCGTGATCACGTTTCTCGCGCTCCTGGCGTTGGCGCGGCTGTTCAGGCTAGCGACTCACTTGCTGTCCGCGCCCATCAGGCGCTTCATTCCGCGAAGGGTTGCGAATGCCGTCGGTGTGCTCCTGGCGGCCCTGCTATTCTGGTCAATTGCCAACAATCTCCTGATCCGGACGGTGTTTCGTTCGCTCGATTCCTCGTTCCGCGAATTTGACGCCTTGATTGAACCTGAGCGGCCGCAACCGACCGCCCCGAGAAAAACGGGCAGCACGGCATCACTGGTGAGATGGGATGAACTCGGTCGGGCCGGTCGCGAATTTGTGGCGTCGGGGCCAACCGCCGCTGATATCAGCGCGTTCACGGGCCGCCCGGCCCATGATCCCATTCGCGTCTATGTCGGTTTGCGTGGGGCCGATACGGCGCGCGAACGTGCAAGACTGGCGCTGGAGGAGCTCAAGCGCCAGGGCGGCTTTGAGCGTGCCGCGCTCATCGTGATCACGCCGACCGGCACCGGCTGGATCGACCCCGCAGCGATGGATCCGATCGAATATCTGCTGGATGGAGACGTCGCCAGTGTCGCGGTGCAGTATTCCTATCTCAACAGCCCGCTGTCGCTCTTGTTTCAGCCCGAATACGGCGCGCAGGCCGCGCGCGCCCTGTTCGCAGAAATCTACGGTTATTGGATCACGCTACCGAGGGACAGGCGCCCCAGATTCTTCCTCCACGGCCTGAGCCTCGGAGCCCTCAACTCGGAGACATCCGCCGAACTGTTCGAGATCATCGGTGATCCCATCGCCGGAGCGCTGTGGAGCGGGCCGCCCTTCGCAAGCCAGAACTGGAGGTCGATCACCGAGAACCGCAACCCGGGATCTCCAGCCTGGTTGCCGGAATTTCGCGACGGCCGCTTCGTGCGGTTCATGAACCAGAACGGGCCGACGGTGCCGCCGGACGCGTCATGGGGACCGATGCGCGTCGTCTATCTGCAATATGCAAGTGACCCGATCGTGCTGTTCGATTATCGCGATGCCTGGCGACCTCCAGCCTGGATGACGGCGCCCCGCGGCCCGGACCTCTCACCGCAGCTGCGGTGGTATCCCGTCATCACCATGCTGCAGCTTGCCGTCGATATGGCCGTCGCGACCAGCACGCCGATGGGCTATGGCCATGTTTACGCGCCCGAACACTATATCGATGCGTGGGTTGCCGTGGCCAATGTGCAGCACTGGTCGCCCGAGGCGCTCACGAGGCTCAAGAATTACCTCGGGAGCGCCGCGCGCAAGGCAATCAACGCTAACACCGATAACGACAGTCCCTATCATGATCGCGGCGGATAAGGGGACGCCGGCTAGTGGCCGGCGCCTCCCGAGACCGGCGGGCCTTCGCAGCCTCGGAGCAGCCTGACATATTCGGCAGAGAGGTTCGCGAGGCGTTCCGGCCGCTGCGCAGTCTTATAAGATACAATAGCAATGGATCGATAAGGCCGCAGCCAGCACGAAAGGAAGTCCCTGCCATGCCCAAGCTTGTCATCATGGGAACCATCGAAGTCGCACCCGGAAAGCGGGATCAGGTCGCCTCCCTCTTGATGGCCCATCGCACCCGCTGTCTGAAAGACGAGCCCGGCACCCTGCAATTCGAGGTGGCGCTCCCCCGCGACGACGAGTCGAGAATAGTCATCTACGAGGTCTATCGGGATGACGATGCCTTCGAGGTGCACCGAAACGGACCGTCCATCGCGCGATGGCGGGAAGAGGTCGCGGGAACGATCGTCAGGGTCAACGCCATGAAGTGCACGCCCGTCGAGTAGCGGGCGCTCGTCAACGCCCGCTTGCCTATGCCGAGCGACAACTTGCCTATGCCATAGCACACATCAACCGAACGGCTGCGATCAGGCGCGGCCAACCAGGCGCCCGGAGGCGGCTATGGCCACGGAGTGTGCACGGAGTGTGAACGATATCAGTCATCGAGGAAAATGGATAAGGTTCGCTGGAATTGCGCGTAGGCGCGTGGTCCGATTTTCTCGACCAGGGATTTTTCGCTCCCTGCGATGATTGGCCTGAGCCGAGCAAGGAGCTCAGTACCTTCACGGGTCAGGTAGAGCACATAATAGCGGCGGTTGATCGAGGATGCGGTCCGGCTGACGAGGCTCCGCCTTTCGAGATGATCCACCATCCTACCGAGGCCCGCGCGCTCAATTGACAGCAGCTGTGCGATGGCAAGCTGATTGACGCCCGGGTTGGCGTCGATGACGCTCAGGACGGAGAATTGCGCGGGGCTGATCTCAAACGGCGTCAGTCTTTGACTGACCTCCCGGAACACCCACAGCTGCGCCCGGCGGATGCGGTAACCGAGCGACTGCGACAGGTCTCCCAAATCGACAGCTTTGGCTTTCGAACCGGCTTGCTGCACCTCCCGCTTGCGTGGCGAGGATTGGGCCTTGTTCGACGTGTTTATGGATCGGCGCGGACGTTTGGCAGGACGAGCCCTGGCCTGCAGGATTCTGGCTGGCATGCTTGGAGTGTTCTCCTGCTCCGAAGGCGACGACACCGCCAAATTGAGATGTCGGGCGGATTCGTACAAGGCCGAAGTCAGTCTTCCAAGCGATACCCTTCATCACGGCGTCACAAACCGCATGTTGACTAGGCTACATGACGGTCGGTAACTGACCGCAAGCACGGCTGCCATCCAAGAGCGGCTGAGGGAGAGAGACGCGTGAAACGGCTGCTACTGACATCGACGATCGCCGCGACCTGGTTGTCGTTATGTTCAATTGCGATGGCCAGTGCCCTGCCGCCGGCGGGCGTCGCACCGCGGGGATCCTGTGCGAGCCTCACGGGTCTCCTGTTGCCAAATGCCCAGATCCTGAGCGCGACGCAGAAATCAGGCTATTGCAACGTCGTCGGCATCATTTGCCGGACCGGCCGGGCAGGAGTCCTTCGTTTTCCACTACAGCTTTGATACCGACGCGCCGAAGATTTTCGCGGAGACAAAAGAATACCCCGAGAGCGCGATGGACTACATGGCCGCGGTTTCGACCGACCTGCGACCGTTCAAGAGCCATGGCGGCAAGCTGATCGTCTCCTCCTCCGTCAATGACGGCATTTTCTCAGGAGCCTCAATCGCGCGCTGGTATCGTGACACGAACAGGCACATGGACGGCAAAGCCAGCGACTTTGCCAGGCTTTTCATGGTGCCAAACATGGCGCATTGCGGCGGCGGTCCCGCGACAAACGATTTTGCGGTGAACGAACTGAACGCCGTCACGGCTTGGGTCGAGAACGGCGTTGCTCCGGACCGGATCGTGGCGGCCAACCACAACACCAGCTCGCCGTTCCCATCAACCGGCGGACTGTTCGACCCGCAGATCGCCGCGCACTTCCCCGCCGGTGGCACCCGGCCGCTCTGTCCCTACCCGAAATTCGCGAAGTACAAGGGCGCCGGCATGACCAATGACGCAGCGAATTTCCTCTGCATCGATCCCCAAGGTCATGACAGCGACGACGATGGCGACGATACGCTGGACTAGGAATGGCCGTTCAGTATCCGTTGTCATAGGTCAGTACACCGCCGACGATGCTCGCGCGCGGCTTCCTGCTGCGTGCGGGTCTGTGCCGATCTGATGCCCCATAGTACCTCGACCACCATCGCGCGATCGCGTCCGTCAGATCATCCCAGAGCGCCGTCGGAAGATCCGGCACGGCAACGCGGACGCTATACTGACCGGTCAGAGGACTGTGAAACCATTCGGTCGCGGCGAAATCAAAGCCGAAGCTTCCCGCATGCCGGATTGGCAGGCCCGCTGCCGCCAGATCATCGCTCATGGCAGCGGCCGCTCGCCCCGCCGTCGTCTCGTCAAATGGCTTCGGACTGTCGAGGGTGACATAGAGGGCGTGAGCGAAATCGAGCTCGGCGGTCAAACCCGGCAGCGCCGAGGCAAAATATCGCGCGGCCCGGCGGGTGTTGCGCAGGATGGCGGCCATCCGCCTGTTGGTCAATTCGCCATAGGCGGACGTCCCGACATAGGGCGGGAAATGCGCTGGCACCGCCGCACCGCCAAGCAGCCGGACCGCGTTCCGCACTTCGCTTCTCAGCCGGTTCAATTTCGCAGCAAGCGCCGATGAGGCGCTGCCGTTCCAGTGAACGAACACCGCAGAGCCGAGACGGCCATATTCCGCGCCGAGCGAATCCAGCTTGGTATGGCTGCGCACCATTACCACGGGAATATTCACCTTGCGCGCCCAATTCAGGACGCGCCGGATGCGACCTGAGCCCGCGGAAAAGCAGGTGCTGTCAAAGATCAGGAGCTCGAACGCGGCAGGCTGGCTGCGAAGCGCGGCTTCGAACAGTGAGGCTGGCGCGCAGGAATCGAGCAACAGCATTCGAGGAGATGACGTTGCGGCGATTGTCTCGTCGAGCGATTGCCTCATCGTGACCAGCCGCAGATGACGGGCATAGCCCTGGATCAGCTCGAGGGTCTCACCGTAGGAGCCGGGGAGCATCAGGATATCAGCCGCGCCGATCGTCGGCGCTGACGCCAGCAGGAGCGCCGAGATCGCAGCCATGCCGGAAGCCGTATAGACCGTTTCGCCGGTGCAACCGCCGTCGAACTCGTAAAAGCAGGGGCCGCTCACATCGAGATCGGCGCGCTGATAGTCGTAGGTGAACTCGAATGGGCCACTGCGACGCTGATGTGAATGTGCCCAGGCCGTTTCCGTCGCGGCCCAATCGTGCAGTGCGTGCTCCGCCTTGAGCACGGCGGTGAGCTGAAACTTGGTCTTGATGATTTCGTCGACCGAGCGGGGCTCGGCCAGCGACAACGGGGCTCTCAGGCTGTCGTTCAAGAGCCTGAGTTCCCTATGTTTCCGCTCTAGATAGGACTGCAGGGTCTCCATAAGGATCTTCGCCGATGTCGCCCCTGTGCAACGCTTGAGCGCCGGCTTGGGTCCACACCTTGGGTCCATTCGGCCGAATTGGTACCAGCCAACGCAATTTGGGCGATCCACTTGCATCGTTATAATGACGCGTGGTGTTGTGATCCCCAAGCGAGGTGGAGACCTATGGCGCGAGAGTTGGAAGGCAGGATCGCCGCGGTGACCGGGGCAGCCTCGGGCATCGGTCTCGCCAGCAGCGAGGCCATGTTGGCTGCAGGGGCGCGCGTGGTGATGATCGATCGCGATGAAGCCGCGCTGCGGGCGCTCTGCGACAAGCACAGCGACGACGTGATCCCGCTGGTGATCGACCTGCTCGACCCAAGAGCCTGCGCCACACTGCTGCCCCGAGTCCTGGACGAGGTCGGTCAGCTCGACATCTTCCATGCCAATGCGGGTACGTATGTCGGCGGCGATCTGGTCGATGCCGACCTGGGTGCGATCGACCGGATGCTGAACCTGAACGTCAACGTCGTCATGAAGAATGTGCACGACGTGCTGCCGCACATGATCGCGCGCCGCACCGGCGACATCATCATCACGAGTTCGCTTGCGGCTCATTTTCCGACACCATGGGAGCCGGTCTATGCGTCGTCCAAATGGGCGATCAACTGCTTTGTCCAGACGGTGCGGCGCCAGGTGTTTAAGCACGGCATTCGCGTCGGCTCAATCTCTCCCGGCCCCGTTATCACCGCCCTGCTCGCGGACTGGCCGCCGGAGAAGCTTCAGGAAGCGAGCGACTCCGGCAGCCTGCTGGAGGCCAGCGACGTGGCTCAGGTGGTGATGTTCATGCTGACGCGGCCACGCGGCATGACCATTCGCGACGTCGTCATGCTGCCCACGAATTTCGATCTCTGAAGCGCGATGAGAAAAGGATGAATCGTCATCGCGCGTTGGTTGTGGCTAGAGCACGATCTGTTCGGAGAACCGTTTCATGCTTTCCGGATTGTGCGTCAGACCTGCGGCAGGTGCGTCGCGATCGATTTTTTGCCGCAAATGGGAAAAAGCAGTGACAGTGCTCTTTGTTCGGCGATCTCACGATCGCCCCTGCGCTGCTGCACTCCAGCCTCGCTTCGGTCAAACCAGGGTGGCCCCTTCCCTCTGCGATTGAAAGCGATCCGCAGCGGAGGCATCTATGGTTTACTCGCAAAGTCCATCACTGGTGAGGGATCTTGACGATCTTTCGCTCGACGGGCGTGCGCGCGACCTCGACGCCGGCCGACCTGAGCGGCGCATGGAGATACCGTCCAGTAATTCGCCGATGGGTCTGCCACCGTCCTCGGGCCGCAGGGACAGTCAGCCGCCGCGCGAGCGGCCCTCTGTTCGCAGGCGGCCGTTCCGTGCCCTTGTTCGCGTTGTCATTGCGGTTCTGATCGGCGTCGGTGGCACGCTCGCCTGGCAATCCTACGGTGACGTGGCCCGGGAGATGCTGGCCGCCCGAGCTCCGGGACTGGCTGAGTGGTTGCCCCCGTCGACCCAGCCCGCAGCCATGATGGCAACATCGCCTGCGGCGATGCAGCAGCTTGCGCCTTTGGCATCCAGTTTGGCGACCAATCTCGAGAGCGTCCGGAGCAGCCTCGACCAACTTGCGGCGAAGCAGGATCGGATGGCTCAGACCATTGCAGCGTTGCAGGCTGCCGATGAAGACATCAGGCAGAAGATCCTGTCCACCGCCCCGGTGCAGCAGCCCCCGTCCATCCTGCAGCCCAGACCCATCATGCAACCCAGAGCGGACGCTGCGGCTGCGCAGTCGGCGCCGGCGCCTCGGCGACCGGCTCCCGTCGCATCAGGGACGCGCTGATACCAGGTTCAGGAGCTGAAGCCGCTTCCGGATTTTCATACGGAGGTTCCACTAACTCTCACGCGGCCGTCGGGAGCTTGAGTGAGCTCGCAGTTTGGCCGCCGAATTTGTCTCACCCTACCGCCCTGTTCTCCCTTGCCGACCTGCGCAAGGCTTGCGGCGGCTGGCCGAAGGCGCGGATGAAGGCGCGACGCATGCGCTCGGGATCGCGAAAGCCGGTGGCTTCGGCAACGCGCTCGATCGCCTCGTGCGAGGATTGCACGCGCGAGCGGGCAGCCTCGACGCGCAGCCGCTCGATTGCCTTCGAGGGCGTCGTGCCGGTCTCGGCGATGAAGGCGCGGGTGAAATGCCGCGCGCTCATGCCGGCGCGCTCGGCGAGGTCCTCCACAGTGAGCTTCTCTCCGAGATGCTCGCGCGCCCAGGTGAGCAGCGGACCGAAGCGCCCGGTTGGCGCCTTCAACTCTAACAGCGACGAGAATTGCGACTGTCCGCCGCTCCTGCGATGATAGAGCACGAGCTGACGCGCGGTCTTCTCGACGATCGTCTCGCCAAAATCCTCCTCGACCACGGCCAGCGCGAGATCGATACCGGCGGAGATTCCGGCCGAGCTCCAGATGTTGCCCTCACGCACATAGATCTGGTCGGGTTCCAGCCGTACATTGGGATAGGCGGCCAGAAATTGCCGCGTGCGCTGCCAATGCGTGGTGGCGCGACGGCCCTCGAGCAGCCCGGCCTCGGCGAGGATGATGGTGCCGGAGCAGACGCTCGCGACCCGCACGCCGCGCTTTGCCACCGCGCGCACGAACTGCAGCGTACATGCGTTGCGCGAGGCCGCATCGACGCCCTCGCCGCCGACGATCAGCAATGTGGAGATCGCACTGGGCGAGCCGAATTTGCGCGCCAGCATCTCCACGCCCGACGACGAGCGCACCGCGCCGGGCTCGGCTGCGATCACCTTGATGTCGGCAGGCTGCTTGGCGTAGCGGCCGGCGATCTCGAACACCGAGATCGGGCCCGCCGCGTCGAGCAGTTGGAAATCGGGAAAGATCAGCACGCCGATCATGGGGAGTCTGCTCCGGGTGTCACGTCTCAAAATGAGGGAAATTCGCCATTTCGGACCCGACCCCATCATGCCACGCTGTCCCCGTCAAGCGCATTTCCTGGAGCTCTCCGATGTCGCTGCAGATCGGTCTTGTGATCTTCCCGAAAGTCACCCAGCTCGACCTCACCGGCCCGGTGCAGGTGTTTTCCAGCGTGCCCGGCGCGAAACTGCATCTGCTCTGGAAGCGCATCGAGCCGGTCCCAAGCGATTCCGTGCTGACGCTGACACCGACCACGACCTTTGCGGATTGCCCGCCTTGCGACGTCATCTGCGTGCCCGGCGGCTTCGGCACCGACGACATGGTCAATGACGCGGAGGTGCTTACCTTCCTGCGCCAGCAGGCATTGAGCGCGACATACATCACCTCGGTCTGCACGGGCTCGCTGGTGCTTGGCGCCGCCGGCCTGCTCAGAGGTTACCGTGCGGCGACGCATTGGAGCGCGCGCGACCATCTTGCCGCGTTCGGCGCAATCGCAAGCAACGAGCGCGTCTGCATAGACCGCAACCGCATCACCGGCGGCGGCGTCACCGCAGGCATCGATTTCGCGCTGACCCTGGTCGCCCAGCTCGTCGACCGCAAGACCGCGGAAGCGATTCAGCTGCGGCTGGAATACAACCCGGCGCCGCCGTTCAACGCAGGCTCGCCCGAGACCGCGCCAAAGGACGTGCTCGCGCTGATGAATGAGCGGATCGCGCCGTCCAGGGCACGACGCGCCGAAGCCGTGGCGCGCGCAGCGGCACGGCTGGAGGCAGCTCAGGCCCCGCGGATCTGACCGGGCGCGCACGACCAATCTTGAATGTCGAGTTGGCGCCCCTCCACCTCGTTCCGAACAGTTCGGCCGAGAACGCGAAGCTAGGCGACCTTCTTCTCGGTGTTGGCGAACACGCTGAGCTTCAACCAGATGCGGAGATCGCGGGCCAACTTGCTGTTACCTGTCAAGACAAGTCGGCCATCCCCAGACATCTGATCAATGGTCCCATATCCGAGCCAGACCTCGGTCATGCTTCGCAGGTCCGTCGACACGTAAAGATCCACGTCAAATCCGGGATCGACGAGGCAGAGATCGACCTCTTTGCCGGGCTCGACAATGAGCCAATAGGTCCGCTCCGACACCGGCCTGTCCTTGAAGATGAACTGAACGGTATTGCGGCGTGACGGCATTGGATCCGTATTGATATTTCGCCTGATGTCCCACATCAGCAGGCTGGCATCGAGGTTCTTCAATGTAGCTTCCGTCGTCACCCATCGATGTCCCCAGACGCCGATTGCCTCGATGATCGGACGCAGCTCCGTTCCCGCCGGTGTGAGACGATATTCGTGGACGCCAGGTTCGCGCTCGGCAGCGACGCGCATTACGATCCCGGCAGCTTCCAGCTCTTTCAGCCGCTTGGACAGAAGGGCTGGCGACATGCTCGGGACCCCCCGCCGCAATTCGTTGAAGCGGCTCGATCCCATTACGAGTTCGCGCAACACGAGCAGCGTCCAGCGGGAGCAGATGATCTCGGCAGCCATGGAAACAGGGCAGAACTGATTGTAACCGCCATCCGACATTTCGTTCGCCTCCCCGGCGATCCTTTTCGGAAGCCAGCAGGCTACGAGCTATCCCAAGTGATCGCTAGTTCAGAATCTGTACCGCCGGGATTCAGATCCTGAACTGGATGCCTCTGGTGTCCCATGACATGCCTCGCGACGTGTGCGGCCGCTTTCAGGACGCGGTTCCAGGCGAGAGGAGACGAGTGATGTCGGTGATGACGCTACCCCTCGACTACACTGCCATCAAGCAACGCCAGCACGCTGTCTGGTCGGCAGGTGACTATGCGATGATCGGAACGACACTTCAGATCGTCGGCGAGCGACTGTGCGAGGCTGTCGATCTGCGCGCCGGAACCGCCGTGCTCGATGTTGCGGCGGGCAATGGCAATGCGACATTGGCGGCAGCCCACCGCTTTGCACGCGTGACGTCCACGGATTATGTCGGCGCACTTCTTGAGCGGGCCAAGGAGCGCGCCGCAGCGGAGCGCCTTGCGATCAATTTCCAGGAGGCGGACGCCGAGGCGCTTCCGTTTGCGGACGGCAGCTTTGACGCCGCATTGTCCACCTTCGGCGTCATGTTTACCCCGAACCAGGATAAGGCCGCCGCCGAGCTCGTGCGCGTGGTGCGCAGGGGCGGGAAGATCGGACTCGCCAACTGGACGCCGGACGGATTTATCGGTCAACTGCTCAAGCTCGTGGGGACCTACGCGCCACCCCCGCCCGGCCTCAAGCCGCCCACTGTCTGGGGCACCGCGGCGCGGCTGAGCGAACTGTTTGCGGGGCATCACATCGACATCACGGAGCAGACCTTCACCTTCCGCTATCAGTCGCCAGAGCATTGGCTGCAGGTCTTTCGCTCGTTCTATGGTCCAACCAACCGCGTGTTCGCGGCGCTTGACCCCGACAAGGCGGCTGCACTGGAGGCCGAGATCCTCGACCTGCTTGAAAGATCGAACCGGGGTGGCTGCGACAGCCTCGTCGTCCCCGGGGACTATCTCGAGGTGGTGATTACGCGGACTTGAGGCTGCGCCGGATCGCGAACGTCGGGTTCTACGGCTGGAACCGAGCGGGTGATCAGGATACCTCGTCCTTTTGTCTGAAGGACAATTGCTCCTGAATCCGGCACCTTGCAGACAAACTTCGTCGACGCATTCGAATGACTGCCGACCCCATTCCGGACGATATCCGTGAGCTCGTGCTCAAGAACATCGCTTCCGTCACGCAGCTGGAGGTACTGCTGTTCTTGCGCGGCCAATCCGGCGCAGGTTTTGACCTCGCCTCGCTGGCGCAGCGTCTGTTCGCCCCGTTGCCTGACATGGAAGCAGCGCTGGCCCGGCTGCAGGAGGATGGTTTTATCAAGCAAGAGCGCGGAACATTTGTCTACGACGCACCCCCGGCGTTCACCGAGAAAGTCGACCGCCTGGCCGCAAGCTATCGCCAGCACCTCATTCCAATCACCAATCTGATCCATTCCAAGCGCAGCGCCGCCAGGACCTTCTCGGACGCGTTCAGATTCCGCAAAGGCTCATGATGGCGATCGCGATCTACACTCTATGTGCCCTGACCAGCCTGATCAGCAGCTGGCTGCTGTCACGCGCCTACTGGCGCACGAGGTCGCGCCTTCTGTTGTGGAGCGCGATCAGCTTTGCGGGCCTGGCACTGAGCAACCTGGCGCTGTGGGTGGATAAGCTGGTGCTGCCGCAGATCGACCTGTCGGTATTGCGGACGTCAATCGCCCTGATCGCGATGTTGGCTTTGCTGTACGGGCTGGTGTGGGAGAGCGAGTGATGTCCAACACAGCTTCCGCGCTGATGGGGGCCGTCAGTCTGGCATCGCTGATCGCCGCGTTGTTCTTCCTAAAGTTCTGGCGCAGAAGCTCGGATGAATTTTTCCTGTTCTTCGCGGCGGCCTTCGCAATTGATGCCCTGTCCCGCTTTGCCCTCGCCGTCCTGCCGATTTCGAATGACGCCGGACCAACTGCCTTCCTGCCACGGCTCGTGACCTTCGCACTCATCCTCGCGGCAATCGTTCGCAAGAACACGAAAAAGGATGGGTTGTAGAGCAAGATCCGCAAAAGCGTTGAGGACCACAGAAAAAGGCCTCCCGGTTTCCCGAGCGGCCTTGACTTGCGCTGGAGACCGGAGCTCCGCGTGCGCCAGGACCGCCGTGTTCAAGGTCGAGCGTCGGTCCAGAGATCAGCCAACGCGGCCATCGCCCGCCGGCCATGCGAAATCTCGATCTCGCGGAGTGTCAGCTCGGGACGAAGCCGCCGCGCTGCGATCAAGGAGCTTCTCGCAGCGTCGGTCTGTCCAAGCGCGGCGTGCGCAAGAGTTTCGAGGATGGGCGGCAGGAACAGCCGCGGATCCCGGCGTGCCGCAAGTCTCGCCTCTTCAAGCGCCTCCGCCGGTCGTTTGGCCCGCATCAAGTACACGCCGGGCGCCCATCCCCAGAACGCCAGCCTTCGGTCGCGGGGACTGAGTTTGATCCCTTGCCGCATGTAGGCGATTCCGGTCGCTGCCGCCGGATCACCGCGATTTCCGCTTTGGTCAGCGCCGGCTGCAATTCGATAACAATGCCGCGCGTAATCTCGTCCTGAAGATTGATCGCGTCGCTGCGGTCGGCATCGAATTGTCCGGACCAGAGCAGGCGGCCGCTTGCTGCGTCCGCCAGCTGGGCCGCGAGCCGAATCTTGTTGCCGAGCGCCCGCACGCTGCCTCCCAGAACGTAACGGACACCGAGCTGTCGCGCGATCGCCGATGTCGGCACATCAGGATTTCGAAATTCAAATGACGACGCCTTGGCAATCACGAAGAATCCGGGTACGCGCGCCAATAACGCGATCACATCTTCCCCCAATCCATCGGCCAGAAATTGGAGTTCGCGTTCGTCGGACAGGACGGTGAAGGGTCGAACCGCGATCGACGACACACCGGACACGGCGCCGGATGCTGGCACTGCGGGATCTGCCTTTGCATCGGCGCCCGAGCGCTCCTGATGGTCGAAGACGACCGCAAAGGCCTGCACGGGCCTGTCGATGTTCTTCAGCTCGAGCTTCCCGAGATCGCGAAATTCGGCAGACACCTGATTCAACACGGCGTCGCGCGCAGCGCCAGAAATGAGGATGCCGCCCGGCGAAGCTTGTCCTTCCAGGCGAGACGCAACGTTGATGCCGTCGCCATAGAGATCGTCCCCGTCAATGATGACATCGCCGACGTGAATACCGATGCGAAACAACATACGATCGTCGTCGGGTCGATCGAGATTTGCACCGGCCATCGCCCGCTGGAACTCGATTGCCGCATTGAGCGCATCGACGACGCTCGCGAATTCGGCGAGCGCACCGTCTCCAATGAGCTTGACGAGTCGACCGCCATGGCTCCCCAGGGCTGGTCCAAGTCGCTCGGTCCGGTGGGCCGTCAACACCGCAAGCGTTCCGCTTTCGTCGCGCTCCATGAGGCGAGAATAGCCGACCACATCCAAGGCCACTATCGCGGCCAGCTTGCGCCGCTCTCGGGTCAATGCCAGTGTCCCTTGCGTGTTTGGTCGATCGTAGATCGGACCAACAAACAAGGCAACGACGGTCCAGGTCGGCAGTGGCGCTGGCCTGCGCAGCACCGGCTGAGCAACGCAGGCGTCTGGGCCTCACCGTGCACCTCGCTGCTCTCCCGCGCCGACGAGGTCATCGAATGATGTGGCTCCGGTCTGTCGGCCCTTGGACCCGTTTTGGACAACGGAGCCTCAATCCTATCGCGGACTCGCCAAACTGAAACAGTCACGGCCAATGCAGTGACGCACCGCTTCGGCTTCGATAACTCTCTACGGAGTGCCGCGCCAGAACCGAAAGTGACCCGGCATGGAGTGTAATGCGGCGACGAGCTATAACTGCGGTGCCATGGCGAAGCATCACGAGCTTGTCGAAGCACTTGCGGTCCCCCACAGGGCGACCAGCGCCTACAGGACGCTGCTGGATCTCGGGATGAGCGCGCTTCCTGCTGTTCGGGCCGGCTTGCGGCACAACAATCCGGATGTCCGCTTCCACTGTTGCAGGTTTCTGGACCGATACTTGTCGCCGGAAACTCTCTCCGACCTGCTGGAAATGCTGAACGACGGCGACAAGCGCGTGAGGTGCTCGGCCTTGCACACGCTGGCTTGCGACCGCTGCAAGGAAGGAGACTGCAGACCGGAAGAAGGTCAGGTGCTTCCCGGCGCAATGAAGCTACTTGCGAGCGACCCCGACGCGCACGTTCGCGCAATGGCGATAGAAGTCGTAGGCCGGTTCGTTCACGCCAATGATCTTGCCTGCGCGGCAATCTCCACGGCCTTTCGGGATGATCCGAATTCAACGGTGCGCAAGAAAGCCGGATGGTATGCGCCGGGTGGCCCGATACATCGACGGACCAAACCAGGACCCAGGCAGCAATCGGTCTCCTGATGAATTGGTTATGTCAGCAGCGGGTCAATCGCTCCACTTTTACGATTGGCCAGCCACTTCGGACCTGAAGCTGCACTGCACCAGCCGACGCGATGGTCCACATTAACGGAAAGGCTCGCATCGAGCAAAATCGGTCCGCTTTTCCGCGCAGAGAGAAGAAGTAGCCTTGATGCCTCAGGCCAAGACCAAAGGTGACAGACGACCGTTCAGATTGTTTTGTCTTCCGCAGTCTTCCGAAAGAGGATATTTGTTACGTGACGCATGCGACCCTTGCCTCGGTCGCGCGGCCTTTGCTCCACCGGCCCAGCCTGCGTCTCATCCCCCACGTTCCGACGTAACCTCACCGAGACAGACGGGAGACATCACATGGCTCGTGCCCAATGCCTTTGCGGCGCTCTTTCACTGAAGTTACGAGAAACGTCAAAGCTGATTGTCGCGTGTCACTGTCTCGCCTGCCAGCGACGAACCGGTTCGCCATTCGGCGTCGGCGTTTTCCATGCGATTGACACCGTCGAGATCTCGGGAACGGCTACGGAGTTCATTCACGTCGGCGATAGCGGCCGTAAGGTGCGATGCTATTTTTGTCCAACATGCGGCTCGACGGTCTATTGGAAGCCTGACGTCTCGCCATCATTAATCGGCGTCGCGGTTGGCGCGCTTGCCGACCCTGGCTTTCCGGCTCCCACCTTTTCGATATTCGAGCGGTCGAAGCATCATTGGGTCCATGTTGACGAGGCAGTCGAGCATTTCCAGAAAAGCGGGCTGCAAAAAGGTGCGTGAGCGTCGCGACGGCGAAGCGGACCCCGATAAGGACCGCCGCCGCTTCGCCAGACACGAGAAGCACACAGAAAGAAAAAGGCCGCCCGGTTTCCCGAGCGGCCTTTCCTGTCCTACGGCGGTTGCACATTGACGGGCGATTGCAGGACCGTCTCGCCAGGGGCCTATCTCCCGGCCTGTCCTACTCGGCATCCGCTGCAAATCGGGGCAGTCGCGATTCTGGCACCCGAACCGTCGCGATGGTCTCCCATCTCCGTAAGATGGGATGATTAGGCCGCAACCCCGCGTGGCGCACAAGCGCGGCTGACACGCTGTCCCCGTTGATACCGTTGTTCACAGGCACGTGGGCAGCGCACACGTCTCGGGCGCGGCGCCGCAAGGCGGGACAACAACATTGCTGCAGTGAAAGTGCGAACGCTCAGCTGCCCGGCGTCCACGGCACGTAGTCGCCGGTGGCCTTCGGGCGCTTGCCGCTCGCGAGCGTCGAGCCGGATGGGCGGTAGGCATAGGGCGTGCCGGTCAGGTTCGGCACATGGGGCTTTTCCCACTCGCGCGGCTTGTAGCCGTCCTCGGTCGGCGGGGTATCGACGGTATGATGGATCCAGCCATGCCAGGCCGGCGGAATCCGGCTAGCCTCGGCGAGGCCGTTATAGATCACCCAGCGGCGCTCGAAATGCAGCGTCGGATCGATCTTGCCGCCGCGCGTCCGGTAGTAGCGGTTGCCCTGCTCGTCCTCGCCGACCAATTCGCCGAAGCGATAGGTCCAGAGCTGGGTGCCAAAGGTCTGGCCATTCCACCAGGTGAAGAATTTGAGCAGGAACTGTTTCATGGTCGGCCTTCGGGCTCGGATCTGACTGCCCTGATGCCACCGGCGCGACGAATTGTCCAGTCGCACCGCCAGATCATGCTGCGCTGACAGGGACTCGCATCATGATCTCATCTCCTTGATTGAACACGATCTTCCCGGAGACCCCATTGCCGCTTTTTCGGAAGCCTGGGCGAGCGGCATTCAGGCCGGCTTCACATCCGCTTTGGCAAGGGTTTCAGGCAGGAACATTTGGGGCGGTCCGACCATTAACGGCCATCACGTGGAATGGAGCCAATCATGACGAGGATGAAGGTTTTGAGTGCCACTTCGGCACTAGCTTTGGTGCTGGCAATGGCGAGTCCGACCGCGAGCTTCGCCTTCCGTGGCGGTGGCGGCGGTGGCCACATGGGCGGTGGTCACATGGGCGGAGGCGGAATGCACATGGGTGGCGGCATGGGTGGCGGTGCGATGCACATGGGCGGTGGCGCAGGCTTTGCGCGTCCGGCCGGTGCCGGCGCCTCCTTTGCAGCCTCGCGACCGACCGGCGGCACCGCGAACTTTGCGGCCTCTCGTCCGACTGGCGGCACCTGGACTGGCGGTGCGACCGCCTGGAACGGAGGCCCGCGCGGCTGGCACGGTGGCGGCTGGCGTCATCACGGATGGGGCTGGGGCGGCGCCGCTGCGGGCTTCGCAGCGGGTGCGGCACTCGGCAGCTACGCCTATTATGGCGGGCCCTATTATGACGACGACTATTACTATGGCGGTTACGGACCGGACTACTACGAGTCCGGCGTGACCGTTGTCGAGCCGGCCGTCGGTGGCGATGCCAGCTACTGCGCCCAGCGCTATCGCTCCTACGACCCCGCCAGCGGCACCTATCTCGGCTATGACGGGCTGCGGCACCCCTGCCCGTAAGCTTCTCATTGCAACCAAACGGCGCCTTCGGGCGCCGTTTTCGTTTCTAGCTCCGCGTCGCCAGCGCGACTGCAGCGAGCGTGAGAATCAGCGCGGCAATCTGCCCTGCGCCCAGCGGCTCGCCCAGCGCAAGCGCGGACGCGATGACGCCGATCACCGGCACGGCCATGGTGCCGATGGCGGCGACAGAGGCCGGCAGCCGCGCCAGCGCCGCAAACCAGCAGACATAGGCGATGCAGAACTGCACGACCGTGCTGTAGGCCAGAACCACCCAACCGAATCGCGTCACCGCATCGAGATGCGTGGTCTCCAAAAGCACGCCCGCGAGCGCCACCGGCGCGCAGCCGAGGCCGATCTGCCAGGCCGCGGCGGGAATTGGCGGCATCTGCAGCGGCCAGCGTTTTGCGAGCACGGTGCCGACGGCAAAGCCGATCGAGCCGCCGAGCGCCATGATGATGCCCGGCAGCTTCTCCATGGTCGCCGCGAGGCCGTTGCCGCCCATGATGGCGGACAGCCCCGCAAACGCCATCACCAGCGCCAGCGCGCGCATCGGCGTCGGCCGCTCGCCGAGCACGGGCCAGGCCAGCGCCGCCGCCCACACCGGCATGGTGTAGGCGATCAGCGCGGCCTCGCTCGCCGGCAGATAGACCAGCGCAAGCCCCATCAGGACCATCCAGCCGGTGACATTGAGCAGTCCCGCCAGCACCAGGCGCGGCCACATCGGACGGGCGACGCGCAACGACTGCCCACGCAAGACCGCCAGCAGCGCGAGCAGCGCGGCGCCGACGACGCCGGTGCCGCCGCGCAAGGTCAGCGGCGGCAGCTCGGACAACAGATACTTGGTCGCCGGCCAATTCAGGCCCCAGCCGACCGAGGTGATGGCGAGGAAGATAAGCCCTGCCGGCGCGAGGCCGGGCCGTGCCGCCTTTGGCGTGGCGCTTGGCGCTGATTCTGTCAGGGAAGGCTGGGTGGAAACTGAAATCGGGCAGCCTCCTTGTCGTTGCATCGCCTCTTCCACCACACGCGGTGCGGGGTGTCAGCTAAAACTTTGCCCGTAAGCTCACGTGAGTCCTTCGAATGCAAGCCGAGCGAGGCCACAAAATCTTGCCCTGTGCATAGTGGTGGGAAACGTGGACAGGCCGCCTCGGCACGGCCAGCGAAGAATTTTTTTGGCTTCCGAATCCTTCAGGACTCACTGATACTTGGGCCCATCACAGGCGCGGCATCGACCCCTGTTATCCCAACCTTTCCACCATATTTAGTATTTGATTCAGGAACTCGCACTAGTCCTTGACGGGCGTAACGGGTTTGTCCTAGCTTTCGACCTGTTCGGCGCGAGTGAGTTTGGGTCCCGCCGGTCGCTCCCACAAGGGTTCCAAAATGACCACTCCGCCGGCCAATGACGGCAGCGGGTGCAGGGCTTTTGCGCCCTGAATTCAGGGGACATCCGGGGCAGTTGAACGAGGCCGAAAAGGCCCAGATGACGTCGTGTGAAGTGGCGTCGCGTGAAGCGTTGGGGCGTTGAAGAGAGATGGACCGGATCAACCGGTCTGAACTGCGAAACGAACATCCGCGGGGTTACCCGCGGCCTGGGAGGTTCGCGACAAGGCATAACGAACCGTGGCCGTCGGGGTTGGCGGCGCGGTCAAGACAAGAGACGGGGCAAGAAAACTATGCGAATCGAACGTCGCCACACCACGCAAGGTGAAACACCCTACGCACGGATTGATTTCAGATTGACGACATCTGAGATCAAGAATCCCGACGGCTCCGTCGTGTTCCGCCTCGACAATGTCGAGGTCCCCGCGGCCTGGTCGCAGGTCGCCTCCGACGTGCTTGCCCAGAAATATTTCCGCAAAGCGGGCGTTGCCGCGCGCCTGAAGAAGGTCGAGGAAGAGAGCGTGCCATCTTGGCTGTGGCGCTCGGTCCCCGACACCGAGGCGCTGGAAAGCCTGCCGGAGAAAGAGCGCTTTGTCAGCGAGCTCTCCGCCAAGCAGGTGTTCGACCGCCTCGCCGGCTGCTGGACCTATTGGGGCTGGAAGGGCGGCTATTTCTCCTCGGAAGACGACGCCTCCGCCTTCCATGACGAGCTCCGCTACATGCTTGCCATGCAGATGGTCGCGCCGAACTCGCCGCAATGGTTCAACACCGGCCTGCACTGGGCCTATGGCGTCGACGGTCCCGGCCAGGGCCACTATTACGTCGACTACAAAACCGGCAAGCTGACCAAGTCGAAGTCGGCTTACGAGCATCCGCAGCCGCATGCCTGCTTCATCCAGGGCGTCGATGACGACCTCGTCAACGACGGCGGCATCATGGACCTCTGGGTGCGCGAGGCGCGCCTGTTCAAATATGGCTCCGGCACCGGCTCCAATTTTTCGCGCCTGCGCGGTGAAGGCGAAAGGCTTTCCGGCGGCGGCCGCTCGAGCGGCCTGATGAGCTTCCTCAAGATTGGCGACCGTGCCGCGGGCGCGATCAAGTCCGGCGGCACCACGCGCCGCGCGGCCAAGATGGTCGTGGTCGACGTCGATCACCCCGACATCGAGACCTATATCGACTGGAAGGTGAAGGAGGAGCAGAAGGTCGCAGCCCTCGTCACCGGCTCCAAGATCAACCAGAAGCATCTCAAGGCCGTGATGAAGGCGGCCGTCAATTGCGAAGGTTCTGGCGACGACTGCTTCGACCCCGAGAAGAACCCGGCGCTCCGCCGCGAGATCAAGCTCGCCCGCCGCGCGCTCGTGCCCGACAACTACATCAAGCGGGTGATCCAGTTCGCCAAGCAGGGCTACAAGGACATCCAGTTCGACACCTATGACACCGACTGGGATTCGGAAGCCTATCTCACGGTATCAGGCCAGAATTCCAACAACTCGGTCTCGCTGAAGGACGACTTCCTGCGCGCGGTCGAGACCGACGGCGACTGGCACCTGATCGGCCGCACCAACAAGAAGGTGACCAAGACGCTGAAGGCGCGCGACCTCTGGGAGAAGATCGGCTACGCCGCCTGGGCGAGCGCCGATCCGGGGTTGCACTTCAACACCACCATGAACGATTGGCACACCTGCAAGGCCTCGGGCGACATCCGCGCGTCCAATCCGTGCTCGGAATACATGTTCCTGGACGACACCGCCTGCAATCTGGCGTCGGCGAACCTGCTCACCTTCTACAACACGACCACCAAGCAGTTCGACGTCGCTTCCTACGAGCATCTCTGCCGGCTCTGGACGCTGGTGCTCGAGATCTCCGTGCTGATGGCGCAATTCCCGTCCAAGGCGATCGCCGAGCTCTCCTACGAGTTCCGCACGCTGGGCCTCGGCTTTGCCAATATCGGCGGCCTCCTGATGACCATGGGCCTACCCTATGACTCAAAGGAAGGCCGCTCGCTGTGCGGCGCGCTGAGTGCGATCATGACCGGCATCGCCTACAAGACCTCGGCGGAGATGGCGGGCGAGCTCGGCCCCTTCCCCGGCCACAAGAAGAATGCTGCGCACATGCTGCGCGTGATCCGCAACCACCGCCGGGCCGCCCATGGCGAATCTCGCGGCTATGAGGGCCTCGCCGTCAACCCGGTGCCGCTCGACCACGCCTCCTGCCCGCAAGCCGATCTCATCACCCATGCCAGGCACGCCTGGGACGATGCGCTCTCGCTCGGCGAGCAGAACGGCTATCGCAACGCCCAGGTCACCGTGGTCGCGCCGACCGGCACGATCGGCCTCGTCATGGATTGCGACACCACCGGCATCGAGCCTGATTTCGCGCTGGTGAAGTTCAAGAAGCTCGCCGGCGGCGGCTACTTCAAGATCATCAACCGCGCCGTGCCCGAAGCGCTGCGCGCGCTCGGCTACCGCGAAAGCGAGATCGCGGAGATCGAGGCCTATGCCGTCGGCCATGGTTCTCTCGCCAATGCTCCCGGCATCAACCTCACCACGCTGAAGGCCAAGGGCTTTACGGACGAAGCCATTGCAAAAGTCGAGAAGGCGCTGCCGACCGCCTTCGACATCAAGTTCGCCTTCAACAAATGGACCTTTGGCGAGGACTTCATCCGCGACAATCTCGGCATCGCCCCGGAGGCCCTGGCCGCCCCGAACTTCGACCTCCTCGCCGCGCTCGGCTTCACCAAGCGCGAGATCGAGGCGGCGAACGTCCACATCTGCGGCGCGATGACGGTGGAAGGCGCACCGCATCTGAAGGCCGAACACTATCCGGTGTTCGACTGCGCCAACCCCTGCGGCAAGATCGGCAAGCGCTACCTCTCGGTGGAAAGCCACATCCGCATGATGGCGGCCTCGCAGCCCTTCATCTCGGGGGCGATTTCGAAGACCATCAACATGCCGAACGATGCCACCGTCGAGGACTGCAAGGCGGCCTACCTCTTGTCCTGGAAGCTCGCGCTGAAGGCCAACGCGCTCTATCGCGACGGCTCGAAGCTGTCGCAGCCGCTCAACTCGCAGCTCATCGCCGACGATGAGGACGAGGACGACGCGATCGAGTCGCTCTACGACAAGCCGATGGCGGCGCGTGCTGCGCAAGTCTCGGAGAAGATCGTCGAGAAGCTGGTCGAGCGCATTGTCGTGATGCGCGAGCGCGAGAAGATGCCGGATCGCCGCAAGGGCTACACCCAGAAGGCGGTGGTCGGCGGGCATAAAGTCTATCTCCGCACCGGCGAATATGACGATGGCCGCCTCGGCGAAATCTTCATCGACATGCACAAGGAGGGCGCGGCACTGCGCTCCTTCATCAACAACTTCGCCATCGCGGTCTCGCTCGGCCTGCAATATGGCGTGCCGCTCGATGAATATGTCGACGCCTTCACCTTCACCCGCTTCGAACCGGCGGGACCGGTGCAGGGCAACGACTCGATCAAATACGCGACCTCGATCCTCGACTATGTCTTCCGCGAGCTCGCGGTGAGCTATCTCTCGCGCTTCGACCTCGCCCATGTCGATCCCAACGAGAGCGGCTTCGACGCGCTCGGCAAGGGCGTCGACGAAGGCAAGGAGCCCGGCGACGCTCCCGCGCCGCAAGCGACCAAATACGTCTCCCGCGGCCTCACCCGCTCGCGCACGGACAACCTGGTCGTCATGCGCGGCGGCTCTGCCGCCGTCAGCCAGGGCGCCGACAACGCGCCGTCAGGTGGCTCCAAGGTCACCGCCCTGTCCGGCCGCAGCGGCGCCGGCGACGCAATGGAAGGCGCGGTGGCGCTGAAGCAGGAAGTGAGCCACGACCTCTCGCCGACCGAGAAGCTGGAAGCGCTGCAATGGAGCAAGTCCGGCACGGCCGCGGTCGCCCATGTCGCGACCAAGGCGGAGCGACGCGCGGAAGCCAAGGCAAAAGGCTACGAAGGCGAGATGTGCTCGGAGTGCGGCAACTTCACGCTGGTGCGGAATGGCACCTGCATGAAGTGCGATACGTGCGGCAGCACGACGGGGTGTTCGTGAGGGTCCGGGCTAGTGTAACGCACCCCAAAAGGCTGCATTCCACCCCAATAAATCGCGCGATGCACCCCAATGGGATGTAACGCGCGATACAACCGAGGAGCGGCAGATACCACCGGCGGCTCCCCCGACAAAGTGGCGGCGCGGCTGAAACCGACAATTAACGCGTGAGTGCCCGCGAATACAGGCCTCGATGATCGAGCAGGCTTCGCCCAAGGGCGCAGCCGAGAACCGGAGGTGCAACCTCGTGGCTGACTACTCGGAAGAGGAATGGGAAGGTATTGCTACCCGCTGGCGTAAGGCCGCCGGCTTAAACGGCGAAGTGCGGTTCGATGCACCCTCGTTCATTCGGTGGTTGAAGCGCAGTGGTTACATAAAGGATTACGTGTGCGTCCCGACTGCGGATCTGCCCACTTGCGAAGGCAAATTCGAACCAGAAGAGCAGAGAATCTACTATCGGCAGACCACGTGGCGAGGCGCCGAGCAGGGAAACCCTCACGACGTCTGGACGCTAGTCCATGAAAGCTGCCACGCGATCTTGAAGCATGGCGAGACTCGACTCAGAGCGTCGAGCTCCAACAAAGCGGTCCGATCTCGGCGTGGCGCCAAGGATGAGGTCGACGCAAATCGTTTGACGGCATCACTTCTTGC
This sequence comes from Bradyrhizobium sp., assembly GCA_035652015.1. Lineage (GTDB taxonomy): Bacteria > Pseudomonadota > Alphaproteobacteria > Rhizobiales > Xanthobacteraceae > Bradyrhizobium. Next base: position 26,505 of record DASREP010000007.1, on the reverse strand, counting down.
TCCATTCGACAAAGCACACTTCAAGCCCGGCATGACCGCCAAGGAGATCTCGGCTAGATTCGGGGTGAGCCGTGACGCCGCCGAGAGACGGCTAAAGGAATTCGAGCGAATCTATCGACAGCGAAACGGTCTCCCCCGGCCGCTGCCGCCTGGAATCATCGATTTTCTGCAGGCTCAAAAGCGCAAGGGGTATCCGGTCACGAGCGTCCCCGATACGGCTGTCGTGCCGCTGAGTAACATCAAGCGCTACGAGGGTGAAGCGTGCCCAAACTGTAGCGAATTCAAGATGGTGCGGATCGGCCTCCGGATGCGTTGCGACGCCTGCTCGGCAACGACGGGCGAGGACTGATCTCGCGCGGCGCCGTTGCGGCGCCACCGGGCAAAGTATGCCCCCTCCAAGTTCGTCCCCTAATGGGGACAAAGTAGGTCCCTCATTCTCAACGCAGAAAACCCGCCAATTTGCGCGTTTTGTCTCTCAGGTTCGGGTAATCAACCTTATGCGAATCGAGAACCTGACGCCCCGCCAGTTTTGTTTGCTGAAGCTTCTCGTCTAAAACGAGTCTGTTCTCGGCTATTTTGAGTCTGGTACTCGCAGGGACGCAGCGATTGCCGTGGCCCCAAACGCGCCCGACGAACGCTGCTTCCTCAAAGGCGAACGGCTAGACGCGCTGACGCGCCTTGAGGAGCCGCTGGAACTCCGGCGCGTCCTGATCCTTGGCGATCGTGTTCATCCGCTGCTCCCGCTCATTCGATGACGACGTAGAAGGGATCGCTCTTGGCGACAAGTACGTTGTCGCTGCGGCGGATGACAAAGGCTTCGGACAGATGGACGCCGCGATAGTCGAGTGTTTCCCAGCGCCCGTGAGAGGAGTTCTCGACATAGAAGCCGCCGCGGCCCGCGCCTTTGGCCATGGCCACGGCGCCTGTGTTGGTAATCCTCCACTGCACTTCGAATTCCGGGGATAGCGGAGCCCCGTCGGCGGTGAAGGCCCGGAAGTGCAGTCCGCCCCGTGGGGGAAGTACCTCGCCGGCGCGGATTGCGCGCCCTGCGGTGGAGGCGCGCTGCTCGCGCCATTCGGCGGTCATTCGGACCGTCGCAAGGTTCGGCACCTGTCGCCATGTCGGCTGTCGGATGTGGGGCGGGCGGGCGAAGTCGAGCGGCAGTACGGAGATACCGTAGTTCTTGACCACCTCCACCAGTTCGTTGAGATGGGCCGCCGTCGACGAGAGCAGGCCGCGAACCCTCGCGAACCCCTCGGCCGCGGCGTCAGCGGCGACCTTGATTACGCTGGCCTTGCCGAATTCCTCGCCGAACACCTTTTGCCAGGCCGCGATGCTCTCCTGCCGACCCCCCGTCAAGTGAGCCTCGTCGATCCATTTCCGGTAGCGGGCGATCACGGTGCGGAAGTTCGAATACTGATCGTCGGTGCCGAAGAGCGAAGCGAAATCCTCGCTGGGGAGCTTCGGATTCGTCACCGCGGGCCTGCTCGGGTACATCCGGAGCCAGTCGTCTAGACGCCCCATCAGGGTCTGAAGCGTCGTGGGAACGTCGGCGAACGCATCGGTGTCCTTATCGAACCACTGGATCTGGTTGCCGAGCAGGGTCGTCAGGAGCACGGATGGGCAGGTGAAGGTCTCCTTGATGTCGCGCAGATACTTTACTAGCCGCGTCACCTTGCGGAAGGAATTGTTGCCCGAGTAGGCATTCCTCTCCTTCATCCACTCGGTATATTCGACCGGTGCCGTCAGTTCGAAGCTGCCCTTCCGGTTGCACACCTCCATGCTGCCCTCCCAACGCCTGCCGACGATGCAAGGGGCCAGGTCGACCTTGCGGTCGCCCGCGTAGGTGATCGTGACGCAATAATCCCACGTCTTCGTCTTGTCGTCATAGGTCTTGCTGCCGGAGAACACGCGGCCGAGGCTTTCGACGTATTCGGCCGCGGTCCATCCCTCGACCGGATTCACCATCACCAGCAGATCGGCGTCGAATTCCCGGCCGTCCACGGGGCGGATGGGGGTGCGGCGCCGATGGGGCATTGAGAGACACGGCGATCGCGCGAGTTGGACAAATCGAAGGGTAAACCTCCCATGAAAAAGATCGGCTTCCTCTCCTTCGGACACTGGACGCCTTCGCCGCAGTCGCGGACCCGCTCGGCGGCCGACGCGCTCCTGCAAGCGATCGAGCTTGCGGTGGCGGCAGAGGAATTGGGCGCGGACGGCGCCTACTTTCGCGTCCATCACTTCGCCAGACAACTCGCCTCGCCCTTTCCTCTCCTGGCGGCCGTCGGCGCGAAGACCAGGCGCATCGAGATCGGCACCGCGGTCATCGACATGCGTTACGAAAACCCCCTTTACATGGCCGAAGACTCGGGCGCGGCCGACCTCATCGCCGGCGGAAGGCTCCAGCTCGGCATCAGCCGGGGTCTCCCGAGCAGGTGATCGATGGGTGGCGACATTTCGGCTATCTGCCGCAGGACGGCGAGAGCGAGGCCGACATGGGGCGGCGCCACGCCGAAACGTACCTGGAGCTGCTGCGCGGCAAGGGCTTCGCGCAACCGAACCCGCGGCCCATGTTCTCCAACCCGCCGGGGCTGCTTCGGCTCGAACCGTTTTCCGAGGGACTGCGCGACCGCATCTGGTGGGGCTCGGCATCCAACGCCACTGCCGTCTGGGCGGCGAAGCTAGGGATGAACCTTCAAACCTCGACTCTGAAGTTCGACGAGAGCGGGGAGCCGCTGCACGTCCAGCAGGCGGCCCAGATCCGTGCCTTCCGCGCCGCGTGGCGCGAGGCTGGACACGACCGCACGCCGCGCGTCTCGGTCAGCCGCAGTATCTTTGCGCTCACCGACGATCGCGATCGCGCCTATTTCGGAAGAGCCGGCCAGGAAGAGGACCAGATCGGCTTCATCCACGAAGCGCGGGCGGTGTTCGGCCGAGGATACGCGGCCGAGCCGGAGATCCTCGTCGAGCAGCTCCGAAAAGATGAGGCGATCGCCGAGGCGGACACGCTGCTGCTTACCGTCCCCAACCAGTTAGGCGTCGAGTACAATGCTCATGTGATCGATGCGATCCTGAAGCACGTCGCGCCCGCTCTCGGCTGGAGATGACGTGCGTCCGCGAGTTGGAAGAACGCGATTGTTCTCCGCAGCGGCGCCTGGCTCATCCCGGCCCGGAGAATCCCACCGTGTACTGCATTCCGGAAGCCCATGTCTTTCGACGAGACGTATCGAAAGACCGATAGCCGCCCTGCCTAGACGCTCCGGCAAGCCGACAGAAAGAACGCCACGCTTTCCGCGACGTGGCTTCGAATCTGCGCTCTTAGCGACTTGGGATCCTCGCCGAGGACCGCACGCATCAACAGGGGCGCAACCACCAGATCGAGGAAGAACTGGGTGGTCTTCGCCAGGCGTGCCGACGCAAAGGCGGGATAGGCCCGACCCTGCTTCGAGTCGGCGACCTCCTTGAACACGGCGGCGGCATTCTGGGCTCCGCGTTCGCGCGCCATCCGTCCCACCTTGGCCAGATCGGGAAAGCGACGCGATTCGGCCACCGCGAGGCGGATGAAGTCGACGTTGTCGTCAGCCAGCAGACGTTTGAGAACTTCGCTGCCGAGGTTCGAGAGCCTCTCCTCGACCGTATCGCCGGACGGAGCGCCGCCTTCATAACCAACCAACGGGAGAAACACGCTGGCGTTTGAGTTGCGGAGATTGGCCCAGTCGCCCTGAGCTTCCAGGCCGAACACCCAGTTGGTGACCTGCCAGCGGTAACCGATCTGGCCACCAGCGCGCCAGCGATTCACGTCGCCCGCCAAGTCTCATATTGCCGACCGGCGCATTGCGCTATAAGTTCAGTTGCCAGCGTACGTTCCGCGAGCAGAGGGAGTAGTCGGGATGCCTATTCTCACGCTGAAGCTTTTTGCGGGTCTGCTGCAATTGCACGGGCCTGGGGCAACAATTCAGAGCGATCATCCTGGCATTGACGCGTTGCTGCCCGACTTGCGCGAGCAGAGCCCGGACAAGGGCGTCATGTTCGATCAAAATGCGGCGGGCCCCACCGCATCCGAAGAGTTTCTTTCCGACAAACCGCTGGTGACCGAGGCTTATTTCAGGCGCGGCTTCGTTCGGGGCCCCGGTTATGGCGGCGCGTTCCGTCGAGGCCATGTCGGGCCTTACGGCGGATTCCGCCGTGGATTTGTCCGCGGCTACTGACGTCCTCCGAGGTCTGCTGTCCGCATGTCGGCTGACGCTATAGATCCTGTGGACTTTGAGAGTCAGCCGATCTCGCAGCTTCTGGTCAAGGTGGCGACACGCTGCAATATCGACTGCTCGTATTGCTACTGGTTCCGCGACGCCTCGGTCTACCACAAGCCCAAGCTTATGAGCGCAGCCGTCTTGCGCCAACTGCTGCGGCGCATCGAAGAGCATGTCGTCGAGCAGGGCCTCTGTGATTTTCCAATTGTCCTGCACGGCGGCGAGCCGCTGTTGTGGGGCGTCGCGAACTTCGCGCATTTTGCCGAGTCTTGCGCGGCCATCACTGCGCGCACCGGCAGCGCAATCCCGCTCTCCGTTACCACCAATGGCGTCCTGATCGATGATCAATGGCTGGACTGTTTCGAGGCTCATCGCATCTCGGTGGCGATCAGCGTCGATGGCCCCGCGCATATCCACGATTTGCACCGGAAGACCTTCCAGGGAGGTGGCACCCACGCGGCCGTGGAGCGCGCCGCGCGGCGCCTGGTCGCGCGCGACATCCGCGTCAGCGCGCTTGCTGTCTGCAATCCCGCTTACCCGCCGTCGCACTACACCGACTTCTTCGCCGCTTGCGGCATCACCCATTACGACATCATGATTCCCGATGCGACGGTCGACGAGACGCCGCCCGCGATCGCCTCGTTCTACAACGGCCTGTTCGACCTCTGGCTGGCCGCCAATCGCGAGAGACCGGAGGTGAACATCCGCATCATCACCGACATGGTCACCGCGCTGCTCGGCAGCAATTCGCCGACCGAGGGTGTCGGCTATCATCCCGTCGAACTGTGCACCGTGATGACTGACGGCTCGGTCGAAGCGCACGACGTGCTGCGTATCGCGGGCGACGGCTTTACGCGGACCACGTTCAATATCTTCGAGCATGGGCTTGACGAGGTGCGCAACGAGCCGCGTTGGAAGCACGCGCGCAACGCCTCGATCAACCTTGCCGCCAAATGCCGGGCTTGCAAATTCATGAACGCCTGCGGCGGCGGCTATCTTCCGCATCGTTTCTCGAAGCAAAACAGGTACGACAACCCCTCCGTCTATTGCGGCGACCTCTACGCCATGTTCGAGAACATGCAGTCGGAGCTGGAGCGGCATCTCTATGTCAAGAAGCCCGATGGCGGGCGCATCGCCGTGCGCGACGCGCTGGCGGGCGCGTAGCGGCTCGGTATGCGCCCTACTGCAGGCTCCGGTTCCAGTATCCGGTGCCGAGCTTGCTTGTGATCACGGCCGTGGCATCGCGGTACCTTGGTTTAACGTCGGCTGTCCCGAGGCATCTATCACCGACACATTTCGCCTCCTTGTGAGCTACCAAAGTTGATATTGGTCGTTTGAAAAATTGGGGGGAGCCTGTGCCAATAATAATGGGGCTTGGCGCCAGTGGTCATATGGTTGCCGTGTCGTGGAAGTCGAGGGGTGGCGGTCTATCGCAGAGACCGACGCTTTTGACCCAAAGGCGACTTCGAGCTCAACGCGTGCATAATCGCTCTTCCGTCAGCGATATTGTCCTTTTCGCGTTTCGCCTGGATCAAATTCTCATCAACGGGCGCGTAGCTCGGTCGCGATTCTGGACATGCCAAACCCAATATTGATGTAATGTTGCCCTGCAATGCGCAGACAAGCGGGGCAGTCATCCCGAGCTCGACTTCAAGACCGAGCGGCTTATCATGTCCGACATGGAGCAGTTCTCTGAACTTATCGGCGACATCTATGACGCGTCGCTCGATCCGAGTTTGTGGCCGGACGTGTTCATGAAGGCATGTATTTTTATTGGTGCGAGCGCCGCCACGTTGGCATCGCATGACATGGTGCAAAGGGGCACAACAGTCTTCTACAACTGGGGCATCGCTCCAGGTTACGAGAAGATCTACATCGAACGCTGCTCCAGGATTAATCCATTTTTTCCGACGGCAATTTTCTTTGACTTAGAAACCGTGCACGCTCCCGTTCCTGAGTGCGTTCCTCGCAATGAATTTTGTCATTCGCGATTTGCCAAGGAGTGGGTCGCGCCACAAGGGTTTATCGACACCCTCATGTCGAACCTTGAGAAATCTGCGATTAGTTGCGCCGGCTTTTGGGTATTTCGACGATTCAATGAGGGCTTCGTCGACGACGAAATGCGTCGGCGCTTCGCGCTTGTCGTGCCGCACGTGCGCCGCGCCCTCGCCATCGGGCAAGTGATCGATCTCAAGAAGATCGAGGCCGCGGCGCTTGCCGACAGCCTGGATACGCTGCCGGCCGGCATGTTCTTGGTCGACGCGTTTGGCCGCATTGTTCATGCCAATCTCTGCGGCCATGCCATGGTGTCCGGGGGGAACGTTCTAAACGCGCGCGGGGGCAAGCTGGGTGGCGTCGATCCGGAGGTCAACCAGGCTCTACTGGACGCGTTCACCGCCGCCGGCCGCGGCGATGGATCGATGGACCGGAAAGGGCTGGCAGTGCCGCTCAAGGCTCGCGACGGGAGCCGCTATGTCGCCAATGTATTGCCGCTTACCGCAGGGGCGCGGCGCGAGGCAGGGGTGCTGTATTCCGCGGTTGCGACCGTATTCGTCTACAAGGCGGTTCTTGATTTGGCATCCCCGCCCGAGGTTATTGCCAATGAGTTCAAGTTGACCCCGAGGGAGCTTCAGGTGCTGTTCGCCATCGTCGAGGTAGGCGGGGTACCCGAGGTCGCGGAGGTGCTTGGCGTTTCGGCCGAGACCGTAAAAACCCATCTCGGGCGTCTGTTCGAGAAAACCCGCACCAGCCGTCAGGCCGATCTGGTCAAGCTCGTGGCTGCGTTTTCCAATCCTCTCCTCCAATAGCTAAGAGACGGCCTCTCTTCAGACCTGCATCCCCCGATCGGGGGACGCGGGCGCAGCCCTTGGTGGCTTAAGCTCACACGCACTTGTCTCGTTTAGAATTCCCAGGTGCTCCCGGAGGACAAGTCATGTTCAAAACAACTCGCCGTTTTTTCATTCAGTCGTTTGCACTCGGCGCGGGAACTCTGGCCGCGTCGCCAACGTTTGCGTCCGGTAACGACGGTCACGCGGCCGGATACGACGTTTCCCCTGCATCCGATTTCTTGAAGACTATTCCGCACAAGCCGGGTGACCCCGTGGTCTTCACGGCATCGCTGGACAGGGCGCCGATCAAGGCGACGTCCGGCGGATGGGCGCGCGAGATCACCACACGAAGTCTGCCGATCGCGTCCAATATCGCGGGCGCGCATCTGTTCATCAACGCCGGCGGCTCCCGCGAGATGCATTGGCATAATTCAGCGGAATGGGCCTATGTCGTCGATGGCCATTGCCAGATTACGGTCGTCGATCCCGAGGGTGTGGCAGAGGTGGTCAATCTTGGTCCGGGCGACCTCTGGTATTTTCCCAAAGGACATAGCCACGCGATCCAGACGCTCGGCACGTCGCCGTGTCATGCCATTCTCGCCTTTGACGACGGCCTCTATTCCGAGCATGGAACGTTCGGCATCAGTGACTGGATGAGCCGATACGACAAGGATGTGCTCTCGCAGGCAATCGGCGTTGCGGCGGATACCTTGTCGGGTATTCCGAGCGCCGAGACCTATATCATGCAGGGCGAGGTAGTGACGCTCGATGGCCCGCAAGCACACGCGGCGCACGCACTGGATCGCAAGCGGACCCACCGCTGTTCGCTAACGGCGCAAAAGCCGCGTGTAGCCACGTCGGGCGGATCGCTTTACGTTGCCTCTTCAAAAGAGTTTCCGGTGTCGACCACACTGACTGGCACGCTGCTGCAGTTGCAGCGTGGTGCAATGCACGAACCGCATTGGCATCCGGACGCCAATGAGTGGCATTACGTGCTCAAGGGACGTACGCGCGTGACACTATTAGCCCCAGACAAACGTCTCGCCGTCGCCGACCTTTCGCCTGGCGATTGCGCCTACATCCCGCGCTGCTGCGGGCATTCGATCCAGAACATAGGGTTGGACGATGCGGAAATCGTCGGTGTGCTTGACAGCGGCGCATATCGCGAGACCACGCTATCGGACTGGTTGACCAGGGCGCCCCGGCATTTGTTGTCCAATAACTTTGGTATTGAGGAGGCGGCCGTCGCTAACTTCAAGAAGCGCATGGTGATAGCAGCCGCGAATGCTCCAACCTGATCCTACCTCAACGGTCGCAACCGAAGAATTCAGCGAGGTCATGATATGACGGTTCGGCGGCGAGCTTGCATGCTCGGACTGACCGTTGGCCTTGCGGTTTTGTCCGCGAGCAAGGCCTTCGACGACACGGTGACGATTGCGCTTGGCACCGGCTCCTTGCTGACGCTCGACAGATCTTTCGAAACCGTTTTGGTCGACGATTCGCACGTGATCAATGTTTCCCCACAGACCAATCGCACAGTTCTTGTGAAGGCGCTTAATCGCGGAACCTCGAACATCGTGTTCGTGCATGAGCGCAGTGTTGCGATCGCCAGTGTCAGGATCGTCGTTCGCGACGCGCGGGTGTGATCCGCCAAGGCGTGCCACCGCGTCTTGGAAATTCCCGCACTGGTAGCAAAGTGAGATTTCTCCATGAGAAAAGCCGAATCATTGAATGTGATGATCGATTCGCGGTCCACACCAGTATTAACGACCTTGCAAGTCGTATCCGACGCCACACGAGCCGGGGTACGCAAACTGATCTGGCCTCTTGCGACGACGGCGATGCTAATTGCGCTGGTTGGGGCGGTGGTGATAGAGTTCCGCCTGCCGCCCAAGCAGAGAGCCGCGCTTTTTGTGGTTCAATCCCAAATCTATCCTTGAATCCGAGCAATCTGAAGCGCTTCGCATCGATATGTCGCCGACGCTGCTCGCTTCTGCTAACGAGCTGATCGAATGGCTCGGACTGCGGCAGCGCATGAGTCTGGGAATGGTCCGTCAGCGAAGTCGCGGCGAATAGCGCAATCAGCGCGCTCCGGTGCATGAGTCCGCAATTGGCCCGCGGCTGCCGAAATGTGGTACTGCAGCAAGTCGGCAGCTATCCGGGGTACACCGGCTGTGGCGCTAACCCATTCGGGAAGACGCGTCGGTCGGATGCGCAACCGCCTTCGGCTGCACCGTGGTATCGACGACCACCCGTTCCATCGCCTGATTGGCGTAGCTGTTCAGACCCTTTTCCATCTCGCCCATGATCTTTTGCCAAAACGCCATCGGGTCGATACTCTTTTCAGCCATTTTTATCCTCCGACGTCGAACGTGTCGATCAGTTCGAGGTCGATGCCCCGCAGCAGTCGCGGCAACTCGAACATGGTCTGAAATGTCGACCATGCGGAGATCGAGTGCGTGCGGACGCCGTCGATGCCGACAGGCTGGTATCCTCCGATGACGACGACGTCCGATATGCGCTCCCTATGCAGTTCGACAAACTGCAGCACCCGCGGGACGCCGAAAGAATGCGTAATCAAAACGCTTTTCCGGCCGACCCGCCGAGTGGCCTCGTAGATCACGCTGGATAGTGAAGAGGCGCTCGCAGATCCCTCGAAGCGAGGTGCCGTCACCGGCCTGTAGCCAAGCGCCCTCAGCCAGCTTGAGATGGAAGATAGCGCCAGCGTGGGACTGAAAGCATGCGGAACGAGGATGATGGGCTTGCCATCTCCAAACCGCGAGCCGCTTTCCACGAGAAGCGATTGTCGCGCGGCCGCCATCGATTCGAAACCGACTTTCATCAGGGCGAATGGCCATGCCGCCAACAATTCGACGGCTGATGTCAAGGCGTCCGGCGTGGTCGGCAGTCGGCCCTCCTGAAACGCGTCGGATGTAGCGACCGCCGCGCCGAGTGCGGAATCAAGAAACCTGGTAATCAACCCGGCGCAATCTGCGGACGCCTCCCACAGCGCGCGATGCCCATGGCCTGGCATCAGCACCAGCTTCGCGCCGGGAATCAGTCGTGCCATCATCGCCGAGTTCTGCGGCGGGATCAGTTCGTCGAGATCCCCCGTCAGGATCAGGGTCGGACAACGTATGTCGGCAAGCGCCGCCGAGCCGTCGAATTCGGCGAATGCCTGAAATTGCAGATCGGCCGCATGCAGAGGGGTGGGCAGCGCGATCTCGCGTCGCATCTGTTCCTCGGCAAGCGCCTGGTGCTGTGCCAGGTAGCCTAGCGAGTAGGTCACCTTCCAGATGCGACGCGCAGCCTGTTCCGGCGAGAGCCCATCCAGATCGCGCATCGTCGCAACCACCGGGGCTTTCGCATACTGCGCCCGCGGACCTCCGGCCATCGTTGCACACAGGATCAGGCTTGACACGCGCTCCGGGAATTGTCGCACGAATTCCTGGGCGATCGCGCCGCCCATCGAATAGCCCAGCATATGGACGTTTGCGAGCCCAAGGTCGTTAACGACTGCGCAAACGTCCCGCGCCATGTTCGCGATCGCGTAACCCTTGACGGGCTTGTCGCTCAGTCCGGTACCACGATTGTCGAGCGTAATCACCGTGAACCGACAGGCCAGCTGCTCGATAAACTTCGCCGGCCAGGCCATCGAATTGAGCCGATAGCCCATCACCAGCACGAGCGGCGGCCCCTCGCCTTCGATCCTGTAGGCGATTTTGACGCCGTTCACTTCTGCGAAACGCACGGTCATTCCGGTTGCACCCTAAAGTCCGGAAACCATGTGCCCACCATCGACCGTCACGACACTGCCCGTCATGAACGATCCGGCGTTGGAAACCAGAAGCAAGAGCGGCCCATCGAGTTCCTCTAGCTGCCCGAGCCGCCGTTTCGGCACGCGCCTGATCAGCGCCTTGCCGGCGTCGCTCTCGAAGAAATCGTCATTCAGTTCGGTCACGAAATAGCCGGGTGCCAGCGCATTGACGCGGATGCCGTAGCGCGCCCACTCGAGCGCAAGCGCTTTGGTCATCTGGATGACGCCGGCCTTCGAAATCGCGTAGGGCGCAACCGCACCAGCGACGCGCAGACCGAGGATGGACGCAATGTTGACGACCGAGCCCTTCACCTTGTTCTCGACCATGCGCCGCGCGGCCGCCTGCGCGACCAGCCAAACACCCTTCAGATTGGTGTCGATCACACTGTCCCAGGCGCGCTCGTCCTGCTCGAGCGCCGGCTTCGTCGCGGTGACGCCGGCATTGTTGATGACCGCATGGATCGGGCCAAATCCGGATTCGGCCTGCTCCATTGCACGGCTGACGCTATCGACCGACGTGACGTCGAGAATGACGCTCTTGGCCTTGCCCCCGGCTGCGCCGATTTCGGCCACGGCCGACTCCAGCGCCGCGGCGCGACGCGCTGCGAGCGTCACCTTGGCGCCGTTGCCCGCGACGAAGCGCGCGAAATGCCGACCGAGGCCGCTTGAACCACCGGTCACCAGAACGTGCTGATCTCTGATGTCGAACACGGGCAACTCAACGGCAGGAGAGATCGATGCTATCACGAAGCTCTCCACTTCCGCTCGGCTTCGTCCCATGCGGCCAAAGGCTGCAGGTCAGGCACCCAGGCAAGACCCGTCTTGCCGTCAGAGGATATTGCTTCGGGTGTGACGACCATGTCCAGCAGCGCCGGACGGTTGGCGAGCGCTCTTTCGATCGCGGGCCCGAGTTCCACCTCGGTCTCCACGCGCTCGGCATGCATCCCGAACGACCGCGCCATTCCTGCATAGTCCGCAAATTGCAGCTTGGTGCCGACCACCTTGCCATGGGTAACCGTCTGGTCATGCACCTCGATCTGCCAGGCGCCATTGTTGGCGACGACGATCAGGACCGGCGCCTTGTGGCGCACGGCGGTATCGACTTCAATGGCATTGAAGCCGAAGGCCCCGTCCCCGGTCGCGACCACCACGGGCTTGTCCGGGAAGGCCAGGCTGGCCGCGATCCCATAAGGCAGGCCAATCCCGATGCAGCCGAATGGTCCGGGATCCAGCATCATCGGGGCATTCAGCCCGACGCGCGCAAAGGACAGGAAGTCCCCGCCATCAGTGATGACGACGGAATCATTGCCGATGGCCCTCTGCAATGCGGAGAGCACCTTGTTCGGATGCAGCCTGCCGTCGGAGCCGTTCGGCGCCGAGGCCATGCTCTGCTGCAGCTTCCTGGCGCGGTCTTCGTGGCTGGTGCGCAACCTGGCAGCCCATTGCTGATCGACTTCGGACACGCGGTTGCCGGCCTGTTCCACCATGGCGCGCAGCGTCTCTGCCGGAGATGCCAAGATTTCGACGGCGCCGCGCCGATTATCGCGCATTTCGGCCGGCGTATCGGCGATGCGCACGAACCTGGCGGACTGGAAGACGGAAGGCGAACCGTAGGCGAGCTGGAAATCGAGCCGGCGGCCGATGGTGAGAACCACGTCTGCGTCCCCCATCACCGCGCCCCGCATCGCACCGACGACCGACGGATGGCTGTCCGGCACAAGGCCTCGGCTTTCGCCGGTGTCGAGATAGACGGCGCCCAATCGATCGAGCAAGGCGACCAACTCCGGGCCGGCCCCACGAGCGCCGCGGCCGGAGATCACCAGCACGCGCCGTGCCGACCACAGCAGATCGACCGCCTTCTCGACCTGCGCCGGGTCGGGGCGAGTAACGGTGTGAGGCTTGGCGCCGAGATGCTCTTCGAGTTGCAGCGCCTTCGGCACGACGCCGCGCAAGGTGTCGACGGGAAAATCGATGAACACCGGGCCCGGCTCTCCGCCCTCGCCGAAGGCCCGGGAGATTGCCTCGTCCAGTTCCTGCAGCACCAGCGACGGTTCGCGCACCGTCCGTGCATACCGCGTGATGGATCGGACGAGCTGGGTATGATCCATGTCCTGGAGTCCGCCCCGGTTCTCCTGCGGCCGCGGATTGCCGCCGGAGATAACGAGCACCGGAGCGCGCGAGACATGCGCGTTGGCAATGCCGGTGATGGAATTGGTCATCCCGGGACCTGCCGTGACGAGCGCCACTCCGAGCTCACCGGTGAGTTCGGCATGAGCCTGCGCCATATGAACGGCGGCGCGCTCATCGCGAACGTCGACGATCTGAATTCCTTCGGCGTCGAGGCGCATCCAGATCGGCATGATGTGACCGCCGCAGAGAGCGAACACGCGATTTACTCCGCGTCGCTTCAGAAGACGTGCAATGAGATCGGCTGCACTATCCGGCAAGACTTTCATCGGAAGACTCCCATGATGTTGATTTCTGTTTCCTCAGACTTGGGCGAGCCATCCGACCAGCAGCGAGACGGTCACGACGGCAAATACATGCGAGGCGAGAATCGAGCCGGAAGTCACCCCCGCCTCGAGTCCGTACAATTTTGCGATGGTGAAGGGCCCCGATCCGATCGGCAGTGCACTCAAGATCACTGCCGAGTGGGACCAGAGCGGCGGCATTGAGAATACGTAGAAGGCGAGCAACGCAGTCACCAAGGGCTGCAGTATCAGCTTCAGAGAAACGAGGATCGCAATTGATGCGATATCGTCGGTGACCACCCGCTCCTGCGCGAGAAACAGTCCTATGCAAATCAGCGCGGCTGGCGACGCGGCGCCCCCGAGCAGGGTCGTGAAGCTAACCGCCGGGGCCGGCAGGACGAAACCGCTCAAGCCGACGGCCAGGCCCGCAATCGGTGCGATGAAGAGCGGACTCGTGAACAGCGTGTGCGCGATCTTGGCCCCCGTCTGCCAGAATTTCTCCTTCTTCTGCAGGTCGATCTCGACCACGACGATCGCAAACAGGAACAACACGCAAGCCGTAAACAGGGTGGCGATGATCGACGCAGGGGCACTTTCAGGCCCGAACACCAGGAGGCACATGGGAATCCCCATGAAGCCGACATTGCTGTAACCCGCATCGAGTCCCTCGATGCTTGCATTTGCGACGCGCTTGCCTCGGACACGGCTGATCAGGAAGGCAACGGCGAAGCAGACCGAAAACCCGCCGCAAAACGCACCGACAAAACCCAGTTGACGGACCTCGCTGGGCGAGATCCTGGACATCGCCAGGAACATCAGCGACGGAAGAGCCAGGTAAACGGCAAACCGATTCAGGTTGTCGGTTGCCGTCCGGTCGAACACGCCAAGGATTCCGCACACAAGTCCTGTGAGGATCAGTGCAAAGATCGGCAAGGCGGAGTTGAGTACGGCATGCATGTCCGGAACCCGAAGCGTCTCGACCCGTGAAGTGCTCAGCTCGTGAACTTCTTTTTCAATTCTCGATGCAGGACTTTCCCCGTGGCGTTGCGCGGCATCTCGCTCTCGGCAATGAACGAATAGGACCTCGGGCGCTTGTAGCCGGCCAGGCGATCCTTCGACCATTCGACCAATTCGACTTCGCTGAGGGCCGCGCCGTCGTGCAGAACGATAACCGCATGGACGCGCTCGCCCCATTTTTCGTCGGGCAAGCCGATAACGGCGACGTCCTTGACCATGGGATGCGCACCAACGGATGATTCCACTTCCGAGGGATAGATGTTTTCTCCGCCGGAAATGATCATGTTGCTCTTGCGGTCGGACAGATGGATGTAGCCGTCGGCATCACGCCGGGCCATGTCGCCGACCGAGCAATAGTCACCGCGGAACGCTTCCTTGGTTTTCTCCGGCAAGCGCCAGTAGCAGTCGAATGTATGCGCGTTGCAGGAGAAGAGCTCGCCCGCCTCGCCGTCCGGCACTTCGTTGCCGGCTTCATCGAGAATCCTGATCGGCGCTGCCCCGACGCATTCGCGGCCGACCGAGCCGAGTTTCGTGAATTGCTCGTGGGGATGAAGCATCGTCACCCAGCCGGTCTCGGTGGCGCCATAGAGCTCGAACAGACCCGAGTTCGGAAACATCTCCATGACCTCGCGTTTGGTCTCGGGGCGCGCCGGCGCCGACGAGATCATCAGCTTGGTGACGGCATCGAAGTTGTATTTGCTCCGGACGGCCTTCGACAGGCCGAGCATCATGATGTAGTGGGTCGGCACCAGCGAGGTGAACGTGGAGCCTCCTTCGGCCAAGGTCTTCACACAATGTTCGGGGTCGAAGCTCTTGCGCGAATAGATCGAATTGACCCCGCCGCAATAGCCGAACGCGCCGAAGAAATTCAGCGAATTGGCGTGACACATCGGCATCACCAGCAGCGCACCGTCATTGCGATGCAGTCCGAGTTCGATCTCGGTCACCATCGACAGAAGCACGGCACTGCGATGACTCCTCACGACCCCCTTGGGGTTGCCGGTCGTGCCCGAGGTGTACATCAGCGTCCAGGGATCGGACAATGCAACGGCCTGGCCGGGCTCGCCGGCGCTGCCGGCCGCGACAAACTCCTCGTACGCACGATAGCCGGCCGGACACGGGCGCGCTCCAAAATGCACGAAGCGATCCTCCCTGATCGGGATGTCCTTGCGAATCTCCTCGACGATGCCGACGAGTTCGTCTTGGACTATCAAGGCAGCAGCTTCGGCATTCTCGACGATGAACTTCACTTCCTTGCCGACCAGACGGAAGTTGACGGGCAGCGCAACCAGGCCTGCCTTGGCGGTCGCGGCAAAAATCTCGCACCACTCGACGCAGTTGTAGGCAAGGATTGCGACCCGGTCGCCCTTGCCGAGGCCGAGGCCGAGCAAGGCGTTGGCGAGCCGGCACGACCGTTCGTTCCATTGCGCGAACGTCATCGCGCGGTCGAGATCCCGTGCGCCTATCCGATTGGGCGACAGGCGCGCATGTACCGAGAGCATTTCACCGAAATTCAAGAGGTCTTTCACGTTCCACTCCTCGAATTTTGAATGCAAATCCTGAATTGACTCAATGCAACAGTCCGATCGAGAACCACGGCACGGCCGCGATGACGATCGTGCCGATCAAGAGCGCGATCACGTAGCCGAGCATCGGCTTGATGCCCTCGTCGGGATGGATGCGGCTGATGGCGCAGGCGGCATAGTACCCAACGCCGAAGGGCGGAGCGAACAGGCCGATACCCATTGCGAGGATCACCACCATCGCATAGTGCACTTCATGCACGCCGACCTGCTTGGCGATGGGGAACAGCAGGGGCCCGAACAGCACGATCGCCGGGATGCCCTCCAGCACGCTGCCGAGGATGACGAACGCAACGATCGTGACCACCAGGAAGATTGGCGCACCGCCCGGCAAGCCGGTCATGAAGGCGGCCAGCGCGGTCGAGAATCCCGACTGGGTCAGGGCCCAGGCCATGCCGGTCGCCGCGCCGATGATCAGCAGGATCGCGCCAGACAGCGCCGCGGTTTCGGTCAGCATCGGATAGAGCCGACGCCAGTCGAACTTCCGGTAGATGAAGAGCCCCGCGATCGCCGAGTAGACGATGCCGATCGTGGACACCTCCGTAGCCGTCGCGACGCCGCCGACCACGGCTGCCCGGATCACGAAGGGGAGCGCGATCGCAGGCAGCGCGACCAGGAATCCAGAGCCCACCTGCCCCCAGGTGGCGCGCTTGACATGAGAGAGGTCGTCCCTGCGATAGCGGAACCAGACCACGGTACACAGCATCACCGCGAGAACCAGCGCGGGCAGCAAGCCGCCGGTGAACAAGGCCGCAATCGACACGCCCGTGACCGAACCGATCGTGATCAGAACGAGGCTCGGAGGAATTGTTTCGGTCTGCGCGCCTGTTGCCGACAACAGCGCAACCAGATCGCCGGGCTTGGCACCGCGCTTCACCATCTCGGGAAACAGCACGGGCGCTACCGCCGCCATATCGGCCGCCTTCGCGCCGGAGATGCCGGAGACCAGATACATCGCCGCGACCAGCACGTATTGCAGGCCACCCCGGACATGGCCGAGCAAGCTTGCAAGGAAGGCGACCATGGCGCGCGCCATTCCCGTCATCTCGATCAGCAGGCCGAGGAAGACGAACAAGGGGACCGACAGCAGGATGAGATGGCTCATGCCCTCGTCCATGCGACCGATGACCACCGTCGCAGGCGTGCTGGTCGTCAGTGTGATGTAGGCGAAGGTCGCGAGGCCGAAGGCGAAAGCGATCGGGACCGCTGCGAACACCATGATTGCGACGAGGCCAACGAAGAAGATGAGGAGGTTGAGGTTGCCCAGCGGTATGAGCATCGGGCTGAGCGCGTAGAGAGCCGCGCCGATCACGGCAACGATCCCGACCGCGACGGCCGCGAGCCGCAGGCTTCCGAAGGACAACAGCCGCAAGATCGCGACGGCGAGCATGAGACCGAGACCGATCGGAAGCGCCGCCGCCCGCCAAAGGCTGGAAATATCCAGTGCGGGCGTGGACACGAACGACTCATCCGACGCAAATTCGATCGCCGGCTGGATCACGAGAACCAGGAAGGCCAGCGGTGCGGCGATCGCGAGCACGTCGAAGAAAGCTCGCCTGCGTGGACTGACCTGTCCCACGATCGCGGTCATGCGCATGTGTTCGCCGCGCTGGAACGCGACCACCGCGCCGAACATTGCAAGCCACAGGAACAGGATTCCGGCGAGTTCGTCCGACCAGATCAGCGGCTTCTGGAAAAAATAGCGCGCCGAAACACCGGTGAACAGCACGATGATTTCGGCGACGACGAGCAGCGCGGCCATCGCCGCGACGGCTGAGCCAAGCAGCCGTTCTGCCTTTTGCAGGGTTTCGGCCACACCGGTCATCCGGGGCGGGCTCGCTTCCTCTACGAGATGCATGACGATCACCCGATGTTGCCGGCGTATTTCTGTAGTAGCGACCAGGCCTGATCACCGAATTTGGCCTTCGCATCCTTGTAGAAGGACGTCTTGGCGAGCGCGGCCTGGAAGGCTTCCGCCTGCGTCGTGTTGAAGGTGAGCCCCTTCCCTTCGAGCGCCTTCTGGTAGTCGGCGTTCGCCTTGACGATGTCGTCGCGCTGCTTCTTTGCGGCAGCGTTGAAATGCTTCTGCATGAGTTGCTGCGCGTCCTGCGGGATCGTCTTCCAGATCCGTGCGCTCGACAGCAGCCAGAAGCCGTCCCATGCGTGATTGGTGAGGGAGCAGTATTTCTGCACCTCGTAGAATTTCGCGGACTCGATCAGCGCCAGCGGATTCTCCTGGCCATCCGCAATCTTGGTCTGCAAGGCGGAATAGGCTTCGTTGAGCGGGATGCTGACCGGAGCCGCTCCCAGGGCCGAGAACATCGATACCCACAGCGGCACGACCGGCACGCGGATCTTGAAGTTCGCGAGGTCCTCCGGCGTCTTGATCGGGCGCGTGCTGCTGGTGATCTGGCGGAAGCCATTGTCCCACACGGCCTCGAACGGGACGAGGCCCACCTTCTCGATGTTGCCGCGAATGAACTTGCCGACCTCGCCATCCATGGCGGCCCAGACCTTGTCGTAGTCGGTAAAGGCAAAGCCCACACCTGTCAGGGAGGCAGTCGGGATGAGCGTCGAGAGAACGGTGCCCGGCATTGTCGCAAGCTCGAGCGCACCCGAACGCAACTGGGTCATCATGTCGGTGTCGCTGCCGAGCTGATTGTTGGGGAACAGGCTGATCACGACCTGGCCCTTGGACTCGGCGTTGATCGCCTGGATGGCCTCTTTCAGCCTGACATTGACCGAATGCGTGTCGGGCAGGTCGTTGCCGAATTTGAGCTTGATTGGCGCGGCCTGGGCCAACACGGCGGGGCTGTTCAGGACGGTCCCGGCCGCCACAAGGCCAACTGCGGATTTCAAAAGCGAACGGCGACTCACCGTGGGCATCTGCATTCCTCCTTGATTGACCGCATTATTGCGGCTTGAATTCGAATTCTGAATACATATGCTGAATTCGAATGCAAAACAATGGATTTTTTCGCGATGCAGTGCTATAGGTTCGCAGACCAGCCTATTGGAGATCGCATGCCGCCCGTCCAACCTCAGCTGACCCTGGTCGAACAGGTTGTAAATGCTATCGTTTCTGAGATCGTCGACGGCCACTTGCCGGCGAACTCGCGCCTGATTCAGGATGAGTTGGCGCGCGCCTACGGGGTTTCCCGTCAGCCCGTTCAGCAGGCCCTGCTGCTGTTACGGGATCGGGGCATGGTTCGAGAGGCCCCCGGGCGTGGCCTGATCGTCTCCCCGCTCGACGTCGAATTTGTACGCAATCTCTATGAGATACGCGCCGTGCTGGATGGACTTGCGGCGCGTCTGGCGGCTGAACGCGCCCCGGAACGGGCCAGGAATGAGGGCTCTCGCTATCTGGAGGCGGGGCACGTAGCGGTCGCAAGCGGTTCGCTGAACGAGCAGATCGAAGCGGACATGCGCTTTCACGCCTTCATCAATGAGCTCGCGGGCAACCCGCTGATCGGTGAGACCACGGCTCCCCACTGGCCCTATCTGCGCCGCGTCATGGGAGAAGTGTTGCGAGATGACTCGCAGATGCCGGCGACCATTCTGAGAGAGCACGTTGCAATACTCGACGCCATCATGGGTGGTGACGCCGAGCGAGCAGAGAGGCTCAGCCGAGAGCACATTTCAAGAGCTGCGAAGATCTTCGTCCAGCGCCTGCAGGCGCAGCAGGAGTCATCGGAGCAGGAAAAGCGTCAACGTCGCACGCGGCGGATTCGATAGCGCGGCGATCAGGAGGCTCGGCACCGAGGCTTCACCGCTCCATCTCCGAAGGCTCGACGCGCTGATCCGCTGTCGGCAGCACCTCGCGCGCAAAAAGGCTGACCGAATGCGTGACCTCGTCATGGGCTAGATCGCCAAACGAAAACTGGCCGATGAAGTAATTCGCTCCGGCTTCCCCGGTCATGACGCGCACCCGGTCGCGGACGGTGGCGGGCGAGCCCGCAATGGCACCACCGTGCTCGACCAGCGTGTCGAAATCCGCAGGCATGCGGGCGAAGCGCGGCTGGGTGCCGTGCAGCTTCCAGAGCTTCATGAAACTGGAGTGGAATCTGGGCCAGGCGCGCCGGCCAAGCGCTATCGCCTCGCGATCGCTATCGGCCACTAGCACGAAGCGGTTGATGCCGAGCAGGGGCAATGCGTCGAACGAACGCCCCGCCGCCCGCCATTCGCTGCGATAGCGGTCGGTGATCTCGCGTGCGCGCGACAACGGCCCGCCGCAAACGATGTTGATGCCATTGTGCGCCGGCCACGCCGCGCCTTCCGGCAGCGGAACCGCATACCATAGCGGCGGATGCGGCAGCTGCGCGGGCTTCAGATCGACCGGCACGTTCCGGAATTGATAGTATTCGCCCTCGAAATCGACTTCGTCGCGCATCAGCGACTGCAGGATGACCTGATAAGCTTCGACATACATCGCCTGGGCGACATCGGCATCGACGCCGAAATAATCGAGTTCATGGGGCGAGGCGCCGCGCCCGATGCCAACCTCGATCCGGCCGCCGCTCAAATGATCGAGCATGCAGATTTCCTCGGCGAGCCGCAGCGGATGGTGCGCGGGCAGCACATAGACCAGCGCCCCGAGGCGCAAACGCCTGGTGCGCTGCGCGACGGCGGCGAGAAACACGCTTGGCGAGGGGGTCAGGTTGAGCGGCGTCGAGTGGTGCTCGCTCATGTGATAGGTACGGAAACCGGCGCGATCGTAGAGCTCGATCAATTCCAGCCGCTTCCGATATTGCTCGGTCAGTCCATACGGCCCGTGATCATTCTGGTCGAAAATGCCGAACTGCATGGCTGCACCTGTATGACCACTCCTTCTCGGCCGGACGCAGGACGGGTGATCGATGAAAGAGCCGCGGCAACAGATTGCCTGGCGGCGAGCGATGTGGAAAGCCATTCTTGAGCAGAGCAGGTGCAGCAGCAATGTGTTTCAGAGCCGTATCGCGCTGCGTGACCGCGTCCGACCAGCGAACTCCCAGATCAGCGCGGTACAAGTCGCGTTCATCAAAAGAGAAGACAGTTGCGTAGAAGGCTACCGACCTTGCCGCGTCTTCCGAGGAGCTGGTCTCGCGGATAGCGACCTGCCTGGCGCAAGATACGGGCCGTAACGGGCAGCTCGGTCCCTCGCGCGCCTCCCAGGATTTAGCCCGTGTTCCGGACCGCATCAGCCAACATCGCATAGAGCTGTCGCTTGCTCAGTTCCTTGGGCTCTCGCTCGAGTCGCTTCCGAGACAACACCACCTTGGCTACAGGGCGCGTACACGCCATCGACGCGACCCCTCGCTTCGGCGCCGACACGATCCTGGGTTTTGCCGTAGGTGGCTTGCGGCCGCGCTTCAGGCCCAAGCGCGTCAGCTTGGCGCAGACCGCGTCGCGGCTATACCCGAGACGTCCCGCGATCTGGGCGGCACTCTGTCCTGACGCCCAGAGCTTCTTGAGTGTTGCCAAATCTTCAGCGGCCCAGTTCATGACCATGAGGATATCGCGACTACCGCTCACAAGCTAGTGGCGCCGAGATCCGGCTGGCGGCCGATCAGGTCAGCCGCCATTGAAGCAGGGAATACTGCGGATGAGCTTGCAGACGATGTTCAAACACGCCAGCGAACGCGGCGTGACGGCTCGATCACTGCGCCTCATTTGCTCTTCCGGGGAGGAGTTCATCCAGGTCTCGTGCATGAGAGCAACAGCTGTGCTCTCGTGCGACCACGTCCTTGAGGAAATTCCAGACCGCCTTTACGCGAGCCAGATTTTTCCGCTCGCTGTGGGCGCACATCCAGAACGATCTCACTATCTCGCGGCTACCAGCTTCCGAAGCACCGCCCGAGTCGCCCGATCGTTCGGCATATTGGTGGCGGCTAGGTGCTGGCGGACGCGCGAGTTCTAGCCATGCCTGGGCGATGCCGATCCAACGCTGCCTGTCGGCGCCATGGGTCGCGGCGGCGAACTCTATCGCTGCCATCGCCTCACGCTCGGGATCGTATTCGCTGTCCATCGAGCGAACATGTAATCGCGGATCGTGAACGTTCACGCGATGGCGAGACCGTAGGAATCCGGTGCCAGACTTTGGCGCAGGTGCTCTATTGCCGTTTCCCTGCTGTCGCGGTCTTCGCGCGCGGAAATCTTGCCTGGCCGTGCAACCCCGGCGCCTCCGGCCGGATTATTCTTGACCACGGCAATCCGAGGAGCGCGATGATGGCAATCCAGATCGTGATGGACCGCACCGGCGACAGCCGGCACCGCTTCGACCCGAACGACGCGCGAGAACTGGCCAAGGCGGAGCAGCGCTTCCGCGAGCTGACTGGGGCGGGGTTCACCGCAACCATCCGGACCGGTCCAGGCCAGGTCTGCCGAATCCGATCTTTCGACCCGAATGCGGAAGAAACGGTGTTCTTCCCAAGGCTCGTCGGCGGCTGATCGGACAGCAGCATGCGGCGCACCAGACGGCCTCGAACCGGCGAACGCTCGCGAACGAGAGCGGTCAGGGCCCTCTTCATCAGACACGGCGCCGAGGCCACGCCGGAAGGCCGATCGCTGCGGCTCTTGCGGGAATGGCTCTCGCCAGCGCAACGGGCGCAGTTGGCGGAGAGCGGGTATTTCGAAGTGATCGGCGGCGAAACCGGCAGACAGTACCGGATCTATGCTGGCGCCGCGACGAACGTCTGCGAGCTCAGCGAGAGAGGCCGCCCGAAGCTGGGCCTGTGTTTCGTGCCCCTTGGCGAACTGCCGATCGGCGACGTCATGCTGGCCCAAAAGATCGCTCTTGAGAACTCCGAAGGCAACGTCCTCGCGGTGGCCAGAAGATTCGAGCCGAACGCATTCATGTTTAGGCGAGCCCGGCTTCTTGGCTGAACGTCGAAAGCGGGTGAGTGGCGGATATTTGCGGCACCATCGAGTTTGGCCCGTCTGGGACGAACGATGTTCAAACCTTGGGAAGCGCCACTGCCGTCAGCTCGGCCAATTCGGCGATGAGCCGGTCCTGGAATTTCGGATCGCTGGCTTCACTGGCCGGCCGTTCCTGTCGAAGGTGATGCCAATAGCGGCCGCTGACCAACGCAGCCGGCTCGTCGGTGACGGCCAGCCAGCTTTGAGTGCGCTGGCCGGTGTCGAGGTCGACCGGAGCCCCTGGACCACCCATCCTGGTGCGTGCCCAACCGGGATCGACCGCGTTGCTCAAGACCCTCCAGCGTCTCGCAATCGCGAAGGCGAGCGCCACGACCTGGAGCTTGCTCTCGGCGTAGGCACGGGCCGGATCCCAGGGGCGCTTTTTCCAATCGATATCGCTCAGTGAGCCCTCTCCGCCGCGGTGCAAACCGCTGCTGAGATACACCAGTCGACGGGGACGCTCGATCAGCGCGGTCAGCATGTACGGCGCAAGCGCATTTACCGCGAGAGTGGTGGCATGGCCCTCGGGGGTCGGGCCGCGGCTTCGCTCCGTGTAGACGCCGGCGTTATGGATCACCGCATCCATGCGCGCCCGATTGCGTTGACCTGCTCCGCGATGGTCCTGGTCTCGGCGGCGCTGCGGAGATCGCCGATAACAATTCCAGAGCAACGCTCTCCGAGAGTCCCAATGGTCGCGGCGCGCTCCACCGACCGCGCGTGCAGCACCACATTGTGGCCGCGATCAAGAAGCGACTGCGCCGCTGCGCGGCCGAGCCCGTCCGTACTGCCGGTGATGAAAATGATTGCCATCCCTGCTTCCTTTCGGTTGGTGTCTCGAGCACGCCAACTTCTCTCGACTCGTTTCGAGCGATATTGGTGCGATCAAGCGGACCCGCAGCCCTATTCTCGCGCCCGCCGCAGTGCGGCCTCCAGCTTTTCCTTCTCCGTCCGCCACCGGCTCTCCTCGTGCTGGTATCGCTCTTCGGCGGCGGCGCGTTCCGCGTCGATGGCGCTCGCCTTGGCCTCATGGTCTCGCCTGGCCTTGTCGAAAGCCGCCTGCACCTTCGCCACCGCCTTCTCTCGCCGCTCGCGCTCCTTCTCCATCGCGGCTTCTTCGCGCCGGCGCTCGGCTTCGCGCCGCTTCCGCTCTTGCTCGAACTCCGCTGCCGCTTCCTGGGCAGTCTTGTCGCTGATCTTGGGAGGCGTTCGCCTCTTCGCTCTCGACCGGCCCTTTCCGTGTCTTGCCTCGGTTCGTTCGTCGCCCAGGGTGGTTGGAAGGTCGGAGTGCTCTGCGAAGCGACCGCTGGATCCTGCCGGGCGCTTGAGGACCACGCCGGGTTTCGCCATCGTCGCCGCGACCACCTCGGGGTCGTCCGTTTCCTTGGCTATGCCCTGATGAAAGAGATTGCTTCCGGCGCCCCACGCCTCAAGAGCCGCCTTCATCGATGGCGCCGCGACGGCGAGATCGTAGAAGCCCACCGATGTCTGAAACGTTTTGAGCTTCCTGGCCATTACTTGCCGACTGTCGGCAAACTCCTAGCGCCCGCGCGCGACCCAAACACCGAGCAGAAATGCAACAAAAAGCGACTGCAACGGGGCCTTCATGGTCACCTTGCGCAGTCGCTCGGCCCACACGATGGCAACATCCTGCGAGGGCGACTGGGGCAGTCGCCGGCGCGCATCGGAACTCGGGTCGTGCTGCTCGTTGGTCAGCCCGGAGGCTTCTGTCATTGCGGAGGCTTCCTTCGTGTCCATGCGCCTCTCCTATTCTGAGTCAGGCGGACTTGCGTTGCCGACTGGCCGCCGGTTTCTTCACGGCGGCTTCCTTGGGCTTCTTACCCTCGATCGGCATCAGCATTTCCTTCTGTCCGCTGGACGCCTTGCGCGGCTTCTTGGACGGCTTGCCGGCCTTCGCCGGCGCGGCTTCCTGGCCGACGCTCCGGCGGAGCGCCTCCATCAGGTCGACGACGTTGCTTGCTGCAGGCCGTTCCTTCGGTGTGATCGGTTTCCCGCTGCGCTTGCGGTTGATGAGGTCGATCAGCGCGGATTCGTAGTGGTCCTCGAACTTCTCGGGCTCGAACCGCCCGGACTTCTGGTTGACGATGTGCGTGGCAAGGTCGAGCATGTCCTTGGTGACTTTGACGTCCTGGATCTCGTCGAAATATTCCGCCTCGCTCCGCACCTCGTAGGGATACCGAAGGAGCGTCCCGACCAGGCCTTTGTCCATGGGTTCGAGTGCGATGATGTGCTCGCGGTTGGTCAGCACGACCCTGCCGATGGCGACCTTGTTCATTTCGCGGATGGTCTCGCGGATCACCGCGAAGGCGTCATGGCCGACCTTGCCGTCGGGCCGCAGGTAATAGGGTCGGATCAGGTAGCGCGGGTCGATCTCGGCCTTGTCGACGAACTCGTCGATATCGATGGTGCGCGTCGACTCCAGCGCGATGTCCTCGAGCTCCTCCTTGGACACTTCCACAAAAACGTCCTTGTCGAGCATGTACCCTTTGACGATGTCATCGTTGGGCACCTCCTCGCCGGTATCGGCGTCCACCTTCAGGTACTTGATGCGGTGGCCGGTCGCCTTGTTGAGCTGGTTGAACGAGATCTTCTCGCTCTCGGAGGTCGCCGGATAGAGCGCCACCGGACAGGTGACGAGCGACAGACGCAGGAAGCCTTTCCAGTTGGCGCGCGGGGCCATGGTACGCGGTACTCCGAAAACGAGGGCGGTCGGACTCAAGACGAATGGCCGATCATGGTTCCGACCACCCTTAGTTCACCACAAGCCCATTTTTACGACGGGACGGACTCGACTCTTTCGTTCTTGTTATGTTCTAATCGGGTATGACCGATCGTCCCGCAAGTTGGCGCATGCCGACGCCAAAACAGATGGAAAAGATGGCCGCTGCCGTCGGCAGGAACGCGCCTCGCACGCCCGGATTGACTCCGGACCAGGATCTGCCGCCGGAATACTGGCAGGCATTGCTGGATGACCCTCGCGCCGACCGGGGCTCCCCCGGGCCAGATCCCTCCGGACGCCTGCAGCGGCTGAGCCAAATTCCTCAACATTTACTGAGGGTGGAGTGCCGGCGCTGCGAGAGAACGGTCGAAATCCAGAAGGTCGACGCCATCCGCCTCTACGGTCCGGACGCGATCTGGAAGGACGTCGGTCAGCGGCTGCTCGACAACACCTGCGCGCAGCGGACCGGGCGTCATGAGGAAGACGGATGCTGGCCCAGCTACGAGATGTCGTAGGGCTCCGGCGCATGCCTCCGAAGCACCACCCCACTCCCCTTTCCGGAGGGGACCGCAAGGCTCTCGCCAAGGAGTTGCGGAAATCCCGCGCGATGACGACGATCCTCGCCTCGCAAGCGAGCGAAGCGAGGGCCCAAGGTGAGGCCCTGATCCGGATGGCCGACAAGCTGTTGTGCGAATCCTGGAACGAGAAGATATGGGCCGACGGCGGCCCGATCGATCCGTCGCCCACGGTGGATCAAGCTATCAACAGCGGGTACTCATGGCTGGAAATCGAGTGCTCGCGCTGCAGGACGAAGCGGGACGTCGAGCTGGTCGCGCTGTGCCATCCGCCAACGACCCTAGTCCACGACCTGGCCAGCCGTCTCCGCTGCAGCAAGTGTGCTAAGGCGG
>DASREP010000006.1:0-47798 GCA_035652015.1 Bradyrhizobium sp. | reverse complement strand
GAACGAGATGCGCGGCATCGTCGAAATGGAAGACAAGGTCCGCAAGAGCGGCCTGCCGCAGAACGCGTTCGGCATGCGGACTCTGAAAGCCATGGGCTTCTCGGATGCGCGCCTTGCGGTGTTGACCGACGGCACCGAAGCCGAAATCACCGAAAAACGCCACGCGCTCGGCGTGCGTCCGGTGTTCAAGCGCATCGACACCTGCGCCGCCGAGTTCGCCTCGCCCACCGCCTATATGTATTCGACCTATGAATCGCTGTTTGCAGGCGCGACCGTCGACGAGAGCGCGCCGTCGGACAAGAACAAGGTCATCATCCTCGGCGGCGGGCCGAACCGGATCGGCCAGGGCATCGAGTTCGACTATTGCTGCTGCCACGCCTGTTTCGCGCTTCATGACGCCGGCTATGAGACCATCATGATCAACTGCAATCCGGAAACGGTGTCGACCGACTACGACACCGCGGACCGGTTGTATTTCGAGCCGCTGACGGTCGAGGACGTGCTCGAGATCGTGCACACCGAACGCAAGAACGGCACCTTGCATGGCGTGATCGTGCAGTTCGGCGGCCAGACGCCGCTGAAGCTCGCGCATCCGCTGCAACAGGCGGATGTGCCGATCCTCGGCACCTCGCCCGACGCCATCGACATTGCCGAGGACCGCGACCGCTTCAAGCGCGTGCTCGACAAGCTGCATCTGAAGCAGCCGAAGAACGGCATCGCCTACTCGGTCGAGCAGGCGCGGCTGGTTGCCGCCGATCTCGGCCTGCCGCTGGTGGTGCGGCCCTCCTATGTGCTCGGCGGCCGCGCCATGCAGATCATCCGCGAGGACAACCAGCTCTCGGATTACCTGCTCGGCACCCTGCCCGAGCTCGTGCCATCAGACGTCAAGGCGCGCTATCCGAACGACAAGACCGGGCAGATCAACACCGTGCTCGGCAAGAACCCGCTGCTGTTCGACCGCTATCTGTCGGACGCCACCGAGATCGACGTCGATTGCCTGTGCGACGGCAAGGACACTTTCATCGTCGGCATCATGGAGCATATCGAGGAGGCCGGCATTCACTCCGGCGACTCCGCCTGCTCGTTGCCGCCGCATTCGCTGGACGCGACCATGATCGCGGAGCTGGAGCGGCAGACGCGCGAACTGGCGCTTGGCCTCGACGTGGTCGGGCTGATGAACGTGCAATACGCCATCAAGGACGGCGAGATCTACGTGCTCGAGGTCAACCCGCGCGCCTCGCGCACGGTGCCGTTCGTCGCCAAGGTGATCGGCATGCCGGTGGCCAAGATCGCCGCCCGCATCATGGCCGGCGAGAAGCTCGCCGATTTCAAGTTGAAGAAGCCCGCGCTGAAACATGTCGGCGTCAAGGAATCGGTGTTTCCGTTCGCGCGCTTTCCCGGCGTCGATACCGTGCTCGGTCCGGAAATGCGTTCGACCGGCGAGGTGATGGGGCTCGACCGCTCCTTCGAGATCGCGTTTGCCAAGAGCCAGCTCGGCGGCGGCACCCGCGTGCCGCGCAAGGGCACGGTGTTCGTCTCGGTGCGCGGCGACGACAAGATGCGGATTGCGGACGCGGTCCGGCAGCTGCACTCGCTCGGCTTCAAGGTGATGGCGACCTCGGGCACCCAGCGCTATCTCGCCGACCACGGCGTGCCGACCGAGAAGGTCAACAAGGTGCTGGAGGGGCGGCCCCATATCGTCGACGCCATCACCAATGGCGAGGTCCAGCTGGTGTTCAACACCACCGACGGCCTGCAGGCGCTGGCCGACAGCCGGTCGCTGCGGCGCGCTGCCCTCTTGCATAAAGTGCCGTATTACACCACTCTTTCGGGGGCGAAGGCGGCAGCCCAGGGCATCCGCGCCTATCTCGGCGGGGACCTTGAGGTCCGCACACTTCAGAGTTACTTTTCCGACAACTGATCGCGGACCGGGCGGCAACGCCCCCTCGGCGATTGGTAATAAAGCCAATAGGGCTGGAACTCTCCGCCACGTATGAATGTTGCATGGCCCTTCGCAGGGCCCGGACTTAACGGGCCTGAGTGCTCTGTTTTTCGGCACGAAGGCCTGATCTGACAGGAGTCTCGCGCGGGCCTTCCAAAGCACGCGCGATCGAAGGACGAAGAAGATGGACAAGGTTCCGATGACCTCAGCCGGCCATGCCGCGCTGACGGACGAGCTCAAACGACGCCAGTCGGTGGATCGTCCGCGCATCATTGAGCATATCGCGGAAGCGCGCTCGCACGGCGATCTCTCGGAGAACGCCGAGTATCACGCCGCGAAGGAAGAGCAGTCGCACAACGAAGGCCGCATCGCCGAGCTCGAGGACAAGCTCGCGCGCGCCGACGTGATCGACATCACCAAGCTCTCCGGCGACACCATCAAGTTCGGCGCGACCGTGACCGTGATCGACGAGGACACCGACAAGAAGGCGGTGTACCAGATCGTCGGCGAGGTCGAGGCCGACGCCAAGAAGGGCAAGATCTCCATCACCTCGCCGCTCGCGCGTGCGCTGATCGGCAAGAAGAAGGGCGTGTCGGTGGAAGTGGTGGCGCCGGGCGGCGCCAAGGCCTACGAGATCGCCAAGGTCGAGTGGCGCTGACAGCGCTACGTCGCTCAACCAGGAACAAAGAGGGCCGCGCTGGATGCGCGGCTTTTTGTTGCGCCGCAATCATTTCACGCGGCAGAAATTTCTGGCGGAGGAATTATCTCGTCGGCCAGGTGTTGGATTCACACGCCAGTGACGAACGCCGCCTGTTACGGTACTGATTGCGTTCTGGGGTTACCACCAAGGGGGGAAATACTCATGACGGAATCGTTGACGGCCTGGGCGCCGCGCGCACTGAGCGTGCTGCGCATCATTACCGGGCTGATGATCATCCAGCACGGCATGGCCAAGTTGATCGGCTTCCCGGCGATACCGGCTTTCGCCAAACTCGACCCGTTTTCGCTGATCGGCGCCGCAGGCTTCATCGAACTGATCGGCGGCGCGCTGTTGATTCTCGGCTTTCTGACCCAGCCGGTCGCGTTCATCGTTTCAGGTGAAATGGCTTTCGCCTATTTCATGGTGCATGCACCCAAAAGCTTCTTCCCGCTGATCAACGGCGGCACGCTGGCGATCATCTTCTGCTTCGCCTGCCTATACCTGTCGACTGCGGGCGCAGGCCCGTGGAGCGTCGACGCCGCCACCAAGCGGGCGTAAGGAGCAGAAATCATGAACGCTTTCAACGCAATGCTCGCGCGCTTCGAACCTGCCGCCCTCAGCCTCCTCCGCGTCATCACCGGGCTGCTGCTGTTTCAATTCGGCGTCGCCAAGGTGCTGAAATTTCCGATCGTTCCGCCTTTCGACAAGGTAGCGCCGTTCTCGTTGTTCTGGAACGCCGGCATCATCGAGCTCGTGATCGGCGGCCTCCTGATCCTCGGCTTCTACTCGCGGCTCATGGCGTTCATCCTGTGCGGTGAAATGGCGTTCGCCTATTTCATCTCGCACTTCCCGCGCGGATTCATTCCGATCCTGAACGGCGGCGAGAACGCCATCATGTTTTGCTTCTGCTGCCTGTACATCTTCTGCGCCGGCGGCGGTCCCTACGGCGTCGACGGCATGATGGGCAAGAAGGCCTGACGCGAAGCCGTCATTCCGGGATGCGCGAAGCGCAGACCCGGAATCTCGAGATTCCGGGTTCGACGCTATCGCGTCGCCCCGGAATGACGGCGACATCACTATCCCTTCGCCTTCGCTTCCAGCGGCACCGCCGCCTCGTATTTCGAATTGTGCAGCACCAGCGAGGTGCGCACGTTGCGCACGTGCGGCGCTGCGGTCAGATGCGTGACGAAATCCTGGAACGTCGTCATGTCCGGCGCGACGCATTTCAGGATGAAGTCGACCTCGCCCGACAGCATCCAGCATTCGCGCACCAGCGGCTCCTTGCGCACGAACGCCTCGAAGGCGCGCAGATCCGCATCCGCCTGGCTCGACAGATGCACCGATGCAAACACGGTGACGTCGAATCCGAGTTTGCGGGGATCGAGCAACCCGCGATAGCCCTGGATGTAGCCGTCCTCCTCCAGCGTCCGCACCCGGCGCAGGCAAGGCGGCGGCGAGATGCCGACGCGTCTGGCAAGTTCCACATTGGTGATTCGGCCGTCGGCCTGGATCTCGCCCAGGATTTTGAGGTCGATCTCGTCGAGATTCTTGGACACGTGACTTCCGCGCTTTGGAGGCAGGGCGCAGGCGTCCTGCGCCCGCAACACTTCCTAGCGCAATTTAATGTCTTGGCGCAATTTTATTACGCGTGCACCGCGCCAAATGAGCGCGCGGCGGGGAAAAATCGCCGAGATGGATTGCAATTCTTGCATGGCTCGCCAGATACCTTAGAGTTGGATTTGACACTTTCGGCGCCGCCGCGATGCCTTTTCAGGCGATTTCGGCCCGCCCGCCGAGCCCCCGCAAGCGAGACTTCCAGCCCATGCCTGCCCCGATCCACGCCAAGGTCGTCATCATCGGATCCGGCCCGGCCGGCTACACGGCCGCCATCTACGCCGCCCGCGCCATGCTCGAGCCGATCCTGATCCAGGGCATCCAGCCGGGTGGGCAGCTCACCATCACCACCGACGTCGAAAACTATCCCGGCTTTGCCGACGTCATCCAGGGTCCTTGGCTGATGGAGCAGATGGAAAAGCAGGCGGCCCATGTCGGGACGAAAATCGTCACCGATCTCGTCACCAGCCTCGAGACGACGCAGCGGCCGTTCCGCCTGACCTGCGACTCCGGCGACGTCTATCTGGCGGAAACCGTCATCCTTGCCACCGGCGCGCAGGCGCGCTGGCTCGGCATGCCCTCGGAAGAGAAGTTCAAGGGCTTTGGCGTTTCGGCCTGCGCGACCTGCGACGGCTTTTTCTATCGCAACAAGGAAGTCATCGTGGTCGGCGGCGGCAACACCGCGGTCGAGGAAGCCTTGTTCCTCACCAACTTCGCCTCGAAGGTGACGGTGGTGCATCGCCGCGATCATTTCCGCGCCGAGCGCATCCTGCAGGATCGGCTGTTCAAGAACCCCAAGATCAAGGTGATCTGGAACAGCGCGATCGACGAGATCGCAGGCGAAGAGAAGCCTGCCAAGGTCACGCGCGTCAGGTTGAAGAACGTCAAGACCGGTGCGCTGACGGAGATGCCCGCCGACGGCGTCTTCATCGCGATCGGACATGCGCCGGCAACCGAGCTCGTCGCAGGACAGGTCAAGCTGAAACCGTCAGGCTATGTCGAGACGGCGCCGAACTCGACCGCGACCTCGGTGCCCGGCCTGTTCGCCGCCGGCGACGTCGCCGACGAGGTCTACCGGCAGGCGGTGACCGCGGCAGGCCTGGGCTGCATGGCGGCGCTGGAAGCCGAACGTTTCCTGGCGCTGCGCGCCAGCGAGCGCGCGGCAGCGGAATGAATTCGAAATGGCAAGATCACGCGACGGATTTTCGGACATGGATTGGGACAAGCTGAAGGTGTTTCACGCAGCGGCGGAGGCGGGAAGCTTCACGCATGCCGGTGAGCAGCTCGGGCTGTCGCAATCGGCGGTGTCGCGCCAGGTCAGCGCGCTCGAGCAGGAATTGTCGGTGTCGCTGTTCCATCGTCATGCGCGCGGGCTGATCCTCACCGAGCAGGGCGACCTGTTGTTCCGCACCGCGCATGACGTGTTCATGCAGCTGCAGGCGGCGCGCGCCAAGTTGACCGACAGCCGCGAGCGGCCGAGCGGCGATCTGAAGATCACCACGCCGCCCGCGCTCGGCATCAACTGGCTGATCCCGCGGCTCGGCGAGTTCACCTCGCTCTATCCCGACATCCGCATCGCGCTGATCGTCACCGACGAGGATCTCGACCTGTCGATGCGCGAGGCCGACGTCGCGATCCGCGCGCGCAAGCCGACCCAACCCGACCTGATCCAGCGCAAGCTGTTCTCGATCGGCTTCCACGCCTATTGCTCGCCGGAATATGTCAAGCGCTTCGGCACCCCGCGCACACTCGACGATCTCGATGCCCATCGCATCATCATGCTGTCGGACGGACAGGTCGCACCGCACCTGCAGAACCGCAACTGGCTGATCGAGGCCGGGCGGAACGGCAGCGGCCCGCGCGAGGCCTATTTCAAGGTCAACAACGTCCTGGGCCTGGTGCGCGCCTGTCAGCAGGGTTTGGGAATTGCCGCGCTGCCGGATTATCTGGTCGAAGACAACAACCGCCTCGTGCAACTGTTCGGCGAGTCCGATTCGATCCAGCTCGATACGTACTTTGTCTATCCTGAAGAGCTGAAGACGGTGGCGCGGGTGCAGGTGTTCCGTGACTTCGTCGTGAGCAAAGCGCAGCGCTGGCCGTCCTGATTTTAAGCATGTCTGACATGCGGCTTTCCCGGTTGCCGCATGGCGCGAGCGCGGACCATAATACACCTACGCTGAGCATTCGCGTTGCGCATTTGTCCCCCTCCTCCAGTGGCGCGGGAGCTCAGTAATCCCTCTTGGAAGGTGATTGTGTCGGCCTCACGTGGCCAATACCTCAAGCCGGGCTCTCTCGAGCCCGGCTTTTTTTCTTCAGACCCAGCAAGAACTGTCAGCCGTTGACAGCAGCCGCAGCGCGCTTCATCATTCATGCATGGTCACGAATTCGTGCAGAAATATGCAGTCGAAAAAAGCTCCCCATACGGGGAGCTCAGATCGACGCGCGCATTAGACCATCACGCCAACCGATCCGACAAACCCCGCCGCGAGTGCGGGGTTTTTTATTGTCCCCGTCTCCGGCCACTCAACCTCAAGGAGATGGACCATGAACGACCTTCAAACCCGGCTGCAGGGCCTCTGGCTGCCGCTGGTCACGCCATTTCGCGATGGCGAGATCGATGCACGCTCGCTGCACCGCCTGGTGCGGCACTACGCAGCCGGCCCGATCGACGGACTGATCCTGGCTGCGACCTCGGGCGAAGGCCTGCTGCTGTCGTCATCGGAACTGGAGCTTTTGGTCGAACAGGTGCGCATCGCGCTCGACGAATCGGGACGCCAGCTGCCGATCTGTCTCGGGCTGGCCGGCGCCTCGACGGCGAAGCTGTGCGAGGCGATCGACGAGACGGCGGCCTGGCCGATCGACTATTATCTGATCTCGAGCCCCTATTACCTGCGCCCCTCGCAGCGCGGGCTGCATCAGCACTTCACCGCACTCGCCGATCACGCCTCATGGCCGGTCGTGCTCTATAATATTCCATATCGCAGCGCCGTAGGGATGACCAACGACACGCTGCTCGCACTCGCCGAACATCCCAACATCGTCGGCCTGAAGGATTGCTGCGCCGATCGCGCACAGACCGTCGAGCTGTTGCGGCATCGCCCGGCCGGCTTCCGCGTGCTGACCGGCGAGGACGCGCAATATCACGACGCGCTCACCGATGGCGCCGACGGCGCCATCCTGCTGTCGGCGCATGTGGAGACGGCCAGCTTCGCGGCCGTGCAAGCCGAACTCGCCGCCGGCAAGCGCGACGCGGCGCTCGCCGCCTGGCAGCGCGTCTCGGAGCTGACCCGGCTTTTGTTCGGCGAGCCGAGCCCTGCCCCTGCCAAGCATTGGCTGTGGCGCCTTGGGCTGATCGACAGCCCCGAGGTTCGCTTGCCGATGGTTGCGGTGAGCGACGCGCTTGCCGCGCGGCTAGACCAGGAGATGGCGCGCCGCGGCCTCGCCTACCTTGACACCACCGCGCGCGGCCTGGTTAACGCCGGGTGAGCGGATTGCCTGCAATGCGATCCCCCATGCGCGCGGCTCTTTAAAGAGAAGCGCGTATCAATCCTCCGTCAAAAAAAATAGACGGCAGGGGGAAGCAATGAATAGTGAAACGCCCGCGCTGGCGAGAGCCGCGCGCATGGAGACTGCGCGCGACCTCCTGATGGTCTCGACCTTCGGCTTCTGGGCCCTCCTGCTCGGGCTTGCGCCCGTGATCGCGATCCATGTGTTCGGCGGCAGCTGACGCGCGCGCGTGAGCGCGGCGGCTTCGAGCCAAAAGGCGGCGAGCGACGATCGAGCTCGCGACTTCCGCTTCTCAGGCTCGGGCGCGCAGCGACTGCAACACCGTCCGAGCCAGTCCCTTGGCACTGGGAAGCATGACACGTGCCTTGTCGGCCTCCTCAGGGAGTGTCTCGACCGCGGCGAAGACGATGCCTTCGATCATGCGCGCGATCATGCGCGGATCGCCGGGCAGAAGAATGCCTGCTTGCTGCAGCCCCTGCACAATCTCGACAAACGTGCCGAGCACGTTTTTCTCATGGAGATCGAGCCAGCGCTTGCGACCAAGCACGGCAACCGCCTCGCCGAAATAGAACTTGCGCCTGCTGCTATCCAGGCCGCCAAGTTCGATCGCGCCCTCAAAAACCGCAATCAGTGCATCCCAGGGATCAGCGCCAACGGACGCGGCTCGCGCCAACGCGCCTTTCAGGACCTGGGTCACCTCGATATCGAGGGTTGCGATGATTTCGGCATAGAGTCCCGCCTTGTCACCGAAATGATGGTAGAGCGAGCCATTGGTCACGCCGGCCTCCGAGCAGATTTGCTCGATCGAGGTCTTCTCATAACCATTGCTGCCGAACAGACGCCGGCCAGTCTTGATCAGGGCTGAGCGGGTGGCAGCTGTGTTGTCTCTGCGACGCTCAATTTTTTGCGGTTTTTTCTGCATAGGTTGTCACGAGACGAGAAGACCACCCTAAGGCAGCTCTACCCGAAAAGATTAAACTTCTAGAACAGAATCAGTTGCGACCGCTAGGCAAACTCGCCTCAATTCCACCATCGTGGAGCTCTAGAATGGTGCTCTAGTATTTTATTGCAGCGTGAGTGATACTATGATTCCCAAGATTCTGGTGCTGCTTACGATTGTTCCCCATCTCGAGCTCGCCCTGCAGAGCACGGTTTTCGAGTGGTTCGCACCCGAGACGAGAATGGCGCGTTTGCGGGAGGGAACGCTTACGGACGCAATGCCAAGCAACACCCTCTACAACGTCTTCCTGATGACCGCGCTGGTCCTCGCATTTTTCTATCCAGATCCGGTGGTTGCCAGAAGCTTCGCCTGGTTCTGGCTCTTGAGCGTTGTAATCGGTTCGGTCTGGGATGCTGTCACAAGCCGGATTGATGGTCGCTACCATGCATTTCTGGTGGCGGCGCTGAGCATCGGGCTGTTGGATACGAGACCAGACGTGGCATCGGCTTTTTCCGTGTTCGGCCTTGCCTGCGTCATTGCCTCAGGTCTTCGCTGCGCATTGAACAGCATGCAACCCGGCAGTCTGATCAACTGCTCGATTCCTGCGGCTCTCGCGCTCACGGCCGTGCTTGGCAGACTCTGACGACACGCGTCAATTGCTGCGGGCGCCATCTCGTCGGGCGCAGAAGGGTGATGTCAGTGCAGGCGGCACGACCACGTCAGCCGGAGCCGTGCTAAATCAGGCCAGTCCCTTGATGAGCAGGCTGCAAGTGTCCCTCATCCAGGCGTTGGCCTGGTCCGGGGCGACGCGAAGCCGCCCGTGGAGATATTGCGCGGTGAGGCCTTGCATCGCCGCGATGTAGACGCCGGCTCTCGCGACCACCAGGTTTGGCGCAATGCCCGTCCCGGCGAAGCCCACGACAAATATCTGCAGTGCCTCCATGATCGCGGCCTCAAGTCGGGGGAATCTGACGCCAAGACTGGGGTAGGCGCCGGTCGCGAACAGAAAGATGTTCTTGTTCTTGCGCCCAAACGTAAACACCGCAAGCCCCGCCGCGACCAGCATCGGCTCGCCAGGCGCCTCGTTGGCAACCGCCTTGCGCAGGTGCTGGATGAAATCCCGCCAGATTCTCTCGGCAACGTCGGCGAGGAGCGCTTCCTTGTCGGGGAAGTGGCGATAGATCGCGCGATGATTCACGCCGGTATCCTGCGCGAGATCGCGCAAGGTTATCGAGGCGCCGCCATGCTCCTCGATCCTTCGGATCGCAGCTTTCATCAGCGCGTCCGGCAGATTGCCGTGGCGAAATGTGGTTCTCTTCGTTGCCGCTTTGCGGACCATCCGGAAGTTTCTCTGGTTTGCAGGTAGTCTCCATTGGAGACTAAGTAGTATTGTACAGCAGCGCAAGCGGAATGCGGTGGCCTGGTACCGCGTTCAGGTGAAGAAATGCTGAAAATTGGTGGTTTTTGGCCGGAAAAGCGCGCTATTTACTAAAATCGGAGCTGTGGCGAAAACCGGCTTGACTCGCGGCGGCTCGTGCTTCTATGTCTCCGTGGGAGACTTATTGTCAACTCATTGTTAACTGAGCCACCGGTCAAGACCGCGACCTTTTGTGGACCAAAAGCGAACGGCTGACCCGTCCATAATTGCTCGAGACTCCGGTCCCCAAAAGGCACGAGGCTCGAGGATAAGTCTCCATTGGAGACAACTAGGAGCCTGACTGTGCGCAAAACTCAGAAGACGGTTCGCGTGGATATTGTTGAAAACGAGCATGGCGTGGTGTTTCCACGGCTGATTCCTGCGTCGGTCCTCGTCGTGTTCCTCGCGGGCCTGCTGCAGTGGATACTGCCGCTGCCGCTCAGCCTGTTTGCCGACATTACGGCGCTGGGGGACGTCGGCGTCATATCGTTGTTCTCCCTGGGTGCCGTGATTGCGGCGGCCGGCATTGCGATCAGCGTTGCCGGATGCCGGACCCTGAAGCGAAACGGCGCGGAGGTTGAACCATCGCAGCCGGCGGCTGTCCTGGTGACCGACGGCATCTTCGCCTGGACCAGGAATCCCTGCTATCTCGGCTGGTTGATTGCGCTGTTCGGTGTCGCACTGATGCTGGTGCTGGATTGGCTGCTGATCCTGCTCGTGCCGACCTGGATCCTGCTGAACCTGGCGGTCGTCCGGCCGGAGGAACGGCACCTCCTCCAGAAATTTGGCGAGACCTATGAAGACTACCGCCGGCGCGTTCCGCGCTACTTGTTTATCCACTGAGGAGCCCGGTTTGGCCGCCCCACATCGACGAGTCAGCTCCCGCTCTGGCGCGTTCGTGCCGGCTATCGCAATCCCGAAAAATGGACGCGTCCGTGGGCGCGCTTGGCTGCCGGATGTCTCTTCCGGATCAATCGCCAAGGTCAACAAAAACTTGCCTGGTTAAGCCGCGGTAGCCCGCGCGCAAAAATGCAGGCGAACGCGCAACCCGGTTTTAAAACCTCTCCTGTATGACAGCTCTCATAACAAGAACGCGGGGGCGTCTGTGCATACTCAGGACAATCGGCTCGGCACGCCAGAAGGCGTCCCGGCCCAGGGATTTGTGACTCCAATCAATACTAACCAGGGCTTCACCACGTGGGGCCTTGCGAACCGGACATCAACCAACCAGAGCTTCACGACCGAAGACATTCTCTGGGCGCTCGGCATCTGGAGCGTGATCATCTGCCTGTCGCCGGTGATCCTGTTCTACATGCTGATGGTGGCGTGACGCGCGGCCGGCGCGAGGCCGCGGGCAGCGGTCACACTTGCGCTGACGCTTCGGAGAGCGCGTGCACGACAGCAAGAGCGCGATGAGGCTGCAAGGCCGGCGACGGCAAGCCGCCGCCCGCCCGCGTCACGCCTCTACGGACCGTATTTCGGCGCGGGCGTCTGGTTGAAGTCCGGCTCGTCAGCGATACAGGTGAAGTTCGCGGCCACGCTGGTGCTGCCAGTGCCGTTATACCTCGCGACCTTGGGATAGACGCACAGCGGGCGCGTCATCTCGACGGCAGGCGGGGTATCGTTGACGAACTTGGTGGCGATGATCGTCTCGGGCGCCTTGCCCTGCTCGACCCAGTGCACCAGCGGCGTGAGCGCATCGAACACGTTCGGACCCGGCCCGCCCGAGCAGTGGTACATGCCGGGCACCATGAACAGACGCGCATAGGTTTGCGTGCGCACCAGCCCCGGATCGCTGCCTGCGCCAAAGCTCGCCGGCTGGAAACCGCCCCGCTCGCCTGCGACCAGCGCGTTGAAGTAATTGATGCTGGTCTGCGACGGGATCAGCGGGTCGGCCCAGCCGTGATACATGAGAAGCTTGCCGCCATGCTCGCGGAATTCGCCAAGATCCGTCGAGGTCGCATTCAAGACCGCGGCGAGCTGATCGTCGACCGTGTCCACGTCATGATGGAAATCGAAATTCGCGAAATTGTGGACGCTTCCAGGATAACCGAAGCTCGGACCGAACACCCAGTAGAACAGGCCATCGAAAGCCGGCTCCGGCAGCTGCTCCTGCAGCGCAAGCCCAAGCGCGAGCACATTGTCGGTCTCGTTGCCGCGCTCGGAGCCGACGCTGATGATCTGCCCGTTCACGGGGTCGATGGTCCCGGCATAGTACTTCCGCATGGTCGTGACCTGGTCGCTGCTCAGGCAGGCGGGCGGGGCATTGCCGGCCGTGCATTGCAGCACCTTGGGATCGAAGTGGCAGTCGCGCGGATCCGTCAGGAACGGGTCGGTGGCGGCGCCGCCGTCCTTGCCGACGCAACTCGCAAGCACCGCCTTGTTGATCAGCGTCATCTGGCCCGGCTGGATGAAGCGACCCGGGCTCGCATGGGCGTCCTGCCAGAGCGAAATCGCACCCATGTGCAGATGCGTGCGGTTGAACGCCGCCGCACCAGCCAGGATGCCGTCGTAATCGTCAGGGAAGCGCTGCGCTTCCATCAGCGCATTCTGGCCGCCGGTGGAGCAGCCGGCGAAATAGGCCTTGCCCGCGCGCGCCTGGTAGAAGGCATTGGCGATCGCCTTGCCCTGCACCGTCATCAGATGGATGGCGCGATAGCCGAAATCCTTGATCCGCTCGGGATGGCCGAACAGGCCGGTGGTGGGATTGGGCGGATCGCCGAAATCGATCGCCAGCTGATTGCCCATGTTGCCGTCCGAGCCGCAGAACAGCGGGCTGCATCCGGACGTGCCGGTGCCAAGGTCGCTGTTGCTGGACGCAAAGCCGGACTGGATGCCGATTGCGAGCTCGTTATAGCTGATGACGCCCTGGAACCCGCCGCCGCCTGTGCCGAGAAACCGTCCGTTCCATGTCGTCTCCGGCAGCCACAACTCGATCTTGATGGCGGAGTCGGAGCTGGGCGTAAGCGTCGCGGTGACGCGGCAGAACGCCGGCAGCCGGGTGAAAGTCTGCGGTGGGTTGGATCCCGGAACCACGAACGTGCCGCTGGTGTTGTCTGCGGCCGAGGTGATGGTCGCGTGCTCCAGATTGAGGGATTCCAGGTTGGTGCACGGCGTTGCGAGTGCAGGTGTCGAGGCAATGGCGACCGAGGCAAAAACGCCCGCGGCCGCGCCGGCGAGGCACGGTCGAAGCATGGTCAATCCTCCCTGATCGTTCTTGATCTTGTAAAGGGAGCGGAAGAATAGCCGCCGAATGCGACAGGGTTGCAACGGGTAAGCGATACTCGCCCGCAGTCCCGAATGTGGTGTGTGACAGGCGTTTGAAAAAGTTGCTGTCCGAACACCAAAAAAAGATTCTCGAGAGATCCTGTCTCGCAACTATCCACTCAACTAGGCTGTGTCGGCTGCGCGCTCAAAGCCGCGCCATTTGCTGGCGTCGGCAGCACCTGCGTGGCAGTAACGCGACTGTCTGCAAGCTCGCGATCGTTCGGCGAACTACCAACAGGGAGGAGACAATGACCACCAGACATTTTTGCTTCGCCGCCATCGCCACCGCTGTGCTGCAGCTTGGCGCCGCAGGCGCGGCGAGCGCCGCTCCGCCGGACAAGAGCCCTCAGATCGGCACGACCTTTCCCGCCCACTTCCCGGTGATCGAGAACTTCTATCTCGGCAAGCCGGCGATCGGCTTTGGCTCCAACGTCGGTCGCATCGAGCACGTGCCGATCATCTTCCTCCACGGCAACAACGACAGCCCGTTCCCGACCAGCTGCAATCCCTTTGGCCGCATCCAGGCCTTTGCGCAATTCTTCCTCGATCACGGCTACCATCCGAGCGAGCTCTGGGGCCTCGGTTATCAGGGCGATCAGTGCGACCTGGCGCAGGACAACACCCATCGCTCAGGGATCTCGCACACAACCGCTGAGGCCGTGCCGATGCTGCGCGAGTTCGTGCAGGCGGTGCTGGACTTCACCGGCGCCAAGCGCGTCGACATCGTCGCGCACAGCCTCGGCGTCACCATCGCGCGGGAATGGATGCTGCAGGACAACGCCTTTCGCAAGGTGCGGGCGCTGGTCGCCATCGACGGCCCCAATCACGGCATCGTCGACTGCTCGCCGAGCCCGGCCAATTTCTATCAGCTCGCAAGCGGCGGCGGCTTCACCCCTGATAGCGCGGTGTGTGACGAGTATGGCTCTGACCACACCCAGCTGCTCTCCGTCCTGAACGCTGCGGGCGAGACGCGGCCGCCCACGCAATACCTCGTCATCCGCAACAAGCCGGGCACACCCGACTTCGTCTACAACAGCCTGCCGGACGGCGCCCTTCCCGGCGTTCCCGCCGAGGACCGCGACGGCAATCCGCATGACTTCACGGAAAGCGCGGGTCTTGCCGGTGCCAAGACCATCGACCTTGCCGGCCAGGGCCAATTCGACCCCATCCTTGGCACCGCCCATCTCGGCATCCTGAACTCGCCGGAATCGCGCAGCGCCGCGCTGCAGTTCCTGACCTCGTTGCGCGGCGGCCCGGATCAGGAGGGGCAATAACCAGAGCCGCGCGAAAACACGAACGGGGTGAGGTGAGCTCTCCGGCAAAAGCTCGCCCCACCCCGGCGCCGTCCCTTGAAAAGTCGTCTTGACGAAATGCTTTTCAAACAACGCGTCTTAAGAAAAAGCGCAAATAAAACGCGCGAATGCCGCGCGTTATTTGTCAGTCCACGCAACGCAACAGCAACCAGGCAGCGAAGTTACGCCGCCTGCTTGTGCATTGTGCCGCTCGCCGAGGCGGAGCCGCGGATGGCTTTCACCGAACGCTCGATCGCAGCCCAGAGTCTCGCGATCTCCGCCGCCGCGCGCCCTTCGGCATAATATTCACGCACGCCTTCGCCGTGACCGAGCGCCATCAACAGATCGGCGCGGTTGGTGATCTGGCCGCCCCAGACCGGCGCACGGAATTTCGCCAGCGCTTCGCGCGCAATGGCAACGATCGGGCTCTCGGCATCGTCGCGACGCGCCGGCGCACCATTGAGCACCACGGCATAGGGCTTGCGCGCGGCACGGCACATCTGAATCGTTTCCTGCACGGCGTTGACGTCGAACACACCGGGACGCGCGGGAATGATGACCAGGGTCGCATTCTTGATCGCGTCGTCGACCACGGCCGACAGGTTCGGCGGGGTGTCGATCAAGACCCATTCAATGCCGTCGCGCTTCGCCTGGGCGACGATGCCGCTGACCGAGTTGACCGCGGTCTTGATCGGCGGCTCGTTGGTGCCGCGCAGCTTGTGCCACAACGTCAAGGAGCCCTGCGGATCGGCATCGACCAGCAGGCACGGCTTGGTTGATTTGATTTGCGCGGCCAGATGTGCGGCCAGGGTGCTCTTTCCCGAGCCACCTTTACGCGATGCGAAAACAATGACGTTCATACCATTCGCCTCCAGATTGACCCCAGGAAGCAAAAATGAATCACCGCACTGATTCGCGAAAGAAAAATGTGGCAAGGTGTGGCGCTAAACCACGGATTGATTCGCGCGCTTGCTTTTGAGTCACAGTGATGATCACGCAAATCTCACACTGAGAAACAAGCGGTAACATCGCGGACGAAATCGGGGCGGGATCAGACGTCGACGTCACACAGCGACGTCACACAGCGAGATCACACATCGTCGGCTCGATACTCACAACTCGCAGCCAACTGGCTGTGATGAGTCGTCGTGTCCGCATATCACACTGGCAAATTACATTTGAAACACGACGCATGTCGCCCGACTGAACGGGCGGCGATTGAGCCAGGCTCGCACGCCAAACAAATAGCGGTCCGTGACTGCAGCCGGCCTCGCGCGCACGCGAGACCCACTGAACTCTCCGCGTCTCCGCGGCTAGTGCCGATAGCTCTGCCGGGAGGATCGATCCGCCATGTCGCCGGGCTCCGGTCCAGGGCGGAAGAAGGCGCGGCACTGCGGCGACAGCTGCGACTTGTTGCGGACCATGCAGGCCGTGACGCGGTCGATATCGGGAATTTCCGCGCTGCACAGGCGGAAGGCGTCAGGACTGCAAGCCTGCTGCTGCTCCGCGGTGTAGGCACGGCTTTCGCTCGACGCCACCGTGGCAGCGAGTCCCGTAGCGAGCAGCAGCGCGAGTCTGAGCCTCGCATGCGATTTGATGGACATCTAGTTTCCCCCTGCAAGCACCCGGCGCAAAGTGTGCGGTGAACCGCAACTGCTTCGCAAGCCCCGCTTGCGGGTTCCATCAGGGAACGCGCGAGATGCTGTGTAGTCGTGGCTTCGCTACAACAACGGGCAAACTACGGGAGTGCGACCAGCTCAAGCCTGATCCGGCAGCGACCGCGGCAATGCAACGCCCTCAACGCGATCCGACAGAGCGCCGGACATCAACTCTGAACGTGCCGCCAACCTTGACGCAGGTGTCGCTGCCCGCGACCTTCACAAAACCAGGACCGAACGCGGCACAGGAATTGCCGCCCGCGCTCTTCGTCGGCGGCAGCCGATCAAGAGGCGTGGCGTAGTCGAGCCTCATCCGGTTGGCCGGATCGGCCATGGCGGCCGAACCCGACAGGATAGCGATGATCATCGCAAGGAAGAAGGTCCGCATATCCGCTCTTATCGCGTACCGGCTGATTTTGCCACCGACCGTGCCGTCGTGAGAAGGATCGGACAGGCTTCTGTGCTTTTCGAGGCGCGAGATGTAAATTGATCGGAAGGATGCCGGCAGCGCGGGCAATTCAACTGGGCTGGTACAGTTGGGTGGGCTCGAACCACCGACCTCCTGTTCCACAGACAGGCGCTCTAACCAACTGAGCTACAACTGCATCCTTAAGACCGCGGCGCCCGCGAAAGGGGGGCCGGACGGGGCGGAAACTAGGTGCTAAGGGCTGTTTTGGCAAGGCCGTAACAGCGCCGAAATCGCTCTCTTCCGTCGGCTTTTTCAACGAAAAACCCGGGCTGTTACGCCCGGGTCAATCTTAACGCAACAAGGCAACTCCGCCGCTTCGAATACGCTTAAACTCTACTCACCTACCCACTTCGAACAACGGCCGCCTGCCCGGCCGCATCAGGCCGCGG
The DNA here is from genome assembly GCA_035652015.1 of Bradyrhizobium sp. Classification (GTDB taxonomy): domain Bacteria; phylum Pseudomonadota; class Alphaproteobacteria; order Rhizobiales; family Xanthobacteraceae; genus Bradyrhizobium. The sequence goes on along the minus strand of DASREP010000006.1, from coordinate 30,603 downwards.
CGGGCTTGTAGTACTTGGCCGCGTTGGCCTTGATCGGCTCGGCGGTCTCGGCAGCACAGCGCTGCGCCAGCTCGGCGAGCTCCTTGGCCTGGGCCTGCAGAGTCTCGAACGCCTTGCGCGTATGCGCTGTGTAGAGCTCCAGCGCTTCGGAGGGTGATTTCACGCTCAGAAGCTCCTGGGCGAAGTCCAGGTTGGCCGTGGTGTTGGCCTTCAAGAACTCCATCACCTTGGCGGAATAGGCGCTCGCGCCCTTGCTCGCGCTGGTGAAGACCGCCTCGATGGTCGAGTTGTGAGTCTCGGCGGCGTCCTTGAACTTGGCATAGTTGTCACGCGCCTGCGAAACGCCTTTCTCGGCGAACGCACGCACCTGCTCGGGCACTTCAAAGGGGATCACAGAGGCAGAGAACGGATCAGTCGGATTAGTCATCGGCATGCTTCCTTCGGGGCAAGATGAAGCGCGACCCTGTCACGTCCGTCGGGCAGCCAAGGTACCGGGCGGGCGAAATGGGATCACGCGGCGGAGACCCTCAACCGGGCTTGCGGAATAAACCAAGGTATAGTGTCATTTTTGTGCATTGCAATGCAATTCTAAGTGTAACTTTCGGCGGACGGCTCGGCGCAACCGCGCCGAGCCGTTGTAAATGCAGGACTTTTTGCCAGGCTTGGAACCGGCCCAAGATGCGTCCTTAATTTTTTGGCTTTGCGGCATCAATCGCCGCCCGGCTGACGATCTGGCCCATCTCATTGGCCTGCTCGGCGAGGGTCCGCATCTGGCTTTGGACGAACTCACTGTGCAGCCGCATCACCTCGGCGAGGTCCTTGGCGTGCAGCAGCGACTGGGCATAGTCGAGGGAGGCCTGCACATTCTTTTCGGCATAGGCGATCGCCTTGGCGCCAATGTCCTTGGCCCCGGCGCGCACGGTCTCACCGCGCTCTTCCAGCGTGCCGGCTGCCGTCTGTGCGCCCTCCAGGAAGCGTTCGAAGGTCTTGCGCGCCTGCTCGACGCTTGCCTCCGCCATCGACCGCATATTGTTGGGGATCTCGAACTGCTCACGCATCTCTTCGGCCATGAATCCCTCTCCCTGTGCTGATGTTTTTAGAGATTTGCGGCGTCTTTGCCCGCAGGTGGATAGCTACCTGCCGTCCGCCGCGCCGTTGCGGCAACAGCTTCAACTTAGCTCCGAAAGACGTCGCCGCCATAACGCAAATCAAATTCCACCCGTCCCCGCGTGGACTTTCGACCGCCACTTGCAACGGCTGATCGCGGCACAAGTTCGCCGGCCCCGCGCGAATTAAGGTTAGTGCCGCTTTGACGGCCGGTGCAGAAAGCGGCCGTGGACCTGACTTTCCTGCCTTGCGATACTAACCTTGTGTTAAGGCTGTCATACTCGCAAGCCAATCCGCGTTCCGCCACCCGATCGAGGCCCAACAGCAAATCAGCCGGTTCTCACCGCCAACCATGAACATGATGGAATTCCAGTTGCAGGGCGTCAGCGATCCGCGGCTGGCGGTGCATGCAACGAGCGCACTGCCGGCATGGCTGTGGTCGACCGATGGCAGCCGCATCCTCTGGGCCAATCCGGCCGGTGCGGAGCTGTTCGGCGCAGCTGACAGTGCAGAGCTTGCAAACAAGCCGTTTGGGCCGGCGGATGTGCAGCGTCGTCAGGTCGCGCAACTCGCGCCGCGCCTGCCGGCCAACGGCATGACCAGGCTGCAGCGGCTGCGCGGTTTTGGCGCACGGCCCGGCATGCTGATCACCTGCGCCTGCACGCGGCTCGCGTTCTTTGACGGCAATTATGGCGTGCTGATCGCGCCGGTCGAGGGCGCGAGATCCCACAGGCCGCCGCTGGAGCGCGTGCAGCGGCTGGTCGCTCACCTCCCAGCCCCGGTCGCGGTGTTTTCGTGCGACGGCGCGCTGATGAGCGCGAGCGAAACGGCGCGGCGGCTCGTTGGTTTTGACTCGCTCGGTGAGGCCGGGCTCGACGAGGCGCGCCATGCGGCGCTGCATGCCGGCCGCGTCGAGATGTCCACCGAGATCGGCTCGGTGGTGCTGCAACGCATCGGCAGCGGCGCCGACACCGCCCTGGTGGCGCTGATCACGCCGCCAGCCGCACCTGAAGAGCCGGCGGCGGAGGGGATGGAGGAGTTGCACGCCGAAGCGCCGCCGCCCTACGAGCAGCCGGCCCTGTCGGGCGAGGCGCCGGCGGAATTTGCCCTGTTCGATGCGTTCAGCGGGGAGCCGCCGACGCAAGCCGAAACGAACGAGCCCGTGCAGGGCGAGCCTGCGACCGAAATGTCGGCGGCAGAGCCCGAGCCCTCGCCTTTTATCGAGGCCGTTGCCGACGAGCCGGCGGTCGAGACCGCTACCACCGAAGAGCCCGCAATCATGATGCAAGCGACCGCCGCGTGGCGCGATCGTCCCGTATCCGAGCCGCGCCAGCAGCCGCTGCGCTTTGTCTGGGCAATGGATGAGCATGCCCGCTTCACGGTCATGTCCAAGGAATTCATCGCACTCGTCGGCCGGCCGACGGCCAGCCGTCTTGGCCGCAGTTGGGGCGACATCGCGGCCGCGCTCGGGCTCGATCCGGCAGGACGGGTGATGCAGGCCTTCGCCACCCACGACACCTGGAGCGGCATCTCCCTGAATTGGCCGGTCGAGGATGGTGGAAGCCTTGCGGTCGAGCTTGCGGGACTGCCGATCTACGACCGCAGCCAGCGCTTTGCCGGCTTTCGCGGCTTTGGTGTCTGTCGCGAGCTTGACGCGCTGGCGCAGCTTGCGGCCTTTCGCGCGCAACAGCCGGTGCCGGTCACGGAAGAGCCCGCGACTGACACCATCCCGGCCGAATCGGAGCACGCTGCTGCCGCAGTTCCGCCCGTTGAACCCGCTGTGATAAAAGACCTTCCCAGCGAGTCCGCCGATTCCGGCGTCGAGACTTCACCCCCAACCATTCTGGATGCGCCAGTGGACACGCCGCCGCCTGCGGAACCGCCGCAAAATGTCGTGCCGTTCCGCCCCTTGGGAAGCGAACCGAAGGGCCCCAGCCTGACGGCGGGCGAGAACAGCGCCTTCAACGAGCTCGCCAGGCAATTGTCGGCGCGGCTGGAGCACGACGGCCCCGACACCACGGCGCCCGTAGCTCCTCCCGTGACCGCTGCGCCCGCCGCAACCGAGACGCCTGAGCCTGCGCTTGAACCGGAAAGTCCTGCGCCCGCGCAGCCCGAATGGCTGATGACGCCGGAGCCGCCGGCGCGCGGCGAGACCGCGCGCGACCGCATGCTGCTCGACCTGTTGCCGACCGGCGTGCTGATCTATCGGCTCGACCGCTTGCTCTATGCCAATCCCGCGTTCCTGGCGCGCATGGGCCATCCCTCGCTGCACGCGCTGGAGCAGGCCGGCGGGCTGGACGCGCTCTATGTCGAGCCGGGCGTATCGACCTCGAGCGCGAGCAGCACCTCCGAAGCCGGCACGCCGGTGACGATCGCGGCAAGCCAGCCCGCCGCCGAGCACGCGGGACCTACGGAAGCGCGGCTGTTCACCATCTCATGGGACGGCGATTCCGCGCTGGCCTTGATGTTTGCGCATGCCCCGCAGGCGGCGACCGTCCCGGCGACGTCAGTCGCGCCACCGCCATTGCCGGCCCCGGTGCTGGTGGCGCCGCCCGCCGGTCACGCCAATGCCGAGGATCTCGCCGCTATACTCGACACCACCGCCGAAGGCATCCTGATGTTCGATGCCAGCGGAAACATCCATGCCTGCAACAAAAGCGCGGAGGCGCTGTTCGGCTATGACGGCGATGCGCTGACCAGGCGCAATCTGACCGAGCTGTTCGCGCCGGAGAGCCAAAGCGTGGTGCTGGATTATCTTGAAAGCATCAAGGACGCGGGCGCGGCGAGCCTGCTCGACGCCGGGCGCGACGTGCTTGGCCGCGTCAGCCAGGGCGGCATCATCCCGCTGTCGATGACCATGGGCCGCACCCGCGCCGACGGGCCGAATTTCTTCGCCGTGTTCCGCGACCAGTCGCAGAGCAGGCGAAGCGACAACGAGCTGCGCGACGCGCGCCGGCTCGCGGAGCGCGCCGCGGGCGCCAAGGCCGACATGCTGGCGCGGATCAGCCACGAGGTGCGGGCACCGCTCAACGCCATCATCGGCTTTGCCGAGGTGATGATCGGCGAACGGTTCGGGCCGCTCGCCAATGAGCGCTATGCCGAATATCTGAAGGACATCCGCGCCTCCGGCGAGCGCGTGATCGCGATCATCAACGACCTCACCGAGCTGACGCGGATCGAGACCGGCAAGCTCGACCTCGCTTTCACCAGCCAGAACCTCAACGAGCTCGTCGAGAACTGCGTCACGGTGATGCAGCCGCAGGCCAACCGCGAGCGCATCATCATCCGCACCTCGCTGGCGCATCTGTTGCCGCCGGTGGTGGCGGATGCGCGCTCGCTGCGCCAGATCACCATGAACCTGATCGGCAACTCGATCCATCTCGCCAATCCAGGCGGCCAGGTGATCGTCTCCACTGCGCTGTCGGATTATGGCGAGGTGGTGCTGCGCGTGCGCGACACCGGCCATGGCCTGAACGACAACGAGGTCGCCGCAGCGCTCGAGCCGTTCCGCACGCCCGCGCCGTCAGACCAGGCAAACGAGAAATCCGGGCTGAACCTGTCGCTGACCAAGGCGCTGGTCGAGGCTAACCGCGCGCAGTTCCACATCCGGACCGGCGGCCGCTCCGGCACGCTGGTGGAGATCGTGTTCGCCCGCGCGCTGGCGCGGGCGTAAGGAGACATATCCGTCAGCGGCGCCGATCAGGGCCCCTTTCTTCACCCGCCCCTGGAGGGGGGGCGGGTGCAGAAGGATCACGCAGGCGCGCGGCGCTCGGCGGCGCGGCGGCGGCTGCCGAGCAGCAGCGGGCCATAGGCCAGCGCAAAGCCGAAGAACGCGGCGATCCATGCAAAGCCCGCGATGTGCAGCAGCGCGTCGCTTGCTGCCGGATGGAGCACGGCGCAGATGCGCGCGATGGCGGCGACGACAATCGCAAGATAAATCGCCTGCGTCGCGCCTGAGGCGGTGAGCACCTCACCGGTATGGCCGAGGCTTGCGCGCGTCATCACCGCGAGCGTCATGGTGCCCGCAGCCCCCACCATCCAGGCATGGATCCCTGCACTCGCCGGCACGACGTCGAAAGCAGCCAGCGCGTTGAGCAGGAAGCCGAGCGGCACGAAGGCGTAGCCGACATGCAGCACCAGAAGCAGCCGCTCGCGAAACGTGCGCTCGCCGGCCCAGCGCGACAGCCGCACCAGCTGCAGCACGCCCGCAAGGCCAAGCAGCACGCCTGCGAACTGACGATCGGGCGCTGCGATCCAGCCTAGCAGCGAAACCGCGCTGACCAGAATGGTGATCTTGTCGAAGCGGGCAAACGGCACCGGCAGCCGGCCGGCCGCCTGCCGCACCAGCCAGTTGCGCGTAAAGCTCGGAATGATGCGTCCGCCGATCAGCGAGATCAGAAGCACCACCACGGCAATGCCGATACGGATGCCATAGTCGGCAGTGCCGGCGACATGCGCTTCCAGGTGAAAGGTGACATTGCCGGCGAACAGCACGAGCACCATCGCGACCACGGCCAGATTGCGCCAGTTCTTGCCGGCGACGATTTCCCGTGCGGCGGCGGCCGCGACCAGGAGCAGAAAGCTCGCATCGACCAGCATGGCAACCAGCCAGCTGGTGTCAGCCGAGAACGTCACCGCGATGCGCCCGGCGAGCCAGACCGCGACAAGAGTAACCAGCGGCGTGCCCCGGATCGGCAGCCGGCCGGTCCAGTTCGGGATCGCCGTGAACAGGAAGCCGGTGATGATTGCGGGCAGGTAGCCATAGAGCATTTCGTGGACATGCCAGTCGCGCGGCGCGAAGGCCGAGGTCAGGCGCAATTCCCCATAGAACACCGGGAGCCAGACCAGGATCGCCACGGCCGCCTGGATCGCGCCGCCCAGAAAGAAGGGGCGAAAGCCCGCGGAAAACACCGGCCAGCCCTGATATTCGCGATAGCCTGGAACCGCCATTGCCATTCTCCCCGAATTGATCCGCCTCAAAGGCCTCGGCTGGTATTTAGGCAGAACAGGCCGCAGGCATTATTGTGCCGGGACAAACTTCCCGGCAGAAGTTGCGATTGAGTCGCGGCAAGGCCTCAGCACCGCAGAGGAAGACCATGGCCACAGTGGATACTTCGATGGTCGCGCATTTTCCCTTGTTTGCAGGGCTGACCGCGGCCGACCTCGCCGAGGTGCTGCGCGAGGCCCGCTCCAGCCGCTTTGCCAGGAATAGCGCGGTGTTCGAGCAGGGCGGCGATGCGAGTTCCTTTTTCCTCCTGCTGCACGGCCATGTCCGCGCCAGCAAGACCACGCCGACCGGCGAGCAGATCGTGGTGCGCTATGTCGCGCCCGGAGAGATCTTCGGCGTGGCGCCGGCGATCGGGATGGCGCACTATCCAGCGACTGCGACCGCAGTCGACGACAGCGTCGTGCTGGTGTGGCCGTCGGCGGCCTGGCCGCGACTGATTTCCCGCTTTCCGCAGCTTGCGGCCAACACGCTGCAGACCGTCGGCAATCGCCTGCAGGAAAGCCACACCCGCGTGGTGGAGATGTCGACGCAGCAGGTCGAGCAGCGGGTCGCCCATGCGCTGCTGCGGCTTGCCAAGCAATCGGGCCGCAAGCTCGATCACGGAATCCAGATCGATTTTCCGATCAGCCGCCAGGACATTGCGCAGATGACCGGCACCACGCTGCACACGGTGAGCCGCATCCTGTCCGGCTGGGAACAGGCAGGCCTGGTCGAGAGCGGCCGCCAGCGCATCGTGCTGCGCGAACCGCACAAGATCTTCGTGCTCGCCGAACAGACCGCGGGCGAGAGCGAGGGGCGGTAACGCGCGCGCTCCAACGGAGACCCGTCATCCTGAGGTGCGCGCAAAGCGCGCCTCGAAGGATGCACGGCCCGGCTCTCGCAGCGTGGCCGTGCATCCTTCGAGGCCTCCGCTGCGCTACGGCGCCTCAGGATGACGGAGCGAGACCGTCGTTCGCTTCACCCGCAGGCCTGCAGCTGCCGCAGGAAGGCATCGCAATCGATGCCGTGCTCGCGGCAGGCGTCTTCGACCGTGTGGAAGGTTGCGATCGGACAACCGATGCAGCCCATCTTGTGTGCAAGAAACACGCGGATCGTCTTCGGCGCGCCGCGCATCACATCGTCCACCAGATCATACAATGAGAAGGACATGGGCGTCTCCATTCTGAGGCGAACGGTAACGCCCGGGCGCGCACGCGTGTTTGTCGCGGAGCAAGCTCGGGAGAGGTTCCAGCCTACACGGCGCGGCTGTGCAGCCGCTGCGACTGGTCGAGATGTGTATCAAAAGCGGCCGCGACGCTGCGCACCAGAAAGCGCGACTTGTCGGCGACCTTGAGCGAGTTCCCCTCGATCTCGACCACACCGTCGGAGACCAGTTGCTTCAGGCGCGGCGCCGATTTCAGCATGGCGTCTGCGCCCGCGCCATGGCGCGCGCAGACGGCGCCGATATCGACGCCGAAATCGCACATGATGCGCTCGATGATCTCGCCGCGCAGCACGTCGTCCTGGGTCATCGCATACCCCTTGGCGGTGGCGAGGCGGCCGGTGGCGATGGCGTCCGAATAGGCCCCGATCGCAACCTCGTTCTGCACATAGCCCTGCGGCAGATGACCAATCGCGCTGGCGCCGAAGCCGAGCAGGACCGAGCTCTCGTCGGTGGTATAGCCCTGGAAATTGCGGTGCAGCCGGCGCTCCTGCAGCGCGATGGCCATTTCGTCCGACGGCAGCGCGAAATGATCGAGCCCGATCTGGACGTAGCCCGCTTCCTTCAGCGCGTTGGCGATGGCGCAGGATTGGTCGTAGCGCTCGGCGCTGTCAGGCAGCCGCGCCTCGCTGATCTTGCGCTGATATTTCTTGAACGCCGGCACATGGGCGTAGCCGAACACAGCGAATCTGTCAGGGCGAAGCTCGATGCAGCGCCGCACCGTGTCCAGGCAGGAGGCGATGGTCTGGTGCGGCAGGCCGTAGATCAGGTCGAAATTGAGCGCGCGGATGCCGGCGCGCCGCAAGTTCTCGGCGGCGGTCGCCGTCTCCTCGAAGCTCTGCACCCGGTTGATGGCGTATTGCACGACGGGATCAAAGCTCTGGACGCCAAGGCTTGCCCGGTTGACCCCGCCGAGCGCCAGTGCGTCGATCATCACCGCGGACAGTGTGCGCGGGTCGATCTCGACGGCGATCTCGGCCGAGGGCAGCACGAAGAAGGACTGCCTGATCGCCCCGATCAGGTCGGTGAAGGACTCAGGGGCCATGATGGTGGGCGTGCCGCCGCCGAAATGCACATGGCTGACCTTCATCCGCCGTTCGATCTGCCGCGCGATCAGCTCGATCTCGCAGCGGAGCGCGGCTTCATAGACGGCGATCGGCTCCTCGCGCTTGGCGATCGTGGTATGGCAGCCGCAATACCAGCACATCGACCGGCAGAACGGCACATGCAGATAAAGCGAGGCCGTGGCGTGTTGCGGGATCGCCTTGAGCCATTTGGCGTAGGTGGCGGGACCGATCGTATCGGAGAAGTGGGGTGCCGTCGGGTAGCTCGTATAGCGCGGCAGCCGCTCCTGCCCGTAACACACCGCCAGATCTGCTTTCATTTCGAACCTGTAATACCGAATCGCACTGCTGCTGGCACGCCCAAGCTTGCCAAAATAATACGATAACTCAAATCGAGAAAGTGACCTTGCGCTCGCTCAAAATTAGGGCAGACAGCAAGACCGACGTGCGAACGAACAGATGTTCCACTGCAAGATTGAGCACACTCAATTACCCATAGCTGATTTCCAGCCAGGACGCCGCATTAAAATGAAGTGAAGCCCCGGCCCGCCCCTTAAAATTTTGCGGGAGATTTTTGCGGGAAGTTTGCCGGACCCCGCAACATGAACAGCGGGCGTTGCTGATGCTTTTTGATTGAGCAGCCCCTCCCGCGAATGCCTCGCATGAATCCCGGGCGCTTTCGAAAACGCAGCACCTGTTTCGCGCGGCTGCCTAGGTAGAGTTCCGGAGCTCGCGTGCAAAGCGGAAGATGATTGTCGCAGCGCAAACTGCCTTGCGGCAAACGGCGCATGATGGCGGCGTTCAGATCAGTCAAAGGACACCTCCCATGTTCACCCGCAGAGCCGCCCTGTTGAGCGCCGCCGCCACAGTCCTGATGCTGGCGACGTCTGCGCCGGCCGCCGCCGAATTGAACCTGCCACGCCAGAAGGTCGATCTGGTCGCGCCGCCGTTCGTGCATCCCCATGAGCAGGCCACCAAGGAAGGCCCCAAGATCATGGAGTTCCGGCTCGTCATCCAGGAGAAGAAGGTGGTGATCGACGAGAAGGGCACCACCTTCCAGGCCATGACCTTCAACGGCTCGATGCCGGGGCCGCTGATGGTGGTGCACGAGGGCGACTATGTCGAGGTCACGCTGGTCAATCCCGCGTCCAACACCATGCCGCACAATATCGACTTCCATGCTGCGACCGGCGCGCTCGGCGGCGCCGCGCTGACCCTGATCAATCCCGGCGAGCAGGTGGTGCTGCGCTGGAAGGCCACCCGCACCGGCGTCTTCGTCTATCACTGCGCGCCGGGTGGACCGATGATCCCCTGGCACGTCGTCTCCGGCATGAACGGCGCGGTGATGGTGCTGCCGCGCGACGGGCTCAACGACGGACACGGCCACGCTCTGAAATACGACCGCGTCTATTACATCGGCGAGCAGGACCTCTACGTGCCGCGCGACGAGAAGGGCAACTTCAAGTCCTACGACTCGCCCGGCGAGGCCTATAGCGACACCGAGGAGGTGATGAAGAAGCTGATCCCGACCCATGTCGTGTTCAACGGCAAGGTCGGTGCGCTGACCGGCAAGAATGCGCTCACCGCCAAGGTCGGCGAGAACGTGCTGATCATCCACTCGCAGGCCAATCGCGACAGCCGTCCGCATTTGATCGGCGGGCATGGCGACTATGTCTGGGAGACCGGCAAGTTCTCCAACCCGCCGGAGACCGGGCTCGAGACCTGGTTCATCCGCGGCGGCTCCGCAGGGGCTGCGATGTACAAGTTCCTCCAGCCGGGCATCTACGCCTATGTCACGCATAACCTGATCGAGGCCGCCGATCTCGGTGCCACCGCCCACTTCAAGGTCGAGGGCAAGTGGAACGACGACCTGATGACCCAGGTAAAGGCGCCGGCCGAAATTCCGCCCTCGGAAAGCAACTAGCAAGCAAGGGGCGGTCAGTGACCGCCCCTTCTACTTTCGAGGATGACCATGCTGATCGCATTCAAACTCAAGCTGGCGCTGGCCTGCGCTGCGGGCCTTGCAGGTCCCTTGGCGATTCCCTTGGCGATCGCGCCGCTGGTCTCCGACCACGCCGTGCGCAATGTCACTACCCTCGAGCCTGCGATGGTCGAGCTGGCGCCCGGCGCCCTCTCCTACCGTGCCGCCGGCGAGTTCACCAAGGGAGGAAGTGTCGTGGAGGCCCCGCTCCTCACCATTCGCTTGGCACGACCGCTCTCGATCATGCAGCATCAGGTCTCCTCCGCCGACTACCAGGCCTGTGTCGATGACGGCGCCTGCCATGGCCTCGACCATGATGTCGTCGTCTCCCTCGACCGTCCGGCGGTGCAGGTCAGCTGGCACGATGCCAGCTCCTATGCGGCCTGGCTGTCGCGCAAGACGGGCCGCCATTATCGCCTGCCGACCGACCAGGAATGGGCGATTGCTGCGGGCAGCAAGTTCGCCGACGACGGCGTGGCGATCGATGCCTCCAATCCGGCGCAGCGCTGGATCGCGAAGTATGACCGCGAGGCGGGCCGCGACAGCGATACGGCGACGCGACCGTTCGGGGCCTTCGGCGTCAACGAGAACGGCCTTGCCGATCTCTCCGGCAATGTCTGGGAATGGACTGCGACCTGCTTCGAACGCAGCGTGCTCGATGATGCAGGCGCGGTTGCAAAGACCAATGCCAATTGCGGCGTCCGCATCGCCGAGGGCGCACACCGCGCCTATGTCACCGACTTCATCCGCGACGCTCGCGCCGGCGGCTGCGCAGCCGGCACGCCGCCCGACAATCTCGGCTTCCGCCTGGTGCGGGACGAAGCATCGGTGCTGGACAAGATCGCAGGCCGCTTCGGCAAGCTGTTCGACGCGCGGGGATAACCGTTACCCGGTGACCGACGTCAGCGCGCCACCGCCGGGCTGCTCGTGGTCCAGATCGTCACGGTCTGGGCGCTGGGCATCGAGCCGCGGGCGCGGAGCCTGGAGGAGCTGAAGGGCGACGAGACGGCGGGCGTGGTGCTGAAGGAGGCGTCGTGAGACGTCATCGCGAGCACCATCCCGGGGGTCGTCCCGGCGAAAGCCGGGACCCATAACCCAAGGCGTTGTTGCGAAGGAAAGTCGACGAGCACCGTGCTCCACGGAAACATTCCGCGGTATGGGTCCCGGCCTTCGCCGGGACGACGGTGTGGGGCGGGCACGCACCTGCCCACCCAAAAGGCTTTACGCGTTCTTCAGCGCGACGCGGAATTCGGCTTCGGTCTTGGCTTTGACTTCGTCCAGCGAGACGCCGTCGGCGAGCTCGATTAGGGCCATGCCGCCATCGCCGTGCTTGTCGATGGTGAACACGGCAAGGTCCGTGACGACCATGTCGACCACCCGCTCGCCCGTCAGCGGCAGATTGCATTTCTTGAGCAGCTTGGGGCCGTCCTTGGCGGAATGCTCCATCACCACGACCACGCGCTTGACGCCGGCGACGAGGTCCATGGCGCCGCCCATGCCCTTCACCATCTTGCCGGGGATCATCCAGTTGGCGAGATCGCCGTTCTGGGCGACCTGCATGGCGCCGAGGATCGACAGGTCCATATGCCCGCCGCGGATCATCGCAAAGGAATCCGCTGAGGAGAAATAGCTTGTGGACGGCAGCTCGGTCACCGTCTGCTTGCCGGCGTTGATGAGATCAGGGTCTTCCTCGCCCTCATAGGGGAACGGACCCATGCCGAGCATGCCGTTCTCGCTTTGCAGGCTGACGTCGACGCCCTCGGGGATGTAGTTGGAGACCAGCGTCGGAATGCCGATGCCGAGATTGACGTAATAGCCGTCGCGCAGCTCTTTCGCCGCACGCGCGGCCATCTGTTCGCGGGTCCAGGCCATCAGACTTCTTCTCCCGTTGCGGCCGCCGAGGGGCGCGGCCGGGTGTTGCGGAACTCGATGCGCTTCTTGTCGGTGCCGACCTGAATGATGCGCTTCACGAAAATGCCGGGGGTGTGGATGTGATCCGGATTGATCTGGCCGGCGGGCACCAGATGCTCGACCTCGGCGACGGTGACCTTGGCGGCGGTCGCCATCATCGGATTAAAATTGCGCGCGGTCTTGCGGTAGACCAGGTTCCCGGCGGTATCGCCCATCCAGGCGTGGACGATGGCGAGGTCGGCGAACAGGCCGCGCTCCATCAGGTACTTCTGGCCGTCGAACTCCTTCACCTCCTTGCCCTCGGCGATCAGCGTGCCGACGCCGGTCTTGGTGTAGAAGGCGGGGATGCCGGCGCCGCCGGCCCGGATGCGCTCGGCCAGCGTGCCCTGCGGATTGAACTCGAGCTCCAGCTCGCCCGCGAGGTATTGCTGCGCAAACAGCTTGTTCTCGCCGACATAGGACGAGATCATCTTCTTGATCTGGCGGGTCTCCAGGAGCCGGCTGAGGCCGATGCCGTCGACACCGGCATTGTTGGAGACCACGGTCAGACCCTTCACCCCGGAATCACGGATGGCATCGGAGAGGGTTTCTGCAATGCCGCAGAGGCCGAAGCCGCCGGACATGATCATCATGCCGTCCTTGAGAAGACCCTCAAGGGCGGACTTGGCGTCGGGATAAACCTTGTTCATGAAATGGACCTGCTGGAGAAGGGCACAAAGGCCTGCATTCAGCGGATTATTAGGCGAAATCTTCGCAATGCGTCAATGACGGGTGCTGGCCGGCGCCGCGCGCCGCCGTTGTGCTTAAGTTGGAGGCGGAGGCGCGTCTCGGCCGGCCCTTGGCAGGTAGTAATACGGAGCTCGCGCAAGCGGCCTGTGCGCATGCGGTAAGCGGCCTTGAAAGCGACAAGAAAACCCCTCAAGTTGCGCACGTTGGCTCGGGTTTCAGCGCGCCCCTGCCCTCCCCCAGACACCAGCGATCCGCGCGACCACCCGATCAGGACTTTCGGTCAGGACTTTTGATGGCATTGACGATGGCCCAAGGAATGAAGCGCCTGGGGACGCCGATCGCGGCGCTGCTTGGCCTGATGGTGCTTGCGCTGATCGCCACCTCCTGGCTGATCAACCGCGACGCCCTGCGCGACGCGGTGGAGGCCCAGATCCGGGCCGTGACCGGGCTCGACCTCGTCGTCAACGGCTCGACCGACATTTCAGTCTTCCCCGGCAGCTATGTCTCCTTTCACGACGTCCGGCTGCGGGACGCCAACAGTGCGGACCCTGCGCTGAACGTCGATGTGCTCACCGCCAATCTGCGCCTGCTGCCGCTGTTGATGCAGCGCTTCGAGATCGCCGACCTGATGCTGCTGCGGCCGCATATCCATGTGGTGCGCGAGGCCAATGGCGACAGCAACTGGACGCCGTTCATCGAGACCATTGCGCGCACCATGAAGCCGGGCGCGGAGAACCAGGTGTCGTTCTCGGAGATCCGCGTTCAGGACGGCGTGCTCAACTTCGAGGATGCCGGCAATCGTGCTGCCGAGAAGCTCGAGGACATCGATCTGTCGCTGGCCTGGCCCTCGATCTCGCGCTCCTTTGCCGCCACCGGCCAGTTCGACTGGCGCGGCGAGCGGGTCGACGGTTCGATCGGCATCAGCGATTTCGTTGCGGCGCTCTCCGGGGATCGCTCGGGATTGAAGGCGCGCCTGTCCAGCGCGCCGCTCAAGCTCGCGTTCGACGGCACGGTCGCCAACCGCACCAGCGCCATGATGGAGGGCACGCTGACCATCGACAGCCCGTCCTTGCGCAATGCGCTGCAATGGACCGGGCAGGTGCCGCCTGCCGGCGGCGGCTTCGGCCGCTTTGCGCTGAAGGCGCGCGCCAATGTGGTGGGCGCCTCGATCGCGCTGACCAACGTCAATGTCGAGCTCGACGGCAATGTCGCCGAGGGCGTCATGACCTATTCCAACAACGGCCGGCAGACGCTGCAGGCGACGCTCGCCGCTGATACGCTGGATTTCACGCCCTACATCTCCACCTTCCGGCTGCTGGCGAGCGGGCAGCATGACTGGAACAGGCAGCTGTTCGATCTCAACGCGCTGTCCGCGACCGATCTCGACATGCGGCTGTCGGCCGCGCGCGTCACCGTCGGCCCGTCGAAGCTCGGCCGCACGGCCTTTGGCGCCAATCTGCGTAACGGCGCGCTGGCGCTTTCGGTGGGCGAGGCGCAGGTCTATGGCGGGCTCGCCCGCGGCTCCTTCGCCGTGTCACGGGCCGACACCAGCGCGGATGTGCGGGCGCAATTCCAGTTCATCGATGTCGACCTTGCCGCTTGCGTCGGCGAACTGTTCGGCATCAACCGGCTGTCCGGCCGCGGCAATCTCAATGTCTCGCTGTCGGCATCGGGCTCGAGCCCGTTTGGCCTGGCGCAATCGCTCGACGGCACCGCGACCTTGACCGGGCATGACGGCGCGCTCTCCGGCTTCAATGTCGAGCAGCTGTTGAAGCGGCTGGAGCGGCGGCCGCTGTCCGGGGGCGGCAATTTCCGCAACGGCTCGACGCCCTACGACAACCTCACCATCTCGGTGAAGTTTGCCGACGGCACCGCGACCGCCGATGACATCCGCATCGAAGGGCCGTCCTCGCGCGTGACGCTGACCGGCACGGCATCGGTGCCCGCGCGCGAATATGATCTCAAGGGCGTGGCGAGCCTCACCTCGGGCGGCAATGGCGGCGCGGCGTTCGACCTGCCTTTCGTGGTGCAGGGCCCGTGGGACGATCCCCTGATCTTCCCGGACCCCGAAAGCCTGATCCGCCGCGCCCCGGCGGCTGCCCCGTTGCTCGATGCGGTCAAGGACAAGAAGACCCGCGATGCCGTCCGCTCGGTGATCGAGCGCTTCACCGGCGGCGGCCAAAAGGACGCGTCGCCCGACGCATCGGCCTCGGCTGACCCCGGCAAGACGAACTGAGCCAGACGAACTGAGACCGCGTGAACTGCTAATGCCGTCATCCTGAGGCGCTCGCGGAGCGAGCCTCGAAGGATGAACGGCCCCGCTGTTGCGGCCGGGCTGTCGCCCTTCGAGGCTCGCTAACGCGAGCACCTCAGGGTGACGGTTCTACATCGGAGGTTGCGTCGGACTCGGGGCGGCGCGCAAGACCAAGGCGAATTAACCGTAGCGTCTTCGGCTCGCGCGGCCAATCGCCGCGCAAAAGTCCCGCTCCATCCACCAAGGTCTGAGGCGATTGGTGCTAGATCGCCCTGCGTCCCTGCGCTAGTGTTTCACCCAACCGGTTAAAAGATCGGCGAGCCATCAGGGAGAGAAGGGCGTGACATCCGAGTCTAAATCCAGCTTTAAATCCAAATCGATTGCCAAGGCCATTGTCGGGGTTTCGATCGCGTGTGCCACGCTGTCATTTCTGGCAGCAGCACCCGCCGCCGCCCAGGACACCATCACGGTGTGGTGGGCGAAGGGCTTCTACAAGTCGGAAGACGACGCACTGCTCAATGTGGTGAAGAAGTTCGAGGCCAAGACCGGCATCAAGGTCGACATTTCGCAATATGCCATTCAGGACATGATCCCGAAAACGGTGGCTGCGCTGGATTCCGGCACGGTGCCCGACGTCGCCTACGCCGACACGTATGACGTGCAGGCGCAAGGCAAATGGGCCTATGAGGGCAAGCTCGAGGATCTCTCCGACATCCTGTTGCCGATGAAATCGCAATTTGCGCCGAATACGCTCGAGACCGCCTACCTCTACAACGGCCAGACCAAGAAGAAGGCCTATTACGGCTTCCCGCTCAAGCAGCAGAGCATGCATGTCCAGATCTGGAACGATCTGCTGGAGAAGGCCGGCTACAAGCAGAGCGACATTCCGACCCAGTGGAATGATTACTGGTCATTCTGGTGCGACAAGGTGCAGCCGGCGATCCGCAAGGCGACGGGGCAGCGCATCTATGGCGTCGGCCAGCCGATGGGCGTGGAATCCACCGATTCCTTCCAGTCGTTCTACACCTTCATGGACGCCTATAACGTCAAGCTGGTCGATGACGACGGCAAGCTCCTGGTCGACGACCCCAAGGTGCGCGACGGTCTGATCCATGCGCTGAAGGACTACACCGACACCTATATCAAGGGCTGCACCCCGCCCTCCTCCACCACCTGGAAGGATCCGGACAACAACGTCGCCTTCCACAACAAGACCATCGTGATGACGCACAACTTCACCATCTCGATCGCCGCCAAATGGTACGAGGATTCCACCAACCCGGCGCTGACCGAGGAACAGCGCGCGGCCGGCAAGAAGGCCTATGAGCAGGACATCATCACCGCGTCCTTCCCCAACAAGCCCGACGGCACGCCGATCAAATACCGCTCCGACGTCAAGACCGGGCTGATCTTCGCCAACGCCCCGCACAAGGCGCAGGCCAAGGAGTTCGTCAAATTCCTGATGCAGGAGGAAAACCTCGGGCCGTATGTCGAGGGCGCGCTCGGCCGCTGGTTCCCGGTGACGGTCGCCGGGCAGCAGAGCCCGTTCTGGCAGGCCGACCGCCATCGCAAGGCGGTCTATGCTCAGTTCACCGGCGGCACCACACCGTTCGACTTCACCAAGAACTACAAGTTCACCATTCTCAACAACGAGAACGTCTGGGCCAAGGCGATGAACCGCGTGGTGAGCGAAAAGGTGCCGGTCGACAAGGCGGTCGACGAGCTGATCGCGCGTATCAAGGAAGTCGCGGGCTAGTGACGTTTGATTCACTCGGTGTCATTCCGGGGCGCCCGAAGGGCGAACCCGGAATGACGGAATGAAGCAATTCGAGCGAGTAGCGGCATGGCCATCACCGTTTCAGCATCCGACCAGGCGCTGCCGGGCGCACCGCTCTCGGCGCGCCTGACGCCGCCCCAGGTCTGGGGCATCGTGCTGCTTGCACCCTACATCCTCGTCTTTCTCGCCTTCGTGCTCTATCCCGTCTGCTACGGGCTGTGGCTGGCGCGCCAGCCTTCGAGCTATGTCGCGCTCGCGCACGACCCGATCTTCGCGCGCGCCGCTGTCAACACCCTGATCTTCCTGGTCATCGGCATCAACATCAAGATGTTGATCGCGCTGTTCCTGTCCGGCTTCTTCATCCAGGAACGGCGCTGGATCAAATGGCTTTCGGTGATCTTCATCCTGCCCTGGGCGGTGCCGTCGATCCCGACCATCCTCTCGGTGCGCTTCATGCTCAACCCCGAATGGGGCATGGTGAACCAGCTGATCTTCAAATTCACCGGCGATGACGGGCCGAACTGGCTCAACGATCCGACCGTCGCGCTCGCGATGGCGATTGCGGTGCATATCTGGAAGTCGCTGCCGTTCTGGACGCTGATCCTGATCACCGGACGGCTTGCGATCTCGCACGACCTGTTCGAGGCCGCCGCGGTCGACGGCGCCACCTTCTGGCAGAAATTCCGCTACATCACCTGGCCGTCGATGCAGACGCTGTACGTGACCTGCACGCTGCTGTCGATGATCTGGACGCTCGGCGACTTCAACAGCGTTTATCTCTTGACCGGCGGGGGACCTGCCGACCTCACCCACGTGCTGTCGACGCTCGGTATCCGCTATCTCCGCCTCGATGAGCTCAATCTCGCCATGGCCTCGATCGTCTGCGCGATGCCGCTGGTGCTGCCTTTGGTCTATTTCATGATGAAGCGGTTGTCGCGATGAGGCTGCCTTCTCTCCGCGAGGTCACGACCGAGGCCCGGCTGTTGCTGATCGGCATCCCCGTCTTCATCTGGACCATGATTCCGATCTATCACATGTTCCTGTTCGCGATCTCGCCCAAGGAGGACGCGTTCTCGGGAAAATTCTGGCCGGATCATCCGACGCTGCACAATTTCGAGATTGTGTTCCGCGAGCAGCATTACTTCCTGCGCGATTTCTACGTCCAGTTCTGGAATTCATTCGTGATCGCGGCAGCGGTCGGCGCAATGACGCTGTTTGTCGCGACCGCGGCTGCGTTTTCGATCTCGCGGCTGCGGGTGCCGGGCGGACGCTGGGTGATGAACCTCGCGCTGTTCACCTATTTCATCCCGGCGGCGTTTTTGGCCGTGCCGATGTACCGCACCATGGCGACCTACGGGCTCCTCAACAATCAATGGTCGCTGATTCTGGCGATGGTGACCGTCGCCTCGCCTTATGCGATCTGGGTGTTGAAGCAGGCCTCCGACAAGCTGCCGGTCGAGCTCGATGAAGCCGCCGTGATGGACGGCGCCACCACCCTGCAGATCTTCCGCCTGGTGTATCTGCCCTTGATGATGCCGTCGCTGGTCGCCATCGGCACCTATGCCGTGCTGCTCGCCTGGAACGAATATCTCTACGCGTTCCTGCTCCTGTCCAATGACAAGGACATCACGTTGCCCGTGGCACTCGGCAACTTCCTCGCCGCGGACGACTCGCCCTGGGAGCTCTTGATGACGACAGGCTTCATCTACGCGCTGCCGCCAGCCGCGATCTATTACGCGTTCAAGCGGTATATGGTGGGCGGGCTCACCGCTGGGGCGGTGAAGTCGTAAGGCCACGCGTACCGTCGTTCCGGGACGATGCGCTAGCATCGAACCCGGAACCTCGAGATGCGGACCGCCCCGGCACGACGGTGCCTCAAACTACAACGGCGCCGCGCTCTCGCCTTTGACGCTGGACAGCTTCGTCACCAGCGACGCAACGACGATCACCGTCGCAATCAGCGCAATCACCAGCGTGCAGATCGCGTTGATCTCGGGCTTCACCCCGAGCCGCACTTCCGAATAGATGCGGATCGGCAGCGTCGCCGACCCGGGCCCGGTGGTAAAGCTTGCGATCACGAGGTCGTCGAGCGAGAGCGTAAACGCGAGCATCCAGCCCGCGGCGATTGCCGGCACGATCAAGGGCAGCGTCACCGCCACGAACGCGCGCGGCGGGCTGCAGCCGAGATCCATCGCCGCCTCCTCCAGGCTCCTGTCGATCGAGGCCAGGCGCGACTGCACCACCACCGCGACGAAGCACATGGTGAGCGTGGTGTGCGCGACCGTCACGGTCCAGAAGCCGCGCTCGGCATTGATCGCGACGAACAATAACAGCAGCGACAGCCCCGTGATCACCTCGGGCATCACCAGCGGCGCATAGAGCATGCCGGAGAACAGTGTACGGCCCCGAAATCCCTCGCCGCGCGACAGCGCCACGGCCGCGAGCGTGCCGAGGAGGGTCGCGATCGACGCGGAGGTCGCACCCACCCGCAGGCTCATCCAGGCCGCCTCGATCATCGCGCTGTCATTGAAGAGCTCGCGGTACCAGTGCAGCGACCAGCCGCCCCACACCGTCACCAGACGCGAGGCGTTGAACGAGAAGATCACCAGGATCACGATCGGCAGATAGAGGAACACGAGCCCTAGCGCGAGCGAGGCGATGTTGAAGCGCGAGAGCCGGCGCGGCTGAGCGGCCATCAGCTGGCCTCCTCGAGCTGGCGGCGCTGCAGGCGGTCGTAGATCAGCAGTGGCACGAGCAGCAGCACCAGCAGCACGACGGCGACGCTGGACGCCACCGGCCAGTCCTTGTTGGTGAAGAACTCGAGCCACAGCGTCTGTCCGATCATCAGCGAGTCCGAGCCGGCCAGAAGATCAGGAATCACGAACTCGCCGACGATCGGGATGAAGCAGAGCAACACGCCGGCGCCGACGCCGGGCAGCGACAACGGAAACGTCACCAGCCAGAATACCTGCAGCGGCGAGGCGCCGAGATCGGCGGCCGCCTCCTCCAGCGCCGGCTCCATTTTCGCCAGCGTGGCGTAGAGCGGCAGGATCATGAACGGCAGATAGGAATAGACGATGCCGAGATACATCGCGCTGTCGGTGGAGAGCCAGACCACGGGCTCGGACACCACATGCAGCGCCAGCAAGAGCCGGTTCAGAAGTCCGTCATGCTGCAGGATGTTGATCCAGGCATAGATGCGGATCAGGAACGAAGTCCAGAACGGCACGATCACCAGCATCATCGCCACTGGCTGCCAGCGCCGCGGCAACCGCGCCATGCCGTACGCGATGGGATAGCCGATCAAGAGCAGCATGGCGGTGGACGCCAGCGCCACGATCAGGCTGCGCGCATAGGAGAGCACATAGAGATCGTCGGAGACCAGCAGGCGAAAATTGTCCAGCGACAGGGCGGCGAACGCGTCCTTGAGCGCGGACCAGCCCGCGGTGACATCGAACACCGGCGCATAAGGCGGCTGCGCGATCACCGTCTGCGACAGGCTGATCTTCAGCACGAAGCCGAACGGCACCAGGAAGAAGAGCACCATCCAGACATAGGGCGCGATCGCCGACAGCCGCGCCGGGCGGGTGAAGATATTGCGCGCGCTCATTGCTCCAATACCACGCAATCCTCGGGTGAGAACCATGCCACCACGCGGTGACCGGGCCCGTAAGCATCCACTTCGAGCCGGGCCGTGTTGGCCATGGCCGTGCGGATGACGGCGCCGGACTCGAGCTTGAGCTTATAGATCGTGGTACCCCCGAGATAGCTGACGTCAGTGACGACGCCTTCTAGGCGGTTGATTGCGGACGCGCCGGCATCCGGCGCCGGTCCGCAACGAGATAGTCTTACCTTCTCGGGGCGGATCGCGACGAACACGGTCGCCTGGCTGATCGCGTTCTGCGGCTCGGCAGCGACGAGCGAACCGGCGTCGCGGGTCGTGACCGTCAGGCGGTTCTGCGCGCGCGAGACAATCTCGGCCTCGAACAGATTGATGTCTCCGACGAACTCGGCGATCCAGCGGGACCGCGGTGCTTCATAAAGCTCGCGCGGCGTCGCGACCTGGTCGAGCCGGCCGGCATCCATCACGCCGATCCGGCTTGCGACCGTCATCGCCTCTTCCTGGTCGTGGGTGACGATGATGAAGGTCATGCCGAGCCGCCGCTGCACCTCCATCAATTCGAATTGCGTACTCTCGCGCAGCTTCTTGTCGAGTGCCGCGAGCGGCTCGTCGAGCAGCAGCAATTGCGGCCGGCGCGCCAGCGAGCGCGCCAGCGCCACGCGCTGCCGCTGCCCGCCGGAGAGTTGGCTGGGCTTGCGCGTCTCCAACCCGTCGAGCTTGACCAGCGCCACCATCTCGGCGACGCGCTCGCTGATCTCACCGCGCGACAGCCGCGCCCGTTTCAGGCCGAAGGCGATGTTGTCGCGCACGGAAAGATGCGGAAACAGCGCGTAGTTCTGGAACATCATGTTGACCGGGCGCTCGTGCGGCAGCACCTGCGCAATGTCGCGGCCATCAAGCAGTATGCGCCCTTCATCCGGCGTCTCGAACCCGGCGAGCATGCGCAGAAGCGTGGTCTTGCCGCAGCCGGAAGGCCCGAGCAGCGCGAAGAATTCACCGGCGCGGATGTCCAGCGAGACCCCATTCACCGCGCGAAAATTGCCGAAATTCTTCGCCACGCCCTCGATGCGCAGCAGCGGCATGTCGGGCGCAGGCCCCGCCCCGGCCTCGATCTTCGCTGCTTCCTCAGCCATTATCCTCTGCTGGCCCCCATGATCGGCGCACGCTAGCGGCGGAACGGACGGCGCTCAACTGCTTCTCTTGTGGGACGCTGAAAATCTGCTTCATCCGAGCGCGAGATCGTCTATTCTTACGGGCATGAGCAAGCCGCCGGACAAGGGTCCTCCAGAAGCGCCTGATAAGGCCTCTCGCGTGGTATTGTCGGACGAGGAGCGCGCGGCAATCGCCATCTCAAGGGCTGCTGCACGAGCTTGGAAATTTGCGACGGACGAACAAGTCCAGGCAGTCTGGGCCAAACACGGTCTATGAAGCCGAAACGCTTCCCATGAACACCGCCAGCGCATCGCGATCAGCACCCGCCATGGTCAGGCCGAGCTTGGTCCGGCGCCACAGGATGTCCTCGGGGAAGCGGGCCCATTCCTTGGTCATGAGATAGCGCACCTCGGCCGCCGTCAGCTCCGGCCCGAAAGCCTGGCCGAGGTCCTCACGGCGCTTGGCATCGCCCAGCACATCGGCCAGGCGTGAGCCGTAGGCAGCGACCAGGCGCCGCGCCTCGCGCTCCCCAAGGAAACGCCAGCGCTGCCGCGCCATGTCCACCTCGTCCTCAAAGCGGTCAAAGGCGAAGTCGCCGCCCGGCAGGCGCGCATCCGCGGTCCAGCGCGGCGACATGGGATAGAACGGCGTGAGCAGCGACACCGCACGCT
Organism: Bradyrhizobium sp.; assembly: GCA_035652015.1. Taxonomy (GTDB): domain Bacteria; phylum Pseudomonadota; class Alphaproteobacteria; order Rhizobiales; family Xanthobacteraceae; genus Bradyrhizobium. The sequence continues at coordinate 8,126 of DASREP010000006.1, read as the reverse complement.
CGGCGCGCCTGCGCACCGTGGTGATCTCGCCGCCCAGCATGGTGATCAGCGGCGCCCGGCGGCGGCCATGGTCGAACAGCAGCACGCCGTCCCGCGGCACGCCTTTCCGGTCCTGCGCCAGGTTGACGCCGGAGAGGGTGCGGACCACGTCGGTCGGATGCAGCGGCGCACGCAGATAGCGGGCGAGCGCGCCACAGAAATAGCTGACGTCGGCGGCCGGCATGGCGACGATGGCGGGGTCGCCGGTGAAGGCGCGCGTGATGCTGCCGACCAGGCTGAAGTCACCCTCGAGTGGGCTCGCAAAGATCAGCCGGCCGTCGCTGTGCTGGAACACATAGACGTTGTCGGTATCGAACAGCCGCGGCAGGATGATCTGGCTCACCTGCACCGCATGGAGCTGACGCGATAGCGGCGGCTGGCGGAGGATGGTCTCGTTGACGATCTGCGCCCAGGCGCCGGTCGCGTTGGCCAGCGCCCTCGACGTGATCAGCCGGCGATGGCCGCGGTCGATCACGGCAAGCCGCCAGGTGCTTTCGCGGTCGGCGCGCACGCAGCGGGCGCCGGTCATGATCACGGCGCCCCGCTCCGCCGCATCGACCGCACTGGCGACCACGAGCCGCGTCACGTCCGCGAGCCCGTCCGAATATTCGAACGCGATCCCGAACGGCCGCTGCAGCGGATTGCCGATCGGATGATGGGTGACGTCGACGGTCTCCGATGGCGGCAGCGCGGTTGCACCGGCGAGGCGATCGTAGAACAGGAGGGCGGCGCGCAACACCGACGGCGCCCGCTCCGCGGGGTGCAGGGGAAGCGCAAAGCGCATCGGGCGCACCAGATGCGGCGCATTTGTGATCCAGCGTTCGCGCTCGGCGAGTTGGGTGCGCACCCGCCACCACCGCCTGTGCTCGAGCAGAGCGGGATCGCCGTGGATCAGCGGGGGTCCGGCGCTTGACGCCGCGGAAGCGAGATCGCCCTGCTCGATCAGCACCACGCGCAGCCCACGGCCTGCGGCATCGCGTGCCATGCTCGCGCCGTTCAGCCCACCGCCGATGATCGCCAGATCGTAATCCGCCATACGCAAATCTTGTGGTGGTTGAGCATGATCCAGATCATGCTCGACTGAAGCAGTTCAGCCACCACTATCCGGTCTTGCGTACAGGCTCCATGACATTGGCATTGTCGCGGCCGACAAGGGTCGCATATTGGGCGATCGGCAATGGTTTGCCGAGCAGATAGCCCTGCATCGCGTCGCAGCCTTCATGGGCGAGGAAACCGAGCTGTTCCGCCGTCTCCACGCCCTCAGCCACGATCGACATTTCCATGCCATGGCCGAGGTCGATCACCGCCCGCACGATCGCCGCGGATTGCGGATTGCGGCCGAGGTTCATGACAAAGGCACGGTCGATCTTGATCTTGTCGAATGGGAACGCCTGCAGATAACTCAACGACGAGTAGCCGCTGCCGAAATCGTCCATCGAGACGCGCACGCCGAGCGCCTTCAGCCGCCGCAGCAGGCCAAGGCCGCGGTCGAAATCCTCGATCAGCACGCCCTCGGTGATTTCGAGTTCCAGGCGGTTCGGCGCGAGCCCGGTTTCCAGCAGGATCGAGTGCACCAGCCCGACCAGGTCGCCGTGCATGAACTGGGCCGGCGACAGGTTGACCGCGATCTGCAGCGGCTTGGTCCATGAGGCCGCCTCGCGGCAGGCTTCGCGCAGGATCCATTCGCCCATCTCGACGATCAGGCCGCTCTCTTCGGCAAGCGGAATGAAATCGGCCGGCGAAATGAAGCCGCGGGTCGGATGCATCCAGCGCACCAGCGCCTCGAAGCCGATGACCTCGCTCTCGGCCACACTGCCCGAGGAGCGCGCCAGCGGCTGGAAATAGAGCGTCAGCTCGTCGTTCTTGACCGAGACCGAGAGGTCCTGGTGCAGCACGCGGCGGTCGCGGATCTGCTGGTCCATCTCCGGCTCGTAGAGGGTGATCGAGCCCCGCGACTTGGCCTTGGCGCGGAACAGCGCCGCGCCGGAATTGGCCAGCAGGGAGGCCGCATCATTGCCGTTGTGCGGGAACAGCGACATGCCGGTGGTCACGCCGGTGCGGACCATCTTGCCGTCGATGATGAACTCCTTGCACAGCACGTCGGCCAGCTGCTCGGCGAGCAGCATGCCGGCTTCCGGCTGCTTGCCGTCGATGATCAGGCCGAATTCGTCGCCGGACAGCCGCGCCACGACACCGCCGCGGGCAACTTCCTGGATCCGGTGCGCCACCTCGATCAGGACCTTGTCGCCGGTGGCATGACCGAACACGTCGTTGACCTCCTTGAGGCCGTCGAGGTCGACGCAGAGCACGGCGAACTCCTCGTCGGTCCCCTCGCAGGCCTCGATCATCTGGGTCAGCGCCTGCAGGAAGGCGGGGCGATTGGGCAGGTCGGTCAGGCCATCGTGATAGGCCATATGGGCCATGCGCGACTCGGTCTGCCGGCGGTCGGTGACGTCCTCGTGGGTCTTGATCAGATATTGCGGCTGGCCGGCCTCGTCGAGCACGGTCGCGCGTCGTGTCAGGAACAGCCGCAGGCCATCCTTGGTCGAGATCGGATGTTCCTCGGTGATCGTGCCGCGTTTCTTGATCGCGGCTTCGTCGCGCGCGATGATCAGCTTGGCTTCCCGGGCGTTGAAGATGTCCTTTGCGGTAAGCCCCGTGACCTCCTCGCGCCGGCGGTTCATGATGATCTCGGCGCTGCGGTTGGCGAGCAGATAGCTGCCGTCGCTGACGCGTTCGACGATCAGGGACACCGGAATGTTGTCGACCACCAGTTCCAGGAACTTCTTCGCGTCCTCCAGCTCACGCGAGAGCGACCGGCGATCGGTGACGTCCTCGAACAGCGCGATCAGGAATTCGGGCTCACCCTTCTCGTTGCGGGCGATGACGCGGTTGGAGGCCAGGACGCGCTTCTCGCGGCCCCGCTCGACCACGATCTCGCTGGTGTAGTGCCCGTCCGGTGCTTCCAGCGCGGCGCGGTCGGCGGCATTGATGCCGCTGGCCGTGTCGGGGCGGAAGATCTCGTCGGCGCGATGGCCCACGATGCGCTCGCGGGAAAACCGCGAGAAGCGCTCGAAGGCGCGGTTGGCGAAGATGTAGCGGCCGTCCTCGATGCTCTTGGCGGCGACGCAGACCGGCACATTGTCCAGCACCGATTCCAGGAACTGCTTGGTGGAGGCGAGCTGGCGCGACAGCGTGCGCTGTTCGCTGCAATCCTCATGGGTCGCGATCGAGCCGCCATTGGGCAGCGCGAAATAGCGGACATGCACGCTGCGGCCGCCCGGCAGCTCGGTGATGAGGCCCTCGGGCCGTCCGGCCAGGCGATAGAACTCCTCGGGACTGATATCGAGCTGCCCGCGCGCGCGGCGCAGGTTCAACAGCTCGTCGCCCGTCATGACGGACGGGATATCGGCCCGGCTGAGGCCGTAAATCTCGAGATACCGGTCGTTGACGTACACGACCCGCATGTTGGGATCGGTCATCGCCACGCCATGGTTGAGGCTGTTGAGCGCGGTCGTGATATAGGCGGTGCGCCGCAGCTGGGCGCGCTTGACCCGGCGCAGGGCCGAATGCACCCAGAACGCCAGTGCGCCCAGGAATGCGCTGAGCACGATGCCGCCGATGGCGATCTCCCAGGCGACATTGGGTTCAATGGAGCCGAAATGGCTTGCCAGTGCCAACGCATCCGCGCGTGCAGACGTGCATGGCAGAACGGCTGCCGGCAGGCACAGAAGCGCCCGCGCAGCAATCGATGTTCTGCCGCCACCCTGCCAGTTCTCGTCAGCCATCACTCACCCGCGGATTTCGACTGGGGAGTGTCTTTCTTGACGCGTTTGGATCGGGTAAACGCCTACCCGAGTAATGCCAAAAACTGACTCAAAATTACGGCAATTGGCCTGACATGATTACCGGACTGTTAATGGCGCTCGCGACGGGGCCCCATGCGACGGCCCACGGCCATCGCACAGCACCGCGAATCGCCGTCCTATCGCTGCGCCGGCGGGCTGCCCAGCACGAATAAGGTCAGGGATCGAGGGTCACGGAAGCATCATGGACAGGGTTGAGTGCGTTGTCGTCGGCGCGGGCGTCGTAGGGCTGGCCATCGCGAGGCAGCTCGCCATGGCCGGGCGCGAGGTCATCGTGCTGGAGGCGGCCGAGGGCATCGGCACCGTTACGTCGTCCCGCAACAGCGAGGTGATCCACGCCGGGATCTACTACAAGGCGGGCAGCCTGATGGCCCGGTTTTGCGTCGCCGGCAAGCAGGCGCTCTACCGCTATTGCCGCGAGCACGGCGTGCCGCATCGCAATTGCGGCAAGCTGATCGTCGCGACCTCGCCCGCGGAGACCGAGCGCCTGCAATCGATCCGCGCCCATGCGGCGGCCAATGGCGTCGGCGACCTCGAGCTGCTCACGGGTGAAGCGGCCCGTGCGCTGGAGCCGGCGCTGGCCTGCGATGCGGCGCTGCTCTCGCCCTCCACCGGCATCATCGACAGCCACGCCTATATGCTGGCGCTGCGCGGCGATGCCGAGGAGCGCGGTGCGGCATTCGCCTTTCACACCCCTCTGAACGCCGCGCGCGTGAAGGGTGATCGCATCGAGATCGATGCCGGCGGCGAAGCACCGATGACGCTGGAATGCGCGCTGCTGATCAATTCGGCCGGCCTCTCCGCGCCTGAGGTCGCGCGCAGCATCCAGGGCATGCCGGAAGAACTCGTTCCGCAGGCCTATCTGGCCAAGGGCAATTATTTCAGCTGCAGCGCGCGGGCGCCGTTCTCGCACCTGATCTATCCGGTGCCGGAGCCCGGCGGATTGGGCGTGCATCTGACCCTCGATATGGCGGGACAGGCGCGGTTCGGCCCCGATGTCGAATGGGTCGATCACATCGATTATGCCGTCGACCCCGCGCGCGCGATGCGCTTCTATCCGGCCATTCGCAAATACTGGCCGACGCTGCCCGATGGCGCGCTGATGCCGAGCTATTCCGGCATGCGGCCCAAGATCGTGCCGCCGCAAATCGCCGTGCAGGATTTCGTGATCCAGGGGCGGCGCGAGCACGGCATTGCGGGACTGATCAACCTGTTCGGAATCGAATCGCCCGGACTGACGTCATCGCTTGCGATTGCCGATCATGTCGGTGAGCTCGCGCGGCAATAGCGCGCCGAGAGAAACTGAAACGCCGAGAGAAACTGAACCGAAGCTCGCCAAGAAAATAGCCCGCACAGATCGCGCGGGCTGTTTTCTTTGCTGTGTGGAGAAGCTCACTCGCGAGGTCCGAAGCAATGCGCTGTGCGGACCGGTCAGCTGGAGATGACTTGCAGGGCTAGTGGAGGGTGGTCTCGTCGCTTTGCTGCTTCAGGCGCTCGATCTGGTCCTTCACCATCAACTTCCGTCGCTTCAATTCGGCTATTTCGAGGTCGTCCGTTGAAAGATGTAGAAGGGCTTCGTGCAACTCGTTTTCAAGAACTTTGTGTTTCCGTTCCAGTTCAACGAGATGGGCCTGAATTGCCATTCGCAACCTCCTCGATAGGATGAAACCTTGGGATTCGTTCAGGACTGGGAAGTCTACACCAGTCCGACGAACTGTCGATGGGGTAGCGAATCGGTGCTGTCATTTTTGACCTTCATGTGTAACGAAGCGTGAGCAAGGAACCGGATGGTGCTTCCGCTTTTTGAATCATCAAATTATCATCCAGTTGATCTGCCACAATGCGCTGTGGCGGATTTTGTCTGCTTGCGAATAGCACCGGCAGGGCCGATATTTGCCCACAGGCTTTCCACAGCCATTCGCAATCTCATCGCGTTTTTCAGCTATCGTGTATCATGACCGACGAAGATGAGCGCGAACTCCAGGCCGAGCTCGCCCGACTGCAGCAAGAGCATCGCGATCTCGACGCGGCGATCGATGCGCTGCATCAGTCTCCCGCCCCGGATCTGCTGCGGCTGCAACGCATGAAAAAGCGCAAGCTGCTGTTGCGCGACCGCATCGCCTTTATCGAAGACCAGATCACGCCGGACATCATTGCCTAAGGCGCGCTGCAACGCATTGGCGCGGTAAGCAGTGCGGGAGATCCCTTTGCGCTGCGGCCAGGGAATTTTCCCGCTTGACTTTTTAGAACAAATAGTGAACATGCACGTCGCGCTGAAGGATCATTGCCAGGATCATCGCCATGCCAGCTACCAGCTCCACCTCCCCGCCTGATGGCAGCCCTCTCGACAACAACCAACTCGAGAGCAGCCCTCTCGACAACCGCCATTACGAGCAGGCCTGCGATCAGGCGATCGCGATGTGCGATGGCAATCTGCGCAGCACGATCAAGGCGCTGATCATGGCCAACGAATATCTGGAAACCGAGCTCATGGAGTTGCAGGTGGCGATCTCGTCCGGCTGCGTGCCCAACAAGCTTGCCAATCCCGCAAGCAACGCAGCGTAGAGTATCGAATAAAGGAGCAGAGCGATGACGGACGTGACCTATTATGTCGCGATGTCGTTCGCGCAGGACGATGGCGGCTCACTGGTCCCGGGCGCTGCCGAGGAATGCCAGAGTCCGACCAGCGCGCTGCGGCGTGCCGAAGCCTTGTCGCGGCAGCCCGGCAACATCGGTGCGGTGGCCTTCAGCCGCAGCGGCGATCCGATGATGGGCGAGTTCAGGGACGCGCAGCTGCTTCGGAGATTTGGCCAGGTGCCGGATGATCTGAGCGAGCTCTGATCGTCAGGTCGGTGCTGCGGCGGCTTTCTCCGCCAGGTACTATGCATCCTCAGGCTTTGGCCTCATGCCGCCGTTGCGCCTTGCGGACGTACATGGCGCTGTCGGCCTCCTCCAGCACGCGGCGCATGTCGGCTTGGGGCCCGAGAATGGCGAGGCCAGCGGACGCCCCCGCGGTCACGGCGCGGCCGTCAAAGGAGAAGCTCAAGGCATCGATCGCCTGCTCCAGCGCCTGGGCCTTGGCCCGCGCATCGGTCTCGTTGAGATTCCACAACAGCACCGCGAACTCGTCACCGCCGAGCCGGCCGACCACGTCGGAGGCGCGGACCATTTTGGCCAGCGTGGCCGCGACAGCCTTCAGCACCTCATCGCCGGCTGCATGCCCGAAGGTGTCATTGATCGGCTTCAGGCGATCCAGGTCGAGCATGATCACCGCGGCCCTGGTGTGATAGCGCTTGATATAGGCGATGGCCCGGCTGAGCTCACGCTCGAAGCCACGCCGGTTGAAGATGCCGAGCAGAAAATCTGTGTCGGCTGACGCCTGCAGCTCGGCCAGGCGCCTGCGGACCTGCGCCAGCTCAGCCCTCAACCGGCGAATGGTCTGCTCGCCCCGCCCGATCGCCGCGGACCGCCGGGCGGCCTTGGCTGTCGTGGTCGCACGCACCGCGCTCCGGACCTTGTTAACCTTCTTCCCGGCGGTGATGCTGGTGCTGGCATTGGCCTTCCCGCCGGCTTTAGCGGCCTTGCGCGACGTGACGGCGTTGCGGGTTCCGGCCGCCCTGCGACGTCCCTTGGCGGCCGGCGGGCGCATCGGCGCCCTGGTCGTCTTTTTCATAGGTATCCCTGACTGCGGCATGCTGATGAGGCTTGCCGGGATTAGCCCGGACAGGATAGTGCATTCCCCTTCCTTTGCCATGCCTTGCCGCCGCCAGGCCTGAACTTATACTCGGCCTATCGTTCTGGATTCCCGAGAAGAATTAACCCTATGCCCGCATCCATCGCCATCATCATGGGAAGCCAGTCGGACTGGGACACCATGCACCATTCGGCCGATACGCTTGCATCGCTGGGCGTCGCCTTCGAGGCGCGGATCGTCTCGGCCCACCGCACGCCGGAGCGGCTGTTTGCCTTTGCCACGGGCGCCAAGGCGGCCGGCTTCAAGGTCATCATTGCCGGTGCCGGCGGCGCGGCTCACCTGCCCGGCATGACGGCCTCGCTGACCGAGCTCCCGGTGTTCGGGGTTCCGGTCACCAGCAAGGCACTTTCAGGCCTCGATTCGCTTTATTCCATCGTCCAGATGCCGGCCGGCGTGCCGGTGGGGACGCTGGCCATCGGCAAGGCCGGGGCCATCAACGCGGCGCTGCTCGCGGCAAGCGTGCTGGC
>DASREP010000005.1:0-71522 GCA_035652015.1 Bradyrhizobium sp. | reverse complement strand
GTCCTTGCACGTCATGATGGGTTTTACGAATACAGAGGCGAGGCTGAGGTCCTGGGGGACGAATACGATGGCATCTATTGGTCACCAACCGAGATGTCCGGCCTTTTCGCATCCGCCGGCGAGGCCGAGCAAGCCGCGTACAACGATGTTCCGTGGCTTCGACAACAGCGCAGGACACTTCCGGATTCAACTTGAGATAATCAGCGGGCAGGCGCCAACGTCCAATCGACGATTGGCGCAATGAAGGAAGTTGGATATCGCGCCCCGCATAAGCTGAGGACCGCGCGGGGATTAGAGCGCGCACTTCTATCGTGGGTCATTTGCGTCGATCTTGCTTAGGTTGCCTTTGGGTCAGGAACTGCGGCCTGAGCCTCAGCCGGTGACTTCCGGTCTGCCCCAAGCTTCGGACATGTCCCAGCGCCGCGCAAAGTGTCGCAGCGGGCCACAAGCAGTCAACCAGTGCCCACAAGGCCGCTTGCCCGCACCGGCTTCGACCGGCGAAGCGAAAGAATCGAGGGGGGCAAGTAGCCCTTTGGGTAGGTCTCAACGCGCGGCTTGCGTCGGCGACGACGTTTTCCCGCTGTGAAGACTTCCATATCCCGTTCTTGCGATAACAAGAATTTGAGGAAGCTTATGTTTCTGACGCGGCAGGTTTGATAAAGGCTCAGCAATACTAACTCCTCGGTAAGTCCAGCTTCTTTCACGGTTCGCCCGACATCTTCCCGGTAGTCGCTGATGCGCTTGATAGCGTTTTCGGCCAAATTGTTGCTCCACGAGACCTCATCATGCTGCAGAAACGTGAACAAGCGCTGGCGGTTTCGGAGCAGTCGCTCTTGCAACGCTTTGGAGGCATCTGATTCGTAGACCCGTTCCGCCAGTGCATCGAAATATGCCTCAACTGCGTCAGCATGGCTCCGTAGATAGCGCCGTTTGAGACCGTGCTCATCGATCGTCATGACGATTGACCGCAAAAGAGAGCCGAACGGGGCTGTAACGGACTGAAGCTCCTGATCGAATGGATTGTCGAGAATTGCCCGGTTCATGTCGCGCATCAGGTGGATAAGGCAACGCTGATGCAAACAGGGAAGTCCGTCGTACGCGGAATAGAAATCCGAGACCAGCACGCCTTTAAAATCCTTGAGCATTTGCCGCAGGAAAGCTCCCTCACGTGAGCGTCGGAAGATGTAGACTGTTGCTGAGGTGTTGGCGAACACCCAGACATACCCACCGCCGTCATTCAATTTTATCTCGGTTTCATCGATGTGCAGCACCGGCCCAGCGATGAGTTGCGCGAGAAGCTTGTTGCAGGTCCTACGATATTTGTGGACGAGCAGATGTCGGAAATCCGTGAACTCCCAAAAATTCACACGGATGCCGAACGCCTCATAAAACAGGGCGGCCAGCGACCTGACCCCGAGCCTGTGGGTAATGTGCTGGTACGCAAACCAACTCATTAAACCATGAAAATACCGCGTTAGGCGATCGTAACGCTCGGGCGTGAAGCAGTTTTCGCAACACGCGCAACGATAGGCGACAGTCCTGAACTCTATCACCTTTCGGCGGATCGCCCCCGGCGTGATGACGAGATCGATGGCGCGCTTGCGCCTCCTTTGCAGACCCTTCGGCCGCTCCTTCGGGTCGAGTGGCACGATGCGCTTGCTGCTGCAGACCGGACAGCGGGTCGCCGTGATCTGAATCCGGTGCGTAACCCGCAAGTCCCGATTTTGCCAACGCCGACGTTCCGCATTCCGGCCCCTCTTCCGCGACCCAAGTTTTTTCGTTCGCACGAATACGTGACGTTGTTGGTAGTCGAAATAAGCCCGTTTGTTTATAAACTCGAAGTTGGCATCTCCGAATTTCGGCCAAGTGACCGTACGTGCCAGCTTGTCCAACTGTGCAACGGATGCCACGCGTAGCGTTTCGTCGGATCTGCTATTGGCGTCGAGGTTTGGTGCTTCATGCAGAAAGGCGCAAACCCTGCGCAATGCTTCGCAGTCTTCGAGATTGTATTGGATCAGCCTCGCCTTCCATGATGCGTCGCCAGTCCTTTCCCACTTCTTGCGCCAGACGACGCTAGCGACGCCCGACGCCTCGGGCTCGGTCCAGCGGCAGCCAAGGCAAGCTCCCACCTCCTTGAGGCCGTTCGAGTAAGTAGGGAAGTAGAAATGCGGATAGATGATCGTGAGAACGTTGGTGAGCGCGGACGAGATTGCGTCAATCCGCTTTTTGCGCCGGGCTTGGCGACGCATGCGCGCGATGAAAGTTCGTTCGTAGTTGCCGTAGCAGTAAAGGCATGGTGCGTCATACTGCGCAACGACCTCGAGAAACCGCGCGAAGATTTTGCTTTCCCCCTTCGGATCATCGGCCCAGAACGAGTAGCGCTCGACACGTTCACCTTCGCAAACGACAAGTCCGATCAGATAAATGAATCCATCGTCGGCATCACCCTCCATATCAATATAGATGCGCACTGTCGCTGTTGGAATTTTGGGGACGCCCAGCACGTAGATTGTTTTGTCGCGAATAGCGAGTGCATGCAATGCATGGTCTCGTTTGGTGAGCGGGGTAGTGTCGCGTTTCCCACGACGCCGCGGCCGAAACGTATGCGCGAGCTGGGTTAGCGTGAGAATGCCCTTGCGAGCGTATCGTTTGATCGCTCTCTCACCGATTCCACGCAGAAGACTCAGGTTGTCTTCCCGGATGGCTTGGTTACGGCAGCGATCGCGGAATGCGCAGACACGACAGTGATCATTCAACAGTAGCTTGGGCGGGGCGTCGGCGCGCTTCAAGCGCTCGGCATCTTGGAGGATATTTTCCGCCTTTGTCAGGGTCGATCCGAACCGAATGCTCGCCCTGGCGTTGTTGCGCCCAAGATAAACGGTTCCGCTGCTGGGAAGCGCGCCCTGAAATCTCGCCAGAAGAGCCGCTCGTGTGGCGAGTTGCTGCCGATCGCGAGCGCGAACTCGGGACGCAGTGCAGAACAGCACTGGTTCATACCGAAATCCTCCTAGAACCGAAGGACCATCGATCTTACGAAGCGCGTCAAAGTGGACTGCATACTGATCGTCTTCAAGACAAGGACCAAGAATAAATGAAACTCCTTTCCGAAGGCCGACCACCGATAAACTGAGATCAGCCGTCGTTTCGATTTTGCCGTAGTCCCGCCGAATTTTTCGATTGTCTTATGTCGGAGGTCGGCCCGCTGCTCGATCAGCAGCTTTTCGTACTCCGACAGGGTACTTTGCTCACCTCGCAGCTGAAAATACGCCTTTAATCGGCAGTGCTGGAGCGCGTCGATTACATCATCGGTAATCTTGGAGCACATCGCGTACGCTCCTTCGCCGGGGAAGTCCAAGAGCAGTCGGTTTGAAAGCAGCTACTACTCCCAAATTTGGGCAAAACAGGCGCGGACCTTGGCGGCAACTGTAAGCCCGCGAAACCCGGCACTTCTGCCATGGGTCAATCGCGTCGTTTTGGCCACATGCCGACAATATCCGATGTACCCCCCGACAGCAGACCTACGTGACCCTTCAGTCAACTCACTTTTCTTACGCCCTTTTCGAAGGGGCGCTGGAGGCTTTTCACCGTGCTTGGGCGCGAGCAGTAATTCATCTACCGCAACCTCCAAGGCAGCAGCGAACCGGTCCAGAGTTTCGACAGCTGGGTTCTCAACCCCGCGCTCGATCCGTCCGACGTAAGACCGGTCAACACCGGCGTCCACCGCTAGTGCAACTTGAGACAGCCCTCGCCGCACGCGATGCCGCCTAAGATTCCAAGCCACCAGAGCCGTCGCCTTCATAGGGAGAACAGACGGCTTAGCGGTCCCTTAACACACGCAATCTAGCGTCCCAGTTTAATATTCGCTCCGGGCTGAGGCGAAAGATCGGCTGCCTATGGATGAATCCTTCAACGGCATCTCTAGGAGCCCAAGAGAATAAAGGGGTTGAGACGAGAATGAATGATGACGCCGTCTTTCTTATCATGATGGGAATAGGCTTTCTGATCGCCGGCATCATTTACGTGTGCCCGACGATCATCGCTTTCCGGCGCAATCACCCGAACCGCTGGATCATCCTCGTCATCAATGTCGCCTTCGGCGGCACAATCATCGGCTGGGGTGTTGCGATGGTCTGGGCGATGCGCGCGGCCCACCGCGTGGGCTCCGCCAGCAGCGGCGGGGAGTCCGGCCTCAACATCTTCGTCAATGACGTGAAAAAGATTCAGGTGGTCGACCCTCCACCTTTGCCACAGACTTCCGCCGTGCAAGAGCTGGAACGCCTTCACGATCTCCTCGTCCGGGGTGCGATTTCCCAGATTGAATTCGATGGCCTGAAGGCCAAGCTGTTGGGCGGCGCCCCATCACAGTGATGACGGCGCCCTCATCGAGGTTTGAGGTATGCGGGCAAGGCGTTTCACATGACGGGATGGACAATTGTCGGCTTCACCAATCGCGGTCGGACGCGCCCGCAAAATGAGGACGCGATTGCCATCGGCACCCACATCATGACCGGCGACATGGACGCCCCGATAGTCATGACGGCACCGAACGATAGCTGCCTCCTGATGATCGCGGACGGCATGGGTGGCCACGCGCACGGCGCGATGGCTAGCCGAGCCGTGCTCGAATATCTGGTTGCTGCTATCGATCGGCTCTCAAGTCCGGCCTCCTGCGCCGACGCGATCGAGGGAGCCAATCAACATCTCTATGAACTCATGCACAATCACCCAGAAGCGCTCGGCATGGGAACCACCCTTGTGGGAGCCGTTCTGAACGCCACCCGGATGGTCACATTCGGTATTGGTGACAGCCGCTGTTACCTCTTCAGCGGCGGCCAGTTGGTGCAGCTCAGCTACGACGACGTACCTGAAAGCGAGAACAACCCTTTCGGCCCCCGCCGGTCCCATGCTCTCACCCAGGCGTTGGGTGGCGCTTCGTTTCCGGTGTCGATCGAACCGCACGTTACCGTTGATGCGCCGCTCGCACCCGGAGAGACCTTGCTCCTTTGCAGCGACGGCCTCACCGATATGGTCAGCGGCCGGACCATCAGCAACACCTTCAGAGTCGCCAAGGACCCTCTCCATGCTGCACGGAGGCTGGCCGCGAAGGCATTCTCCAACGGCGCGCGAGACAACATCTCGTTGCTGGTCGCACGCCGCTCTGATGCACCCGATTTATGACGAAAGGAATCATTGGATGAGGTCGGGATACTTCTTCAAGGCTTGCCGCGTTGCGGCTGTCTGCGCCGCAATGAGCTGCTCAGGCAGCCGAGCTGCCGAAACAAAGACACTTACCTGCTCAGGCGAACTTTGGAACATTCGGACCGATCCAGCAGGCACTTCATGGCTCGAAATTGGACACGGGATTTCTCAGTGCTCGATCAGGAATACGTCAAGTGAAAACGCAAAAAAGATACTGTCCGTCTGCAATTTGAACGCTGATTGCTCACTTAAAGCCGAGGTGGATACTCAGCGCCTTCAGAAGTCGGCAGCGGACGGTGAATGTGATGATGCCTGTATTTTCGAAGGCGACCGAATCGTCTGGGTAAAGAAAGGGAAGGCGCAGGTTGCGAGCGCCGGAGAGAAGCTGCCTTATGGATCGCAAGGTGGAACGGACCTGACGGTTGTCTCAAAGGCTGGCTTGGATACCGAGCATGCCGTCATTAGAGGGGCTATTACTCGCGACGACGCGCGCGGGTACTGCGAAGCCCACAACGGCAAGGTGACGAAGGGCTGTTTGGCTGAGATGGCCCGGTATGCGCAAACGCTAAAATCTGAGATTCAAGCAAATTGCACGACCAAAGAATTCACCGACTTTTTTGGCAACCGATACGCATTTCTGGGCGTCAATCCTGAGCGAGACAAAGACGACGGAGAATCACACGCTCGCTATCTTCTGAAGGATTTGGCAACTGGGGATATTTCTACGGGGAACAATTCGAGTGGCTATTTTACGAATAGCGCGCTCTTTTCAGCATTGTGCCCGCGAACCGCACCCACAGACTGGTAAGGAAAGCGCGGCCATAAGGCTCGTTTCCGTCCGATCGAAAGTATGGGCCGGGATATGGGCCGTCAAGCGGTCCGCTTCAGGAAGTGCTGAAAGATAAGGACTTTTCGGCCTATATGGCGGAGAGGGAGGGATTCGAACCCCCGATAGGCTTGCACCTATGCCGCATTTCGAGTGCGGTGCATTCAACCACTCTGCCACCTCTCCAGGCGCCAAATCGGGACCGAGCCCGCCGTGGTCGGGGCCGTGTAATAGGCGAGGACGGCTGACCAGACAAGGCGCGCGGGCAAGAAATTCGCAAGGCGCCGCGGATTTCGGCGGGGGATTTCGATGGCACCGGGGCGGCGGAGATGTCGGGTCCGATGCGGCACGGACGGCGGGACAAAAGGTGGGACCGCCGTACGCAAGAACATATCGGCGGTCCCGTGCCGCCTCATTGCAATGCCGCCACACGAAGCGGGCGGGCTTCGCCGGGGCGGCGTGATGCGACATTGTCATGCTTAGCAGCAGCGAAAATGCGAGCAACGCCAAGCTGATCTTAACCTCACCAGTCAAGGTTACCGCGTCGGAACCGCGCGGAATCAGCCCTTCTTGTCTTTCTTGTCGCCGTTCTTGCGCTCGCCATTGTCCTGCGCCTTCTTGCCATTGTCCTTGCGGCGGTTGGTGAAGCGCGCGTTGCCGAGCCCGGTGCCGATGGTCAGGACGCCCCAGCGCGCGACATCCTGCATGAAGGGCACCTCGGAGAGCCCCTGTACCACGCCGTCATTGTGCATCAGGATGGCGGTGTCGTGATCGCCGATGGCCGGGATCGCCTCGACCAGGCTCGCCGGCAGGTTGAATTTCGAGCTCTCCCAATTGCCCGGCAGGTTCTGCGCGCCCTTCTGGATCGAGCCGTCCTCGTTGATGACGCCCGGACAGGCGATGCCGATGAAGGGCGCGAGCTTGAATTTTTCGGCCTCCGCGTCGCCGATCAGCTGCTTGAGCATGCGCACCAGCCGCTTCACCGCGCCCTCGCGCGTCGGCTCGTCGTCGGCGTGCCGCCACAGCATCGATTTCCAGACCTGGGCCTTGGAGAGATCGGCGGCCTTCTTCCAGCGCGTCTCCACCACGCCGCAGCGGATGTTGGTGCCGCCGATATCGACCGCAAGGATGCTGTCATGGGCCTCGAAGATCCAGGACGGCGCCAGATGCAACGCGCCGATCAGCGCGGCCTCGTCCGGATCGAACTGGATCGGGCGCATGTCGATCTGGAAATCCTCCGATTTCAGGATGATCTCGGTGCGGGCAATGGCGAGCTCGCCGAGCCGGCTGTCGCGCAGGCCGCCGCCGACCACGATGCGCTCGGTCTTGGCCCAGGCCTTGGTCTTGAGGAAACGGCGGGTGACATGGGCCAATTCCTGGGCGAACTCCTCGATGGTGCTGTGGACCACCGCCGAGGCCTCGGTGTCGTCGCCGATCAGCATGTCGTCCAGGGCGCTCTTGCTGATTCGCTCCGAGGGCAGGTCGCCGAACGGGTCCTTGCCGGTCCCGCGCAGGGGCTTGCGCCAGCGGTCGAAAATCTCCCGGAAGGCGCCCTTGGTCGCGCGATCGCCGAGGAAGCCGCCTTCGTCCTTCAGCTCCAGGTTGAAACTGTCCACCTCGACCGAGGGCAGCCGGGTAGCCCCGTGCCCGGCAATTCCGGTGGTCGCAATCAGGTCTTCGGCCATGGTCAACCCTTGCCCGTGATGAGACCGGGACAACGGCTGGGGGAACCGGTTTGTTTCAGGGCAAATCCCTCAATTTCGGGCTGTTTTCGCCCCGGTTCACCTTGACTCTGGGCTTCCAGCCGCTATAAGTCCGCCCATCCGGCGCGGGGCGTTTCTCGCGCCGCTTGTTTTTGCGCGAATTTGGAGGGCCTGCCCTCGCGCGCAAAATGACGAGATCAAATCGTCAAAACCCTAACGCGACTGAACAAGAAGCCGGCCCGGGCATCGACCTGAGGCCGGGATCGAACACGAAGGATATAAAAGATGTTCGCAGTCATCAAAACCGGCGGCCGGCAATACCGGGTCGTCCCTGATGATGTGCTCGAGATCGGCAAGATCGACGGCGAAGTTGGCACCATCGTGCAGCTCTCCGAGGTGCTGGTGCTTGGTGGCGATACCCCTGTGCTGGGTGCGCCGACCGTGGCGGGCGCCTCCGTGGCCGCCGAAGTCCTGGATCACAAGCGCGGCCCCAAGGTGATCGCGTTCAAGAAGCGCCGCCGCAAGAATTCGCGCCGCAAGCGCGGCTATCGCGACGAGCTCACGGTGCTTCGCATCACCGAGATCCTCGCCGAAGGCGCCAAGCCGACCATCGGGCCGCGGCCGAAGAAGGCCAAAGCCGCTGAGAAGGCGGAGGCTCCCGCGGAAGCGGCAGAGTGACGCGCACGCAAAACTTTGCGTGACAAAACGTGAGATGATTCCTTCAGGGAATTGAACTAGAGATCGATCAGGTTTGGAGACGGAGCCATGGCTCACAAAAAAGCAGGCGGATCATCGCGAAACGGCCGCGATTCCAAGGGTAAGCGCCTTGGGATCAAGATTTTTGGCGGCCAGCATGTGATTCCCGGCAACATCATCGCGCGTCAGCGCGGCACCACCTGGCACCCCGGCCTTAATGTCGGCATGGGCACTGACCATACCTTGTTCGCCAAGGTCGAGGGTCATGTGGAATTCCGTGCCAAAGCCAATGGCCGCACATTCGTATCGGTACTCCCGATCATGGAGGCTGCGGCCGAGTAGACGGTGGATCGAGTTTTGAGTCCGCCGGGGTCCTGATGAACCGGCGGAGCTCATAGCGGCTCTACAAGGGGAGGCGGGACAACCGGCCTCCCTTTTTCATTTGCGTGTGTTGCTTTGCCAGTACTGGTTACGCGCTTTGAGGAGCCCTTGAGATGCTGCAGGATTTCACGACAGCGACACGACGCGAGGCCAGTCCTTGCGTCCTCGAGACCGAACGGCTGACGCTGCGCCGGCCGACGCTCGCGGACGTGAAAGCGATTGCGCAGCTCGCCAATGACCGCCGCATCGCCGAGAATACCCGTCGCCTGCCGCATCCCTATTTGCAGGACCATGCCGTGGACTTCGTGCGCGGCATGGCGGACACGGGCGACAACGCCTTCCTGATCGAAAGCAATTTTGTCGCGATCGGCATGGTCGGCATCAGCGGGAACGAGCGCGAGGCGCCCGAGCTCGGCTATTGGCTCGGCGTCGAGCATTGGGGCCAGGGCTTCGGCACCGAGGCTGCGCGCGCTGCGATCGACTATTTCTTCGAGGAGTTCGATCTCGACCAGCTCCATGCAGGCGCCCGCGTCACCAACCCGCGCTCGCGCAACGTGCTGGAGAAATGCGGCTTCCAGTGGAGCGGCGTCGAGCTGCACCGCTTCCTGGCGCTCGGCTCCTCCACCCCGGTCGATTGCTTCCGCCTTTCCCGCAGCGTCTGGTCCTCGCTGAAGAACTGGGCGAGCGCGTCGCGGCGGGGACGGTAGAAGCACGCAAGTAGCCAAGCACTATGGTGTCGTCCCGGCGAAAGCCGGGACCCACACCGCGGAAACTATCCGTGATATGCGGTGGTCGTTGGTCTTCGCAAAACCACATCCTGGGGTTATGGGTCCCGGCCTTCGCCGGGACGACGGGTGCGTTTGGTTTGACTAAGCCGGCGGATTCACCGCGCTCTCCTCCCGCCCCAGCCTGCGTTCGCGCAGGAAAATGTAGAGTCCCGCGCCGATGATGATCGCCGCGCCCACGACCGTCGCCGGCGCGGGCACGTCACCGAACACGACGACGCCGAAGATCACCGCCCAGACGATCATGGAGTACTGATAGGGCACGACGACGCTTGCCGGCGCAAGCTTGAGCGAGCGGTTAACGCACATCAGCGCACAGACCGAGATCAGTCCCGCTGCGGCAAACAGCACCAGGCTTTGCGGCGTCGGCGGTAACCAGCCGATCGGGGCGAGCACCGCGCCGAGCAGGAAGGTGCCGACGAATTGCGAGGTCGCCATCACGATATCGGGCGTGTTGCGCAGCGAGCGGGTGATCAGCATCAAAATGGCGAACGACATGGAGCCGCACAGCGCGATCAGTGCCGGCCAGCTGAAGCTCCGGGCCGAGGGATGCAGCGCAATCAGCACGCCGGCAAAGCCGGTCAGGATCGCACTCCAGCGCCGCCAGCCGACCTGCTCGCGCAGCACGACGGCTGACAGCGCCGTGACGAAGATCGGACAGGCGAGATAATAGGTAACGACATCGGCGAGCGGCAGATAGACGGTGGCGAGAAAGAACGCCGCGACCTCGAGCGTCGACAGCACGACGCGGACCAATTGCAGCCGCGGCCGCTCCAGTTTTCTGAACTGCCGCCGCTGCCGCCAGATCATCGGCGCCAGCAGCAACAGCGCCGCACAGGCGCGCAGGCACAAGAGCTGCCCGACCGAATAGGTCGCGACGATGAACTTCCCGGTCGCATCGCCGAAGGAGAACATGAACACCGCGAGCAGCATCAGGCCGACACCGGCGAGCCGCGCGGAACGTTGATCGGTATGAGGTGAGATTTTCGTAAGCAGAGACATACTGAAGCGCGGCCTCTCCTCGTTCTCCGTCATGGCCGGGCTTGTCCCGGCCATCCACGTCTTGCGCACGCTCCTTTTTAGAGACGTGGATGCCCGGGACAAGCCCGGGCATGACGGCGGAGATCGATTGCCCCAACCTCGATGCCGCGATACCGATTCCTGAGCTGAATTGAACGAGGAATTCGCGCCATGCCCGATTTCGATCCTGCACACCATCGCATGGTGGCCGAGCAGCGCTGGTTCGAGGATTTTGTCGTCGGCGAGCGCTTCGTGCTGCCGAGCCGGACCCAGACCAGCGCCATCTTCGCCGCCTTCCAGACCGCGAGCGGCGATACCCATCCGGTGCATTACGATGTCGAATATTGCCGCGCCCGCGGCATGCCGAACCTGCTCGCGCACGGCTTCCAGACCCTGATCCACACCGCGCCCGGCGCCGGCCTGTTTCCATTTCTGGTCGAAGAATCGCTGATCGGCTTCCTCGAACAGTCGAGCCGCTTCCTCAAGCCCGTCTATGCCGATGATACGCTCTACCCCGCGCTCGAAGTCACCGAGCTCGCGGCGGCGCGCAGCACCGGCGTCGTCACCTTGCACAGCACCGTCTTCAACCAGCGCCGCGAGCTGGTGCTGGAGGGCATGCAGAAGTTCTTGATCAGACGGCGACCGCAATAATCGACGGCGCCCCTGTCATCCGGCCTCCGGGGCCGTAGCCGCCCGTCAATTGACCCGCGGTGCAACTGGACGCCGGCCGGGGCCGCTTTTATTGGTTGTTGCGCATTGCTGCCCGCAGTAGATTGTCATTTTCAGTCACGGCGTTTTTAGCTGACGGATCAGATGAAGTGTTCGAAGTGTCAACGCGAGAACCGGTCTGACGCGAGATTTTGCGAGGAGTGCGCCGCTCCACTGGCGCATCCGTGCCCCAGATGCGCAAACCTGATTTTGCCAGGCGCGAAGTTCTGCTCGCAATGCGCTCACCCGGTCGGACTGGACGGAGAGCATCGCGCAGCGAACCGGTTCTTGTCCCCCGAGAACTACACGCCAAGGCATCTCGCTCAGCGCATTCTGACGTCGAAGGGCGAGCTCGAAGGCGAGCGCAAGCAGGTCACTGTCTTGTTTGCGGACATTGTGGGCTCGATGGAAATCATCGCCGATCGCGATCCCGAAGAGGCGCAGAAGTTTCTCGATCCGGTCCTCGACAAAATGCTTGAGGCCGTTCACCACTATGAGGGCATGGTCAACAGGGTCATGGGCGATGGCATCATGGCCCTTTTCGGCGCACCCCTCGCCCATGAGGACCATGCGGCACGAGCGTGTTACGCGGCGCTCAGAATGCAGCAAATGATCTCTGGCTACGCGGAGGAAGTTCGTCACACGCAGGGCATAAACCTGACGATCCGCGTCGGCATGAATTCCGGTGAGATCGTGGTCTCATCGATCAACAATGATCTCTACATGGATTACACGATCGTCGGGCAAACCGCGCATCTGGCCTCCCGCATGGAGCAGATGGCTATGCCCGGTTCGATACTCGTCGGTCCGGATACGGCGAAACTCGTCGAAGGATTCGTCAAGACCAAGTCCCTCGGCGCGATGCCGATCAAGGGACTGGGGTACCCCGTCGAAGTCTATGAGATCAGCGATGGCGGCTCGGAGCGGACCAGATTTCAGGCCGCGGCCTGGCGCGGGTTCACGCCCTTTGTCGGACGCGAGCTGGAGGTTGGGCAGCTTGATCAGGCCCTCGAACTTGCGCGAGCCGGCCATGGCCAGGTTCTGGCTGTGGTTGGCGAACCCGGCATGGGCAAGTCGCGCCTGATTCACGAGTTTGTGCATTCGCGCCGGACTGAAGGCTGCCTGATCCTGGAGACCAACTCCGCGTCATATGGTCACGCCGCGTCCTATTTGCCGGTCATCGAGCTGCTGCGGAACTACTACTTCAAGATCAATCTCGGCGACACCACCAAGTCGATCCGCGAGAAGGTGACGGGAAAAATCCTGGCGCTCGATCCTGCCTTGCACGATGTCATCCCGCCCGTGCTCGATCTGCTGGATGCGCTGGACGCCGGCCATCCATTCCAGTCGCTCGATCCTCTCCAGCACCGACAACACACCTACCAGGCAATCACCCGGCTGCTGTTGAGCGAGAACCGGGTGCAGCCCATCGTCGCGGTGTTTGAAGACCTGCATTGGAACGACTCTCTCACCCTGGGTCTGCTCAACGAGATCGTTGTCAATGCGCGGGACGCTCGTCTGCTCCTGCTGGTGAGCTATCGCCCCGAATTCCAGGACGAATGGAAGGGGCGACCGAATTACCGCAACCTGCGTCTTGAACCTCTCGAGACCGAGAGCCTGGCCGAGCTTTTGCAGACTCTGCTTGGACCGGACGCTGAGCTCGAAAGCCTGAAGAGCTTTGTGCACAATCGCGCGGGCGGCAATCCGTTTTTCGTCGAAGAGCTCGTCCGGACGCTGGTCGATCGCGGTGTCCTTGAGGGGACGCGCGAGAACTACCGGATCAAGAAGCCGCTTTCCGGCGACGAGATCCCGCCCACCGTGCAGGCCGTGCTTGCTGCGCGTATCGACGCGCTGCAGCCAATCGAAAAGAGATTGCTGCAGGAGGCCTCGGTCATCGGACATGACGTTCCGCTGTACCTGCTGCACGAGATCTCCAATCTCGACGATGACGAACTCCGTGACATTCTCAGCAAATTGCAGGCAGCCGAATTTCTCTACCCCACGCAGCTCTTTCCCGACCTTCAATATTCCTTCAAGCACGCACTGACCCACGATGTCGCTTATGCCGGCTTGCGCAACAAGCGTCGGCAGGAAATGCATCGGCGCGTGGTGCACGCGATCGAAACCCGGTATGCCGGCCGCATCAGCGAACAGGTCGAACGGTTGGCGGACCATGCGCTGCGTGGCGAGCTTCCGGACAAGGCCGTCATTTACCTGCGCCAGGCAGGCACGAAGGCAGCGGACCGAGAGGCCTATCCGGAGGCGCTGATCCTTTTCGAACGCGCCCTGCAGGCACTGGCACAATTGCCGGACAGCCTTGATACGCGTCAGAAGGCGATCGACATTCGCTTCGATATCCGAAACGTGCTGCAGCCGCTGGGAGATCGGGAGCGTATCGCATCCTATCTGCGCGAAGCCGGGCAATTGGCTGACCAGATCGGCGACACGCATCGGATGGGATGGGTGCAGTGCCATTTGACCGAACAGTTCTGGATGCTTGGTCAATACCAGGAATCGACCGAGGCGGGCGAACGAGCGCTTGCCGTGGCGGAACAGTTTTCCGATTTGCCGCTGCAAGTCATGACCCGTCTGCCCCGGGGATTGGCGCATCACACGCGAGGGGATTACGTCAGGGCGCGCGAGGATTTCGGCTGGACCGCCACGCACCTGACCGGCAATCTGCGCGGCGAGCGCTTCGGATTGTTCGTCCTGCCTTCCTCGTTTGCGCGCAGCTTCATGGCGTGGGGCCTTGCCGAAACCGGCAACTTTTCGGAAGCGTTCAACGTCGCCGAAGATGCGCTTCGGATCGCCCAGGACGCCGAACATCCCTTCAGTTGCGGCTATGCTTATCTTGGCCTGGGCGTTGTGGCTCAGCGTCAGGGGAACGCGAACAAGGCGTTACATTCTTTCGAGAGATCCCTGGCGGCGGGAGCATTCGCGGACAGCCCCGTTGGATTTGCTTATGTATCTCTTCATCTCGGCTATGCGCTCTCGCTTGCAGGCCGTGCGAGCGAGGGAATTCCAATCCTCGAAAAAAGCATCCAACTGGCGGAATCCAGGGGATTCGTCGCGCGACACTCCTTGCGCCTTGCATACGTCAGCGAGGCCTACTTGCTCTCGGGGCGAAGCGAGGATGCATTGAATGCGGCCACGCGCGCGGTCGAATTCGCCCGCGCGCATGGAGAGCGCGCGAACGAGGCTTATTCATTGCGAATGATTGGAGAAATCCATCTCCACCAGGGCAATCCAGGCGATGCAAAGACCTGGCTGACCAGGAGCCTGGCGCTCGCCGACGAACTTGGCATGCGCCCCCTGGGGGCGAACTGCCACAATGCGCTCGCCAATGTGTACGACCTCGATCAACAGAAAACCGAGTCAGAACGGCATCGGCGCATTGCCAGTTCGCTGGCCGATGAGATGGACATGAGACTTTGGCGATAGGCGCGAGTGTGGGCTAGATCATAACACAAGGCCCGGACTGCGCTGTTGATTGGCAGGCCGCATTCGATGGTTCAGCAGGGAGGGCATCGCATCATGTCAGAGCGCAAGTCGGTTCTTGTTACGTTCAAGCCGAAGGATGAGCGCCCCGACCGGCAAGTGGACAAGCTCGAGATCGTCAGAAAAGCACTCACCAAGGGAACGCGCGCCGATTTTTTTGATGCAACTGCTCCAGCGACAGGCGTCGGCCAGCGTCGGCTCGAAGATCACGTCGTCGGCTATGACGTCAACCGATACGAAGCGCCGATCGTCAGCGCCCAGCTTACGCGCCGTGAGATCCAGGCGCTGCGCAGCGATCGTAACGTCGCCAGGGTCGAAGAGGACACAGCCTGTCATGCCGCAGGCTTTGGTCCCTACCCACACATTCGCTTTCAAGAGCATGCGCGTCCCGCAAAGCAAACGATTCCCGGAGGGGTCAAGCAGGTGCGCGCGGACCACGCATGGGGCATTTCCGAGGGCAAGGGAATCAAGGTTGCTGTCCTGGATACCGGCATCGATTCCGGTCATCCGGACCTCAAGGCCAACTATGTTGACGGCAAAAGCTTCGTGCCTGGTACGACGACGCCGATGGATGACCTGGGCCATGGGACGCATTGCGCTGGGGTCATTGCGGCCGCCAAGAATGGCGCAGGTGTGGTGGGCGTTGCTCCGAAGGCGTCCTTGTATGCGGTCAAGGTGCTGGACAAGAACGCCAACGGACTCTTCGGCTGGTCGATCGCTGGCATCGATTGGTGCATGCACAACGGAATCAACATCATCAGCATGAGCCTGGGCTGTGAGTCTGTCCCAACGGCGCTCGAATTGATCTGCAACTCAGCCTGGTCGGCCGGGCTCTTGATTGTCGCCGGCGCGGGAAACCAGAACGATAACCCGGTGCCACCCCAGCGCTCAAATGTCGAGTATCCCGCAAGGTACAAGGACGTCATTGGAGTATCCTCGATCGACTCCTCCAATGTGATCGCGCCGAGCAGCGCCCGGGGACCCGAGATCGACCTTTGCGCGCCGGGTGTGGATATTCAGTCAACCCTCCCGAATAACAGGTATGGATCGTTGAGCGGCACGAGCGTGGCTTGCCCGCATGTGGCCGGTGTGGCGGCGCTAGTCTGGGCAGCACACCGATCCGCCACCAATGAGCAGGTTTGGAACGTGCTCGCCTCTACCGTCCATGATCTCGGCAGATCAGGTCGGGATACGTCTTATGGCTACGGCTGCGTCGATGCAGAGGCTGCGGTGGCAAGCAAGGCATTTCCGCCGCCCCTCATGCCCAAGAGAGGCAATTTCGGTGACCATCGCCAGCGCGCCGCCGGAGCGACCAAGCAGCCTGTGGTCTGAAAAGCCACCCATCCTGAGCGAACTGCGAGCCGCCCTCTTCGATCATACCGGGCGGTTATTCCAGTGTTTTAGCGTGTCCAGCACCGCAAGCTTCGGAAGCTCATTGATTCGATGGCGAGGCGAGATTCCAAGCGGATCGCGATCGAGCGCGTCCTGGAAAAAGAAGGCCGCCAGCATATCCTGGCCAAGCTTTTTGAAACACAGCCCCGCCATGTGGCGACCAAGCGCGCTTGCCGGGGGCCCCAGCATTGCTGCCGTTGCATAGGCTTCGGAGGCCTCCCTCCACTCCTGCCGGAGGTAGCGGATTTCGCCGAGTTCGGCCCAGGCCTTTGAGTCGCACGGGTCTACATTGATGACCTCAAGTGACCTTGACAGGGCTTCGTCCTTGTCGCCGAGCCACAACGCTTCTTTGCTGCGGCTCTCCATGACGGCATGCAAGTTCTCGCGGCAAAGCAGATGCTGTGCGGGTGTGCCAGGCTTGATGTTGCGCGCGTGACATTCTGCAAGATCCATCGTGCGTTTCACTTCGGTCCTCTCACCGGCGAGTTGGGGTAAAAAACCCAGACCGCGATAGAAACGGCTGGTGAGAAGACCGGTGGTGAATTCGTCTGCGCCGGCGATTGCGCGGACGAGAGCGTTTTCGAATCGACTGCCCCACGTCACCAGGTCCGCAAGCTCGCAACGGTTCTTCGCCTTGTGAACGAACACCTTGGCCGTCGCATTGAAACACTCCGGAACGGCGTCGGGTGCATTGAGAGCGATATCCTCGAATATCGACATGTCCGCTGACGGATAGTTCGAGGTTCGCTCGGGCAAATGATGGACGTAATGGGCCGACGCGCGCCAGAACGCCAGCCGCAGTGCATCGGGCGCAGCGCGACGGGCCTCAAAGGGACCATCTGGAATGAGGTCGAGGAGCGGCTGATAAAAGCACATCGAATGGAGCAGCGAAGCCAGCCGGCACTGTTCATGGCCACCCAGCGAGCTCCAGTCGTTCAAGGCGGCGCACAGGCGTCGCCAACGGTCACTGCAAAGGTTGTCAGGCAGTTGGCGCGGGTCCGTTACCGCATAGGCCGGTCCGGCTTCCTGGGCGAGTTGAATGCGAAATCCGGGGGAGAGGGCTCGTTGTGGGATAAACGGCGGACGATCTGGCTCGACAAACGAATGCCAGCTCTCCTCCAGATTCTGCGCATGAAGCGGCCCGCCGTTAAACTCGGCGAGATCGAGATAGGGACGAAGCAACCAAGTCGAAAACCGTGAATCCAGCGCCGGCAACTTAAGCTAACCGAACAGTGCGTGCATGCCGGCTTTGGAGCCCGTGTGATAGTGATCGTCCTTGAACCTAAGCCATTCCTGCTGGTGCTTGCTCAACAGCCTGAAATTCGCTGCGAAAGCAGGAGTCTTGGAGCCAAGCTCCTCGATCGCGTCATTCAGCTCGGTAAACATGTGGAGTGCAGGCAGCGTCCCGAAAACGAACTTTCTGTCCTCCTCGTTCAATTCGAGAACCAGGACGGAAATCGCTTCCCAGGTATTGATCAGAAGGTTGAGGGCCGCGTGCTCAGCGGACTTCTTGTCCGCAGTGGCCATTTTGGCAGCGCCTTTGCTTCGCCGCAGCGTCTCCGCCTGCTGGTAGGACGGGCTGGTGCGCATCATGTATAATGAGGCAAGGAGTTGAGTCTTGTCCAAGTCACTCTCCCAATTTGCAAGTCCACGCTCGCTTCAGATCTGGATGGTCGGTTTTTGCACCATCCTGCGCAATTCAATTGTGAATGGGTTCACATTGATTGGCGGCATTCCGGATAAAGCAAGCGTATCATAATACCGCAACTCTCGCGGCTTCTCAGTAGACAATTTTAGCCAAAATCCCGGGCAGCCTAGTCGATCACATCATCCGCCGTCGCGAGCAACGTCTGCGACACATCGACGCCGAGCGTGCGCGCCGTCCTGCGGTTGATGACGAGCTCGAACTTGGTCGCCTGTTGCACCGGCAGGTCCGCCGGCTTCTCGCCGCGCAGCACGCGGGCGGCGTAGCTGCCGGTCAGCTCCATCACGTTGTAAAAGTCGGAGCCGTAGCTGGCGAGGCCACCGGCCTCGACATAATCGCGCACGTCGAAAATGGTCGGCAAACGCCGTTCAAGCGCAAGGGCGGCGATATGAGCACGATGGACAAAGAAGAAACCTTCCGGACCGAACACCATGCCGCAGCCGGCGTCTTTCGGAATCATGTCGAAGGCGGCATCTATTTCGGCGGTCGTGCCGGCCTTGAGCACGTCGACACGGACGGACAGGCTGGCGGCAGCGCGCTCAATATCCGCAACGAAGGGAGCGGCCAATTCAGAGCCCGGCTTCACCAGCGTGAAGTAGCGCGACAGGTGCGGCGCGAGCTCGCGGAAAATGCCGAGGCGCTTGGCGGCAAGCTCCGCATTGAGCGAGGTGACGCCGGTGGCATTGCCGCCGGGATGGCTGAGGCTCCCGACCAGCCCCAATGCGACCGGGTCGGTGCCGGAGGAAAAGACGATTGGAATGGCCGCCGTCGCATTCTTGGCCGCGACCGCCGCCGCGGTGCTGCCGGGGGTAACGATCAGCACCACCTGCCGCTTCACCAGCTCGGCAGCAAGCTCCGGCAGCCGCTCGTTCCTGCCCGCCGCCCAGCGATAATCGATGGCGATATCACGTCCCTCGACAAAACCGCCGTCGGCAAGACCCTTGCGGAATGCGGCGAGGCGCTTTTGGTTCTCCTCCGGCGAGCCGGCGTGGAGAAATCCGACCACCGGCATTGCCGGTTGCTGCCCATGGGCCGCCCGCGGCCCCAGCGCCGCACCGCCAACCACGCCAAGGAAATCCCGCCGCCTCATTCGACCACCTTGTCTGCCGCCGCAAGCAGCGTCGCCGGCACACTGAGCGACAATGCCTTCGCTGTTTTCAGGTTCAGCGACAGTTCGAATTTGGAGGCCTGGTAGAACGGGATGTCGCCGGGATTGGCGCCGCCGAGAATGGCATGGATGTCGTTGGCCGCACGCCTGTTCAGCTCCACCAGATCGAACGAATAGGCCATCAGTCCGCCGGCCTCGACGAATTCGGCGAACGGATAGATCGCGGGCAATCCGGCCTGCCCGATCACGTCCGCGATTACGACGCGATTGGTCATGGTGTCGGGGTTGTCTCCGACCATGAGAGCGTTGGCGCCGGCATCGCGTGCCGTCGCGATCGCGTCGCGATAGGTGGCCTCGCTGGTCGGCAGGTCGAATGACAGATCCACAATATCCGCGCCGAACTGTCTCGGGGCCGCGCGCACCGCAGCCGCCTGCCCCTCCCATTGAAACCGCAGTGTGAGAAAGCCGAGCTTGTGCAAGCCGGGAAACATCTCGTGCAACAACGCGATCCGCTTGCCGTAAATGGTGGGCCCGGCATCGACGCTGACGCCGGTGACGTTGCCGCCGGGATGGGCGAGCGTGTCGATCAGGCGCTGCTGCAACGGATCGCCGGTCAGCGCCACGATCGGAATCGTGGCGGTGCGAACCTTGAACAGGTGGGCCCCCGGGCCGACGGCATAGATCACATCCGGCCCGCTCTTGATGATGGTTTCAACCAGGGAGTTGGTGCCGACGCTCGCTTCCTTGCCATAGCGCGCGACGACGAGGTTCTCGCCCTCGATATGTCCGAGCCGGCGCAACTCCTCGAACAGAGCGCGGTAGTAGCGGTTCGGGCTGTTCTCCCGCATCAAGGCTTCGGGCTCGGACGGGCTATAGATCGCGAGCCGCGGCCTTGGGCCCGATTGCCCCCGCGCGAGGGCCGGCCCGGCCAGCACCCCCGCGAGAGCGGCCATGAATTGGCGGCGCTTCATTCCAGATTCCCGTCGTCGCATGTCGGATCGAGGTTAGCACGTTGCTCCCTTTCGAAAACGCCGTTCGGGGCACCAGCGGGGCGGAAAATACCGGCATTTTAACCGCGCCTTCGGGTTGCCGCAGGGGAGCGGCTGGCTTACCTAGGACCCATGAAATTCCTTGACGAGGCAAAGGTCTATATTCGCTCCGGCGACGGCGGCAACGGCTGCGTGGCGTTCCGCCGTGAGAAGTTCATCGAGTTCGGCGGCCCTTCCGGCGGCAATGGCGGCCGCGGCGGCGACGTCGTGATCGAGGCCGTCGACGGGCTGAACACGTTGATCGATTATCGCTACCAGCAGCACTTCAAGGCCGAGCGCGGCGTCAACGGCATGGGCAAGGACCGCCATGGCGCCAATGGCAAGGCGATCGTGCTGAAGGTTCCGGTCGGCACCCAGGTGTTCGACGAGGACCGGGAAACCCTGCTGCACGACTTCACCACGCTCGGCGAGAGATTCGTCCTCGCGGAAGGCGGCAATGGCGGCTTCGGCAATGCCCATTTCAAGTCCTCGACCAACCGTGCCCCGCGCAACGCCAATCCCGGCCAGCCCGGCGAAGAGCGCTGGATCTGGCTGCGGTTGAAACTCATCGCCGACGCCGGCCTGGTCGGCCTGCCGAATGCCGGCAAATCGACCTTCCTTGCCGCGGTCAGCGCCGCTCGGCCGAAGATCGCGGATTATCCCTTCACGACGCTGCACCCGCAGCTTGGCGTGGTGAACGCCGACGGGCGCGAATTCGTGCTCGCGGACATTCCCGGCCTGATCGAGGGCGCACATGAAGGCGCAGGCCTCGGCGACCGCTTCCTCGGCCATGTCGAGCGCTGCCGGGTGCTGCTGCACCTGGTCGATGCCACCACCGAGCACGCCGGCAAGGCCTACAAGACCGTGCGGGCGGAGCTCGAGGCCTATGGCGGCAGCCTGGCCGAGAAGATCGAAATCGTCGCGCTGAACAAGATCGACGCGGTCGATGCGGAGATGCTGAAGAAGCAGAAGGACCGCTTAAAGCGCGCCGCGAAGAAGACCCCGCTCCTGCTCTCCGGCGCCACCGGCAAGGGCGTGCCCGAGGCCTTGCGGGCGCTTGCCGACATCATCGGCGACAAGCAGGTGACTTCAAAGGCCAAGCGTGCGGCGGAAGCGGAGCCGTGGACGGCTTAAACAGATGAGAGCTGGTGATCAGCCCCTATCGTTGAATCGGTCGATCCGCGAACTCGGTTCACCTCTCCCGACGGGAGAGGTGCACACCGCGGCGACCAACTGAATCAAGTCTCATCGTAGCCTAGCGCCCACGTGACTTGCGCCAAACCACATCCTGCTGCAAAAGCACCCCATGTCCCGCAGCCCCCAGCTCAAAAACTTCCGCCGCATCGTCGTCAAGGTCGGCTCGTCGCTTTTGATCGACTCCGATGCCGGCGAGGTGCGCGCGTCCTGGCTGAAGGCGCTTGCGGCGGACATCGCCAAGCTCCATGGCGGCGGCCGCGATCTGTTGATCGTCTCCTCCGGCGCGATCGCGCTCGGACGCAGCCGGTTGAAGCTTCCGCGCGGACCGCTGAAGCTGGAGGAAAGCCAGGCGGCCGCCGCGGTCGGGCAGATCGCGCTGGCGCGCATCTGGTCGGAGGTGCTGGGCGACCACGGCATCGGCGCCGGGCAGATCCTGGTGACCCTGCAGGACACCGAGGAACGGCGGCGCTATCTCAATGCGCGCTCCACCATCGGCAAGCTGCTGGACTGGCGCGCGGTCCCCGTGATCAACGAGAACGACACCGTGGCGACCAACGAAATCCGCTATGGCGACAACGACCGCCTCGCCGCCCGCGTCGCCACCATGGCCAGCGCCGATCTCCTGATCCTGCTCTCGGACATCGACGGCCTCTACGATGCGCCGCCCGCGCAAAATCCGAACGCGAAGCTCATTCCGGTGGTGGACTCGGTCACCGGCGAAATCGAGGGAATGGCGGGCGATGCCGCCTCCGAGCTGTCGCGCGGCGGCATGCGCACCAAGATCGAGGCGGCAAAGATCGCGACAATCGGCGGCACGCATATGCTGATTGCCTCGGGCAAGATCGAGCACCCGCTGCAGGCGATCGCCGATGGTGGCCGCTGCACCTGGTTCTTGACCCCGGCCAATCCCGTGACCGCGCGAAAACGCTGGATTGCCGGCTCGCTGGAGCCGAAGGGGACGCTGACCATCGATGCCGGCGCCGTCAACGCGCTGCGCGCCGGCAAGAGCCTGCTGCCGGCCGGCGTTGTCAGGGTGGACGGGCAGTTCGCCCGGGGCGATGCCGTGATCGTGCGGGGGCCGGACACAAGGGAAATCGGCCGGGGCCTTGTCGCCTACGATGCCGACGATGCCGAGCGGATCAAGGGGCGCTCCTCGCCCGATGTGATGAGCATTTTGGGTCTCAGCGGCCGCTCCGAAATGATCCACCGCGATGACCTCGTGGTGGGTCCGCCGGGGCCGGACACCGGGAAATAGTCCCGGAAGGTAGGCCATTGGCCGACCCCAGACCTGGCTCAGATGGGTACTGGGCCGCGCGTGCAGGCGGCCCACGCCTGTTCCCAGCCTCGCCAAGCCGGTAAATTCCGTGCTAGGACACGGCCTTAATCTGGATTTGGCACTGACGATGTCTGCGTCCCTGAAGGCGATTGACGGCAACGCCGATTTACCCGCGCTGATGACCGGGCTCGCCGGCCGCGCGCGCGCGGCCGCCCGGGTGTTGGCGCTGGCGCCGACCGAGCAGAAGAACCGCGCGCTCGAGGCCATGGAGCGCGCCGTTCGCGCCAATGCGCAAACGATCCTCGCTGCCAATGCCGAGGACGTCGCGGAAGCGCGCGCGAGCGGCATCACCGCTTCCTTCCTCGATCGGCTGACGCTGACGCCAGCGCGCATTGACGCAATGGCCGACGGCATCGCCACGGTGCGCGCCATTCCCGATCCCGTCGGCGTCATCACCGAGAGCTGGCAACGTCCGAACGGCATGACCATCGAGCGCGTACGCGTGCCGCTCGGCGTGGTCGGCGTGATCTTCGAGAGCCGGCCCAATGTCGCGGCGGACGCCGGCGTGCTCTGCCTGAAATCGGGCAATGCGGTGATCCTGCGCGGCGGCTCCGATAGCTTCCGCTCCTGCCGCGCCATCCATGACTGCCTGGTGCAGGGTCTGCGCGAGGCTGACCTGCCCGAGGCTGCGATTACGCTGGTGCCGACCCGCGAC
Source organism: Bradyrhizobium sp. (assembly GCA_035652015.1). Classification (GTDB taxonomy): domain Bacteria; phylum Pseudomonadota; class Alphaproteobacteria; order Rhizobiales; family Xanthobacteraceae; genus Bradyrhizobium. Next base: position 48,285 of record DASREP010000005.1, on the reverse strand, counting down.
CGCGCGGCTGTCGGGCTCTTGCTCACCGGCCTCAATGGCGGCGTCGACGTCATCGTGCCCCGCGGGGGGAAAAGCCTTGTTGCGCGCGTCGAGCAGGAAGCGCGCGTGCCGGTGTTTGCGCATCTCGAGGGCGTCAATCACGTCTATGTCGATCATGCCGCGAATCTCGACATGGCCAAGAGCATCGTGCTGAACGCCAAGATGCGGCGCACCGGCGTCTGCGGCGCCGCCGAGACGCTGCTGGTGGATCGCGCAGGTGTTGCAAACACCCTCAAGCCGCTGGTCGAGATGTTGCTCGACGCCGGCTGCGAGGTGCGCGGCGACGAGACCGTGCAACGCACGGACGGCCGCGTAAAACCTGCGAGCGAGCAGGACTGGGACGCCGAATATCTCGATGCGATCATCGCAGCCAAGGTCGTCGACGGCGTCGATGGCGCGATCGCCCACATCCAGGCCCACGGCTCGCATCACACCGATGCGATCGTGACCGAGGACAACAAAGCCGCGGAAAAATTCCTCAACGAAGTCGATTCCGCGATCGTGCTGCATAACGCTTCGACGCAATTCGCCGATGGCGGCGAGTTCGGCTTTGGCGCCGAGATCGGCATTGCCACGGGCAAGTTTCACGCCCGCGGCCCTGTCGGCGTCGAGCAGCTGACCACCTTCAAATATCGCATCCACGGCAGCGGACAGACGCGGCCGTGATGTCTGCAGATCACGCGGGGCCTTAGGTGACTGACGCCTCAGGCGCGCTGCCTTCGATCGCACAAGCGTTCCCGGCCTATAGTGATGGCATGCGCATCGGGCTGCTCGGCGGCTCGTTCAATCCGCCGCATCTTGCGCATCGCGCCATCAGCCAGTTTGCGATGAAGCGATTGCAACTCGATCGCGTCTGGTGGCTGGTGACGCCTGGCAACCCGCTGAAAGACGTTGGCGCACTGCAGGCGCTCAATGCGCGCATGCAAAGAGCGCGCGAGGTCGCCGTGGATCCGCGCATCGACGTAACCTGTCTCGAATCCGTCATCGGAACGCGCTACACTGTCGACACTGTGAATTTCCTGCGCCGCCGCGCGTCGCAGCTGCGCTTTGTCTGGATCATGGGTGCCGACAACCTTGCGCAATTCCATCGTTGGCAGAACTGGCAGCGCATCGCGATGCAGGTCCCGATTGCGGTGATCGATCGCCCACCCCAGAGCTTTCGCGCATTGACCGCGCCGGCAGCACAGGCGCTGGCGCGCTACCGAATTCCAGAGAACAGGGCGAGCCGGCTCGCGGACCTGAGGCCGCCGGCTTGGGTCTTCCTGACCGGGCTGAAATTGAAGCTGTCCTCGACCGGCTTACGGAACCCGGACGGGAGCTGGAAGCAGGGTTAAGCGAATACAGCGCCGCCCGCGGGGTTAAGGGCGGTACTGGATATTGAAACCTTTAACCCCACATGGGTAGTATGGCGACGGGGGATTCGGTCTCCCGCGATACAGTGAAAGGAATGGTCCCTGGCGACATCTTCTGTATTGTCAAAGAGTGTTTTACCCAAGGCTCAAAAGTCCGCGCGTAAAACATCGACCCCAGCTGCGGCCTTGCAGGCGCAACCCGACGCCGACAAGACGCTGAATATGATCCTCTCCCGCCTGGACGATATGAAGGCGGAAGAAACGGTCACCATCGACCTTCGCGGCAAATCGGCATTTTCCGACTACATGATCGTCACCTCGGGCCGGGCCAACCGGCACGTCGGCGCGATTGCGGAAAACGTCACCAAGGCGCTGAAGGAAACCGGCATCAGATCCATCCATGTCGAAGGCTTGCCCAATTGCGACTGGGTGGTGATTGATTCCGGCGACGTGATCGTCCACGTGTTCAGACCGGAGGTTCGCGAGTTCTACAATCTCGAGCGGTTGTGGACTCAAGGGCCGACGGGGGCGAAGGTCGTACAGTAGCAGAAAGCCGATTGACATCGGCTGCCGCGTGCCTGGATGCGCGCGCCCCGCTGCGCGCGCGGTGTTGCTGCGACATATCGCGCGGCGTTGCTGCGGCATATGTTGGCCGGCAGGCAGGTTCAACTTCGCCGGAAAAATCGATGCGACTCGTCGTCATTGCCGTTGGCCGGCTGAAAGCCGGACCTGAGCGCGAGCTCGCCGAGCGCTACCGCAAGCGCTTCGAGGACATCGGCCGCAAGCTCGGCTTTCGCGGCCTCGAGATTCACGAAATTCCGGAAAGCCGCGCCCGCGACGCAGCTGCGCGCATCGCGGAGGAGGCCGTCGCAATCTCGGCCGCAATCCCGGAAAACTCCGTGCTTGTCACGCTCGACGAACGCGGCGAAAATGTCGGCAGTCAGGCGCTGGCCCAACGCCTCGGCCGCCTACGGGATCAGTCGATCCCAAATGCTGTATTCGTGATCGGCGGCGCGGACGGACTTTCGCCCGAATTGGGCGGCAAGGAAAAGTCCAGGATCGCTTTTGGGGCTGCGACCTGGCCGCATCAAATGGTACGCGTCATGCTTCTGGAGCAGCTCTACCGGGCGGCGACCATTTTATCGGGACATCCATACCACCGCGCCTAGGAAGGCGCAGCAAATCGCGCCATTTGGCGGGCACACGGGACAAAGAGCAGCTTTCGGGACAGATGCAGCGCGCGCGGCCCCTTGCCTCCTACCCTGACACCAGCCGCCGCGGCGGGCTGGCCGCGCTGCCACTCTCCCTGGCGCTGCTCGCGGCCGGTCTCGCCAGCCCGTGGTCGGCGGCGCAGACCACAGCGACACCGCCACAATCGATCGCGCTGTCGCCCGAGGCGATCAAGCAGCGCTCCGAGGAACTCGATGCCGCCCGCGCCGAGCAGACTCGCGCGGCCGAGGCCCAGGCCAAGCTCCGCGCCGAGATCGCCGCAATCGGGCAGGACCGCAGCAAGCTCAATCAGCAGCTGATCGACAGCGCCGCCCAGGTGCGAGGCCTGGAGGACCGGATGGCCGCGGCGGAGACCCGGCTGCGTTCGCTCGATTCGCGCGACCAGGACCTGCACAGCACACTCAACTCGCGCCGCGCCGAGATGATCGAGGTATTGGCGGCGCTGCAGCGCGCCGGCCGGCGCACGCCGCCGGCGCTGTTGGTGCGGCCGGAGGACGCGCTGCAATCACTGCGCACGGCCATGCTGCTGGGATCTGTGGTGCCGGAGCTGCGCGCACGGGCGCAGGTGATCGCCAATGAACTCGGCGAGCTGCTCGCCGTTCGCAAGGCCATCACCACCGAGCGCGACCGGCTCGCGGCCGACCGCGACCATTTCAGGGACGACCAGAACCGGCTGGCGGCGCTGATCGACGAGCGGCAGCGCCAGCAAATGGCGAAGGAAAATGACATGGCTGCGGAGAGCGCGCGGGCGATCGCGCTGTCACGCCAGGTCGACGATCTGCAAGGCCTGATCGCCAGGATGGAACAGGACGTCAAGACCGCGGCCAAGGCAGCCGCGATCGCGAGCCAGCAGGGCGCGCCGGTTGCCGGCGACCCGGCGCAGTTGAAGAACCCGAAGCGGACAAGCCCCGCGATTGCGTTTGCCTCGGCGAAGGGGATGCTCACCTTCCCGGTCAGCGGCAGCAGGATTCGTGAATTTGGCAGTTCCGATGGTGCCGGCGGTGTCGAAAAAGGCATTTCTTTGGCAAGCCGCCCCGGCGCGCAGGTGACGACTCCGTGTGATGGGTGGGTGGTTTATGCCGGGCCGTTTCGCAGCTACGGACAACTCTTGATCCTCAATGCCGGTGGCGGGTATCATGTCCTGATCGCCGGGATGGAGCGCATTTCGGTCAATATCGGGCAGTTTGTTCAAACAGGTGAGCCGGTCGCGACCATGGGGACGACGTCCCAGGTAGCGTCGATCTTTGCACCCAATGTCAGACAGCCCGTGCTGTATGTCGAGTTCCGTAAGGACGGCACTCCAATCGATCCAGGCCCATGGTGGGCCAGTAAAGAAGGCGAAAAGGTTCGCGGATGATGCGCAAGACTTCGATTGTTCTCCTCAGCGCTGCCACTGGCGCGGCATTGACGCTGTTCGTGACTCAGCCGCGCGTGCTGATGGGATCGAGCGCGAGGGCGGCGACCGCCGACACCTATCGCCAGCTCAATCTGTTCGGCGACGTGTTCGAACGGGTGCGCAGCGACTATGTCGAGAAGCCCGACGACGGCAAGCTGGTGGAGTCCGCGATCTCCGGCATGCTCAGCGGCCTCGATCCGCATTCGAGCTACATGGATGCCAAGAGCTTCCGCGACATGCAGGTGCAGACCCGCGGCGAGTTCGGCGGCCTCGGCATCGAGGTCACCATGGAAGACGGCCTGATCAAGGTGGTCTCCCCGATCGACGACACGCCGGCGTCCAAGGCGGGCATCTTGGCCAATGACCTCATCACCATGCTCGACGACGAGCAGGTGCAGGGCCTGACCTTGAATCAGGCGGTCGAGAAGATGCGCGGCCCCGTCAACACCAAGATCAAGCTCAAGATCATCCGCAAGGGCGTCGACAATCCGATCGATGTCACACTGATGCGCGACAACATCCGCGTCAAATCGGTGCGCGCCCGCATCGAGGCCGACGACATCGCCTATATCCGCATCACCACCTTCAACGAGCAGACCACCGAGGGCCTGAAGAAGAGCATCGCTGACCTGCAGAACCAGATCGGCGAGAACAAGCTGAAGGGCTACGTCATCGACCTGCGCAACAATCCGGGCGGCCTGCTCGAGGAAGCCGTAACCGTCTCTGACGCCTTCCTGGAGCGCGGCGAGATCGTCTCGACCCGCGGCCGCAATCCCGAGGAGACCCAGCGCCGCACCGCTCATCCGGGCGACCTGACCAAGGGCAAGCCGGTGATCGTCCTGATCAATGGCGGCTCGGCCTCGGCCTCCGAAATCGTCGCCGGCGCGCTGCAGGACCACAAGCGGGCCACGCTGGTCGGCACCCGCTCGTTCGGCAAGGGCTCGGTGCAGACCATCATTCCGCTGGGCAGCGGCAATGGCGCACTGCGCCTGACCACGGCCCGCTACTACACGCCGTCGGGCCGCTCGATCCAGGCCAAGGGCATCGTGCCCGACATCGAGGTGCTGCAGGACGTGCCGGAAGAGCTGAAGTCCCGCACCGACACCAAGGGCGAGGCTTCGCTGCGCGGCCATCTCAAGAACGACGGCGACGAGAAGACCGGCTCGCAATCCTATGTCCCGCCGGATGCCAAGGACGACAAGGCTCTGAAGATGGCCGACGACCTCCTGCACGGCATCAAGTCGTCGTCCACCACCGCCGCGGCCCCGGCACCGACCGATACGCCGGCTGCCGGCGACAGCAAGCCGGACAAGGCACAGAACTAACAGCCTTACAGCTGACGAGCGATGGTTCGAAAAAGGCGGCCCCAAAGGCCGCCTTTTTGCTGATCGGCGCGCTGTGCGGTGAATGTCCGGTTCCGGCCGGACTGCCGCCATCGTCCCGCCGTGGTATCGTCACCCCGATTGATTCGGGATGCTTTATGACAGAGACGGTTGACGATCTGAGCGCCCCGCTCGGCCAGAAGCCCGCGCGCCGCAAGCGCCGTTTCCGGCTGCCGTTCACGGCGACGCAGGTCCTGGCGGTGCTGCTCGGGCTGTTTCTCCTCGTCTTCATAGGCTTTGCCATCTTCAACAATGATCCACTCGGCGGCGAGCCGGTCGCGCGCGTCGCGCTGAACGGGACCAGCATCGCCAAACCGGGCAAGGCTGACGAGAAGCCCGCAAGCCCGGCGGCGGCGCATGAGGAAAAGACCCCGGCCAAGCAGGCCGCGCCATCCGACCAGAAGACCATCACCATCATCGACGGCTCGAGCGGCGAGCGCCATGACGTGGTGATCTCGCCCGAAGCAGGCGAGAAGGCCGAAAGCGCCGCGCCCGGCATCATGGCCGGCGTCGACCAGCGGCTGCTCGAGCCGTCGCGCTATGGCATGATTCCGATCGCCGTGGATGGTGCGAAACCGTTCACGGTCTACGCGGCCGATGCCGATCGGGCAAAGGCGGCGAAGATGCCGGTGGTTGCGATCGTCATCGGCGGCCTCGGCGTCGGCGCGGCGAAGACCACGGACGCCATCATGAAGCTGCCCGGCGCCGTCACGCTGGCGTTTACGCCCTATGGCGCCGATCCCGGCAGGCTCGCTGAGCGCGCCCGCGCGCAGCACCACGAGATCCTGCTGCAGGTCCCGATGGAGCCCTATGACTATCCGGACAACGATCCCGGGCCGCAGACGCTGCTCACCACGCTCGGGCCGGAGCAGAATCTGGATCGGCTGTATTGGCATCTCAGCCGCATCCAGGCCTATGTCGGCATCGCGAACTTCATGGGCGCGCGCTTCATCGCGACCGAGCCAGTGATGGCCCCGATCATCCGCGATGCCGCCAAGCGGGGCCTCGCCTTCTTTGATGACGGCTCGGCGCCGCGCAGCGTGGCTGCGGCGGTTGCGGGCGCGCAGGCGATGCCGTTCGCCAAGGCCGATATCACCATCGATTCGGTGCCGACGCCGGGCGAGATCGACCGGGCCCTGGCGAAGCTCGAGGACATCGCCAAGGAGCGTGGCACCGCCATCGGCGCCGCCTCGGCGCTGCCGGTCTCGATCGAGCGGATCGGCCTCTGGGTCAAGACCCTGGAGGCCCACGGCATCATGCTTGCGCCATTGACAACCGCGATCACGAAATCAAAATCAAGCTAGGGCGGGGCGTTCGCCCTCCCGCCGGCGTAAAGCGGCCAAAACGGGGCAGAGAGGTGACTTGCGGCATGACGCGCTATGAAGATCTGCCCTATCGAACCTGCGTCGGCATGATGCTGATCAACAAGGAGGGGCTGGTCTTCATCGGTCGTCGCGCCAGCGGCATCGAACATGTCGACGAGACCCATATCTGGCAGATGCCGCAGGGCGGCGTGGATCCCGGCGAGGACACCTGGGAAGCGGCCAAGCGCGAGCTTTATGAGGAGACCAGCGTGCGCTCGGTCGAGAAGCTCGGCGAGGTCGCGGACTGGCTGACTTACGACATCCCGCGCACGGTGGCAGGCCGCGCATGGAAGGGCCGCTACCGTGGCCAACGGCAAAAATGGTTTGCCATACGCTTCACCGGCAAGGACAGCGAGATCAATGTCGAGCATCCGCCGGGCGGCCACAAGGCCGAGTTCATCGCCTGGCGCTGGGAACCGATGCAAAATCTCCCGGAATTGATCATTCCCTTCAAGCGCCCGGTCTACGATCGGGTGGTGAAGGAATTTTCTACGCTCGCCAAAGGCTGAGTTTATGCGACGTCATTCCGGGGCGCCTCGCGAGAGGCGAACCTGGAATCTCGAGATTCTCAGCTGCGCAATTGCGCACCGTAGTTCGGTGCTGCGCACCGCCCCGGAATGACCGGTGAAAGCATTCATCCATGCCGACTGAAACACTCTACCGTCCCAACGTCGGCATCGCGCTGTTCAATCCGGCGGGCCTGGTGCTGATCGGCCATCGCTTCCGCAATGACGGCCCCGAGATCATCCTCGAAGGCCTCGAATGGCAGATGCCGCAAGGCGGCGTCGACGCGGGCGAGGATCTTCGCACCGCGGCCTCGCGCGAATTGTGGGAGGAGACTGGCGTGACAAACGCAGGCTATCTCGCCGAGACCGACTGGCTCTCCTACGACTTCCCACCCTATCTCGGCCCGCCGCACCGGCTCGGCCATTTCCGCGGCCAGCGCCAGAAATGGTTCGCACTGCGCTTCACCGGAGATGACAGCGAGATCGATCCATGCGCCGAGCGCAACGGCCAGCCCGCCGAGTTCGATGCCTGGCGCTGGGAGCACCTCGACCGCGTCCCCGATCTGGTGGTGCCATTCCGGCGCGATGTGTACCGGGAAGTGGCGACGCAGTTCGCGCGGTTTGCTGGTTGAGCAAGGGTCGCTCTGCATCTCCGTCATCCTGAGGCGCCGGAGCCAACGGGTCCGCGCGAAGCGCGGCCCGATGACAGGCTCCGCGGAGGCCTCGAAGGATGGACGGCCCCGCAGCTGGCAGCCGGGCCGTCGCCCTTCGAGGCTCGCCTTGCGAGCGCCTCAGGGTGACGGTGACAGAGTGGCGCGTGCTCCGAAGAAAGCTAATTCGGCCCCACCGTGAACGGGCCGATTGCAATCACGTGGCACTCGGAGTCGCGCTTGGCGCAACTGGCGAGTGCATCGTTGACCGCAGCCTGTTCAGTTGCGGCCTTGAGCCCAAGGCCGGGCCGGCCTTGGGTGCCGACTGCAACCGCATTCCAGCCGCTGGTCGCATCGCTCAGCCTGCGCGCGACGTCGTCGCGGGCGTCGGCAATGATCGAGGGATTGGCGGCGGCGTGAAAGAACCCGGTCGCTTTCATGATGCTGGGGACCGGCACCACGAAGCTATCATCCGCCGCAACGATCATGCAGGGAGCGTTGGCCAGTGCCGCGCAGGATTCCAGCGCGCGGCGCGCGGACTCGTCGACGGATTCGGCGTTGCTGTTGAAGATGAACTGGCCGCCCGGCCCGAGCGCGATGATCCGCGATTTCCTGGCGGGCACGAACATCGCTTCAAGCCGTGCCTTGCCCGCATCCCGGATCAGCGGCATGTCCCTGGAAGCAAAAGGCCGCTCCGTGGACGGATCATGCCTGATCCAGGGCTGCGGCGGCAGCGGCGGCCTGCCATGCTGATACACCACCACGTTGCCCACGGCGTAGATCTCGCAGCGTCGCCCGCCTCCGGCTTGGCTGTTGTCCGCGCGCTTCTGGCAGAGTTCGAGCGCCGCATTCCTTGCAGCTTCCTCACTCGGCTGGCCCACGACGAAGCCGGGGACGCCGAGCGTGGTCAAGGCGAAAGCCTTGTGATCGGGACCGCCGACATATTCGTTGACGAGGTTGGCCCGCACACGCTCGCCGATGAATGGAACGTCCTCGGGCACGAACTTCTCGCCCGGAGGACTCGGCGTGGATGACGATGGCTGCCGCGCGGCGGTCGTGGCGTTCGCGGACGATGGCGCGGGAGATGCCGATGCGCTCGGCAGCGGCGCCACGGTCGCCGCAGCAGTCGGCGAAGGCGACGGCGCAATGGGAGACGCTGCCGCCATCTTATCCGGCGGTGTATTGTCTCTTGCCGGCAGCTCCAGCTTGGTGAAGTAGAGAAAGCCGGCAACGCCGATGGCAAACAGCGCGACCACAAGCACGACCGCAGGCCACATCCAGCTCGGCGCCCCGGCCGGCACGGCTTTCGGCAGGGTTTTTTTCAGCTGCGGCGTCGCGTAGGTGCCGTCCTCGCGGCGCATCGCCACCATGTAGGCGTGCACGGGAGTCGGGATGTTCTTGACCTCCTGCTCGCCGATATCGGCGAACTGCACCGACAGCTTGTTGGCGACCTGCTCATGCACCGCGCGCGAGACGCAGATGCCGCCGACTTCCGCGAGTCCTTCCAGGCGTGCGGCGATGTTGACGCCGTCGCCCAGCAGATCGCCGTCGCGCTCCACGACGTCGCCGATGGTGATGCCGATGCGGAAATGCATCTGCCGGCTGGGCGGGTAGGCCATGTTGCGCGTGCGCAAACTCTCCTGAATGTCGATGGCGCAGCGCACGGCTTCGACCGCGCTCGGGAATTCAGCGAGCACGGCATCGCCCGCGGTGTTGAAGATGCGCCCGCCGGCCTTGGCGATGAAGTCGTCGGTGACGGCGCGATAAGCGGCCAAACGCCGCAGCGTCTCTTCCTCGTCCTCGGCGACCAGCCGCGAATAGCCGGCAATATCGGCGGCAAAGATCGCGGCAATCTTGCGCTTCATAAGGACGCCCCGAACAGCAATCTGCGGCCGGCAGAATGCCGCCAGACGCGCTGCGGCGCAACCGGGTTCAACTGCTGCCGGGAGGGCGCTTACGACGGAATTGCTGGAGCTTGGTGGTGGACGGCGCCTAGCTAGACCGTCACCCTGAGAGCTTGTGATGTCTTTGATCCGTCACCCTGAGGTGCCGTCGCGAAGCGGCGGCCTCGAAGGGCGACGGCCCGGGTCTCGCAGCGGGGCCGTTCATCCTTCGAGGCGCGCTTCGCGCGCGCCTCAGGATGACGGTCCATCTACCTCAGTGCATGCCGGTGGTGTTGAGCTCTTGCTCGATGCTCTTGAAGTGATCGAGCCGCTCGAGCGCCAGGTCGAGCTCGGAGCCTTCGTGCTCCTTTAGATTCTCCTGCATCTGGGAGATCGTTTCGGACAATTGTGCCCGATCAAGCTCGTCCAGCGAATGCGCGACCTCGGCGAGGATGGTCAGGCCCTTCTCGGAATATTCGGCAATGCCGCCGTGGATGATGATTTTCTCGCGGTTCGCGCCAGTGATCACCGTGACGATGCCCGGGCGAATTCCGGCGATGATCGGCGCATGGCCTGCCAGCACGCCGAAGTCGCCCTCGGTGCCGGGAATATCAACCTGATCGACCTCACCCGAGAATACGAGCCTTTCCGGCGAGACGAGATTGAAGTGGAAGGTGGCCATGACTTACCTAGCGAATAGTGAGTAGCGAATAGCGAGCGGTGAAGAAGGGAGCGCGAGCAGCAATCGCCATTCGCTACTCCCTATTCGCCATTCGCCGCCTAGGCGGCTTCCGCCGCCAGCTTCTTGCCCTTCTCGACCGCCTCTTCAATGGGGCCAACCATGTAGAAGGCGGCTTCCGGCAGGTGGTCATACTTGCCTTCGCAGAGATCGCGGAAGCCCTTGATGGTATCCTTGAGGTCGACGAACTTGCCGGGCGAGCCGGTGAAGACTTCGGCGACATGGAACGGCTGCGACAGGAAGCGCTCGATCTTGCGGGCGCGGGCCACCGTCAGCTTGTCCTCTTCCGACAGCTCGTCCATGCCGAGAATGGCGATGATGTCCTGCAGCGACTTGTAGCGCTGCAGGATCTGCTGGACCATGCGCGCGGTGTTGTAGTGCTCCTCGCCGACGACCAGCGGCGAGAGCATGCGCGAGGTCGAGTCGAGCGGGTCCACCGCCGGATAGATGCCCTTTTCCGAGATCGCGCGCGACAGCACCGTGGTGGCGTCAAGATGCGCGAAGGAGGTCGCGGGCGCCGGGTCGGTCAAGTCGTCGGCCGGCACGTAGATCGCCTGCACCGAGGTGATCGAGCCCTTGGTGGTGGTGGTGATGCGCTCCTGCAGCGCGCCCATGTCGGTGGCAAGCGTCGGCTGATAACCCACGGCCGAAGGGATACGGCCGAGCAACGCCGACACTTCCGAACCGGCTTGCGTAAAGCGGAAGATGTTGTCGACGAAGAACAGCACGTCCTGGCCCTGGTCGCGGAAATATTCGGCGACCGTCAGTCCGCTGAGACCAACACGGGCACGCGCGCCCGGCGGCTCGTTCATCTGGCCGTACACCAGCGCGCATTTCGACTTCACGTTCGGATCGGGATGCTTCGGGTCGGCGTTGACCTTGGACTCGATGAACTCGTGATAGAGGTCGTTGCCCTCGCGGGTGCGCTCGCCGACGCCGGCGAATACCGAGTAACCACCGTGGGCCTTGGCGACGTTGTTGATCAGCTCCTGAATCAGCACGGTCTTGCCGACGCCGGCGCCGCCGAACAGGCCGATCTTGCCGCCCTTCGCGTAAGGCGCCAGCAGGTCCACGACCTTGATGCCCGTGATGAGAATTTCCGCTTCCGTCGACTGCTCGGTGTATTCGGGCGCCGGGGCATGGATGGGACGCAGCTCGGTGGCCTTGATCGGACCGGCTTCATCGACGGGCTCGCCGATGACGTTCATGATGCGGCCGAGGGTACCGTCGCCGACGGGAACGGCGATCGGCTTGCCGGTATCGGTCACTTCCTGGCCGCGGACCAGACCTTCGGTCGCGTCCATCGCGATGGTGCGGACGGTGGATTCGCCGAGATGCTGGGCGACCTCGAGCACGAGGCGGTTGCCGGCGTTCTTGGTTTCCAGCGAGTTCAGGATCGCCGGCAGGTGGCCTTCGAACTGGACGTCGACGACGGCGCCCATGACCTGCGTGATGCGACCGGTCTGGTTGGTTGCGGTGGCCATTCAACTATCTCCTTCGATCAATACTTTGTACCTGGTCAGCTGACCCGTTAGACGGCCTCGGCGCCGGAGATGATCTCGATCAGCTCCTTGGTGATCATGGCCTGGCGCGTCCGGTTGTAGATCAGCGTCTGCTTGCGAATCATCTCGCCGGCGTTGCGGGTGGCGTTGTCCATCGCCGACATCTGCGCGCCATAGAACGAGGCGTTGTTCTCGAGCAGCGCGCGGAACACCTGCACCGCGAGATTGCGCGGCAACAGCCGCGGCAGGATCACGTCTTCCTCCGGCTCGTATTCATAGGACGTCGTGGCGCCGCCATTGCCGGCGCCTTCCTCGATCACCAGCGGAATGATCTGCTGGGCGGTCGGCACCTGCGCGATCACCGACTTGAAGCGCGCGAAGAACAGCGTGCAAACGTCGAACTCGCCGGCATCAAACCGCGCGATCACCTTCTTGGCGATATCGTCAGCGTGCGAGAAGGCGAGCTGGCGCACGCCGCGCAGGTCCATATGCTCGACGATCTGCTTCTCGAACTGGCGGCGCAGCTGCTCATAGCCCTTGCGGCCGACGCAGAAGAACTTGACTTCCTTGCCTTCGTTCATCAGCGCAATCGCGCGCTCGCGCGCCAGGCGGACGATGGAGGAGTTGAAGGCGCCGGAGAGGCCGCGCTCGCCGGTGCAGACCAGGAGCAGATGCACCTGATCCTTGCCGGTGCCGGCCAGCAGCGGCGAGGCGCCAGGCGAACCGGCCGCGGCGCCGGCGATGTTGGCGATGACCGCCGCCATCTTGTCGGCATAGGGGCGCGCGGCTTCGGCCGCCGACTGCGCACGGCGTAGCTTGGAGGCCGCGACCATCTGCATGGCCTTGGTGATCTTCTGCGTCGCCTTGGTGGAGGCGATGCGGACCCGCATGTCTTTCAGTGACGCCATGTCTTAAGCTCTCACCCCCGAACCAGCCTCGGTTCGGCCCCGCTATTTTCCCGCGTCATGCCCGGCCTTGTGCCGGGCATCCACGCCTTGCTTGCTAACGATACGCCCTATGGACGTGGATGGCCGGGAAAGCCCGGCCACATGCTGCTGTTACGCAAAGCTCTTGGCGTAACCCTCGACCACACCCTTGAGCTTGGCCTCGTTATCGTTCGAGAGCTCGCGCGAGTCGCGGATCGCGTTGAGGAGGTCGACGTGCTTACTGCGCAGCAGCGACAACAGGCCGTCCTCGAAGCTGCGCACCTTGTTGACCGGCAGCGGATCGAGATAGCCGTTGGTGCCGGCCCAGATCACGCAGACCTGCTCTTCCATCTTCAGCGGCGAGAACTGCGGCTGCTTCAGAAGCTCGGTCAGGCGCGAGCCGCGGTTGAGCAGGCGCTGGGTGGTGGCGTCGAGATCGCTTCCGAACTGCGCAAACGCCGCCATTTCGCGGTACTGCGCGAGCTCGCCCTTGATCTTGCCGGCGACCTTCTTCATCGCCTTGGTCTGCGCCGACGAGCCGACGCGCGACACCGAAAGGCCGACGTTCACAGCGGGACGGATGCCCTGGAAGAACAGGTCGGTTTCCAGGAAGATCTGGCCGTCGGTGATCGAAATGACGTTGGTCGGAATATAGGCCGACACGTCGTTGGCCTGGGTCTCGATGACCGGCAGCGCGGTCAAGGAACCATTGCCATTGTCGTCATTGAGCTTGGCGGCGCGCTCGAGCAGGCGGGAGTGCAGATAGAACACGTCACCCGGATAGGCCTCGCGGCCCGGCGGACGACGCAGCAGGAGCGACATCTGGCGGTAGGCGACGGCCTGCTTGGACAAGTCGTCATAGATGATGACGGCATGCATGCCGTTGTCGCGGAAGTATTCGCCCATGGTGCAGCCGGTGAAAGGGGCGATGTACTGCATCGGCGCCGGGTCGGAGGCGGTGGCGGCGACGATGATGGAGTATTCCAGCGCGCCCTGCTCTTCCAGCACCTTGACGAACTGCGCAACGGTCGAGCGCTTCTGGCCGATCGCGACATAGACGCAATAGAGCTTGATCTTCTCGTCGCCGGTCGCGTTCAGCGGCTTCTGGTTCAGGATGGCGTCGAGCGCGATCGCGGTCTTGCCGGTCTGGCGGTCGCCGATGATCAGCTCGCGCTGGCCGCGGCCGATCGGGATCAGGGCGTCGATCGCCTTGAGGCCGGTCGCCATCGGCTCATGCACCGACTTGCGCGGAATGATGCCGGGCGCCTTGACGTCGACGCGGCGACGCTCGGTCGCCTGGATCGGGCCCTTGCCGTCGATCGGATTGCCGAGCGCGTCGACGACACGGCCGAGCAGGCCCTTGCCGACGGGCGTATCCACGATGGCGCGGGTGCGCTTGACGGTCTGGCCTTCCTTGATCTCGCGGTCGGCGCCGAAGATCACGATACCGACGTTGTCGGTCTCGAGATTCAGCGCCATGCCGCGGGTGCCGTTCTCGAACTCGACCATCTCGCCGGCCTGGACATTATCCAGCCCGTAGACGCGGGCGATACCGTCGCCGACGGACAGCACCTGTCCGACTTCGGAGACCTCGGCCTCCTGGCCAAAATTCTTGATCTGGTCCTTGAGGATCGCGGAAATTTCCGCGGCGCGGATGTCCATCAGCCTGCCTCTTTCATCGCGTGCTTGATCGAATTGAGTTTGGTGCGAAGCGAACTGTCGATCATGCGGCTGCCGAGCTTGACGACAAGGCCGCCGATGATCGCCGGATCGACTTTCACGTTGAGGGTGACGTCCTTGCCGGTCACTGATTTCAGTGCCGCCTTCAGGGCGTCGAGATTCTTTTCATTCAGCGCCTCGGCGACGGTGACGTCGGCGCTCGCCTCGCCCTTGTACTTGGCGACCAGCGCGCGAAATGCGCGAATCACGTCCGCGACTGCAAACAGGCGCCGGTTGGCGGTGAGGACTTTGAGGAAATTGGCGCAGATGCCGGTGATTTCGGCCTGATTGAGGATCGCTGTCAGCGCACTCAGCTGGATCTCGGCGGAAAAAACCGGGCTGCGCACCAGGCGCTGCAGGTCGGTGCTCTGTTCGAGCATGGAATTGAATTGATCGAGATCGACCAGCACCGCGTCGATGGAATTTTCATCGCGAGCCAGATCGAACAGGGCCGTTGCATAACGACCCGACACTCCCGAAACAGACGTTTCTTCTGCAGCCACTGACTCAGCTCTTTTTGCTGTCAAACTCGCAAGGGAAAAACCGTCGCCACAAACGCGGCGGCTAGCGATCCAAGCCCTTGGAATTCAAGCGGGACTTCGATTTTTTAACCGGCACGTGAGGGCACCGGGATCCTAAAAATCGCGGCTTTGCTAACATAGCAGGCGCGCACGTGCAACATGACGGCAACGTGAGTTGCGCTTCATTCGCTCTCTTCTTCAACGGCAATTTTCCTTAAGCGAATCGGCGGACGTGACGCCCCCCGCTCCCGGTCATCGGCGGCCGGCCGCCACGGGCCCGCAGTCAGGGAGCCCGCCCGCGCTTCCTTGCGCGCACTTTTGTTCCTAGCCGAAGGTCATGGCGACATGCGCCAGCCGCAGAGCGCGAGCGGCCGAGGCGATCAGCGGGCGATGCTTATTACATCTGTAATTACTTGAGCGGCCCTCGTTAAAACTGGAGACGACTGTATTATCATGTATTTCTAAGTATAAAATTGGTTAATGAGAGATTAACGTTCCAGTTTACGGAACCTTTGATGATGATCCTGAAGCGGTAACAAGATATTTCATCCGGAGACAAACGGGTATTACTGCCAAATTCATGCCTTATTGCACCGCGAAACGGCACTCGCTCCACGAAGTGATGGGGGTTCCACTAGCCACGAATGTGGCAATACTATCGAGGGTCTAACTACTAATGCTCAACTTAGAGAAGTCGAAGGCGGGAACCATTTTCCGCTCGCGTACGGCGCTTGCCGTTGTTGCCGCAACCGTGATCATCGGTGGGAGCGCCACTGAGGCGTCGGCCAGATCGCGGCATCATCACCAACATTACTCGCACCTGGCACACCACGTGTCGCACGCGTCCTCCCAGGAAGCCGAGGCATCAAGCTCGCCCTTCGGCGCGATCCGTGCAGGTTTCGGCCGCGTGTTCTCGGGTCTTGCCTCCTTCTATGGCAACGAATCCGGTCGGCGGACCGCCTCGGGCCAGCGCTTTGACCAGAACGCGCTCACCTGCGCGCACCGGTCGCTGCCCTTCGGCACCAAGCTGCGCGTGACCCATGGCGATCGCAGCGTCATCGTCACCGTCAACGACCGCGGCCCGTTCGTCCGGGGCCGGGTTCTCGACCTCTCCACTGCCGCGGCGCGCGCCGTCGGCCTGACCAGCGCAGGTGTCGGTCGCGTCACCGCCGAGGTCATCTCCTAACGCGCGGTTTTCACGCGCAGCTTCCAAAGCACATCAGCGCCATTGCGTGCTGCCCTCTTGGTGGAGCGGCAGATCTGGTTCACGCGCTGACACCAAAACCCGCCGTCGCGAATGACGGCGGGTTTTGTTTTGCCGCGCGACCGCAACTTGCTCCGTCATTGCGAGGAGCGCAGCGACGCGGCAATCCAGAGCCAGGCGTGCGGCCCTGGATTTGCTTCGTCGCTTTGCTCCTCGCAATGACGGCGCTTACACAAAACTCTGCGGATCGACATCCACTTCGAGCTTCAAATTCCCCGTCGTCTTCGGCGCGACCGCAAGCCAGCGCCGCAAGTAGTCCGACAGATCGAACCCGCGCGCCGACTTGAGCAACAGGCGGAACCGGTAGCGGCCCTTGATCACCGCGAGTGGCGCTTCCGCAGGACCGAGCAGCAGGACCTGCTCCTCGCGCGGCGCGGTCTGGCTGAGTTTTCGTGCATACCCTTCTGCGGTCGGGCGATCGCCGGCCGAAATGATCAGGCTCGCGAGCCGCCCGAACGGCGGATACCCGGTGCGCTCGCGGGCCTCGATTTCGCTGGCATAGAAGGCCTCGCGGTCGCAGGCGATCAGCGCCTTCATCACGGGATGCTCGGGCTGATGGGTCTGCAGATAGCCGACACCGCGGCCCTGGTCGCGCCCCGCACGGCCGATCACCTGGTTGAGCAATTGCCAGGTGCGCTCGGACGCCCGCGGATCGCCATTGCCAAGGCCGAGATCGGCATCGACCACGCCGACCAGGTTGAGGCGCGGAAAGTGATGGCCTTTTGCCACGAGCTGCGTGCCGATGATGATGTCGACGCGGCCTTGCGCGATCTCGTTGAGCTCGCTGCGCATGGTCTCGATGGAGGTGATGAGGTCGCTCGAGAGCACCATGGTGCGGGCGTTGGGAAACAGGCTGGCCGCCTCCTCCTGCAGCCGCTCCACGCCGGGTCCGACCGCAACCAGCGATTCCTCGGCCGCGCAATGCGGGCAGATGTGCGGGCGCGGCATCGAGAAGCCGCAGTGATGGCAGACCAAGCGCTGGCGAAAGCGGTGATCGACCAGCCAGGCATCGCAGATGGTGCAGGCGAAGCGGTGGCCACAGCTGCGGCATAGTGTCAGCGGCGCATAGCCGCGGCGATTGAGGAACAGCAGCGCCTGCTCCTTCCGCTCGATGGCGTTGTGGATCTCATGCGCCAGCTTCGGCGACACAAAGCGGCCGCGCTGCGGCGCCTCGCGGCGCAGGTCGATGGCCTCGATATGCGGCATGGTCGCGCCGCCGAACCGCTGCGGCAGCACCACCCGCTGATAGCGGCCCTTGCGCGCATTGACCTCGGTCTCGACCGAGGGCGTGGCGGAGGCGAGCACGACGGGAATTTTGGCGATATGGCCGCGCACCACCGCCATGTCGCGCGCATGGTAATGCACGCCGTCGTCCTGCTTGTAGGACTGGTCGTGCTCCTCATCCACCACGATGAGCCCGAGATCGGCGTAGGGGAGAAACAGCGCCGAGCGCGCGCCGACCACGACCGGGGCTTCTCCGGCCGCAATCGCGGCCCAGTTGCGGGCGCGCGTGCGTGGGGTCAATTCCGAATGCCACTCGATCGGCCGCACGCCGAAGCGCTGTGAGAACCGATCGAGGAACTGGCCGGTGAGCGCGATCTCCGGCATCAGGATCAGCGCCTGCTTGCGCCGCCTGATGATCTCGGCGACCGCCTCGAAATAGACCTCGGTCTTGCCGGAGCCGGTGACGCCGTCGAGCAGCGCGACATGGAAGCTGCCGCTCGCGGCCAGGGCACGCATGGTATCGACCGCGGTACGCTGCGCGCGGGAGAATTCAGGCTGCGCGTAGGCCGGATCAGGCGCGGCCGGCGGCGGCGCATTCGGCATCGGCTCCGTTGCCAGCGTGCCCTCATCGACCAGGCCGTCGATCACACCCGTGGAGACGCCGGCTTCATGCGCGGCTTCAGACTTGCCATGCAACAGGCCATCGGAGAGCACCGCGATCACCCGACGCCTTGCCGGCGTCAGCCGTTGCGGCGGCGCGCCGACCAGCCGCACACCGAGACGGACGCGCTCGGGGCCGAGCCCCTCGCCCATCCGCAGGCACATCCTGAGCACCATCCCGCGAGACGACAGCGTATAGTTGGCGACCCAATCGACCAGCGACCGCAACTCGCCCTTCAGCGGCGGCACGTCGAATTTCTCCGCGACATCCTTCAGCCGGTTGTGCAGCCGCGGATCGGGATTGGCGTTCTCGCCCCACACCACCGCGAGCACCTCGCGCGGACCGAGCGGCACGCCGACGACGTCGCCGGCCGCAAGCGCCATCCCCCGCGGCACGCGATAGGAATAGGTCTGGTTCAGCGCGACCGGAACCAGCACGTCGACGACACCGGTCGATGTGGCGGAATGTGTAGCGGTACGGGTCGCGTGATCCATCGGGGAGAGGGCTTGAGCCTTAGTGAAGGGTAAAGGAACGAGGTGCGATATAATCAGGAGAATCAATCCGGCGATACCCGTATGGCCCGCAAACAGGCAGCAGCTGAAGGCGCTCCAGAGCCGGAGCCGATCGAGCTCGCTTGCGCCGATCCGAGCATCGCGCGCGAAATGGCGCGCTGGCTATCGCATCTCGGCACCGAGCGCAGATTGTCGCCCAAGACGCTGGAAGCCTACAGCCGCGATCTCAGGCAATGCCTCGCGTTCCTCTGCGAGCATTGGGGCGCACGCGTCAGCCTCGCACGTTTCGCGGCGCTGGAGGCGACCGATGTTCGCGCCTTCATGGCAATGCGACGCGCGGACGAGATCGGCAGCCGCTCGCTGATGCGCAGCCTCGCTGGCTTGCGCTCCTTCGGCCGTTTCCTGGAGCGCGAGGGCAAGGGCAGGCTCGGCGCGCTCTCCGCGATCCGGGCGCCGAAGATCGGCAAAAGCCTGCCCAAGCCGATCCATATCGCCGCCGCCAAACGGCTGACCGATGCCGACGAGCGCGCCGGCGAGCAGCGCGAGACATGGGTGCTGGTGCGCGACGCCGCGGTCATGGCGCTGCTCTATGGCTCGGGCCTGCGCATCTCCGAAGCGCTGTCGCTGAAGCGGCGCGACGTGCCGCTGCCCGGCAAGGGCGACGTGCTGACCGTGACCGGCAAGGGCAACAAGACGCGGATGGTGCCGGTGCTCAATAACGTGCTGCAGCTGATCGCGGACTATGTCGCGATCTGCCCGCATCATTTGCCGCAGGATGGACCAATCTTCATTGGTGCCCGCGGCGGGCCGTTAAGCCCTCGCATCATCCAGCTCACCATGCAGCGGCTCCGCGGCGCGCTGGGCCTGCCTGACAGCGCCACGCCGCATGCACTGCGGCATTCCTTTGCAACCCACCTGCTCTCCCGCGGCGGGGACTTGCGCGCGATCCAGGAGTTGCTCGGCCATTCCTCGCTCTCGACCACGCAGATCTATACCGGCATCGACAGCGAGCGTCTTCTGGAAGTCTACCGCAGCGCGCATCCGCGCAGCTGAAGCTGAACGGCGCATTCATCTGGCCGACATGCGCCTGCCAAACTTGAGTGGCCTCTTGCGCCGGACGCAACGTTCCGGCAATCGTGCTGCTGCATCTTTATCCGGAGGGGAATCATGAGCGCGCAAGAGAGCATGGAGCACGCCGAACACGCCGAGCACGCCTCGGGCGAGAACAAGAAGATCGCGCTGCTGATCGCGGTGATCGCGCTGTGCCTGGCGCTGTCGGAGACGCTGGGCAAGGGGGCGCAGACCGAAGCCATCAGCAACAATGTCGAGGCCTCGAATCTGTGGGCATTCTTCCAGGCCAAGACAATTCGCCGCACCACGGTGCAGACGGCGGCCGAAGCCACCAAGCTCAACCTCGGCTCAATCGGCGACGACGCCGCCAAAGCCGCGGCGCAGAAGCAGATCGACGACTGGCAGAAGACCGCCGCGCGTTACCGCTCCGAGCCTGAGACCGGCGAAGGCACCGAGCAGCTCGCCGAGCGCGCCAAGCACGCCGAGGAAGAGCGCGATCTTGCGACCGCCAAATACCACCATTTCGAGCTCGGCTCCGCCGCCTTCCAGATCGCCATCGTGCTGGCGTCGGCGACCATCATCACGGGGATCGTGGCGCTGGCCTGGATCTCGGGTTTGCTGACGCTGGCGGGGGTTTTGGTCACCGCGCTCGGCATCTTGCAGCCACACCTCTTGCCGCTGCATTGAGACGCAGGGACCCGCTCTATCACTGTCACCCTGAGGTGCCGTCGCGAAGCGGCGGCCTCGAAGGGCGACGGCCCGGACGGGTGCAGCGGGGGCCGTTCATCCTTCGAGGCTCGCTGACGCTCGTGCCTCAGGATGACGGATCGGGAGACCGGTGGTGCTAAAACAGAGGCTACCTCGCCTCGCGCACGCTCTTGCGGAAGCGGAGGATCAGGCGCATGGCGCGGGAGGACCAGCGGTCGCCATCGCCGCGCATGATCGCGACGATCTTGGCCTTGATCGGATCGACCAACACGTTGCATTTGGCGCGCAGCCCAAGCACCCATTCATAGAGCTTCTCGAACCAGGCCATCTCCAGGAGCTTCGGCCGTGTGACGTCGAAGATGAAAGCGGTGACGCCGACGCCGAGCAATTTCGCGAACAGGATGGTGGTGACCGCGGTCATCCAGTATTCGTGCATAAGCAGCCACACGCCGACCATCTTGAGCGGAAACAGCGGAATGACCGGCACGATGAACACGATCAGGGTCATCGCCGGGGACAGCGTGTCGACGCGCTCGGAAAGCCATTGCTTGAAAGTGCGCAGCGGGATCGCCGCGACAACCGCGGCCACGATCGGCTCGAGATGATCCCACAGCCAGGCTTCGATCAGGAAGATGATCGCAAGCAGAATCCAGACGGGTTGAAGTAAGCGGCGCAGCATTCAGTTGACCCCCGCCCGATTCGAGCGTCGCCTACATATGGATGGCCCGCTTGCCGACCGCAAGCGCCGCTTCCTTGATTGCTTCCGAGCGGGTCGGATGGGCATGGCAGGTGCGGGCGAGGTCTTCCGCGGAGCCACCAAACTCCATCAATACAGCCGCTTCGTGGATCATCTCGCCGGCTTCGCGACCGATGATATGCGCGCCGAGCACGCGGTCGGTCTTCGCATCTGCGAGAATCTTCACAAAGCCGTCAGTGGTCTGGTTGACCTTGGAGCGGCCGTTGGCGGTGAAGGGGAATTTGCCGACGGTATAAGCGACACCCGCCTGCTTCAGCTCCTCCTCGGTCTTGCCGACGGAGGAGACTTCGGGCGTTGTATACACGACACCAGGGATGACGTCGTAATTCACGTGGCCCGCCTTGCCCGCGATGATTTCGGCTACCGCGACGCCTTCATCCTCGGCCTTGTGCGCCAACATGGGACCAGCGACGACATCGCCGATGGCGTAGATTCCTTTCACCGTCGTTGCGAAATGCGGATCGATCTGCACGCGGCCACGATTGTCCAGCGCAACGCCCGCTTCCTTCAGTCCGAGCCCGTCCGTGTAGGGCACGCGGCCGATGCAGACCAGCACGACGTCGGCTTCGATCGTTTCCGCATTGCCGCCGGCCGCCGGCTCGACCTTGACACCGAGCATCTTGCCGGACGTGTCGATGCTGGTGACCTTGGAGGCGAGCTTGAACACAAAGCCCTGCTTTTCCAGGATGCGCTGGAATTGCTTGGCGATCTCGCCATCCATCCCCGGCAAGATACGGTCCAGGAATTCGACCACCATCACCTCGGCGCCGAGGCGATGCCACACCGAGCCGAGCTCCAGGCCGATGACGCCGGCGCCGACGATCAAAAGCTTCTCGGGCACCTTCTCCAGTGACAGCGCGCCCGTTGAGGAGACGATGCGCTTCTCGTCGATGTCGATGCCCTTGAGTTTTGCCACGTCGGAGCCGGTGGCGATCACGATGTTCCTGGTCTCGACCGTCTGCGACTTGCCGTCAGCGGAGACTTCGACCTTGCCAGTGCCGAGAATCTTGCCGGTGCCATGCAGCACGTCGATCTTGTTCTTCTTCATCAGGAACTCGACGCCCTTGACGTTGCCGTCGATGCCCTGCTGCTTGAAGTTCATCATCGCGGGCAGATCGAGCTTCGGTGCGGAAACAGAGACGCCCATCTTGGCGAAGGAGTGCGCGGCCTCCTCGAACATTTCGGACGCATGCAGCAGCGCCTTCGAGGGCATGCAGCCGATATTGAGGCAGGTGCCGCCGAGCGTGGCGTTCTTCTCGACCACCGCGACCTTCATGCCGAGCTGGGCCGCGCGGATCGCACAGACATAGCCGCCAGGACCGGTGCCGATGACAACGAGATCGTAAGTGGGCATGATTGACGTCCTGTATTTCTAAAAGGTTCTGACAGGTATTAGCGGCCGCCCGAGACATCAAGGATGGCGCTGGTCACATAGGAGGCCTCGTCGGACATCAGCCAGACAATGGCATTGGCGATTTCGTCCGCAGTGCCGACGCGCTTCATCGGCACGTTCGGCGCAAGGCGATGCGCGCGGTCAGGCTCGCCGCCGGAGGCGTGAATGTCGGTGTCGATCAGACCCGGACGGATGCCGGCCACGCGGATGCCTTCGCCGGCGACCTCATAACCGAGACCGATGGTGAAGGAATCGATCGCGCCTTTCGAGGCGGCGTAATCGACATAGGTGTTGGGCGAGCCGAGCTTGGCCGCGACCGACGACAAATTGACGATCACGCCGCCCTTGCCACCATGCCGCGTCGACATCCGCTTCACGGCTTCGCGGGCACAGAGGATGCTGCCGGTGACGTTGACCGCCATCATGCGCTGGATGCGCTCGGCCGACATCTCGTCGACCCGCGAGGTCTTGCCGACAATGCCGGCATTGTTGACCAGCGCGCCCAGCGTGCCGAACTTGTCCGCGGCCTTGAACAGCGCGAGGATGTCGGCCTCTTCGCCGACATCGCATTTCACCGCAATCGCCTTGCCGTTCTTCGCTTCGATCGCGGCCACGACCTCGTTCGCGGCAGCCTCGTTGCTGGCATAGCCGACCACGACGCGATAGCCGCGCGCGGCGGCCGCAAGCGCGGTGGCCCGGCCGATGCCGCGGCTCCCGCCGGTGATCACAACAACCTTGTCGGTCAACGTCGCCCCCGATGTTGAATGCCCGAGTGAAGGTGACGCGCGATCACAGGTCCAGCACCAGCCGTGCCGGATCCTCGAGGCTCTCCTTGACGCGCACCAGGAAGGTCACCGCTTCCTTGCCGTCGATGACGCGGTGATCGTAGGACAGCGCCAGATACATCATCGGGCGGATCTCGATCTTGCCGCCGACCACCATCGGCCGCTCCTGGATCTTGTGCATGCCGAGGATGCCGGACTGCGGCGCGTTCAGGATCGGCGTCGACATCAACGAGCCGTAGATGCCGCCATTGGTGATGGTGAAGGTGCCGCCCTGCATCTCCTCGATCTTGAGCTGGCCGTCGCGGGCGCGGCGGCCGAAATCACCGATCGACTTTTCGATTTGCGCGATCGACTTCTCGTCGCAGTCGCGCACCACGGGCACCACGAGGCCGCGATCGGTGCCGACGGCGACCCCGATGTGGTAGTAATTCTTGTAGATCAGGTCGCTTCCGTCGATCTCGGCATTGACCGCAGGGATGTCCTTGAGCGCCTGCACGCAGGCCTTGGTGAAGAAGCCCATGAAGCCGAGCTTCACGCCATGCTTCTTCTCGAACACGTCCTTGTACTGGGCGCGCATCGCCATCACGTGGGTCATGTCGACCTCGTTGAAGGTCGTCAGCATCGCGGCGGTGTTCTGCACATCCTTCAGGCGCCGCGCGATGGTCTGGCGCAGCCGCGTCATGCGTACGCGCTCTTCGCGGGCGGCGTCGTCGGCCGGCGAGGGCGCGCGGACCTGCACGGCAGCCGCGGGCTGATTGACCGGCGTCGGCGCCGACGCCGCGCGCTCGATTGCCGCCAGCATGTCGCCCTTTGTCACACGGCCGTCCTTGCCGGAGCCTGGCACGGTGGACGCATCGACACCGCTCTCGGCCGAGAGCCTGCGAACCGACGGCGCAAGCGGCGCATCCGAAGGCGGCACCTTCGGCGGCGCGGCCGGTGCGGGAGCTGGCGCTGCGGCCGGCTTGGCCGCAGCAGGAGCAGCGGCCGCGGCGGCGGGCTTCGCAGCCGCTGCGCCATCGGCGATCTGGCCGAGCAGCGCGCCGACCGCAACCGTCTCGCCATCCTTGGCGATGATCTCACCGAGCGTTCCGGCGGAGGGCGCCGGCACCTCGATGGTGACCTTGTCCGTCTCGAGCTCGACCAGGGGCTCGTCGACTGCGACCGGGTCGCCCGCCTTCTTGAACCAGCGGCCGATGGTGGCCTCAGTGACGGACTCGCCGAGCGTCGGAACGCGGATTTCGGTCATGATCTTTTCCTCGAAGAAACCTGTGCGGTGATGATGAAAGGTCATCGCCCGTGAAAGCGGGCGATCCAGTATGCCGTGACGTTCGTGATTGAACCTGACTGCGCGGCATACTGGATGCCCCGCCTGCGCGGGGCATGACATCATGAAAACTTCAGTTCAGCGCCTCGTCCAGGAAGGCCTTGAGCTGGGCAAGATGCTTGGACATGAGACCGGTGGCGGTGGCAGCCGCAGCCGCGCGACCCGCATAACGTGGACGGCGGTGCGTCGCATGGATCTGGTTCAGCACCCATTCGAGATAGGGCTCGATGAAGTGCCACGACCCCATGTTGCGCGGCTCTTCCTGGCACCAGACCATCTCGGCGCCCTTGAAGCGGGACAGCTCCATCACCAGCGCCTTCAGCGGCACCGGGTAAAGTTGCTCGATCCGCATCAGATAGATGTCGTCGATGCCGCGCTTCTCGCGCTCCTCATAGAGGTCGTAATAAACCTTGCCCGCGCACAGCACGACACGGCGGATCTTGTCGTCCGGCACCAGCTTGATTGCCTCGTCCGGCCGCATCTGGGCGTCATCGTACAGGATGCGGTGGAACGTCGTGCCCTTGGCGAGTTCCTCGAGCCGCGACACCGCGCGCTTGTGGCGCAGCAGCGACTTCGGCGTCATCATGATCAAGGGCTTTCTGATCTCGCGATGCAGCTGGCGCCGCAGCACGTGAAAGTAGTTCGCCGGCGTGGTCGGGTTGACGACCTGCATATTGTCTTCGGCGCACATCTGCAGGTAACGTTCCAGACGCGCGGAGGAGTGCTCCGGTCCCTGGCCCTCATAGCCATGCGGCAGCATGCAGACGAGGCCGGACATGCGTAGCCATTTGCGCTCGCCCGAGGAGATGAACTGGTCGAACACCACCTGGGCACCATTGGCGAAGTCGCCGAACTGCGCCTCCCACATTGCGAGCGCGTTCGGCTCGGCCAGCGAGTAGCCGTATTCGAAGCCGAGCACGGCCTCTTCCGACAAAAGCGAGTTGATGACCTCGTAATGGCCCTGGTCGCCGCCGAGATGATTGAACGGCGTGTAGCGGCTCTCGTCCTCCTGGTCGATCAGCACCGAATGGCGCTGCGAGAAGGTGCCGCGCTCGGAGTCCTGGCCGGAGAGGCGCACATGGTAGCCTTCCTGCAGCAGCGTGCAGAAGGCGAGCGCCTCGCCGGTGGCCCAGTCGATGCCGACGCCCGTGTCGATCGCCTTGGCGCGATTGTCGAGGAAGCGCTGGATGGTGCGGTGAACGCGGAAGCCGTCCGGCACCTTGGTGATCTTGCGGCCGATCTCCTTCAGGGTTGCGGTATCGACGCCGGTGACGCCGCGCCGCGCATCCTCTTCCTGATCGGCGATCTTGAAGCCGGCCCACTTGCCGTCGAGCCAGTCGGCCTTGTTCGGCTTGTAGCCGGTGCCAGCCTCGAACTCGGCATCGAGCCGTGCGCGCCAGTCGGCCTTCGCCTTCTCGACCTCGCCTTCGGTCATCACGCCTTCGGCGACCAGCCGCTTGGCATAAATCTCCAGTGTCGAGGGATGCGAAGCGATCTTCTTGTACATCACCGGCTGGGTGAACGCCGGCTCGTCGCCCTCGTTGTGGCCGTGGCGGCGATAGCACCACATGTCGATCACGACGGGCTTGTGGAACTTCTGCCGGAATTCGATCGCGACCTTGGCCGCAAACACCACGGCTTCCGGATCGTCGCCGTTCACATGGAAGATCGGCGCATCGATCATCTTCGCCACGTCGGACGGATAGGGCGAGGAGCGCGAGTAGCGCGGATAGGTGGTGAAGCCGATCTGGTTGTTGACGATGAAATGCACCGAACCGCCGGTGCGGTAGCCCTTCAGGTCCGACAGGCTGAAGCATTCCGCCACCACGCCCTGGCCGGCGAAAGCCGCGTCGCCGTGCATCAGGAGCGGCAGCACCGAGATGCGCATGTCAGGCGGATCTCCATGCTGGTCCTGCTTGGCGCGCACCTTGCCGAGCACCACGGGATCGACGATCTCGAGATGCGAGGGGTTGGCGGTCAGCGACAGATGGATGCGATTGCCATCGAACTCCCGGTCGGAGGAGGCGCCGAGATGGTACTTCACGTCGCCCGAGCCCTCGACGTCGTCGGGGTTGGCCGAGCCGCCCTTGAACTCATGGAACAGCGCGCGGTGGGGCTTGCCCATCACCTGCGTCAGCACGTTGAGGCGGCCGCGATGCGGCATGCCGACGACGATTTCCTTCACGCCGAGATTGCCGCCGCGCTTGATGATCTGCTCCAGCGCCGGGATCAGCGACTCGCCGCCGTCGAGCCCGAAGCGTTTTGTTCCGGTGAACTTGGTGTCGCAGAATTTCTCGAAGCCTTCGGCCTCGATCAGCTTGTTGAGGATGGCGCGGCGACCCTCGCGGGTGAAGCTGATCTCCTTGTCCGGACCCTCGATGCGCTCCTGAATCCAGGCCTTCTGCGCCGGGTTCGAGATGTGCATGAACTCGACGCCGAGCGTCTGGCAGTAGGTCCGCTCGCACAGCGCGACGATCTCGCGCAGGGTGCCGTATTCGAGGCCAAGCACATGATCGAGGAAGATCTTGCGGTCGAAATCACTCTCTTCAAAGCCGTAGCTGCGCGGGTCGAGCTCTTCGCGGGAGGGATGCACCTCGATGCCGAGGGGATCGAGATTGGCGTGGAAGTGGCCGCGCATGCGATAGGCGCGGATCAGCATCAGTGCACGGACGGAATCGCGGGTGGCCTGGTGCAACTCAGCGGCGGTGATCTCGGCGCCCTTGGTCTTGGCCTTTGCGACGATCTTGTCGCCGACCGCCTTCTCGACGGTCGCCCAATTGCCGTCGAGCGCGCTGGTGAGGTCGTCGCGCGGCGTCAGCGGCCAGTTGTCGCGACCCCAGGACGGTCCCTCGGCATTCTGGATGACGTCAGCGGGGGCGTCTTTGAGGCTCTTGAAGAACTCCTGCCACTCGACATCGACCGAGGCCGGGTCTTTCTCGTAACGGGCGTAGATATCGTCGATATAGGCGGCGTTGGTGCCCTGCAGAAATGACGAAAGGGCAAAGGCGGCGTTCGCGTCCTGGCGAGACATGATGGCGTCCTGGTGATTTTTCTTCGTGCGACCGAATACGTCGCGGTCGCCGGCCCCCCGGCAGGGGCCAGCGTGGTCATACCGACCGTTTACCTTATTTAGTGTGAATGATCTCGCTGAAAAGAACTAAGTGCTGAATCAGGATTTCAATTTTTCGGCAAGCGTGTGACCGAGCCGCGCGGGCGACGGAGACACGGTAATTCCGGCCGATTCCATGGCCTCGGTCTTTGAACCGGCGTCGCCCTTGCCGCCGGAGATGATCGCGCCGGCATGGCCCATGCGGCGGCCGGGAGGGGCGGTGACGCCGGCGATGAAGCCGACCATCGGCTTCTTGCGGCCGCGCCTGGCCTCGTCCTTGATGAACTGGGCGGCGTCCTCCTCGGCCGAGCCGCCGATCTCGCCGATCATGATGATCGATGTGGTCTTGGGGTCGGCGAGGAACATTTCCAGCACGTCGATGAACTCGGTGCCCTTGACCGGGTCGCCGCCGATGCCGACCGCCGTTGTCTGGCCGAGGCCTTCCTGGGTGGTCTGGAACACCGCTTCATAGGTCAGCGTGCCGGAGCGGGAGACGATACCGACATTGCCGGGCTTGAAGATGTTGGCCGGCATGATGCCAATCTTGCATTCGCCGGCGGTCATCACGCCCGGACAGTTCGGCCCGATCAGCCGCGACTTGGAGCCGGAGAGCGAGCGCTTCACGCGGACCATGTCCAGCACTGGAATGCCCTCGGTGATGCAGACGATCAGCGGGATCTCGGCATCGATCGCCTCACAGATCGCGTCCGCCGCGCCCGGCGGTGGCACATAGATCACCGATGCGTCCGCGCCGGTCTTGTTGCGCGCTTCCTGCACCGTGTCGAACACCGGCAGACCCAGATGCGTCGAGCCGCCTTTGCCGGGCGAGGTGCCGCCGACCATCTTGGTGCCATAGGCAATCGCCGCTTCAGAGTGGAAGGTGCCGTTCTTGCCGGTGAAGCCCTGGCAGATGACCTTGGTGTTGCTGTCGATCAGGATGGACATGTTGGGTGATGCTTCCGCGCGAACTGAGGTGGACTAATTGATCCGCTTGTAGACGCCGGTGAGCACGTCGCTCCAACCTTCGGCATCCGGCGAGAACTGGATTTTCATGGAGTAGTTGTTGTCGTCGACGATCTCATACACATGACGCGCATTGCCGCGCAGCGAGCCGCGCACCAGGGTCAGGGTCTTGCCGACCCAGGAGCCGGAGGCCGGCGAAGGCGGGAAGTAGCCGAGCGAATCGTGCCAGAACAATTTGTAGAGCCGATCGTCGCGGTCGTAGGTGAAGAGCGCATGCGTCGCAAAGCTCTCCTTGCCGTCCCGCATCTGCCTTACGTCCTGGATCAGATAGAAGCCGTTGAGATCGATCCTCGCGGTGACGCGGGAGGTTGCAGGCCCGCCTTGCGTCCAGCGCGATGGATAGACCATCTCCTCTCCGCTCCATTCGCCGGCGAAGACCTTCAATTTGCGGTGCTCATCGGTCGGCTGTGGCGCGGCGAGACGGTCCTCGGACATGGCCTTAGCTCCCTTTGACGGCCTTCACGATCTTCTGCGCGGCGTCATCGAGATTATCGGCCGGCAGCACGTTGAGGCCTGATTCATTGATGATCTTCTTGCCCAGTTCGACATTGGTGCCTTCGAGGCGCACCACCAGCGGCACCTTGAGACCAACCTGCTTCACCGCCGTGACCACACCCTCGGCAATGACATCGCACTTCATGATGCCGCCGAAGATGTTGACCAGGATACCCTTCACATTGGGATCGGAGGTGATGATCTTGAAGGCCGCGGCGACCTTGTCGGCGGTGGCGCCGCCGCCGACGTCGAGGAAGTTCGCCGGCTCCATGCCGTAGAGCTTGATGATGTCCATCGTCGCCATGGCAAGGCCCGCGCCATTGACCATGCAGCCGATGGTGCCGTCGAGCGCGACATAGTTGAGGTCGTATTTCGAGGCCTCGATCTCCTTGGCGTCCTCTTCGGTGGTGTCGCGCAGCGCGGCCACTTCGGGATGGCGGAACAGCGCATTGTCGTCGAAGGCCACCTTGGCGTCGAGCACGCGCAAGCTACCCTGCTTGGTCACGACCAGCGGGTTGATCTCAAGCATCGCCATGTCCTTGGCGACGAAGGCGTTATAGAGCTGGGTGGTGAGCTTCTCCGCCTGCTTGGCGAGATCACCCGAGAGATTGAGCGCCTTGGCGACGGCGCGGCCGTGATGGGCCATGATGCCGGTGGCAGGATCGACCGAGAAGGAGACGATCTTTTCCGGGGTGGAATGCGCGACGTCCTCGATGTTCACGCCGCCCTCGGTCGACACCACGAAGGAGACTTCCGAGGTCTCGCGATTGACCAGGAGCGAGAGATAGAACTCCTTGTCGATGTCGGAGCCTTCCTCGATGTAGAGGCGGTTGACCTGCTTGCCGTGGGCGCCGGTCTGCACGGTCACGAGAGTGGCGCCCAGCATCTGCCTGGCGTTCTCGGCGACCTCGGCGACCGACTTGGCGATGCGGACGCCGCCCTTGTCGCCGGCGGAAGCTTCCTTGAATTTGCCCTTGCCGCGGCCGCCGGCATGGATCTGGCTCTTCACCACCCAGATGGGGCCGGGCAGCGCCTTGGCGGCCGCCTCGGCGTCCTCGGCCTTGAGCACCGGCACGCCCTTGGAGATGGCCACGCCAAACTCGCTGAGCACGGCCTTGGCCTGATACTCGTGGATATTCATCTAGGACGCTCCCCAAAGACTTGCCCGGTGAGCCCTGACGGGCTCACATCGATTTCCGTGTGGTATACCATATACCAAAGCCAGTTCAAGATGTCAGATTCGGCGGCCGGCTTAGCGACCCAGGAGGTCCGGCGCGATCTTCTTGCAGGCATCGACCAGGCCCTGGACGGCACCGACCGACTTGTCGAACCCTTCGCGATCCTTGCCGGACAATTCGATCTCCACGATGCGCTCGACGCCCTTGGAGCCGATCACGACGGGCACGCCGACATACATGTCCTTCACGCCATATTCCCCGTTGAGATAGGCGGCGCATGGCACCACGCGCTTCTTGTCGCGCAGATAGCTCTCCGCCATCGCAATGGCTGACGCCGCCGGCGCATAATAGGCCGAGCCGGTCTTGAGCAGATTGACGATCTCGGCGCCGCCATTGCGGGTGCGGTCGACGATTTCGTCGATGCGGGCCTGGGAGGTCCAGCCCATCTTGACGAGATCCGGCAGCGGGATGCCGGCGACGGTGGAGTAGCGCACCAGCGGCACCATGGTGTCGCCATGGCCGCCCAGCACGAAGGCAGTGACGTCTTCAACGGAGACGTTGAACTCGTCGGCCAGGAAATAGCGGAAGCGCGCGGAGTCCAGCACGCCGGCCATGCCGACCACCTTCTTGTGCGGCAGGCCGGAGGCCTTCTGCAGCGCCCAGACCATGGCGTCCAGCGGGTTGGTGATGCAGATGACAAAGGCGTCGGGGGCGTATTTCTTGATGCCGGCGCCGACCTGCTCCATGACCTTGAGGTTGATGGAGAGGAGGTCGTCGCGGCTCATGCCGGGCTTGCGCGGCACGCCGGCGGTGACGATGCAGACGCTGGCATTGTCCAGCGCCTCGTAGGAATTGGTGCCGGTGAAGTGGGCGTCGAAGCCGTCGACCGGCGAGGACTGTGCGATATCAAGCGATTTGCCCTGGGGAACGCCCTCGGCAATATCGAACATGACGACATCACCGAGCTCCTTGAGGCCAACGAGATGAGCCAGCGTTCCACCGATCTGACCGGAGCCAATCAAAGCAATCTTGTCGCGCGCCATGGGAAATCCGTCCTTTGAACCGAGCCGGGAAGTTTGGAATTGAGTGGCTGTTATCCCTTTCGGGAGGACCGTTCAAGTCACGGCTTGCCCATTTGTAGGACCTGCCGAGAATTCGGTCATTGGTATGCCTCACGGCCGTCATTCCGGGGCGCTCGCGATCCGCGAGCGAACCCGGAAATCTCGAGGTTGTGACACGAGATTCCAGGTTCTCGCTTCGCGAGCCCCGGAATGACGACGTACCCTCGCTACGTCTCCACCAGCCCCGTGGTTGCGCCGGATGCGGCCGAATCCTTCTTGCCGTGGGGCAGCGCCAGATAGGGCGCCGAGCTCATCTCGATCAGGCGCGAGGACGTCCGCTTGAACTCATTGGCTTCGGTACCCTCGTCCGCGATGTAGAGCGCGACCGGATGCGCGGCGGCCGAGGCCATCAGCTTCACGGCATTGTCATAGAGCGTGTCGATCAGGGAGATGAAGCGCTTGGCGGCGTTGCGCTCGGCATAGTCCATGATCGGGACATGGTCGAGCAGGATGGTGTGGTAATCATGCGCGAGCCGCAGGTAATCCGAGGCGCCGAGCGGCTGCTCGCAGAGATCGGCAAAGGAAAACCGCGCCACGCCATGCGAGGAGCACGGCACGTGCAGCGTGCGGCCCTTGATCAGAATATCCCGGGGCTTGCACGGCGCGTTGCCGGTCATCTTCACCCAGGCCCTGTCCAAGGCGGTGTCGGCTTCGGCGTCCGCCGGCACCCACCACATCTTGCCGCCGGTGAGCTTCTCCAGTCGGAAATCGGTGCGGGCATCCAGTCGCACCACATCCATGTGCGACTGGATGTGGGCGATGAACGGCAGGAACAGCGCGCGATTCAAGCCGCCCTTGTAGAGATCCTCCGGCGCGACATTGGAGGTCGCGACCACGACGGTGCCGAGCTCGAACAATCGTGCGAACAGCCGGCCGAGGATCATGGCGTCGGCAATGTCGGTGACATGAAACTCGTCGAAACAGAGTAGCCATGCGTCGTCGAAGAGGGCCTGCGCCGTCAGTGCGATCACGTCGGCATCGGCGAGCTCGCCGCGCGCGATCGCCTGCCGGTAGCCGTAGATGCGCTCATGCACCTCGGCCATGAACTCGTGGAAATGCGCCCGGCGCTTGTGCTCGACCGGACTGGCCTGGAAGAACAGGTCCATCAGCATGGTCTTGCCGCGGCCGACCTCGCCATGGACGTAGAGACCTTGAGGCGGCGGTGCATCCTTGTCGCCGAACAGGCGCCCGAGCAGGCCCTGCTTGCGGTGCGGCTTGTAGCCATCAAGCCGCTGCTCAAGGCTCGCATAGGCTTCGACAAGCTCGGCCTGCGCCGGGTCCGCCTCGATGGCGCCGGAGGCGACGAGGGCCTGGTATTGCGTGCGGAAGGGAGATGACGGCTGGGTGAGCATCGCCTCCTTACCGCATGAGAAGGGGCAAGTTTCAAGACGGCAAATGCAGTCGGGGTATGCGCGAGATTAACAGCGCGAAAGCCCTGACGCCCGCCTCTCTTCTCCCTCTCCCCGTCCTTCACGGGGAGAGGGCGGGGTGAGGGGCTGCATCCGCAAATTCGGTGACTGTGGAGCGCGCGGAGCCCCCTCACCCGGCGCGCGTTGCGCGCCGACCTCTCCCCGCAAGCGGGGCGAGGTGACTTCCTACGCACTCAGCGCGTAGGAATCCTCGACGATATACGGGCCGCCGCCGGTCGAGGCGCGGGAGGAGAACAGAACGAAGCGATCGGCGGTGAAGACCTTGCTGGGGAAATAGCCGCGCACCGAGAGATAGTCGGCGACGTCCCGGCTCGAGGCATCGTAGAGCCGCGCCAGCGTCACATGCGGAACGAATTTGCGCCCTTCGGGATCAAGGCCGAGACGCTGCATCAGCCGTTCGAGCTCCGCCTGCAGCTCGATCAAGGGCCGGCTCGGTTGGATGGTCGCGACCACTGCGCGGGGCTTTTTTCCGCCGAAGCTCGTAAGCCCCTGCACCGTTACCTCGAAGGGCTTGCGGTCGATGCGGGTGAGCAGCATGGCGATCTCGTTGGCGGAGACGCCGTCGATGTCGCCGATGAAGCGTAAGGTGACGTGGTAGTTTTCGGGATCTATCCAGCGTGCGCCGGGAAGGCCACCTCGTAGGTTGGAAAGCGTCTGACAGACGTCTTCAGGAATCTCCAGTCCAGTAAACAAACGCGGCATCGTCAGGACTCCCGATGCTTGAGGCTTGATCGAAAGTCGAAGAAAAACCCAGACCTCGACCTAACCTGACCACAAATCCCGGCGGCGAATCACCGATGAGGAATTTGTAGCGTAGTTATATGACTCTGCGAAGCAGGCCAGGTTAACGAACCTGCAAGTCCGTAGAACCCCTGTGTGGCGTGCTTGAGACTGCCTTAATTTCAACGGCCTTGCACACCGATCGTGCCGATAAATGCCTGCACAGTGGGCAAGATTTTGTGCACAATGATGTCGACCCCCTCCGCGGTCGGATGCATCCCATCCGCCTGGTTGAGTTTTGCATCCGCAGCAACGCCGTCGAGAAAGAATGGATAGAGCGCGACGCTGAAGGACTTCGCCAGGTCAGGATAGATCGCGTTGAACTGCGATGCATAGTCGCTGCCGTAATTCGGCGGCGCCAGCATGCCGCACAGCATCACCGCAATGCCGCGCGCCTTCAGCCGGCTGATGATGTCGGAGAGCGCCTGACGCGTGATCTTGGGATCGATCCCACGCAGCGCATCATTGGCACCGAGTTCGACGATAACGCCCTCGGTTCCATCGGGCACCGACCAGTCGAGCCGGTCGCGCCCGCCGGATGCGGTATCCCCGGATACCCCGGCATTGCTGATCTCGGCATCCAGCCCCTTGTCGTTCAAGGCCTTTTGCAGCCGGGCCGGAAACGCCGCCTGGCCAGGAAGGCCGAGGCCGGCGCTCAAGGAATCGCCCAAAACGACCAGCTTGATCGGCTTGGTCTCGCGACCCAGCGCGGCCTGCGCCAATGCCTGCGACACCGTCATCATCGCGACCATCAACACGACTATGTGCAGGAAGTTAGGCCTTCGCCTCTCGACCCCGGCGGATGAAGTGCCATATGACCGAGCCATGGACAGTCGCATCGAACCCTCACACGCGTCCGGCCTTGCGCCAGACACCATTTCCATTTCCAACGTCAACCTCTCCCTCGGCACGGGCGCGGCGCGCGTCCACATTCTGAAGAATATCAGCCTGCGCGTGGCCTCGGGCGAGGCGCTCGGCCTGATCGGGCCGTCGGGCTCCGGAAAATCCACGCTGCTGATGGTAATGGCCGGGCTGGAACGTCCTGATAGCGGAGAGGTGGTGGTGGGCGGCACGCCTTTCAATGCCCTCGACGAGGACGCGCTGGCGCGCTTTCGCGGCCGCGAGGTCGGCATCGTCTTCCAGTCGTTTCATCTGATCCCGACCATGACCGCGCTGGAGAATGTCGCCGTGCCGCTCGAGCTTGCAGGTGTCGCTGAGGCCGCCGCGCGCGCCGCGCAGGAGCTTGCCTCCGTAGGCCTCGGCGACCGGCTGCATCACTATCCGACCCAGCTCTCCGGCGGCGAACAGCAGCGCGTGGCACTGGCGCGGGCGCTGGCGCCGGATCCTGCGATCCTCGTTGCGGACGAGCCGACCGGCAATCTCGATGAGACCACCGGCAAGCAGATCGTCGATCTGATCTTCAGCAAGCATGCCGAGCGCGGCATGACGCTGGTGCTGGTCACCCATGATCATTCGCTGGCCGAGCGCTGCGATCGCGTGGTGCGGCTGCGCTCGGGCCGCGTCGAGCAATCGACATCGCGCAAAGCCTCCGCATGAGCATCGCATCCGAACGCATCGATCTCGCGAGCGAGCGGGGGCCTGAGGGCCGCACCGCGATGCTGCCGCTGCGCTATGCCTTGCGCGAATTGCGCGGGGGCTTGCGTGGCTTCTACGTCTTCATCGCCTGCATCGCGCTTGGCGTCTTTGCCATCGCCGGTGTCGGCTCGGTTGCCGCGAGCCTGTCCGAAGGTCTTGCACATGAGGGCCGCACTTTGCTCGGCGGCGACGTAGCCTTCGTGCTGTTTCAGCGCGAGGCGAAACCTGCCGAGCTCGCCTTCCTGCGCTCGCGCGGCGAGGTATCCGCGGCGGCAACGCTGCGCGGCATGGTGAAGGCGGCCGACGGCAAGCTCGCGCTGGTCGAGATGAAGGCGGTCGACGGCGTATATCCCATGCTGGGGAGCGTCAGCCTCGCGCCCGATCTGCCGATGACCGAGCTGCTTGCGAAACGCGACGGCGCGTTCGGCGCGGCCGCCGATCCGACGCTGCTGGCACGGCTTGACCTGAAGGTCGGCGACAAGGTCACGATCGGCGACGCCACCTTCCATATCCGCAGTGCCGTGGAGGCCGAGCCGGACAAGCTCGCCGGCGGCCTCGGCTTCGGCCCGCGGTTTCTGGTCAGCATCGATGCCTTGCACGCGACCGGCCTCGTGCAGCCCGGCAGCCTCGTTCGCTGGATCTATCGGGTGAGGCTGCCTGAGAACGCGGACAATGACCGCGCGGTCGCTTCGCTGATCGACGATTCCCGCACTGCCGCGCCGGAGGCCGGTTGGGAGGTGCGCAGCCGCGGCAATGCCTCGCCGCAGCTCGAACGCACCATCAGCCGTTTCACTCAGTTCCTGACCCTCGTTGGCCTCGCTGCCCTGCTGGTCGGCGGGGTCGGCGTTGCCAATGCCGTCAAGAGCCATGTCGATCGGCGCTTGGAGGTAATCGCCGCACTCAAGGCGCTCGGCGCCACCGGCCGCGATGTGTTCGCGATCTATCTTGCGCAGGTTCTGGTGCTCGCAAGCCTGGGCGCGGTGCTTGGGCTCGCCGCCGGCGCCGCGCTGCCCTTTGCCATTGTCGGACTGTTCGGCAAGCTGTTGCCGTTGCCGGTCGTACCGGCGCTGCATCCGGACGAGCTTGCGCTATCATTTGTGTACGGCCTTTTGACCGCGCTCGCCTTCGGCCTGTGGCCGCTCGGCCGCGTGCATGACGTGCCGGTGGCGGCGCTGTTTCGTGACACTGTCAGCGCCGAATGGCGCCGCCCGCGCTGGCCTTATCTCGCGCTGATGGCAGTGGTGGTGGCGGCGCTGGTCGCGGTCGTGATCGGCCTTGCCTATGACAAGAAGATCGCGGCCGTGTTCGTGGTCGCCTCGGTGATCGTGTTCGCGGTGCTGCGCGGCATCGCCGCCAGCGTGATGGCGATCGCCGCGCGGCTGCCTCGGACGCGCTTTCCGATGCTGCGGCTTGCGATCTCGAACATCTACCGGCCCGGCGCGCTGACGCCCTCGGTGGTGCTGTCGCTCGGGCTCGGCCTTGCCGTGCTCGTCACCATCACCCAGATCGACGGCAATCTGCGCCAGCAGTTCCTGGCTTCGCTGCCGGAGCATTCCCCGTCATTCTTCTTCATCGACATCCCCTCCAATGAGGCCGACCGCTTCAACGGCTTCCTGCAAAAGCTCGAGCCACAGGCAACGGTCGAGGACGTACCGATGCTGCGCGGCCGCATCATCGCCGCGCGCGGCGTCAAGGCCGAGGAGCTCAACCCGACGCCCGATTCCGAGTGGGTGCTGCAGAGCGACCGCGGCCTGACCTATACCGGCGAGATCCCCAAGGGTTCCAAAATCGTCGAGGGCGAGTGGTGGGGCGCGGACTATAGCGGGCCGCCGCTGGTCTCGATCGAGAAGAAGATCGCGGACGGGCTCAAGCTGAAGCTCGGCGACGAGATCGTGGTGAATGTGCTCGGGCGCGATATCCACGCCCGGATCGGCAATATGCGCAACATCGACTGGCAGGGGCTCGGCATCAATTTCGTCCTGGTGTACTCGCCGAACGCCTTCAAGGGCGCCCCGCATACCCATATCGCAACCCTGACCGAATCCCCGCCGGACCCGACAAGCGACGGCCGCATCATCCGCCAGGTGGCGGATGCGTTTCCGATGGTGACGAGCGTGCGGGTGCGCGAGGTGATGGAGACCATCGGCTCGGTGGTCGCAAACCTCGCGCTTGCGATCCGCGGCGCCAGCGCCGTGACGCTGATCTCGGCCATCCTGGTGCTGGGCGGGGCGCTGGCCGCCGGCCATCGTCACCGCGTCTACGACGCGGTGATCCTGAAGACCCTGGGCGCCACCCGGCTGCGGCTGCTCGGGGCCTATGCGCTGGAATATCTCCTGATCGGGCTTGCGACCGCCGTGTTCGGCGTCTTTGCGGGGTCGGTCGCGGCCTATCTGATTGTCACCCGCCTGATGACGTTAAGCTTTGTCTGGCAGGCCGGCAGCGCGACCATCGTGGTGATCGCCGCCCTGGTGGTCACGGTCGGGCTGGGGCTTGCCGGGACGCTTCTGGCCCTGAACCAAAAGCCGGCTTCGGTGCTCCGCAACCTTTAGAAACTGCGTGAAACCAGCTTGGAAACGAGCCGGAACATTGCCTCCGACATCGCCTTGGAGCGCTGCCGTTAACCATGTCGCGGCGCGGCCGGCTGGGCCCTTTTGCCGCAGTTTCAGACCCCTTGGAAGCGACATTCGGCCGCGCATGGAAGGTTGCGGCGGATATGCTAGTTTCCCACTTAAGCTCTGGGTCGGATGGCCCATGATGCGGGCTTGATGAAATATAATTAATGTCTGCAAGCTGCGCCATCTGAGATAGGTTTTCATCGGCGACGCAGCCCTTGCGCTCCGCCGAAACAACAAACGGGAATTCGACCATGTCGGATCTAGACCGCAACTACGCTTCTCCGTTCGGCCGGGCCGCAGGACGCGTTGACGCCGCGACCGTCGATGCCGGACTGCGCGCCTATATGCTGCGCATCTACAACTATATGAGCATCGGCCTTGCCATCACGGGCCTTGCAGCGCTCGGCGTCTACATGGCCGCCGTGACCAGCGATCCGTCCGGGGCCGCGGCCAAGATCGGCAGCGCGTTCCTGACGCCGTTCGGCTACGCGATGTTCGTGAGCCCGCTGAAGTGGCTGTTCATCCTGGCGCCGCTCGCCATGGTGTTTGCGCTCTCGGCCGGCATCAACCGCCTCGCGCCCTCAACCGCCCAGCTCTTGTTCTGGGTGTTCTCGGCGCTGATGGGCGTGTCGCTGTCGTCGATCTTCCTGGTGTACACCCACACCTCGATCGTGCGGGTGTTCTTCATCACCGCGGCCACCTTCGGTGCGCTCAGCCTGTACGGCTACACCACGCGGCGTGACCTCACCGGCTTCGGCTCGTTCCTGTTCATGGGCCTGATCGGCATCGTCATCGCGAGCCTGGTCAACCTGTTCCTGGCGAGTTCGGCGCTGCAGTTCATCGTCTCCGTGGTCGGCGTGCTGGTGTTCGCGGGCCTGACCGCCTGGGACACCCAGCGGCTGAAGAACGACTACATCTACGGCTATGCCTCGGGCGGCGGCGACATGGCCGAGCGCGCCTCGATCATCGGAGCCCTGTCGCTGTATTTGAACTTTATCAACCTGTTCACGCTGCTGTTGCAGCTGCTCGGACAGCGCGAATAGCTGATCGAACGAAAACCGAGATATCGAGCCCCGGCCTTCGCGCCGGGGCTTTTGTTTTTGCCGGCCATGACGAGGATAGAGCGTTGATCCTGCCTCTCCGGCTGCTATCCTCAACCCCATGTCCGCCCTCGATATCCGCATCGCCGAAGAAGCCGACCTTCCCGCCATCACCGAGATCTACGAGCACGCGGTGCGCCATGGCACCGCGACGTTCGAGCTGGTCCCGCCCGATCTTGCCGAAATGACGCGACGCTATCGCGCGCTGATCGACGGCGGTTTCCCCTATTTCGTCGCGACAATCGACGACAGCGTGGTCGGCTACGCCTATGCGGGCGCCTACCGGCCGCGACCGGCCTATCGCTTCACTGTGGAGAACTCGATCTATCTCAATCCGATGAGCCATCGCCGGGGCATCGGCCTGCGACTCCTGCAGCAGCTGATCCTCGAATGCGAGGCGCGCGGCTACCGGCAGATGATCGCGGTGATCGGCGATTCCGCCAATGCCGGATCGATCGGCGTTCACACCAGCACCGGCTTCACGCTGATTGGCACCCATCCCAATGTCGGCTTCAAGTTCGGCCGCTGGCTCGACACCGTGATGATGCAGCGCGCGCTCGGCGAAGGCGCGAGCACGGTGCCGGCGGAGTAGACCCGCCGTCATTCCGGGGCGCGCGCAAAGCGCGCGAACCCGGAATCTCGCGCCGCGAACCCGACAACCTCTAGATTCCGGATCAAGCGCTGCGCGCTTGTCCGGAATGACGGTGCGTGTGGCTGATTACGCTCCGCTACACCAGCGCAAGCTTGCGATCGATCACGAGCAGCACGCGGTCGAGATCATGACCGCGGCGCAGGATCAGCCCCGTGGCTGAGATCACGCTGTACATGCCCTGCTTGTTGCGCAGCCGCGGATCCTTCTCGATCCGGTAGAGCGGCACCTCGGAGGCGCGGCGGAATACGGAGAACACCGCGCGGTCCTTCAGGAAATCGATGGCATAGTCGCGCCACTCGCCGTCGGCGACCATGCGGCCGTAGAGATTGAGGATACGATTGAGCTCGAAGCGATTGAACGTCACCCGGGTCGGCAGGGGATTTGCCGCCGGCGTCCCACCGGAAGTCGCAACGGCACCGCGGGCCGCCGCGTAACTTGCGCTTGGATCGGCATCCTCCGACGTCAGACTCATGGAGCGCCTCCTGTCATGTCCTTGACATGATTGCGCCAGTTAGGGGAACGCCGCAAGAGGCGGTTTGCGAATAGTCGGGCCGCAAACGCGGCCGATTATGCTCATTTGGTCGGACATAGGCGTCACGGGATCGTTAGCGGAATCATAATGCCGCCCCACTTCCGCCCAGCGTGCGCCGTCCTATCTAGGGATAACGAGATACTGCGTTGGCCCGGTCCTTTCGGTTCCGGATTCCTCAGCCCCCAGCCCCCCGGGATTGTGGGGATCGGGCCTGACGCAGGAAGACGCCAGACTGGACCAACGAGAGTTGGTCCTTTTTGCTTTTCGGCGTCCCTTTCCTTCCCCTCGATCGTCAAGCCGCCGCCCCCCATCGGTAGTACCTTGGGGGCGACGGGTCTTCGCTGTTGGTCGCTGCAAGATTGGAGCTCGTCAAAGCGCGGCAGGCCGATGCACGGCGCCGGAAGCGCTTTGCCGGTGGATCAGGACTGTCGGCTGATTTTATCAGCGCAGCGAGCTGTAGGCCGTGGTCAGCGGCTCATAGGCCGCCCCCAGCATCGGACCCGGCCTCTCGCTGTGGCCGTCCTGGACGTAAGCGACGGCACCGTCGACCCCATCGCGCATCAGGTTCTCGATCGGCACGCTCCAGCTCGCGGGCGCCCCATTCCAATCGCCGACCTTCAGGAGGTTGCGCACCACGTTGTGGTACGTGACTTCCTGTCCGCTGTTCTCGCCGCGGCGGATAGCAATTGGCACCGCCTTGGAAATCGAGCAGATCCACACTTCGCCATGCGTGATGGTGGAAACCTTGCTCGCCGCAACCGAGACGTTGATCTGCTTGCCGCTGAACGTCATCGACACCGGCACCGACATCACGCCGTTCTTCCGGGTCTCAGCGATGGCCCGCTCGATGCTGGGCAAATCGCTGCCGATCACCTGCGCCGAACCGTTGACGATCACCTGTGGCGTGTAGACGTCGCGATCGCCGCGCGCTCTCGAATAGGCCCTCTGCCGTGCCGAGAATCGGGAATCGGCAAGCGTGTCCTTCCAGCCGAGATAGTCCCAATAGTCGATCGGCATGCTCAGCGCGATGATGTCGGGATCCTTGGCGAGCTCGCCGATGATCCTGTCGGCGGGCGGGCATGACGAGCAGCCTTGCGAGGTGAAGAGCTCGACCACCGCACGCGGATCGGCGTGGGCTGGCCGGATGACGGCGATGATCGCAACGAGTCCGAGAGCGCTTGACCAGCGCCAGAAAGAACTATGGGCCATCATCGCTGTCATTGCTAACCACGCACCCGCATCAACACACCCATTC
The DNA here is from genome assembly GCA_035652015.1 of Bradyrhizobium sp. Lineage (GTDB taxonomy): Bacteria > Pseudomonadota > Alphaproteobacteria > Rhizobiales > Xanthobacteraceae > Bradyrhizobium. Next base: position 6,491 of record DASREP010000005.1, on the reverse strand, counting down.
CTCGGCGCACCGCCGCGCCGGCTGATTGTCCATGCGCAGTGCACTTGCACGCGCATACGCTCGTGCAAGCGATTCGCGCTTGCACTTCGGCAATATCCGATCCCGTTTGGCGCCAGTTGCGCTCCTTCGGGTTCGGACCATGCTCGAACGCCAAGAAGGCGGCCTCTCTCTTAGGCCGCCTCCCTAGTGCCCGCTACTCACTTCGCAGTGAGCCATCGGCCACAGTTCGGATCAAGCGGCCAGTTTCCGCAGCACGTAGTGAAGAATGCCGCCGTTTCGGTAGTAATCGAGCTCATCCAGCGTATCGATGCGGCAGAGCAAGGGTACGCGCTGCAGCGCGCCATCGCTGGAGACGATCTCCGCGGTCAACATCTGGCGCGGCTTCAACTCGCCCTGCAGGCCACGAATCGTCACCTTCTCGTCGCCTTTCAGCCCAATTGACTGCCACGACGTTCCTTGTTCAAAGGTTAACGGCAGCACGCCCATACCGACCAGGTTGGAGCGGTGGATGCGCTCGAAGCTCTGGCAGATCACCGCACGCACGCCGAGCAGGCGCGTCCCCTTGGCAGCCCAGTCGCGCGAGGAGCCGTTGCCGTATTCTGCGCCGGCAAATACCACCAGCGGTACACCCTCGGCCTGGTACTTCATCGCGGCGTCGTAGATCGACATCTGCTCGCCGTCCGGCCAGTGCTTGGTATTGCCGCCTTCGGGGATGTTGCCGTCGGCGCCCTTGAGCATGAAGTTCTTGATGCGGATGTTGGCGAAGGTGCCGCGCATCATCACTTCGTGATTGCCGCGCCGCGTGCCGTACTGATTGAAGTCGGCGGGCCGCACCTGGTGCTCGCTCAGGAACTTGCCGGCGGGCGAGGTCAGCTTGATCGAGCCGGCGGGCGAGATGTGGTCGGTGGTAATCTTGTCGCCGAACATCGCGAGGATCCGCGCCTCGACAATGTCGGTGGTCGGCTCCGGCTCCTTCTTCATGCCTTCGAAGTAGGGCGGGTTCTGCACATAGGTCGAGCTCATGTTCCAGCGATAGGTCTCGCTGTCCGTGGTCTTGATCTTGCGCCAGTTGGTGTCGCCCTTGAACACGTCGGCGTACTTCTTCTTGAAGATCGGCGCGGTGACGTACTTCTTGACGAAGGCGTTGATCTCCTTGGCCGTCGGCCAGATGTCCTTCAGGTACACCGGCTTGCCGTCCTTGCCTTCGCCGAGCGGCTCGGTGGCGAGATTTTTGGTCACGGTGCCGGCGAGCGCATGGGCCACCACCAGCGGCGGCGAGGCGAGATAGTTGGCCTGCACGTCAGGCGACACGCGGCCTTCGAAGTTGCGGTTGCCGGAGAGCACGGCGGCCGCGACAATGCCATTGTCGTTGATCGACTTCGAAATCTCCTCCGGCAGCGGACCGGAATTGCCGATGCAGGTGGTGCAGCCGAAGCCGACCAGGTTGAAGCCGACCTTGTCGAGATCGGCCTGCAGGCCGGAATTGGCGAGGTATTCCGCGACCACCTGGCTGCCCGGCGCGAGCGAGGTCTTCACCCACGGCTTGGCCTTCAGCCCCTTGGCAGCCGCCTTGCGCGCGAGCAGGCCGGCGCCGATCAGCACGCTCGGGTTGGAGGTGTTGGTGCAGGAGGTGATCGCCGCGATCACCACGTCGCCATGGCCGAGATCGAAGTCGCGGCCTTCGACGGGATAGCGGTGCTTGGCGTCGGTCGCCTTCTTGTATTCGGCTTCCATCGCACCGGCGAAACCCTCCGCCACCGCCGGCAGCGCGACGCGGCCTTCGGGGCGCTTCGGGCCGGCCATCGACGGCACGACACTGCCGAGATCGAGCGTGAGCGTTTCGGTGAACACCGGATCGGCCGACTTGGCCGTACGGAACAGGCCTTGCGCCTTGGCATAGGCCGCAACCAGCGCCACGCGGTCCGACTTGCGGCCCGATGTCTTGAGATAATCGATCGTCGCGGCATCGACCGGGAAGAAGCCGCAGGTCGCGCCGTATTCGGGGGCCATGTTGCCGATGGTCGCCTTGTCTGCGACCGAAAGGAAATCGAGGCCGGGCCCGAAGAACTCGACGAACTTGCCGACCACGCCCTGCTTGCGCAGCATCTGCGTGACGGTCAGCACGAGGTCGGTGGCGGTGACGCCTTCCTTGAGCTGGCCCTTGAGCTTGAAGCCGACCACGTCCGGCAGCAGCATCGACAGCGGCTGGCCCAGCATGCAGGCTTCCGCCTCAATGCCGCCGACGCCCCAGCCGAGCACGGCAAGACCATTGACCATGGTCGTGTGCGAGTCGGTGCCGACCAGCGAATCCGGGTACGCAACCTCGAACGTGCCGGTCTTCTTGCCGACCGTCAGCTTCTCCTTTTTGGTCCAGACGGTCTGCGCGAGATATTCCAGATTGACCTGGTGGCAGATGCCGGTGCCGGGCGGCACCACCGAGAAATTCGAGAACGCCTTCTGGCCCCATTTCAGGAACTCGTAGCGCTCCTGGTTCTGCTTGTATTCCTCGGTGACGTTCTTGGCGAAAGCCTTGTTGTCGCCGAAGAAGTTCACGATCACCGAGTGGTCGATCACGAGGTCGACCGGCACCAGCGGATTGATCTTCTCGGCGTTGCCGCCGAGATTCTGCATGGCGTTGCGCATGGCGGCGAGATCGACCACCGCAGGGACGCCGGTAAAATCCTGCATCAGCACGCGCGCCGGGCGGAAGGCGATTTCATGCTCGAGCTTGCGCTTGCGCACCCACTTCGCAATCGCCTGGATATCCTCTTTCTTGACCGTGCGACCATCTTCATTGCGCAGCAGATTTTCCAGCAGCACCTTCATTGAATAGGGCAGCTTGGAAATTCCCTTCAGACCGTTTTTCTCGGCGGTGGGCAGGCTGTAATAAACGTAACTCTTGCTGCCGACCTTGAGGGTCTTCTGGCATTTGAAGCTGTCGAGAGAGGTCATGCGAGGAAATCCCAATTGTCAGTTATACCCATGTCTGGGTATCATAACACCGTATGCCGAGGGGCTGGCCTGATGATGCGCAGCGAAGGTTGTGTGCTGCGTTAAGTTCCGGCTTATAGAAGCTTTCTAACGTCACCGCCACAGCGTCAATCATCGGATGAGCGCGGGGCACCCATAAATTCCATCGCGCTACCCCCAAAGAATCCTAGGGCAGTCAGACGGCACGGAACGAGAACTCATGCGGCTATTGGCGAGCGGCCTGACATGCATGCGCGGCGGCCGCGAGGTGTTTTCGGCCCTGACGTTTGAGGCGGTTGGCGGGGAGCTTCTGGCGGTGACCGGGCGCAATGGCTCGGGCAAGACCTCGCTGCTCCGACTGATCGCGGGGCTGCTCACGCCAGCTGCGGGCACGCTCTCGCTGGAAGGGGCCGATGCCGAGCTGACCCTACCGGAGCAGGCCCACTACCTCGGCCATCGCGATGCGTTGAAACCGGCGCTGAGCGTGCTTGAAAACCTGCAATTCTGGCGGGATTTTCTCGGCGGCAAGCCGGCCGATCCCGCGGCGAGCCTCAGCGCGGTCGGGTTGGCGCATGCCACGCATCTGCCGGCAGGCTATCTCTCCGCCGGCCAGCGCCGCCGCCTCTCGCTCGCCCGCCTGCTCGCCGTGCGCCGGCCGGTCTGGCTGCTGGATGAGCCGACCACCGCACTGGATACCACCGGGCAGGACATGATCGCCGGCCTGATGCGCGAGCATCTCGCAAGCGGTGGCCTGATCGTGGCCGCCACCCACGCGCCGCTGGGCCTTGCCGCACGGGAATTGCGAATCGGGGGCAGCCAATGACCGCGCTCGGAGCCCTCATCCGCCGCGACATCCGGATAGCGCTGCGCGTTGGCGGCGGCGCGCTGATTGGCGTCTTGTTCTTTCTCACCGTGGTGGTGCTGATGCCGTTCGCGCTCGGCCCGGACCTGCCGCTGCTCAGTCGTCTCGGGCCCGCGATCCTCTGGCTCGGCGCCCTGCTGGCGAGCCTGTTGACGCTGGACCGGCTGTTCACCGCGGACCATGAGGACGGCTCGCTCGATCTCATCGTGATGGGCCGTACGCCCCTGGAACTCGCCTGCGCCGCCAAGGCGCTGGCGCATTGGCTGGCGGCCGGCCTCCCGCTGATCGTGGCGACCCCGGTGCTCGGCCTTTTGCTCAATCTCGACACGGTCGCGACCTCGGCGGTGGCGCTGACCCTGCTTGCGGGAACGCCCGCGCTGACCTTCACCGGCATGATTGGGGCCGCGCTGGCAGTGACAATGCACCGCGGTGGGCTGCTGCTCGCCGTCCTGGTGCTGCCGCTGTCCATCCCCGTGCTGATTTTCGGCGTGGCGGCGTCGGAAGCGGCCATTACCGGCCCGGTGTCGTTCGGTGCGCCGTTTTCGATCCTCTGCGCGTTATCGCTCGTCAGCCTGGTCGTCGGCCCTTTCGCCGCCGCGGCCAGCCTGCGCCACGGATTGGACTGATTGATGCCGATCAACTCTTGCCGAGCGTCCTTATGCTGATTGCGTGGGGCGGCCGCCGCCATTAACAGGATGCCATGACGCTGATCGACCTTGCCAACCCCACCAGGTTCCTGTCGCTGGCAGCGCGGCTGTTGCCCTATCTCGTGGCGGCAACATTGGCCCTGTTCGCGGTCGGGCTCTATCTGTCGGCAACTGCGCCTGACGACTACCAGCAGGGCGCCACCGTCAAGATCATGTTCATCCACGTGCCCAATGCATGGCTGTCGATGTTCGTCTGGGCCGTGATGAGCGCATCGGCGCTCGGCACGCTGGTGTGGCGGCATCCGCTGGCTGACGTCGCGGCCAAGGCGGCCGCGCCCATCGGCGCCAGCTTCACTTTCCTCGCGCTGGTCACGGGCTCGCTATGGGGCCGGCCGATGTGGGGCACTTATTGGGTCTGGGACGCGCGCCTTACCTCGGTGCTGGTGCTGTTCCTGATGTATCTCGGCGTGATCGCCCTGTGGCGCGCGGTGGACGACCCCTCGCGGGCGGCGCGCGCGGCCGCGATCCTGACGCTGGTCGGCGCGATCAATCTGCCTATCATCAAGTTCTCGGTCGACTGGTGGAACACGCTGCATCAGCCGGCGTCCGTGCTGCGCATGGGCGGACCGACGATTCATCCGGCGATCCTCGTGCCGCTCCTGATCATGACCGCCGCCTTCACGCTGCTGTTCCTGACGCTGCACCTTGCCGCCATGCGCAATGAAATCTTGCGCCGGCGCGTGCGCACGCAGCAACTGATGCAGGCGGAAGCCGCGGGAGAAGGCTGATCATGGATTTCGGACCGCACGCCGGCTTCATCGTCGCCGCCTACGCCATCGCCGCCGTCGTTATCGCCGCGCTGATCAGCTGGGTGGCGATCGACTATCGCATGCTGCGCCGGCTGCTGGTCGATATGGAAGCACGCGGCATGACGCGACGCTCGCAGCGGCCGACCGCGGATATTCCATGACGCTGGATCCGGCAGGCGGCCGACCGCGCAGGAAGTTCATTGTTTTTCTCCCGCTGGTTGTTTTTCTCGCGCTGGCGGCGCTGTTTCTTTTCCGGCTGCAGGCCGGCGATCCGGCGACGATCCCCTCTGCGCTGCTCGGCCGCCCCGTCCCCGAGACACAGTTGCCGCCGCTGGCCGGCGTCGAGCAAAACGGTGCGTCGCTGCCGGGCATCGATGCCACCACGTTCCGCGGCGCGGTGACCGTGCTGAACGTATGGGCGTCATGGTGCGTGCCTTGCCACGACGAAGCGCCGCTCTTGCAACAACTCGCGCAGGACAAGCGCATCAAAATCGTCGGCATCGATTACAAGGACCAGCCGGAAAACGCGCGGAGCTTCCTCGCACGCTATGGAAATCCGTTCGCGGCGACGGGCGTTGACGCCAACGGCCGGGCCTCCATCGAATGGGGAGTCTATGGCGTGCCGGAGACGTTTCTGATCGGCCGCGACGGCCGCATCGCTTTCAAGCTGATCGGCCCGATCACGACGGAAAATCTGATTCAGCAATTGCGGCCCGAGATCGAAAAGGCCCTGGCTGCGCCGTCTTCCTGACGCCTACGGGTCAGGGTTTTCGTTCGGCGGCGCTTCGTATTTTTGCAACAGCGGAAATTGCAGCGCGGCGAAAAGAAACGTCAGCGGCACCACCGCGAAGACCTTGAAATTCACCCATATATCGGTGGTCTGCGTGCGCCAGACGATCTCGTTGAGCACGGCAAGCGCCAGGAAGAAGAGTGCCCAGCGAAACGTAAGCCGCCGCCAGCCCTCCTCGGTCAAGTGAAAGACCTGATCGAACACGGTGGCGAGCAAGGGTTTGCGCAGAATCATGCCGCCGAACAGCGTGCCGGCGAACAGAAGATAGATGATGGTCGGCTTGATCTTGATGAAGGTGTCGTTCTGCAGGATCAGGGTGGCGCCGCCGAACACGACGACGATCACCGCCGAAACCATGGCCATAATCGGCAACCGCCGCGTCAGCACATAGGAGATCACCAGCGCCGCCACGA
>DASREP010000004.1:0-47966 GCA_035652015.1 Bradyrhizobium sp. | reverse complement strand
TGCCGAGCGGCTGAAGTCGTTGATGGAAGTTCACCCGATTTACGTGCTCAAGGCCGGCGATGAACTCTCGCCGGTGTTCGAGTCTCCGCTCGGCCTGTTCGATCCCGAGCAACTCGGGCCGATGATCGAAGAGAAGTACGGCATCCCGCGCCGGCGCCTCAACGGGCTGATGAGCCCGTGGTGTCTGAAGCGGCTGGAAGCTTTCGGCGGCGACATCTCCCGCTTCCGCGTCGCCAAGATTCAGCCCTCGCGCCTGCGCCAGATCGCGGTCGCCAAGACCGAACCGGGCGATGAGAACAATCAGGACATCTCATCGCTGGTCGGCAAGGTCGACATCCGCAAGCTCGAGACTTACGCGCAGAACGATCCCGACGCGTACAGCTATTCGGGCGGTCTCAACCGCGCCAACCAGGGCATTCTCGAATTCGTCGAGATGTTCAAGGCGCCGATCAAGATGCTGCACCCGCTGCTCACCGCGACGCAGGAAGGCAACTATATCGGCACCGAGAATATCGGCGCGATCCCGTTCTCCGGCATCATCCTCGCGCACTCCAACGAGGCGGAGTGGCAGAGCTTCAAGACCAACAAGAACAACGAGGCCTTCATCGACCGCATCTGCGTCATCAAGGTGCCGTACTGCCTGCGGGTCACCGAAGAGCGCAAGATCTACGAGAAGCTGATCCAGGGCTCTGAGCTCGCCGCCGCACCTTGCGCGCCGGCGACCCTCGACACCCTGGCGCGCTTCTCGGTGATGTCGCGCCTGCGCAAGCACGAGAACTCGACCCTGTTCGCCAAGATGCGGGTCTATGACGGCGAGAGCCTGAAGGAGTCCGATCCCAAGGCGCGCAGCGTCCAGGAATATCGCGATGCGGCCGGCGTCGACGAAGGCATGGACGGTGTCTCCACCCGTTTCGCCTTCAAGGTGCTAGCGGCGACTTTCAACCACGATACCCAGGAAGTCGGCGCGGACGCGGTCCACCTGATGTATGTGCTGGAGCATTCAATCCGCCGCGAGCAGCTGCCTGAGGAGATCGAGAAGCGTTATCTCGAATTCATCAAGGCCGACCTCGCGCCGCGCTATGCGGAGTTCATCGGTCACGAGATCCAGAAGGCCTATCTGGAGTCCTACTCCGATTATGGCCAGAACCTGTTCGATCGCTATGTCGATTACGCCGACGCCTGGATCGAGGACCAGGACTTCAAGGATCCCGACACCGGCCAGCTCCTGGATCGCGAGCTGTTGAACCAGGAGCTGACCAAGATCGAAAAGCCGGCCGGAATCGCCAATCCCAAGGACTTCCGCAACGAGGTGGTCAAGTTCTCGCTGCGGTCGCGGGCGGCCAATGGCGGCAAGAACCCGGGCTGGACGTCCTACGAGAAGATTCGCGAGGTGATCGAGAAAAGGATATTCTCACAGGTCGAGGACCTGCTCCCGGTCATCTCCTTCGGTTCCAAGAAGGACGGCGAGACCGAGAAGAAGCATGCCGACTTCGTCGCCCGGATGGTCGAGCGCGGCTATACCGAGCGGCAGGTGCGGCGGCTGGTCGAGTGGTATATGCGGGTGAAGCAGGCCGGCTAGAGCAAGACTTCAGGCGCGACGTGGATCAAATCGACCGCGTCGCGCTTGAGAGGCAGTACAGGCTGGAGGCGGATACAGAGTGGCTTTTCATGTCATCGATCGGCGCTTGAACCCCGGGGGCAAGAGCCTGGAGAACCGCCAGCGCTTTTTGCGGCGGGCCAAGGCTCAGGTTCAAAGCGCCGTCAAGAAGTCCTCGCAGGACCGCGACATCAAGGATGTCCTGGAAGGCGGCGAAGTCTCGATTGTGCTCGATGGCATGGATGAGCCGCGCTTCCGCCGCGAGGGCGGCACGCGCGACATGGTGCTGCCCGGCAACAAGAAGTTTGTGGAAGGCGATATCCTGCCGCGCTCCGGCGAAGGCGGCGGCCGCAAGTCGCAGCCAGGACAGGGCGACAGCGAGGATGCGTTCCGCTTCGTGCTGAGCCGGGAAGAGTTCGTCAATCTGTTCCTCGATGATCTGGAATTGCCGGATCTCGCCAAGCGCAAGCTCGCCCAGGCCGAAAGCGAAGGGCTGCAGCGCGCCGGCTACGCCACTTCGGGCTCGCCGGCCAACATCTCGGTCAGCCGCACGGTGAGGCTCGCACTTGCCCGCCGCGTCGCGCTGCGGCGGCCGCGGCCCGAAACCATCGCGGCCTTGGAGGCCGAACTTGCCGAATGCGAGGACGAGGAGCGTCGCATCCAGCTCGAGGCCGAGATCGCCGCGATGAAGGCGAAGGCCAGGCGCATCCCCTTCATCGATCCGATCGACATCCGGTACCGCCGCTTCGAGACGATTCCAAAGCCCGTGGCGCAGGCGGTGATGTTCTGCCTGATGGACGTCTCCGGCTCGATGTCCGAGCACATGAAGGATCTCGCAAAGCGGTTCTACATGCTACTCTATGTGTTCCTGAAGCGGCGCTATCGCCATGTCGAGATCGTCTTCATCCGGCACACCGACCGCGCCGAGGAGGTCGGCGAGCAGACCTTCTTCTACGGCCCGGCGTCGGGCGGCACGCTGGTCTCGAGCGCCCTGCAGTGCATGAACGACATCGTCCGCTCCCGCTTCCGTCCCTCCGACTGGAATATCTATGCGGCGCAGGCCTCCGACGGCGACAACTCCATCTCCGACAGCGAGGCGGTCTCGCGCCTGCTGACCGGCGCGATCCTGCCGGTCTGCCAGTTCTTTGCCTATCTCGAGGTGGGCGAGGCCGGCGGCTACTCCTTCGAGATGCCGGATTCCTCGCTGTGGTCGCTCTATGAGCGGCTGCGCGGCAATGGCGCGGATCTCTCGATGCGCAAGGTCCGCGATCGCAGCGAGATCTTCCCGGTATTCCACGATCTGTTCCAGCGTCGTGCCAATCAGGAAAAGGCCGCTTCATGACCGAACGTCTCTTCGAAGGCGCGGACTGGGATTTCAACACCCTGCAGCGCATTCACGATGCGTGCGAGGACATCGCGCACAAGGAGCTCAGGCTCGACACCTATATGAACCAGATCGAGGTGATCACCGCCGAGCAGATGCTCGATGCGTATTCCTCGGTCGGCATGCCCCTGTTCTACAAGCACTGGTCGTTCGGCAAGCACTTTGCGTTTCACGAGGCCTCGTACCGCAAGGGCCTGATGGGGCTGGCCTACGAGATCGTCATCAATTCCTCGCCGTGCATTTCCTACCTGATGGAGGAAAACACCGCGACCATGCAGACCCTGGTGATCGCGCATGCCGCGTTCGGCCACAACCACTTTTTCAAGAACAACTACCTGTTCAAGCAATGGACCGACGCCGAGGGCATTCTCGATTATCTCGAATTCGCCAAGCGCTATGTGAAGAGCTGCGAGGAGCGCTACGGCCATGCCGCGGTCGAGCATACGCTCGATGCCGCGCATGCCCTGATGTCGCATGGCGTCGACCGCTATCCCGGCAAGAAGAACATCGATCTGCGCGAGGAGGAGAAGCGCGCCGGCCAGCGCCGCGCCCATGAGGAGGCCGCGTTCAACGATCTCTGGCGCACGGTGCCGTCGGGCCCGTCCAAGAGCCGCAAGACCCTCAGCATCGAGCGTCGCCGCAAGCTGCTCGGCCTGCCGCAGGAGAATCTGCTGTATTTCCTGGAAAAGAGCGCGCCGCGGCTGGCGCCGTGGCAGCGCGAGCTTTTGCGCATCGTCCGTCACATCGCGCAATATTTCTATCCGCAGAGCCAGACCAAGGTGATGAACGAGGGCACCGCGACTTATGTTCATTACCGCATCATGAGCCGCCTGCATCAGCAGGGCAGCATCACCGACGGCAACTTCCTGGAGTTCCTGCAGTCCCACACCAACGTGGTGTTCCAGCCCGAATTCGATGATCAGCGCTTCTCGGGCTTCAACCCTTACGCGCTCGGCTTTGCCATGATGCAGGACATCGAGCGCATCGTGCGCGAGCCGACGGAGGAGGACCGTGAGTGGTTTCCGGAAATCGCAGGTACTGGCGGGGTCGAGGCCGTGCTGCGCGACGTCTGGGCCAACTACCGCGACGAAAGCTTCATCAGCCAGTTTCTGAGCCCGAACCTGATCCGTCAGCTTCGGCTGTTCCACCTGCATGATGACCCCGAGGAGCGCGCCGGCATCAGGGTGGACGCGATCCACGACGAGCGCGGCTACCGCCGCGTTCGCCGCGAGCTCGCCAGGCAGTATGACGTCGGCTACATCGATCCCAACATCGAGGTCGTCGACGTCGACCTCGCCGGCGACCGCCGCCTGATGCTGCGCCACCATGTCGTGAAGGGCGCCCAGCTCCACGAGCCGGACGCCAAGCGCGTGCTGCAGCACCTGGCCGACCTGTGGAGCTATGACGTGTCGTTGCAGGAGGTCGATTCCAACGACAAGGTGCTGAAGGAATATGTGCTCAATCCGCGGGTGCAGCCGGCGGCGGCGTGAGGGGCCGGTCGAGGCTCAGGCCGTCAAGATCGCGCTGAAGCGAACGCCGACCTCAATCCGTCATCCTGAGGCGCGAGCGTAGCGAGCCTCGAAGGATGACGGTGATAGGTCGGAGCCTGACCTACCGCAAGCTCGCGTTGATCTTGTCGAGCACCGCCGAGCCCGGACAGAGCTCGTCCGCTTCCAGCGAGTTCAACGGCTTCTCCACCGTGTTGAGGTGGTTGTGCAGGTCTTCCGCGTCCGGATCGACAAAGAGCAGCCCGGTGACGATCTGCCCCTTCGCCGCGTGCTTCTGCAGAAACGCCTGCGCGGCCACCCGATCATGCACGTCGTAATCGGCGTCGATCTTGCGCAGTGCGAGCCTTGAGCCGTCGTGCTGTTCGACGATCTGCACCGTGCCGGGCGCGTAGTCGACGGTGATCGGATCGCGGCCGGTGATCACGTCAAGCCGGTTCACCGCGTCATTATGTTCACGGACGTAGTCGAAGCTCTTGGTCGAGCCCGCGTGATTATTGAAGGCAACGCACGGGCTGATCACGTCGATGAAGGCCGCGCCCTTGTGCTGCAGGGCGCCGGCGATCACGGGGACCAGCTGTGTCTTGTCCCCGGAAAAGCTGCGGGCGATGTAGGTGGCGCCCAGCTGCAGCGCAATGGCGACGAGGTCGATGGCGTTGTCGGTGTTGGTCACGCCCTTCTTCGATTTCGAGCCGCGGTCGGCGGTGGCGGAGAACTGCCCCTTTGTGAGGCCGTAGACGCCGTTGTTCTCGACGATATAGGTCATGTTGACGCCGCGCCGGATCGAATGCGCGAACTGGCCGAAGCCGATGGAAGCGGAATCGCCGTCGCCGGAGACGCCGAGGTAGATCAGCTCGCGATTGGCGAGATTGGCGCCGGTCAGCACCGAAGGCATGCGGCCGTGCACCGAGTTGAAGCCGTGCGAATTGCCGAGGAAGTAGTCCGGCGTTTTCGATGAACAGCCGATGCCGGAGATTTTTGCGACCCGATGCGGCTCGATCGACAGCTCGAAACACGCCTCGATGATCGAGGCGGTGATCGAGTCGTGACCGCAGCCGGCGCACAGCGTCGAGATCTTGCCCTCGTAGTCGCGATGGGTGAAGCCCAGCGCGTTCTTCTTCAGGCCCGGATGATGAAATTTTGGCTTGGCAATATAGGTCATGACACAGCCTTGCGGAGGGGCGTCACCTTGAGGTGATCCTGGTGGTCGCCGATGGCGCCTGCGATGAAGCGGGCGTTGATGGGGGTGCCATCATAGTGGACGATGGACACCAGCCGCACCGGATCGATGCCGTTCTCGTTGATGATCAGCGAGCGCAGCTGCCCGTCGCGGTTCTGCTCGACCACGTAAACGAAATCGTGGTCGGCGATGAAGCTCGCGACGCTCGAGTGGAACGGGAAGGCGCGGATGCGCAGGCGATCGAGCAGGTGACCGCGCGCCTCCAACAATCCGATCGCCTCGTCCATGGCGGGCGAGGTCGAGCCAAAATAGATCACGCCATATTTGGTCGGCTTGGCCGCATTGGCCTGCAGCGGCCGTGGCACCATGTCCTGCGCGGTCTCGAACTTGCGGACCAGGCGCTGCATGTTATCGGCGTAAACAGGGCCTTCCTCGGAGTAGCGCGCGTAGCGGTCGCGCGACGTGCCGCGGGTGAAGTAGGAGCCCTTGGTCGGATGCGTGCCGGGCAGCGTGCGGTAGGGGATGCCGTCGCCGTCGACATCGAGATAGCGGCCGAAGTCGCGGCCCTCGTCCAGCATTTTCGCGGTCATGATCTTGCCGCGGTCATATTGCCGCGCGTCGTCCCACTTGAGCGGACGGCACAGCCGGTGGTTCATGCCGATGTCGAGGTCGAGCATCAGGAAGATGGTGGTCTGCAGCCGTTCGGCGAGATCGAAGGCGGTCGCGGCGAACTCGAAGGCTTCCGCGGGATCCTCCGGAAACAGCAGCACATGCTTGGTGTCGCCATGCGAGGCATAGGCGCAGGCGATGACATCGCATTGCTGGGTGCGGGTCGGCATGCCCGTGGAGGGACCCGCGCGCTGCACGTTCATGATGACGGCCGGGATCTCGGCGAAGTAAGAGAGGCCGATGAACTCCGTCATCAGCGAGATGCCAGGGCCGGAGGTCGCGGTGAAGGCACGGGCGCCGTTCCAGGAGGCGCCGATCACGATGCCGATCGACGCCAGCTCGTCCTCGCCCTGCACGATGGCGTATTTGGCTTCGCCGGTCTTGGGATCGTGGCGATACTTCCTGCAATGTGCGCCGAACGCGTCGGCGAGCGAGGATGACGGCGTGATCGGGTACCAGGCGCAGACGGTGGCGCCGCCATAGACGGCGCCGAGCGCGGCCGCGCTGTTGCCCTCGATGAAGATGCGGTCCCCGACCTTGTCCGATTTCTTGACGCGCAGGCCAATCGGGCATTTCAGATTCTGCAGCGCCCAGTCGCGGCCGAGATGCAGCGCATGAACGTTGGAGGAGAGCAGTTTTTCCTTGCCCTTGTACTGCTCGCCGATCAGCTGCTCGATCAGCTTGGGATCCATCTCGAGCAGGGCGCACAACGCGCCGAGATAGATGATGTTCTTGAACAGCTGGCGCTGGCGCGGATCGCTGTAGGTCGAGTTGGTGATCGCGGTCAGCGGCACGCCGATGACGGTGATGTCGCCACGGAATTTCGACGTCGGCATCGGCTTGGTCGAATCATAGAACAGGTAGCCGCCGGGCTCGATGGAGGCGACGTCCTTGTCCCAGGTCTGCGGGTTCATCGCCACCATCATGTCGACGCCGCCGCCGCGGGCGCCGAGATGGCCGGCTTCCGTCACCCGCACCTCGTACCAGGTCGGCAGGCCCTGGATGTTGGAGGGGAAGATGTTGCGTGGGCTAACCGGCACGCCGTGGCGCAGGATGGCGCGGGCGAACAGCTCGTTGGCGCTGGCCGAGCCCGAGCCGTTGACGTTGGCGAAGCGGACGACGAAGTCGTTTACGCTGCTGATCTGCTTTTGCTCGGGCATGACGTACCTGCTTGAACCATATCGATGAGATATTTCTGCATGTCCCACGCGCCGGTGGGGCAACGCTCGGCGCAAAGCCCGCAGTGCAGGCAGACGTCCTCGTCTTTCACCATGACGCGGCCGGTCTTGAGATCGCTTGAGACGTAGAGGGCCTGGTCGGCATGCGGCGCCGGCGCCTTCAGGCGGGTGCGCAAGTCGCTTTCGTCGCCGTTCTCGGTGAAGGTGATGCAGTCCATCGGGCAGATGTCGGCGCAGGCATCGCATTCGATGCAAAGCGGCTCGGAGAATACCGTCTGCACGTCGCAGTTCAGGCACCGATGCGCCTCGCCCAGCGCAAGCTTGACGTCATAACCGAGCTCGACCTCGGCGCGGATGTCCTTCAGCGCGATGACCTTGTCGCGGTGCGGCACCTTGTAGCGCTTCTCGGGCGAGATGTCGTTGTCGTAGCTCCATTCGTGGATTCCCATCTTCTGGGATGAGACATGCACCTCGGGCAGCGGCCGCTCGGTGATGTCTTCGCCCGAGATCATCCGGTGGATCGACAGCGCGGCGTCGTGGCCGTGTGCCACGGCCCAGATGATGTTCTTCGGCCCGAACGCCGCATCGCCGCCGAAGAATATCCTTGGATGGGTCGAGGCCATGGTCTTCGGGTCGACCTTCGGCATGTTCCATTTGTCGAACTCGATGCCGCAATCGCGCTCGATCCAGGGGAAGGCGTTCTCCTGGCCGACCGCCACCAGCACGTCGTCGCAATTGATGGTCTCGTCGGCTTCGCCTGAAGGCACCAGGTTGCGCCGGCCCTTGGCGTCGTATTCGGCCTTCACCTTCTGGAACGTCACGCCCGTAAGCTTGCCGTTGTTGTGCACGAAGGCGACAGGCACCATGAAATTGAGGATCGGAATATCCTCATGCATGGCGTCTTCTTTTTCCCAAGGCGAGGCCTTCATCTCCTCGAAGCCGGAGCGGACGATCACCTTGACGTCCTCGCCGCCGAGCCTGCGCGCGGTGCGGCAGCAATCCATCGCGGTGTTGCCGCCGCCAAGCACGATCACGCGCTTGCCGATCTTGTCGGTATGGCCAAAGGAGACCGAGGAGAGCCAGTCGATGCCGATATGGATGTTGGCGGCGGCTTCCTTGCGGCCGGGAATGTCGAGCTCGCGGCCGCGCGGTGCGCCGGAGCCGACGAAGATGGCGTCGTAACCGTCCGCAAGCAGCGCCTTCATGCTCTCGATGCGCTGGCCGCCTTTGAACTCGATGCCGAGGTTGAGGACGTAGTCCGTCTCCTCGTCGATCACGGAATCAGGCAGGCGGAATTTTGGAATCTGCGATCGCATCATGCCGCCGGCCTTGGGATCGCCGTCGAACACCGTGCAGTGATAGCCGAGTGGGGCGAGATCGCGCGCCACGGTCAACGAGGCTGGGCCGCCGCCGACCAGCGCGATGCGCTTGCCGTTTTTCGCCGAGGGTCGTGGCAGAAGCTGCCTGATGTCGTCCTTGAAGTCGGCCGCGACCCGCTTGAGCCGGCAGATCGCAACCGGATTGTCCTCGACCCTGCCGCGCCGGCAGGCGGGCTCGCAGGGGCGATCGCACGTGCGTCCCAGGATGCCGGGAAACACGTTGGACTTCCAATTGATCATGTAGGCGTCGCTGTAGCGGCCTTCGGCGATCAAGCGGATATATTCGGGGACGGGGGTGTGCGCTGGACAGGCCCATTGGCAATCGACCACCTTGTGAAAGTAGTCGGGGGCCGCGATATCAGTCGGTTTCATTCCCTACCTGTCCGCGCCAACAATATTACGAGCGCGCGGCCTTTTTTCGCGAGGACGCCGAGAGGGCGTCCTTTCAGTTTCTGAATTGGATCATGTGGTTATCTTATTAGAGCCAATCTCCTTGATGCACAAAGGCAAATTTGTTCCATCGACGTTTTATCTCCTGTGCAGTGCCGCAAGACTGCGTGAGCACGCCGTGATTTTCGCGGCGCAACATGTGGGCATCAAGTTATTTGCAGGTTATTTTCAGACCGGAACGATATCGCTCTTGGCGAGATCCCACATCAGCTCATAGATGCCCGACGATATTTGCATTGCACCTTGTGGTTCCGCCTTGCCGGTAAACTGGGCAGCGAGCACGGATGAAACGGCGCTGACGCTGGTGCCGTCGACCAGCACGAACCAGTCGCTTGCACCACCGCCTGCGGCAGGCAACTCCTTGGTCGGGCCGGAGAGCCGTGCATCGCTTTCGAGCAGATGCATGGAGATAATGCCGTCGCGCTGTTTCGGATCAAGCCGCGTTGCGAGCTGATTGCGCAAATCATCCGTATTGCCTTCGGGACGCAGTCTCAGGATGCCGAGCACTGCGCCGCGGCCGGTGCCCCTTGAGATCGTGATGCGCGCCACCGCCCGGATCATGTTCTTGAAGCCCGCCATGGTCTTCGCCGACCAGGGTGTCGGATTGGCGAGCCTGGCGCGATAGGCCGGGCTGTCCAGCACGTCGATGGTTTTGGTGGAATAGAGGAAGAGAAATTTCGGGCTGCC
This sequence comes from Bradyrhizobium sp., assembly GCA_035652015.1. Taxonomy (GTDB): domain Bacteria; phylum Pseudomonadota; class Alphaproteobacteria; order Rhizobiales; family Xanthobacteraceae; genus Bradyrhizobium. The sequence continues at coordinate 37,937 of DASREP010000004.1, read as the reverse complement.
GGTATGCGCCACATAACGCCGCGCCTCGAGGAAGCCCTCGATGGCGACGCGCTCTTCGAGGTGCTCGCGGTCGTACCAGCGGTTGAAGTCGGCTTCGTTGGCCGGGTCGACATCCATCGACGTCAGCAGCATGCCTTTTCCGGCGATCGGCATTTTCTTGTTCTCCTCCGCGCTCTTAACCCGTCATCCTGAGGCGCCGTAGCGAAGCGGAGGCACCAGGGTGACGGGGTCAGTGCGTCATAACAAACTAACAGAGTTTCATCGAGCCTTCGTCGCAAGATCCGCGATCGAGCGCATCACGGCATCGCGCACGCCGGGATCGTACAGCGTGTGGCCGGCGCCTTCGACGATGCGGATTTCGGCATCGCTCCAGCGCGCTGCCAATCCTTGCGATGTCGCGGGCGGGCACAGCAGGTCGTAGCGGCCCTGCACGATGATGCCGGGAATGCCGGCAAGCTTTGCCGCGTTGTCGAGCAGCTGGTTTGGACGCATGAAGCTGTCGTTCTGGAAGTAATGCGCTTCCATGAAGGGCGTGGACGGTAGCGTGCCGTTGCCGCTCAGCGCTGCGAGATCCAGTCGCGTGCGTGACGGCGCGTGCCCAGAGAGAATGCGCTCGGTGTCGTGCCAGGCCCGAGCGGCCGGACCGTGCACCGCCGGATCGGGATCGAGAATGCGGTGCCAATAGGTCTGCATTGGCTGCGTACGTTCTTCGTCCGTCAGAAGACCAAGAAAATCCTGGCTGAGGCCGGGATAGAAGCGCGGCAGCGTCTCGCAGAATGCGGTCTCGACCTCGCGGGCCGTGCCGAGAAACGTCGCGCGCAGCGCAATGCCGGAGACGCGCTCGGGATACGCCTGCGCATAGGCCAGCGCCAGCGTCGCGCCCCAGGAGCCGCCGACCACCAGCCACTTCTCGAAGCCGAACTTGTCGCGGATCGTCTCCATGTCCGCGATCAGATGCGCCAGCGTATTGGCCTCGCGACCACCCTTCGGCCGGCTGCGGCCCGCGCCGCGCTGATCGAACAGCACCGTGTGGAAGCGCTCGGGATCGAACAGCCGGCGATGATCCGGCTGACAGCCGCTGCCGGGTCCGCCATGGAGATAGACCGCGGGGATGCCGCGCGCGCAGCCGACGGTCTCGACATGGATCTCGTGGCCATCGCCGACCGGCAGCATCACCGACGTCAAGGGCGCGAACGGATCGCCGCGCCGCAATCTGCGCGCGTCGGCGTCAGGCGCCATCGTCGGATGGCTCCAGCGTGCCGCCGGCGAAATTGCGGTAGAGGAAGCGGGTCGCGCCCGCGGCCGACTCCGCTTCGGCCTGCCTGAAGATCTGCTCATGCATCGGCGACAGCGTACAGGCTGGATCGGTGTTGCCGGCGTCCCCAGTGAGCGCAAAGGCCTGGCAGCGGCAGCCGCCGAAATCCACTTCCTTGTACTCGCAGGAGCGGCAAGGCTCCGGCATCCAGCCAGTTCCGCGATAGCGGTTGAAGGCTTCCGAGTTCTGCCAGATCCAGGCGATCGAGTGATTGGAGCGCACGGATTCGAATGCGAGCCCGGTGATGGTCTCGGCGGCGTGGCAGGGCAGGATCTTGCCTTGCGGCGATATGTTGAAGAACTGCCGGCCCCAGCCGCCCATGCATTTCTTCGGCCGCAGCGCATAATAGTCCGGGATCACATAGTCGATGGTGAGCACGCCTTTCAGCCGCTCACGCGCGTCTTCAACAAGCCGCGTCGTCTCCTCGAGTTGGTCGAAGGTCGGCATCAGGGCGGCGCGGTTCTTCAACGCCCAGCCGTAATATTGCACATTGGCGACCTCGAGCCGATCGGCGTCGAGATCGACGGCCATCTGGATGATGTCGGGCAACTGATGCAGGTTCTGCCGATGCATCACGGCGTTGACTGTGAGCGGCAGGTCGAGCTCGCGCGTCCATTTTGCCACCTCGAGCTTCTTCTTGTGTGCGTCCTTGAAGCCCGCAACGCGGTCGGCGCTTGCTGCTTCGCTGCCCTGGAAGCTGATCTGGACATGGCAGAGCCCCGCATCCGCCAGCGCGGCCAGCTTGTCGCGCGTGAGCAGCACGGCCGAGGTGATCAGGTTGGTATAGAGCCCGACATCGCTCGCATGCTGCACCAGCTCGACGAGATCCTTCCGCGCGGTCGGCTCGCCGCCGGAGAAATGCACCTGCAGCACGCCGATCTCGGCAAGCTCCGAGAGCACCTTCTTCCATTCCGCGGTCGAAAGCTCGGTTGAGGCGCGGTCGAGCTCGAGCGGGTTGGAGCAATAGGGGCATTGCAGCGGGCAGCGATGGGTCAGCTCCGCAAGCACCGCGAGCGGAATGCCGAACGTCTCGGCAGTGGAGGTGCTGGATTCCAGCACGGCGAGGCCATCGCTCGGATCATGCGCCGCCTTGGTGTCTGCGAGCTCGTCACTCATGGTGTCTTCTCGCGTGCTTCGGTTAGAAAGCCCTTGTCCGCAAGGTCCTGCAGCATGGCGACCACATCGGTCGCAATCGCCTCGCGCGGTGCGGCATATTTTGCCACCAGCTCATCCACGATCGCGGCGACGTTCCGCACGCCGTCGCACAATTGCAGCACCTCGACCGCGATTTCATCCGGCGCCAGCACGCGCTCGGGCGCAAGGATCACCCACACCTTGCGGGTCTCGTCATATTTCAGCTTGGCGTGCCGCGGCAACACGGGCCGGCTCGCCTCGCTGACGGTGATGTTGCGTGCTGCAGCCATCGCTTCTCACTTGTCCCTGGGGACGAACGCGCCCGGCGGAACGTGGCCGTTGACATAGGCATGATAGAGCGCGTCGAGCTGCACCCACAGCACATTGGTCTTGAAGATCAGCGCATTGCATACCGCCTCGCGCTGCTCTGGCGTCCTGGCGTGCTCCTTGACGTACTCCAATGCAAACCCGGCATCGCGCGGCGCCTGGGACAGGCGACGCTTGAAATAGGCCATGATGTCGGGGTTGACGAAATCATAGTGCTGCAGCATGCCGCTGATGCGCTCTTCATGCAGGTTCGGCGCGAACAGTTCCGTCAGCGAGGAAGCGATCGCTTCCAGCGGAGTGCGGTCGCGGCAGAAATGCACATAAGCCTCGACCGCAAAGCGCGTCGCCGGCAAAATGCCTTCGGTGGATTCCACGTAAGCGGTGTCGAGGCCGAGACCTTCGGTCAGCTTCAGCCAGCGCTCGATGCCGCCCTCCTGGCCCGTATCGCCGTCATGATCCTCGATCCGGTGGCGCCATTCCAGCCGCGTCGCGCGGTCGCGAAAGCGCGAGATCACGACCGCATCCTTGATCGGAATCGTGCTCTGGTAATAATAGCGGTTCAGCGCCCAGGCCTGCACCTGGCCCTTGTTCAGCTTGCCGCCATGCAGGAGCTTATGGAACGGGTGGTGATTGTGGTAGCGCACCTCGCCGATCCGCCGCAGCGTCGCTTCGAGATCGGCGGCGCTATTGAGCGTCACGCCCTTGCCGATCGACAGCGCGGTCATGGTGGTCGCGACATCAACGCTCACAGCACAATCTCCATTCCGTCCGCCGGGATCTGCCAGCCCGCGCGCTCCAACACCTTTCGCTCTTCGGAATTCGCAAGCAGCGCCGGGTTGGAGTTGTTGATATGCAGGAATAGCTTGCTGTCGATACCGAGGCCAGCGAGACTTTCGATCGCGCCGTCGGTTCCGGACATCGCGATATGGCCCATATCCTGGCCGCGCTTCTGGCCGAGCCCCGCCGCAATCATCTCGTCGTCGCGCCACACCGTGCCGTCGAAGAACACGAGCGCAGCGCCGCCAAGCAGCGCCTTCAGATCATCCGTGACACGGGCGCAGGCCGCGAGAAAGAAGACATGCTTGTCCGTCGCCTTGTCGCGGATGCGCAGGCCGATCGTGTCGCCGATCTCATCGCCGCGCCCGCCGGGGAGAGATTTGTCGCGCAGATACCAGGCGACCTTGCCAGGCACCGCGAACGGCAGAATCTCGATGCCGCTCGGCCTGCCGTCAGGCAGAAGCGGCTCGAACGGCTGGTCGATTGTGATGGGCTGACGCTTGACGTTGGCTTCTGACAGCACGTTGAAGATGCTGTTCGCTTTCAGGATCGATAACACGCCTGGATGTGCGTAAATTGTAAACGGCGAGCCTTCGCGCATCGAGAGCAGCCCGGCCACCGCATCGACCTCGCCGTTGCAGAGAATCACGCCTGTGACCGGCGAGTGGCGCAATTGTCCCTTCCTCGGATGAAGCTGCGGCGTTGCGATCAGCTGCTGGCGCAGGTCAGGCGAAGCGTTGATCAGGAACCAGTGATCGCCGTCTGCGGACAAAGCGATCGAGCACTGCGTGCGTCTCAATTCCGGCTGGTCAGCCCTGGCCGCGCGGCATACCGGACATCCGCAATTCCATTGCGGAATTCCGCCGCCCGCTGCGGCTCCCAGGACGACGATGCGAAGCATGACCCGTCTCCTGGATTGCACTCAAAAGAGAAACAGAACGAAACAAAAAGCGAAAGCCGGACACAACCTATTCCCGCCGCGGGAACGAGTTGCGTCCGGAGCTTCATCTGCTTCGGGATTGAAGCGATAGCGACCGCTTACTTGCGAGCGGCGCAGGCGTACATGTTGATTTCCATGCCCACGGGCACTTCGACGATCTTGGGTGCTTTCCAGGCCATTTTGGCTCTCCTTTTTGGTCCGCCGGATCAAGGTTGAATGGGGTTGTCCGTCCCACTCGACAAGGTAGCGCGCGGTAAGAACTTCGCTAGTGAAATTTTCACGTGGCAATACAACGTGAGTCGCTTTTGCAGCGCAAAAGCGCCGCGGTCCCGCGGTATTACCGGAGGGGCGCAAACGAGCAACACATCGGCATTTTCGTGGTGCTGAGCGCGGTCGGATGCGTTTGTTGCGTAGCGGAGGCGACACGCTTGTCGGATAATTTCTCCAATAAAGCAGTTGTGAGGGCGAGGAGCCTTCCAATTTCGCCGCCAGAACCCCAATGGAATGCAATGGCCAGATATTTCTTCAACACCCGGATCGGCGATGAGCTGGTCGAGGATCCCGAAGGGGAAGAGCTGCGCAATGCGGATCGCGCCTGGGAAGTCGCGCGCGCAATGATCCTGGAACTGATACGCAGTGAAGGAGCCGTCCCACCGTTGCTCAGCGCCGTCATCGAGGTGACGGACGAGGAGGGCGAGGTGGTGCTGGAGTTTCCATTCTCGGAGGCCTTTTTCGAGCTGCCTGATCAGTCGGTCACCCGGCACTAGGTTGATAGCCTTCCCGATGCCCTTGCGCCGGCCCTGAAAAATTCACAAACTGTTCTCCTCAAAAAAGGCGGACCCGAGCTGGCCGATGGCTGGTGGCGAGGATAACCGCCGACACATGGGGAGGACCATATGAACGGTCATTCGTCGCCGCGCAGCATGCTGCTGGCCGGCGCTTTTCTTGCTGCATCGACATTCAGTGCGGTCGCCCAGCAGGCGGCGCAACCGCTGCCGCCGGGCTCCCCCCTGATCGGGCGCCCGGACAACGAGGCTGCGCAAAAGCTTGCACCGGTCGCGCCACCCCCGCTGCCCGCAGCGCCCGACAAGCTGCCGGTGGCGAAGCTGAAGGTGCCCTCCGGCTTCAACATCGAGGTCTATGCCGCCGGCATGGCCAATGCGCGCTCGCTTGCCGTGGGCGACAAGGGCACCGTGTTCGTCGGCAGCCGCCTGGTCGACAAGGTCTATGCCATCGTCAACAAGGACGGCAAGCGCGAGGTCAAGGTGCTGGCCTCGGGGCTCTACCGGCCGAACGGCGTCGCCTTCCACAACGGCACGCTCTACATCGCGGAACTGTCCAAGATCTCCAAGATCGACCATGTCGAGGACGTGCTGGACAATCCGCCCAAGCCGACCGTGATCTACGACAACTTGCCCAAGGATGAGGCGCACGGCTGGAAGTTCATCGCCATCGGCCCCGACAACAAGCTCTATGTGCCGGTCGGCCAGCCCGGCAACAACGTGCTGCATGACGACGCGCACGGCCAGATCCGCCGCATCAATCTCGATGGATCGGGCGCGGAGGTCGTAGCCTATGGCGTCCGCAATTCCGTCGGTTTCGACTGGAATCCGGAAAACAAGCAGATGTACTTCACCGACAATGGCCGCGACTGGCTGTCGGAGGATGTCCCTCAGGATGAGCTCAACCGGATCACCAAGGTGGGCGAGGATTTCGGTGCACCCTATTGCTATCAGGGCGACATTCCCGATCCCGAATTCGGCTGGGGGCATTCCTGCAGCGAGTTCACCCCGCCGGTCGGCCTGATGGGCCCGCATGCGGCGGCGCTCGGCTTCCGCTTCTATACCGGCAGCATGTTCCCGAAGTCCTACAGGAACGCGATCATCCTCGCCCGCCACGGCTCCTGGAACCGAAGCAAGAAGTTCGGCGGCGATGTCGTGGTGGTGAAGCTCGATCACGACGGCAAGGTGAAATCGATCGAGCCCCTGATCACCGGCTTTCTCGAGAACAACAGCTATCTCGGCCGCCCGGTCGACGTAGCTTTGCTCAAGGACGGCTCGATCCTGGTCTCCGACGACTATAACGGCGCGGTCTATCGCGTGAGTTACGGCAAGTCCAAGGTCGCGGCGAAGTAGTTGGTTGATGTCGTCATTCCGGGTTCGGTGCTATCGCACCGCCCCGGAACGACGGAGTGTGTGTAGGCGTCAGGACGGGTGGATGCAAAAAACAACAATCGCGCTGGCGCTTGTCCTGCTCGCTTCATCCGCAAATTCAGAGACCATCGAGCAGCGCGCCGCGGTCTGCTTCGGCTGCCATGGCGAGAACGGGCAGTCCGCAACGGACCTCACGCCCTCGCTTGGCGGTCAGCAGGCGCCGTATGCGCTGATCCAGCTCTTCATGTTCCGCGAGAAGTTGCGCAGCTTCGAGCCGATGAACGACATGACGAAGGCGATGACCGACGATGATTTGCGCAACTTCTCTGATTTCATCGCCAAGCTGCCCAAACCAAAGCCCCCTGCCGATACACCCGACCCCGCGCGCATGCAGCGCGCGGCCGAGCTTACAGTGAAGTATCACTGCAACGCCTGCCACCGTCCCGACTTCTCCGGCGCCGACAACGTCCCGCGCATTGCCGACCAGCGCGAGGACTACCTCAACAAGACCTTGCGCGAATACAAGGACAACTCCCGCCATGGCTACGACGGCACCATGGCCGACGTGATGGGCCCTGTGACGCCGGAGCAGATCACGGACCTCGCGTATTATTTGACGAGGGTACGGTAGAAGCAGCCCCCCATCTCGACCCGTCATCCTGAGGCGCCGGAGCGTAGCGGAGGCCTCGAAGGATGCACGGCCCCGCTGCTGCATCCGGGCCGTCGCCCTTCGAGGCCGTCGCTTTGCGACGGCGCCTCAGGGTGACGGTGCGAGAGAGGCACCCGCGTCGGCATAGCGCATACGACCCATCCGGCCGGCCGCTGGCCACAGCACCCTCCCGGCGCTACAACACCGCCGTAACCACGGAGTTGCTTGATGTCTGACCTCTGGCGCCTGTCGGCCGCCGAACTCGCTGGGCTTGTCAAGTCCAAGAAGGTGTCCGCCCGCGAGGCCGCCACCGCCAACCTCGCGCGGCTGGATGCGGTCAACCCCAAGCTCAATGCCGTGATCGATCACAGGCCGGAGGAGGTGCTGAAGCAGGCAGCCGAGGTCGATGCGAAAATCGCCCGCGGCGAGGATGTCGGCCCGCTGGCCGGCGTGCCGGTGACGGTGAAGGTCAATATCGACCAGGAGGGCTTTGCCACCACAAACGGGTTGAAGCAGCTGCGCGACCAGATCGCCGGGAGCAACAACCCGGTGGTCGACAATCTGCGCAAGGCCGACGCGGTCATTCTCGGCCGCACCAATACGCCGGCCTTCTCCTATCGCTGGTTCACCAGCAACCTGGTCCATGGGGACACCAAAAATCCGCGCGATCCCTCGCTAACCCCCGGGGGCTCGTCGGGAGGCGCGGGTTCGGCGGTTGCGGCGGGTATCGGCCATATCGGCCATGGCACCGACATTGCCGGCTCGATCCGCTACCCCGCCTATGCCTGCGGCGTGCACGGCCTGCGCCCGACCGTGGGCCGCGTTGCCGCCTACAATGCGACCTTCCCGGAGCGTCCGATCGGGCCGCAGATCAGCGCTGTCTCCGGGCCGCTGGCGCGCACCATTGGCGACCTCCGCCTCGCGCTGGCGGCGATGTCGGCCAAGGACGCCCGCGATCCCTGGTGGGTGCCAGCGCCGCTGGAGGGACCACCGGTCGCAAAGCGGGCCGCGCTCTGTGTCAATCCGGATGGGCTTGATCCGGTGCCCGAGGTGAGGGCCGCCGTGCTTGACGCCGGCAAGCGGCTGGAGCGGGCAGGCTGGACTGTCGAGGAGATCAAGGACACGCCGCCGCTGCAGGAGGCGGCGTTGCAGCAGACCAAGCTCTGGCTCGGCGACGGCTATGAGGCGCAGCTTGCCGCCGCCGAGAAGGAGGGTGATCCCGGCGCGCTGGCGTGCCTGCGCGGCAACCGCAACAAGGTGTTTCCACTCGACGCGGCGGCGTTGTCGGCGGCGCTGACCATCCGCGCCGCGCTCGCCCGCAAATGGCTGCTGTTCCTGGAGCAATATCCAGTGGTGCTGATGCCGGTTTCCGGCGAATTGCCGTTCCCGGACCAGTTCGACCGCAAGGATGAGGCTTCCTTCGCGCGGGTCTGGCACGCCCAGCTGACCCAAATCGCTATTCCCTTCCTAGGCCTGCCTGGGCTAACGGTCTCGACCGGAATGGTCGGGCGAGCCCCGGTCGGCGTCCAGGTCGTGGCCGGGCGCTATCGCGAGGACCTCTGCCTCGCCGCGGGCGAGGCGATCGAGGCCGGCGGCGTGCCAGCCTCGCCGATCGATCCGGCAGGCTAAAGAGCTGAAACCAGAGAGACGATGCCAGGCGTTTATGATTTTTCGGCCAAGTCGCTTGCGGGCGAGGAGGTCTCCCTGCAGCGCTTCGAAGGACAGGTGCTGCTGATCGTCAACACCGCAAGCAAATGCGGCTTCACGCCGCAATATCGCGGGCTGGAGGAGCTGCACCGCGAATATGCCAGCCGCGGCTTTGCGGTGCTTGGCTTTCCCTGCAACCAGTTCGGCGCCCAGGAGCCGGGCAGCGCCAGCGAGATCGGCGCGTTCTGCCAAAGCCAATACGACGTCAGCTTCCCGATGTTCGACAAGATCGACGTCAACGGGCCGAAAGCGCATCCGCTCTACGGCTATCTGAAGCGCGAGAAGTCCGGCCTGCTCGGCTCCGCCATCAAATGGAATTTCACCAAGTTCCTGGTCGACCGCAAAGGCCAGGTGACGGCCCGGCATGCGCCGACCACACGACCCGAAAGCCTGAAGCGAGATATCGAGGCGCTATTGTGAACGACAAGAACCAGACTGCAAACGACACACTGCCGGACCGCCTGTCGGTCGATCCGAACAGCCCCTACTACAACGCGGAGGTGCTGGCGCGCGATGTCGGCATCCGCTTCAAGGGTGTCGAGAAGACCAATGTCGAGGAGTACTGCGTCAGCGAAGGCTGGGTCCGCGTCACCGCCGGCAACGCCAAGGATCGCCACGGCAATCCGTTGACCATCAAGGTGCATGGGCCTGTGGAGCCGTATTTCAGGGACAAGAAGGAAGGGTGACCGCGCTGTGCGGGCGCTCCTGATATTTGCACTGTCATTCCGGGGCGATGCGAAGCATCGAACCCGGAATCTCGAGATTCTCAGGTGCGCAGCTGCGCACCATAGTTCGGTCCTGCGGACCGCCCGGAATGACGGTGCCAAAAATTGAAAGAAACTCGCAGCAGAGCTTTCGCCAGGACGGTGCCCGCCGCAAACTTACGACAGCCGGATGTCCAGCAACCTGCGGCCCTCATTACTCTTCAACAGCTTCTTCACCGCGCTTGACGCCACCACCTCGCCGTCATTGGCATAGGCTTCGTGGTTCTTTTCGATGTCATCGAGTCGGTACAGGTAGTTCACCATGATTCCGGCGGACTCGCGCAGGCCCTTGGGCGAGAGATCGCCAAGCCAGTTGATGCGCTCGAGCCGGGCACCGTTGCCGAGATGGAAGCGGGCGACCGAATCGATCAGGCGGCCCTTGGCGGTGCGGGCCTTGAGGAAGTAATAGGCCGCGAGCGGTTCGACCACGGCGCGCAGCTCGCCCGCGAGTTCGGCATTGTCGAACCAATTGGGCTCGTCGAGATGCTTCAACAGCGCGCGGTCTTCGTCCGAGATCGGCAGGTCCTTCGCATCCTTGAGCCAGGACATGAAGCCCGGCACCGGGGAGAGCGTCACGAAGGTGTCGAGCTTGGGCAGCTCGCGGCGCAATTCCTCGACCACCTGCTTGATCAGGAAGTTGCCGAAGGAGATGCCGCCGAGCCCGCGCTGGGTATTGGAAATGGAATAGAACACCGCGGTGCGCGCGCGATCGGCCGGGACCGGCTGACGGTTCACCGCGAGCAGCGGCGCGATCGCACCCGGAATTGTCTCGGTCAGCGCCACCTCGACAAAGATCAGGGGCGCATCGGGCATGGCAGGATGGAAGAAGGCGTAGCAGCGGCGATCGATGGGGTCGATGCGGCGGCGCAAATCGTCCCAGTCACGGATTTCGTGCACGGCCTCGTAGCGGATGATCTGCTCGAGGATGTTTGCGGGGGTCGACCAGTCGATCCTGCGCAGCACGAGAAACCCCCTGTTGAACCATGATGCCAGGAGATGCACGATGTCGCGGTCGAGCGCCGCGAGGTCCTTGTGGCCGTTCAGGAGCGTGAGCAGGTCGGCGCGCATCTCCACCAATGCGCCGGTCCCGCCGGGGGCGCGGTTCAGTCTTCGGATCAGCTCCTGCCGGCGCGGCTCGGAGGCGAAATGCAGCGCCCCGCCATTGCCGTCGCCGGGATCCGCCATCCAGGCCTCGATGGCCTTGTTGACCTTGTCCTGGTCGGGGCCGAAATTGTGCGCCAGCGCATGGAAGAAGGCGCGCCGTTCCGCCTCATCGAGATTGTGGTAGCTCTCGATCACTTCGCTGGCCATCGCCGTGCCGGACGCCTCGCCCCGGCCGGACAGCAGCGCCTCGCAGAGGTCGATCAGGCCGGCGGCGTCCTCCTTGCCATCATCCGGCTGACCGCGGCGGAGCAGGGTGCGACCCCGCTCCGAGATGGTTGCAAGCAGGTCGGTGAAGAAGGCGTTGGCCATTGCGACTGATCGAATCCGTTGAGCGTGCGGGCGGATGTTACATGGATTTAAGGCGAAGTGGGCGCGGATCAAGCACAACAATTCGTCATGCTGACCGGGATTGCGGCGGATGTGGTCGAGAGGAAATCAAGCCCTTTGGGCAAATTCGCTCGGCGTCCTCCCTGTAACCTGCCGGAAGGCGTGGGAAAACGCAGGCAGGCTGGCATAGCCGAGCTCGCCCGCGACCTGCTTGATCGAGACGTTGGTCGCGGTTGACAGCCGCTCGATGGCCGCGGCGATCCGCGCCCGCTGGCACCAGCTCTTGAACGAGAGCTCGGTCTCCGCGGAGAACAACCGCGACAAGGTCCGGGCCGAGGTTCCAATCTTCGCCGCCACGAGATCGATGTCGTGCGCGCCGGCCGGGTCTGCCAGCACCAGCTCGGCCGCGCGGCGGCAGCGCGGCTCCTGGGGCAGCGGGATGAAGGTCGCGGAATCGTCGGCCCGGCGCAGCTCCAGCATGGCGAGCTTGATCAGCAGAGCGGTGCGCTCGGGATCGCCCTGGTCATCGAACAGCGCCAGGATCGCCTGCTGCAGCAGGGGCGACACCCGCGCCACGAATTCGCGCGCGAGGCTCCTGTTGCGCGGCGCGCGTCTGAGCCAGTCGACATCGAAATACACCGTGCGCATCTCGATATCGGCGAGCACGTCGATGGCGTGCTCGAGCAGCGCCGGGACCCAGACCGCCCGGTCCGGCGGCACCAGCCAGCGGCCCTTGGGCGTCGTGACCTGCATGGTGCCCTTCGCGGCATAGACCAGCTGCGCCTCGCGGTGCATGTGCGGATGCAGCCGGGTGCCCTTCGCATAGTGCCGTGCAACGAGATGCACGCCACCTTCCGCGGTGCGGCGGTCAGGGACCAGAGCGTGGATTGGCGTTTCGACGATACTCATTGGCGGCATCCCGTCATCCCGACAACCTATAACGAAATTCTGGGGAAGGAAAATTCCGGAATAAGAAAAGGATTGGACTGATGAATCGTCCGGGACGGGTGATCGGCTTTGTCAATGCCGCGCACTTCATCGACCACTATTCCATGCTGATCTTTGCCGCCGCCGTCATCATCATGGGACCGGCGCTCAACATGGCCTATTCGGAGCTGTTGCCCTATGCGACGCCGGGTTTTGTCGCGTTTGGCGCGGGCTCGCTCCTGACCGGCTGGCTGGGCGACCGCTGGAGCCGGCGCCACATGATGGTGATCTTCTTCGTCGGCATCGGGCTGTCCATGATCGCGGTCGGCTTTGTGCAGACGCCGCTGCAACTCGGCGCGGCACTGCTGTCGATCGGCATCTTCGCTTCGATCTATCATCCCGTGGGCACCGCGATGCTCGTGTCCTATGCCGACAAGCTCGGCCGCGAGATGGGCATCAACGGCGTCTTCGGCAATCTCGGCGTCGCGTCATCGGCGCTGGTGACAGGGGTGATCGGGCAATATCTCGGTTGGCGCTTTGCGTTCATCATTCCGGGCATCGTCACCATCCTGATCGGCATCGCCTTTGCGCTCACGATCGTGCACGAGGATCGCAAGGGTTCGAAACAGGCGGCGGCGCAGGCGCGGGTGGCGAAGGAGGACATGTGGCGGGTGATCGTCTCGCTCTTGATCGTGGTGATCGCGATCTCCACGACCTTCAACGCGGTGACGGTCGCACTGCCAAAGCTGTTCGCCGAGCGCCTCGCAGGCCTCACCAGGAGCCCGGCGCTGCTGGGTGTCATCGCGGCAGGGGTCTATGTGTTCGGCGCGATGACACAATACACCATCGGCAGGTTGCTTGACCGGCATTCGCTGAAGACGGTGGCGCTGCCGCTCTCCGTCGTGCTGGCGCCGCTGCTCTATCTTGCGGCGACGCTGTCGAACCTGCCGCTGATCCTGGTGTCGATCGGCATCGTGATGGGCGCATTCGGCCAGGTCACCGTCAATGACGCCATGGTCGGGAAGTACACCGCGGAGGAATGGCGCTCGCGGGCCTATGCGGTGCGCTATTTCGTCGGCTTCACCGCCGCCGGCGTCTCGGTCGGGCTGGTCGCCTGGCTCTATGAGCAGGGCGGCTTTGCCACCATGCTGCATGCCTTCGCCGGCCTCTGCCTGCTGGTGATTGCAGCTGCGGTCATCCTGCCCCGGGAGATCCAGACCTCAGCGGCGATCTAAGCCTCGGTCAAGCTTCAGCCTGTGTTGCCGGCTTCGCGGCCGGCGCCTTCTTCGTCCGCTCGGCGCGCCAGTTCTCGAACCGCTGCACCATGACGAAGAAGGCCGGCACGAACAGCACGGCAAGGCAGGTCGAGGCCAGCATGCCCGAGAACACGGTGATGCCGATCGATTTGCGTGCGCTGGCGCCGGCGCCGGTCGCCAGCACCAGCGGCACCACGCCCAGGATGAAGGCGAACGACGTCATCAGGATCGGGCGGAAGCGCGCGCGTGCGGCGTCGATGGCGGCTTCGATCACCGGCTTGCCGTGGTCGCGGTGCAATTCGACCGCGACCTCGACGATCAGGATCGCATTCTTGGCCGAGAGCGCGATCAGGAGGATCAGGCCGATCTGGACGTAGAGATTGTTGTCGATCTTCAATCCCTCGAGCACGATGGTCGGGCCGAGCAGCGACAGCGGCACCGCAAGGATCACGGCCACTGGCGTGAGCCAGCTCTCATATTGTCCGGCGAGCACCAGATACACCAGCAGCATGGCAAGGCCAAAGGCGTAGTAGATCTGGTGCGAGACCGCCTTTTCCTGATACGACATCGCCGTCCATTCGTAACCCGTGCCGGGCGGCAGCGTCTTGTCCGCGATCTGCTCCATCAGGCTGAGCGACTGGCCGGAGCTATAGCCCTGCGCCGGCAGGCCGACGATGCTCGATGACGGATAGAGATTGTAGAGGCTGATCAGCGACGGGCCGACCGCGGGCGTGATCTTGGCGACGGTGCCGATCGGGATCATGTCGCCGTTCTGGTTGCGCACCTGCATGTTTTCGATGTCGCGCGCGGTCAGGCGGAATTGCGAGTCGGCCTGGGTGTAGACCTGGAACACGCGGCCGAATTTGTTGAACTGGTTGACAAAGGACGAGCCGAGATAGCTCGAAAGCGCCGAGAAAACCTCATCCGTGGTGACGTGGAGGGTGTTGGTCTTGATGCGGTCGATCTCGACATTGTACTGCGGCACCGCCGCGCGGAACGGCGACTGCACCCGTTGCAGCGCGCTCTGGCTCGCCGCATTCTCGACCATCGCGTTGGTGATCGCCTGCAGCTGCGCATAATCGTTGCTGCCGTTGCGCAACTCGACCTGCATGGCAAAGCCGGCGGCATTGCCGATGCCCTGGATCGGCGGCGGTGGGATCACCAGGACGCGCGCCTCCATGATATCCGCCATCTTGTCGTTCAGCCCATAGACCAGCGAGCGCAAATCCTCGCCCTTGCCGCGGGAGTCCCAATCCTTCAGCACGATATAGGCGACGCCGGCGTTCGCCAGGCTCGCGCTGTTGTCGAGCGCTGAAATGCCGGCGATGGTGGTGACCTGTGCCACGCCGGGGGTCTTCTGCGCGATGTCCGAGACTTGCCTCAGCACGGCCTCGGTGCGGTCGAGCGAGGCGCCATCGGGCAGCTGAACGGCGGCGATCAGATAGCCCTGGTCCTCGATCGGCAGGAACCCGGTCGGCACGCGGGCAAGGCCATAGAAGCCGAGGCCGATGAGGATCAGCGCAATGGTGACGGACACGCCGGCATGGCGCGAGATCACGCCGATCAGCCCGGCATAGCGGCGCTCCAGCCGGCCATAGACATTGTTGAAGCCGCGGTTGAACCAGTTGCGGTTTTCCATCGGCACCGCCGGGCGCAGCCACAACGCGCATTGGGTCGGCTTCAAGGTCGCGGCGTTGATGGCGGAGAGCAGGGCGGTCGCCGCGATCACCAGCGCGAATTGTGCATAGATGCGGCCCGTCAGCCCCGGCAGGAACGAGGCCGGTAGGAAGACCGAGATCAACACCAGCGTGATGCCGACGATCGGTCCGAACAGCTGGTCCATGGCTCGGATCGCGGCATCATGGCCGTTCATGCCCTGCTCGATGTTGTGCGCGGCGCCCTCGACCACCACGATGGCATCGTCGACCACGATGCCGATTGCGAGCACGATGGCAAACAGCGTCGACAGATTGATGGTGAAGCCGAGCGCGGCCATGGCCGCGAACGCGCCGATGATGGTGACGGGCACCGTGGTCGCCGGCACCAGCATGGCGCGCCAGTCCTGCAGGAACAGCAGGATCACCACCAGCACCAGCACGCCGGCCTCGATCAGGGTCTTGTAGACCTCGTGCACCGACGCCGAGACGAACTTTGTCGTATCAAACGGCGTGTCGTATTTGATGCCTTGCGGGAATGCGCGCGCCAGCTCCGCCATCTTCTTCTCGACCGCCTGCTGCACCTCCAGTGCGTTGGCGCCGGGCGACTGGAACACGCCGATGCCGGCGGCCGGCTGGTTGTTGAGCGAGAAGATCTGGCTGTAGGTCTGGGCGCCGAGTTCGACCGAGCCGACGTCGCGCACCCGCGTGACGTCGCCATTGTTGCCGGTCTTGACAATGATGTTCTCGAACTGGCTCGCATCCTCCAGCCGTCCGTTGACATTGAGGGTATATTGGAACGCCTGTCCGGGCGGTGTGGGCGGGCTGCCGACCTGGCCGGCGGACACCTGCTGGCTCTGCTGCTGGATCGCCTGGATCACGTCCTGCGGGACGAGGCCGCGCGCCTGCAGCTTGTTCGGATCGAGCCAGATGCGCATGGAATATTGGCCGGCGCCGAACACCGTGACATTGCCGACGCCTGGGAGCCGCGACAGCTCATCGCGCAGGTTGATGGTCGCGTAGTTGCTCAGGAACAGGCTGTCATATTTGGCGTCCGGCGATATCAGCGTCACGAACGAAAGGATCGAGGTCGACCGCTTCTGCACCGTGACGCCCTGGTTCTGCACCGACTGCGGCAGTTGCGACAGCGCGCTGGAGACGCGGTTCTGCACCAGCACCTGCGCGAAGTTCAGGTCGGTGCCGATCTTGAAGGTCACGGTCAGCGTATAGGTGCCGTCGGCGCCGCTATAGGACTGCATGTAGAGCATGTCCTCGACGCCGTTGACCTGCTGCTCGATCGGCAGCGCCACGGTGTCGACCACGGTCTTGGCGCTGGCGCCGGGATAGCGCGTGGTGACCTGCACGGTCGGCGGCACCACGTCGGGATATTGCGCGATGGGCAGATCGAGCAACGCCACCGCGCCGATCAGGATCATCAGCAGCGCGATCACATTGGAGAGGACCGGCCGTTCGATGAAGAATTTGGAGATCATGGCCCGCTCCTTGTCGCGAGGACCTTCAGTGGCGGACGCCTATTTCGCGGCGGCCTGCGGCTCGACGATCTTCTGCAGCTGCGGATCGACCTTCTGCCCCGGAATGCTGCGCAAGAGCCCGGCGATCACCACGCGGTCGTCGGGCTTGAGCCCTGAATCGATCACGCGCAGGCCGTTGTCGACCGGCCCGATCGTCACCTTGCGCTGCTCGACCACATTGTCCTTGTTGACGACCAGCACATAGCGGCCGCTCTGGTCGCTGCCGAGCGAGGTGTCGGGAACGAGCAGCGCATCCTCCTGCGTCTCGACGGGAACGCGGATGCGGACGAACAGGCCGGGCAAGAGCACGCGCTTGGCATTCGGAATGATGCCGCGTACGGCGAGCGTGCCGGTCGACTGGTTGAGCGTCGGCGCCACATAGTCGAGGTTGCCGACATGCGGATAGCCATCCTCGGTCTGCAGCCCGACCTCGACCGGCGTCTTCTTGAGGTCGTCGACCGTGAGGCCCTTCCGCCTGGCTTCGGCGCGAAACCTCAGCACGTCCTGCTCATTGACGTTGAAATTCACCCAGATCGGATCCTGCGCCACGATGGTCGCAAGCTGGGTCGGGGAGGACACGCCCACCAATTCGCCGACCGAGACGAGATGCGCACTGACGATGCCGTCGAACGGCGCCGTCACCCTGGTGTAGCCGTAGTTGAGCTCGGCGAGCCTGGTGTTGGCCTGCGCCTGCTGCAGGTTGGCTTGGGCATTGTCGCGGTTCGACGTTGATGTGTCGAGGGTCGCCTGCGACACGGCCTGCCGCGCGACGAGATCGCTCTGGCGCTGGAAATCGGCCTCGGCCTGCTTCAGCGAAGCCTGGGCGCCGGCTTCCGCCGCCTTCGCCTGGTCGAGCTTGAGCTTGTAGGTCTCGGGCTCGATGGTGAAGAGCGTGGTGCCTTCCTTGACAAAGGCGCCGTCGGTGTAGTCGATCGACTGCAGGAAACCCGAGACGCGCGCGACGAGGTCGACCTGCTTGACGGCTGTGGTGTTGCCGGTCGCCTCGAGATAGCGCGTGACTGCCCGCTGCACGGGAAGCGC
Source organism: Bradyrhizobium sp. (assembly GCA_035652015.1). Lineage (GTDB taxonomy): Bacteria > Pseudomonadota > Alphaproteobacteria > Rhizobiales > Xanthobacteraceae > Bradyrhizobium. The sequence continues at coordinate 20,269 of DASREP010000004.1, read as the reverse complement.
GACATCGACCTTCGGCGGGGGCGGCGGCGCGTAGGTGTTCTGCTCGCACCCGGCAAGCGCGATCAGCGCCAGGCTCAAAGCTGCGAGCCGCAGCGGATGCCTGCCGTGGAGCAGCTTGGGGTGAAGCGGACGAGCAGGCCTCATTGCAATGCTCCCTGTACTCAAGGCCTGCGCGCAGGCTCGCGTCTCCATAGCAACATTCCGTATCCGGTGGAACCTGAAACCGGCTGCATTCTGCGGGCCGACGCTGCGGCGCGATATGCCATGATCATGGGGGGACATCTTGATCCAGCTTTCAGGAATTTGTCTTTTCAAACCGGCGCGAGATGAAGGACGATGTTTCGCGAACCGCAGCAAGAGTTGAAGGGGGAGGGCGCTCAATGTTCAATCGATTTCCACCGGCCTTGGCGGGCCTCGGCCTTTGTGCAATCTTGCTGGGAGCGATGATGATGCCGGCTTCGGCAGACGGATTGAAGGACGAGATCGCGCCGACGGGCAAATTGCGGGTGGCGATCGCGATCAGCCCGGCGGGCGGCGCCTTCTGGTCGACCCGGACCGAGACCGGCTATGCCGGCGTTCCCGTCGACCTCGGCAAGGCCATGGCGGCGCAGCTCGGCGTGCCCGTGGAATATGTCGCGCACCGGAACTCCGGCGAGATCACGGATGCCGCCGGCAAAGGCACCTGGGACGTCGCGTTCCTGCCGAAGGACGCCGAGCGCGAAAGCAGGATGTCGTTCGGCCCGACCTATGAGGTCGCCGATGCAACCTACATCGTCAAGGCGGGCTCGACGGTGACGAATTTCGCGACGCTCGATCAGCCAGGCATCAAGATCGCTGCCGTCAACAACACCACGACCATGCGCGGCGCGCAGGCGCATCTGAAGAACGCAAAGGTCACGGGCTACGCGACTTATGACGAGATCTTTGGCCTCTTGAAGGCCGGCGAGGTCGACGCCTTCGCACTCTCGCGCGACCAGCTCAACGCCATGGCCAGGAAGCTTCCGGGCACCAGGGTGCTGGACGAGACGTTCAAGAAGACGATCACCGCGGTCGCCGTGCCGCTGAACCATCCGCAGTCGCTGGCCTTCGTGACCAGGTTCATGACGGACGCGACATCAAACGGTGTGCTGCGACAGGCCTATGACAACAACGGCCTAAAGGATTCGCCGATCCGGACGCAGTAGGTCGCAGTTCTCCCTCTCCCCGTCCTTCACGGGGAGAGGGTCGGGGTGAGGGGCTGCTTCCGCAAATTCGGCTAGCGAGGAGTTCGCGGAGACTCCCCCTCACCCGGATTGCATCTTCGATGCAATCCGGCCTCTCCCCGCAAGCGGGGCGAGGCAAGAGGGAGGTAGCGCGCCAGCCTCAATTCCCGCCCGCCGGAATCGGCTCGAGCCCGCTCTTTGTCATCTCCTCCTTCGCGACCGGCGAGGTCGAGAGGAACTTGATCAGCGCCTTGCCCGCGTCGGGCTCCTTCGAGACCGTAGCGATGCCGGCCGAAAACACCGTGATCTTCTGCAAGTCCGCCGGCAGGGGGCCGACGATGTCGATGCCCTTGACCGGTTTCAATTCGCTCATCTGCTGGAAGCCGATCTCGGCCTCGCCCTTGGCAACGATCTCGCCGACCGGGGTGGCCGGAATCATCTTCGCCTTGTCCTTCATCTCGGCGGTGATGCCGAGCTTGCCGAACATCTCGGTCGAGACATAGACGCCGCTGGCGCTGTCGGAATAGGCGACGGATTTCGCCGCCAGCAGCGCGCGCTTGACGGCGTCGCTGGTCGAGATGTCGGGCTTGGGCGCGCCTGCCTTCACCGCAATGGCGATCGGGGATTTCACGAGATCGACGCGGCTCTGCTCGACCACCTTGCCCTTCTTGATGAGATCGCCAAGCGCATAGCCGACCATGATCAAGACGTCCGCCGGCTCGCCGCGCTCGAGCCGCACCGGGATCGCGTTCGTGGTCGTGCCCATCGAGGGACCGTAAGCCACCACCACCTTGTTGCCGGTCTGCTTCTCGAACTCAGGCACCAGCGCGTTGAAGGCGGCGGTGAGACCGCCCGAGATCATGACGTGCACCTCGGCGGCGTCAGCCGCACCGGTAAACAGCAGCAAGGCCGCAAGCGCAACAAACAAGCTGCGGAATCTGGTGGTCGACGGCGTCATACTTATTCCTCCCCGGGAGCACGCTTTTCTGTGCGTTCTCATAACTTGTACGAGCGTACAACGCAAATGGAGGAAGGGCATATCGGGGCTCGCCCGCGAAGGCTGGCGCCGCTCCTTCACCTCTCCGCAGGGGAGAGGTGAAGGACGCTGCCCACCTGCTCAATCACGTATGTTCTAGGACGCCTGCGCAAGCGCCAGTCGCGGCACGGCCTGGTAATCGGGCGCCGAGCCAAGAAACCTGGCATAGGCGTCCGCATCGGGCGGCGTGAACTTCTCTGTCAGCGCGCTGCGGCGGCGCAAGCTGGTGCCGATGTCGGCCAGCAACTCGTCAAAGTGCTTGAAGTGATATGGCGCGACGCACAGGCCGCCATAGACGGCCGCCGCGGGCCGCTCCACGCGCTTGAAGTGCAGCATCATCTCGATATTGTCGCGCATCTCGGCCGCGCTCGGCTGCCGCGCGAGTTGCCCATCGGCATAGCGCACCAGCCAATGTGCTGCCATGTCGGCGCATAGCACGGTGCAGAAGCTGGAATTGAAGCCGACAAAGCCGAGCTCGGGCAGATCGGGATTGGCGATCAGGCGGTAGAGCCGATATTGGCCATCCGGATCGACCAGCTTGCTGCGATAGGCCTCGGGCAGGAACGGCACCCCGAGCTTGTAGCCGATTGCGAGCACCGCGACGTCGCAGCCCGCGCGCGCGCCATTGCTCATGACGATCTGATCGCCTTCATAGTGATCGAAAGTGCCGCGGATCGCCTTGATGCGGCCGTCGGCGACCATCGGGTAGAAGCCGGGGGTTGCAATCGGCACCGAGCAATTGACGCCATCCTCGATCCTGCTCTCCGGGACCATCTTGCATTTGGCAAGCTTGAGCTGGGCCTTCAGCAGGCTCTCCAGCCCGCGCCAGTTCGCCCATACGAACGGCTTTGCGATGGCATGTGCGAGCCGTGCCATCTTCCCGATGCCCCAGCTCGCAAACATCTCCTCCTGCGCGCGGATGTAGAGGATGCGCTTGAAGTTGATGAGGCCGCCGATGAAATAGGGAATGCGCCAGACCGGCTCGCGAAACACGATGGTGACCTCGCGCGCGCCGGAATTGACCGCGTTGACCGCGATGTCGGTGGCCGATTTCGAGCCACCGAGCACCACGACCCGGCGTCCCTTGGCGAGCGAGGCATCGCCATAGGTCGACGAATGCAGGATCTGGCCGCCCTTTGCCCTGAACGCGTCTTCGCCTGGAAGCTTCAGCTCCTGCGGATCATTGAACTGGCCGGTGCAGATGGCGACGAAGTCGAAATCTTCGCGGGCCATGTTGTCCTGGGTCTTCAAGTCCACCGTCCAGCCGGGCTTGCCGTCGCTGCGGCGGCTCATGCCGGCGACCTCGGTGTTGAAGCGTATCAACTGATCGAGGCCATGGCCTTTTGCATAGTCGGCCAGATAGGCGTGCACCTGCGGCCCCTTCGGCCATTCCGGATAGGCGTCCGGCATGGCCTTGTCGGTGTAGCGATAGAGCTCCTTGGGGCTCTGCGTCTGCACGTCCGGATAGGTCCGCGCGGGATCCCAGACGCCGCCGAGATTGCTGCTCTTCTCGATGATCGTGACCTTGTGACCGCGCGCGGCAAATGCCTTTGCCGCCGCCAGGCCGGAAACGCCGGCGCCGATCACGCAAACCTGCTTCTGGCTGACCATGTCTGTGCTCCGATGTTTTGAAGGCATGCGCCGCCGTCCGCCCGCGATGGGGCGCGCGACGCTGCCGGGAAATTGCTGGTGCGCTCGCTGCTACTCGTTCGCTTCGGGCGGCAGGAAATCCACCTCATGCTGGGCAGAGATGCGCACCACCTCGTTGGGGTCGGTGAGGTTGTGCAGCTTGTCGAACAGCGCTTCCAGCTTCTGCATCGGCGAGACCCAGAACAGCGCGCGCGCCGGCTTCTCGGATTTGTTGAAATAGCCGTGGGGAATGCCGCGCGGCATGCGCACGAGGTCGCCGGCCTTGGCCTGCACCCAGACGCCATCGAGCTTGAGGTCGAGCACGCCTTCCTGCACCAGGATGAACTCGTCCTGGGTCGGGTGGATATGCACCGGCACGAACTGCCCGGGCTCGCTGTTGGTCTCGAAAGCGAAGGTGGAATCGGTCACGGCCTTGGGGAAGTAGACCTGACCCAGGATGTTCCAGGTCTTGCCCTTGAAACCCTCGCCGTTGCGCGTGATGCCTTTCTCGAGTGCCGCCATGATGTCTCCCTCCGGTTGAACCGTGGCGGCAGCATCGGACGGCCGGAGAGGCCTGTCTATCCGATAAACGAATCCGCTTCACGCCGACACGCCGGGAAGATGTGCGGCGCAACACAGCGAACAGCTTGGGCAGATTGCCTAATCTTCGCTCGTGCCAGCCGCTTGCCAGTCGCCAAAACTGTTATAAGCTTAAAATAATTTCGGAGGCGATGGCTGTGACGGACGCGGTCGTACCGATAATGGCTGGCAAGGGGGAGTCTTCAAACGCGATGTCGCTCGCTTCAGGGCGGCTGGCTGCCTTTTGCCGCGTCGCCACCACGAGCGTCGATGAGGCCGCCGAGCAGATCGGCCGGATCTTTTGTCCTCACGATCTGGCGCCGCGGCGCGCGGCATCGCCCGGCTTCTTCGCGCGACACAATTGCGCTGATTTCGACGGCTTCTCCATCAACTGTGTCGCCTATGGCGGATCGGTGGCGATCGACCCCGGCTGCCTGGAGCGCTTCTTCCTGGTGCAGATCCCGTTGCGCGGAGCGGCGCGGGTGCAGACCGCGGCGCGCGAGATCGAATCCGTGCCTGGGGGTGCTGCCTCGCTGCTGTCGCCGACAGTGCCGACGCGAATGCAGTGGGAGAACGATTGCGCCCAGCTCATCCTGCTGGTGGAGCGCAAGCTCCTCGAGCAGCGCGCGGCGGCGCTGGCGGGCCAGGCGGTGCGACCGGTCGAGTTCGATCCGATGATTGATCTGCAGTCGCCCGCAGGGTGCAGCCTGCTGGCGCAGATGGAAGGCCTGGCCGATCTCGCCGAAGGCCTTGGTGTCGGCGGTAAGCTGTCGGCGACAGCCGCAGCCGATTGCCGCGAGGCGCTGCTCGATGCGCTTCTGCTGACATGTCGTCACGGCTTGTCGGGGGCCATCAGGACATTCGCGGGCGAGGGCGAGCGTTTGCCCTGCGCGCTGCGGCGGGCCCGGGATTGCCTGCACGCCCACGCCGCCGAGCCGCTCGATCTGGCGCAGCTTGCGGCCGCCGCCGGCATCGGCATCCGCGCGCTGCAGGTCGGCTTCCAGCGCCATTTCGGAAGCTCAATCTCCGACATGCTGCTCGATATCCGGCTGTCGCATCTCAACGCGCAGCTGAAACGCGCCGCCCCCGACGCGCGCATCATCGACATCGCCTTCGATCTCGGCTTCACCCATCTCAGCCGCATGGCCGCCGCCTACCGCGCCAAGTTCGGCGAGCCGCCCTCGGCGACGCTGCGAAGGCTGCATTGAGCGCCTTGCTCCGTCAGAGCTTCAACTCTTCAATCCGTCATCCTGAGGCGCCGCCGCAAGGCGGCGGCCTCGAAGGGCGACGGCCCGGCTGCATCAGCGGGGCCGTTCATCCTTCGAGGCCTCCGCTTGCGCTCCGGCGCCTCGGGATGACGGGTGAGAGAGCTTGCGCGCGCGGCCCCGAGAGCCGTCACGAATTCACGTGCACGAAATCCCGCAGCAGCGGATAGATCTCGTTGTTCCACTTCTTGCCGCTGAACACGCCATAGTGCCCGACGCCGGCCTGCATGTGATGCACGCGCCGATAGGCGCGTACGCCGGTGCAGAGCTCCTGGGCTGCGAGCGTCTGGCCGATGGAGCAGATGTCGTCGCGCTCGCCTTCCACCGTCATCAAGCCCATGCGACGGACGGCGGCGGGGTTCACGGTGCGGCCGCGGAATTTCATCTTGCCCTGGGGCAAAAGATGCTCCTGGAACACGTCGCGCACGGTCTCGATATAGAACTCCGCGGTGAGATCCATCACCGCGAAATATTCGTCGTAGAAGGTCTTGATCGCCTCGGCTTTTTCCTTCTCGCCCTTCACGAGATGATTGTGCAGATCGAGATGCTGCTTGAGATGGCGCTCGAGATTCATCGAAACGAAGGCGGTGAGCTGCACAAAGCCGGGATAGACCTTGCGGAAGGCGCCCTTGCACTGCACGGGCACGTAGTTGATCAGGTTCTGCTCAAACCACTTGATCGGCTTGCTCTTGGCGAATTCATTGACCTTGGTCGGCGCGATCCGCGTGTCGATGGGCCCGGCCATCAAGGTCAGCGTCGCAGGACGGGAGGGGTGGTCGTCCTCGCACATGATGGCGGCGGCGCACAGTGCGGACACCGATGGCTGGCAGATCGCGACCATATGCGGGCGCGGCCCCAATTGCGCCAGAAACTCGATCAGATGGGCGGTGTAGTCATCGAGCCCGAAGCGGCCTTCGTTCAAGGGTATATCGCGCGGGTTATGCCAGTCGGTGATGTAGACGTCGTGGTCCTGCAGCAGGGTCTTCACCGTGCTGCGCAATAATGTCGAGAAATGACCCGACATCGGTGCGACCAGCAGCAGGCGCGGCTGCTCGGGACCATCTTCCTTCTTGAAATGCAGCAGCGAGCCGAACGGCGTCGCGTAGGCGATCTGTTCGGTCACCTTGAGCTCGCGGTTGCCGACCGTGACGCTCTCGATGCCATAGGGCGGCCGGGTATAAGTCAGCCTGGCGCGCGTGATCAGCTCCAGCGCGGCGGATAGCCGCGAGACCACCCGATCTGACATCCCCTGCGGGACAAGATTGAGGTATTTGAGCGCGTTCGCGGCTCCCGACCGCCACGGCTCTGTCAGGTCCATCTGGTTCTGGAAGGCCTGATACAACATCGACTGCATTCACTTCGCCCCCGGCCCGAATTGCCATGCAATATCGAAGCCAGAACGGAGTCAAATTGCCCTATAATTTGGCATGTCGCTTGCTGCATAATATCCGGGAAAGCATGGAAACTGCGTGCTGCCGGCCCGCGCGGGCCGATTCGCTCGCCATCCAAGGTAACCCAGGATAGTCTCAACCGGGCGAGGGAAGGCCACATGGCGAAGGCGACACTGACCATCTCCAGCAAGAATTACTCATCCTGGTCGCTGCGCGGCTGGCTGCTCGCCAGGTTTTCAGGGCTCGACTTCGAGGAGATCGTGGTGGCGCCCGATGACGCCTCCGCGCGGGCGGAAATCCTGCTGCTGTCCCCGACCATCCTGGTGCCGTGCCTGCGCCATGACGGCGCGACCATCTGGGATACGCTGGCGATCGGTGAATATCTCAACGAGGCCATGCCGCAGGCGGAACTGTTGCCGGCCGACCGCATCGAGCGCGCGCATTGCCGCTCCATCTGCGGCGAGATCCATTCCGGCTTCACCACCCTGCGCGCCTCGCTGCCGGTCAATCTCAAGCACCATTTCCCCGGCTTCAAGATCTGGACCCGCGCGCAGGCCGATATCGACCGGGTCTGCGCCATCTGGAGCGAGTGCCTGGACAAATCCGGCGGGCCCTATCTGTTCGGCGCACAGCGCACCATGGCGGACGCGATGTACGCGCCGGTGGTGACGCGCTTCCGCACCTATGACGTCAAGCTGCCGGCGCGGCTGAACGCCTACGCCGATTTGATCATGTCCATGCCGGAAATGGTCGAGTGGATCACGGCGGCCAAGGCGGAGCCGGAAGAAATCGAAGAGCTCGAGGTCGAATATTAGGGAAAATTGCCGCGGTGATCGGCCGGTTAACTTCTGACGCCGGCCGCGGAGCGGGGCGACAGCTTGACGCGGCTGGATATGGTGCGACGATCCGCATGAGTGCCGACATCTAGCCGTGAACAAATCGCTGACGGGGTGCGAACAGTGATTCGGGCGCGATTCGTTCCCACCGCGTTCCGAAGGTTAAGAGGATCATCGGGTGATGATCACGTTGCGTTACATTTCAAGACACATGCTGGCTGCACCGACGCAAATCGCAGACGCGAAGTTTCCGAAAGTTTTGAGTGCACGCCTTGCGCTCGCCGCCTCGGTGGCACGATTAACACTTTGCTCCCTGCACCGGCGGTCGTGACGGCTCGATGCGGCTGCATGTGGTGCGCGGTGTTCGGGTAACGCCGACATCTAGCCGTGAACGAATCGCAGACTGCTCGCGAGCAGTGATTCGGGCGCGATTCGTTCCACCCGCGTTCCGAAGATTAAGAAGCTAACAGCTGATGGTGATGCAGCGTCGCATTTTGAAACAAATAGATCGACCGATACCGCAGTCGACAAGATCACGGCGATCTTCTCGTCGATCGCCGTGACCTCTTGCTGTCGTCAAATAAAAAGCTGAGCTCTCGGAGAGCTGCGTAATTACCTGGCGCTGTGTGCGAAGCGCGGCAGGCGCCAGCCGATCACGGTTGCTTCCAAAGCGCCGCCGGATTCGTGGTTGCGCCATTGGCCGTCGAGATAATAGCAGGCGAACGGCAATTGATACGTTCCACTCTGATCTTCGCACAGCACCTGGACCGGCGTGCCCGGTGGCGGTTCGCCCGCGCCATCGAATTCTGCCAGTCGTCGCTCGCGTGTTGCCATCTCATCTTCCCCGCGGTTGCGCGGCGCGGACGCGCCGTCTCAGGTTCCCCGCCCGCTTGCTCGATCCAGCCCCTTGGAATCAAGAGCGCTGGAATGAGGTATCAGTGTGGTATCTGTGGTGAGCCAAACAAAGCAATTTGATGTGATAGGGCGGGGGCGAAATTTAATGATGCTGCGAAATGACGCTGCCACTTTGGTGGCAATTGCCATGTTGCTGTCGATATCGGGGCAGGTCCGCGCCCAGGACATTCCCGGCATCGAGATCTGCACGGTCGAAAAGACCATGGAACGCCGCACCAGCTGCCTGCAGAGCAATGTCGAGTTCCTGCAGAAGACGATGACCAAGCTCTCATCCGATCATCAACAGAAGCTCGATGCGGCCAATCGGCAGATCGAAGCCTTGAAGGCGGCGGTTGTGGGTTTGCAGAAGACGGTCGCGGACCTGCAGGCTGCGCAAAAGCAGACGACGGAGGATCTGAAGAAGAAGGCCGACGCGCCGGCGGCGAAGGAGAAGTAAGCTCTCGGCCTCAGAGTTCCGTCATTGCGAGCGGACCGACCGCGTCCGCCGAAGCGCTCTGGCGCGTAGGTGGAAGCAATCCAGGACCTCACGTGAGATTCTGGATTGCCGCGCCGCTTCGCTCCTTGCAATGACGGCGGTGCGAGTCTCAACTCCCCTTCTCGCCTGTCGTATTTTTCTGCTCGCCGCGTCGTTTCCAGCGCAGCGCAGCTGCGCGTCCCATGCAAGCCGCGCTTGCTTGGCAAGCGCTGGCGACTTTGCGATAAGCTTCCGCCGATAAAATTCTGCGCGCGCGGGATCGCTTCCGCTTGCGGCTGATAAAACCAACCGGGAGGCTTTCCGATGTCTGAGATCCGCGTGCTGGCGACCGGCCTGGAATTCCCCGAGGGGCCGGTGGTGCTGCCGGATGGATCGGTGCTCCTGGTCGAGATCCGCAGGCAGACGCTGACGCGGGTGTTTCCCGACGGCCGCAAGGAGATCGTCGCGAAAATCCCCGGAGGGCCCAACGGCGCCGCGATGGGCCCGGACGGCAAGTGCTATGTCTGCAACAATGGCGGCTTCTCCTGGATCCCGACCCGCACCACCGTGATGCCGGGCGGGCAGCCGGACGATTATCTCGGCGGCTCGATCCAGCGCGTGGATTTGCAGAGCGGCAAGGTCGAGACCGTGATTGATAAATGCGGCGAGCATGCGCTGCGCGGCCCCAACGATCTCGTGTTCGACAGGCACGGTGGTCTCTGGTTCTCCGATCTCGGCAAGCGCCGCGCGCGCGAGATGGATCTCGGCGGTTTCTATTACCTCAAGCCCGGCATGAAAGAGATTGTCGAAGGCGTGTTCGGCGTGCTGCCGGCCAACGGCATCGGGCTCTCGCCGGACGAAAACACGGTCTACATCGCGGAGACGCCGACCGGGCGGCTCTGGGCGTACGAGCTCTCCGAGCCCGGCACGGTGCGCCCACGCGATGCGATCTATCGCGGCGAGCGCGGCAAGCCGATCGCAGGCCTTGGCGGTTACCAGATGTTCGATTCCCTTGCCGTCGAGGCCAATGGCAATATCTGCGTCGCCACGCTCGTGTCGGGCTGCATCTCCGTGATCGCGCCCGACGGCACGCTGGTCGAGCAGGTGCCGACCGGCGACCGTGTCACCACCAACATCGCCTTCGGCGGCCCGGAGCTGAAGACCGCCTACATCACGCTGTCAGGCAAGGGCGAGCTGATCGCCATGGATTGGCCGCGGCCTGGACTGGCACTGAACTTTTTGAACAAGTGAGCCTTGCCGTCATTCCGGGGCGATGCGTAAGCATCGAGCCCGGAATCTCGAGATTTCCGGGTTCGCTCCTGCGGACCGCCCCGGAATGACCGGGACACAGATAGCGGAAGGACCAAACAATGCCCTGGCTTGAACCTGTCACCCTGCGCGGCGCACATGCGCGGCTCGAGCCGCTGGCGCCTGCGCATCGAGACGGCCTGGTGGACGCAGCGAATGACGGCGACCTCTGGAAGCTCTGGTACACCTCCGTCCCCAAGGCGGACAACATGGAGAAGGAAATCGCGCGCCGCCTCGCATTGCAGGCCGCAGGCTCCATGCTGCCCTTCACCGTGTTCGACGCCGAAGGCGGCATCGCCGGCATGACCACCTACATGAATGTCGATGCCACAAACCGCCGGGTCGAGATCGGTTCCACCTGGTATGCAAAGCGTGTGCAGCGCACACCGCTCAACACCCAGTGCAAATTGCTGCTGCTCCAGCACGCCTTCGAGACACTTGACTGCATTGCGGTAGAATTCCGTACCCATTTCTTCAATCACCAGAGCCGTCGCGCCATCGAGCGGCTCGGCGCCAAGCAGGACGGGATTTTGCGCAGCCACCAGATTGCGCCGAACGGCACACTGCGCGACACTGTGGTCTTCTCCATCATCGCGGCGGAATGGCCGACGGTGAAGGCTCACTTGAACTATCAACTCAATGACAAGCCGCGCTAAAGCGGTTAGCTAGGTAAGATGGAAACGTTCGATTATGTGATCGTGGGCGCGGGCTCAGCCGGCTGCGTGCTCACCTACCGCCTCAGCGAAGATCCCTCGACCTCGGTGTGCGTGCTCGAAGCCGGCCCGCGCGACTGGCATCCCTACATTCACCTGCCCGCCGGCTTCATCAAGACGTTTCACATGAAGAGCGTCAACTGGGCCTATCAGCAGGAGCCCGGGCCCTATACCGGAGGGCGCAGCATCTACGCGCCGCGCGGCAAGACGCTGGGTGGCTCGTCCTCCATCAACGGCCATATCTACAACCGCGGCCAGCGCCAGGATTTCGACACCTGGGCGCAGATGGGCAATCGCGGCTGGAGCTATTCGGACGTGCTGCCCTACTTCAAGCGATTGGAGAGGCGGGTCGGCGAGGGCGAGGACGAATATCGCGGCCGCGAGGGTAATCTCACGGTCACCACCATGGACTGGAAGGACACGCTGTGCGAGGCCTTCATGGCCGGCGCCATCTCGCTCGGCATTCCCCGCAACACCGACTACAACGGCAGGATCCAGGAGGGCGTCTCGTACGCCCAGCGCACCATCCGCAATGGCCGTCGTGTCAGCGCTGCGACCGCCTTCCTGCATCCGGCGCGCAGGCGTGACAATGTCCATGTCAAGACGCATGCCCATGCGACCGAGATCATCTTCGATGGCAAGCGCGCCGTCGGCGTCCGCTACACCAAGGATGGGCGCGGCGGGGTCCCGCTCGAAGTGCGCGCGCGCAAGGAGGTGATCCTGGCCGGCGGCACCTACAATTCGCCGCAGCTGTTGCAATTGTCCGGCGTCGGCTCGCCGGAGCTGTTGCAATCGCTTGGCATTAACGTGCGCCATGCGCTGCCGGGCGTGGGTGAGGGGCTGCAGGACCACTACGCGCCGCGCACCGTGGCGCGGGTGAAGAACATCCGCACCATCAACGAGCTCCGCCAGGGTTGGCATCTCTGGGTCGAGGCGCTGAAATGGGCCACCACGCGGCGCGGCCTGCTGTCGCTGTCGCCGACCATGGTCTATTGCTTCTGGCACTCCGGCGAGAGCAACGAAAGCTCCGACCTGCAGCTCACCTTCACGCCAGCGAGCTACAAGGAGGGCGTGCAGGGCCAGCTCGAGGACGAGCCGGGCATGACGGTAGCATCATGGCAGCAGCGCCCCGAAAGCCGCGGCTATGTGCGGATCCGCTCGTCCGATCCGTTCCAGCAGCCGATGATCCAGACCAATTATCTCGCCGCCGAGCTCGACCGCCGCGTCATCGTCGCCGGCATGAAGCTCGCGCGCCGGCTTCTGCAATCGGCACCGCTCGCGCCGTACTACGCGTATGAGGATTTCCCGGGCCCGAAGGTGCAGAGCGACGACGAATTCCTCGGCGCCGCCATCCAGCGCGGCACCACCACCTTCCATCCCGGCTGCACCTGCCGGATGGGCCCAGCGGACAGCACCTGGGCGGTGGTCGACGACCAGCTCCGCGTCCATGGGCTGCAGGGCCTGCGTGTCATCGATGCCTCGGTGATGCCGCGCATGATCTCGGCCAATCTCAACGCCTCCACCATGATGATCGCCGACAAGGCCAGCGACCTGATCCGCGGCAAGAGCGCTGCGGCGAATTGACGGGGTTTGACGCGGGGGCGCCCCGTCACTCTGAGAGCAGGTGAAGTTTTAGATCCGTCACCCTGAGGTGCTCGCGGAACGCGAGCCTCGAAGGGCGACGGCCCGGCTGTGCCAGCGCGGCCGTTCATCCTTCGAGGCCTACGCGGAGCCTGTCATCGGGCCGCGCTTCGCGCGGACCCGTTGGCTCCGGCGCCTCAGGATGACGGGTCTGTCTGGTGCAAAGCTTCAGACCAAGCACCACAGATCAGGGCTGGCGCAGCCGGCACAACCCGCTACATTGCCCGGCGGTCGGTTGGGCAAGCGAGACAGTCGTGACGTCGGGGCGGATTTTCCTGATCTCCTTTGTGGCGATCGTGGCCGGCATGGTGCTGGGCATGATCCTGCGCCGGCAGATTCCGGCCGTGCATCTGCGCGAGGACACCAAGGAGGTGATCCTGCGCGGTGCCGGCTTTCTCACCACGCTGGCCGCCGTCCTGATCAGCCTGATGATCGCCTCGGCCAAGACCTCCTACGACATCCAGGATTCCCACTTCCGCACGCTCGCCGCCTACCTGGTCGAGACCGACCAATTGCTGGTGCAATACGGGGCGGACGCGACGCAGGTCCGCATCCTGATGCGCCAGGCGATCCCGGCCGCAGTCGACCGCATCTGGCGCGAGAAGCGAGAGGCCTCGCAAACCAGCGCCTTCACCGCGGCCTCGCTCGCCGAGCAGCTCCGCAGCGCCGTCGAGGCGCTCACGCCCGGCAATGACGAGCAGCGCGCGATCAAGCGGAGGCTCGAGAACAACGCCGACGAGATCGCGCGCGTGCGCCTCTTGATGTTCGCCGATGGCGACAAGCCGATCCTGACGCCGTTCCTCTTGATCCTGATCTTCTGGCTTGCCGTGATCTTTGCGAGCTATTCGCTGTTCGTCGAACCCGGCCGCCTCATGATCGCAGCACTCCTGGTGTTCGCGCTGTCGGTCTCGAGCGCCCTGTTCCTGGTCGCCGATCTCAGCCAGCCCTTTGTCGGGCTGATGCAGCTGCCGAAGCAGCAGCTGGAGCACACGCTGCAGCCGTTGAACTAGATCGATGCGCGTCGCGCAAACAGCAGCGTGGTTCCCAGTCCGCACATCACGGCGCCCGATGCCTGTCGCATCCTGGTGATCAGGGATGGCCGCGCAGCAAGTCCGGCCCGCGCTTTGGCAGCCCAATAGGTCACGACCAGATCGGCGCTGGTGTTGAGCGCGACCGAGACGAGCCCGAGCAAAATGAACTGTGCGGCGACATTTGCTGAGGGGTCCACAAACTGCGGGATGAAGGCGAGGAAGAAGGCCGCTGTCTTCGGGTTCAGCGCCTCGACGACGATGCCGTCGCGAAAGGCGCCGGGCGCCCCGGTCGTCGGCACCGCGGCGGGATCGACCGCGCGCGCTTCGCGCCAGGTCTTGAGCCCGAGCCAGATCAGATACAGGGCGCCGACGAGCTTCAGCAGCGTGAACGCCTCGCTACTGGCCATGATCAGCGCCGACAGGCCAATGGCGCCGCCGAACACATGCACCAGGCCGCCCAGACCGAGGCCCACGCTCGATGCCAAGCCTTCCCTGCGGCCGCCGGCCAGTGTCCGCGCAACGATATAGAAAATCCCCGGCCCGGGCGTGATCGCTACGACCAGAGCAGCCGCCAGGAACAGGACGAAGGTGTGAAAGCCGGTCACTTGATTGTCTCTCCTGAGGCTGATTGGGTTGGCGCGAACCTCCATGCCATTCTGCCAGTGCCGGAAGGAAGATTGAATGCTGCATCGCCGAAACCTTTTGAAGCTTTCGACACTCGGAAGCCTCGCCTCATTGATGAAGCTGCCGCTGGCGCGTGCTCAATCGGAAGCCAAATCGGAGACCAAGCCGCGGACCCGCATCGTCTTCCTCGGCACCAAGGGCGGCCCGCGCGTCGAGATGGGCCGTTCCAATCCGGCCAACCTGATCGAGATCAACGGCACGCGCATCGTGCTCGATTGCGGAATGGGCGTCAGCCATCAATTGGCGGCGGCCAAGGTGCCATTGACGTCGCTGAAATACATCCTGATCAGCCATCATCATTCCGATCACAACCTCGAATATGGCAATCTGTTCTACAATGCCTGGGTCGCGGGCCTGTCGACCCCGATCCATTCCTTCGGCCCGAATGGGCTCGAGGAGATGACGAAGACCTTCTGGCAGCTGAACAAGTTCGACGTCGAGACCCGCATCGCAGACGAGGGACGTCCCGATCCCCGCCCGCTGCTGGTCGCCAGGGACATCGATGCCGACGGCGAGGTCTTGAAAACCGATGACTTCACCATCACCGCATTTCGCACGCCGCATCCTCCGATCACCGACAATTTCGCCTACAAGTTCACGACCGCCGACGGCGTGATCGTGTTCTCGAGCGACACCGAATACAATCCGAAGCTCGCGGAGTTCGCTCACGGCGCCGACGTGCTGGTGCACGAGGCGCTTTACGCTCCGTTCGTCGACAAGCTCGTTGCCCGCATCAAGAACGGCGCGACGCTCGGCAAGCATCTGCGGGCGAGCCACACCACCGCACAGGATGTCGGCAGGATCGCCACCGCGGCGGGCGTGAAGCTCCTGGTGCTCAGCCATCTGGTGCCCGGCGACATCGAGGTCACCGACGATCAATGGATCGCCGCCGTGCGCGAGACCTATTCGGGCAAGGTCATCGTCGCAAAGGATCTCATGGAGCTGACACTTCCGGTGTAGGCGGCGTCGCGCCGATTGTCGAGCTAAACGGCTGCGTTGTTGCCGCAGAGCGTGGATTGGCGACGCTTCGTCAATCGACGCTTTAGGCCAATTCAGATCGTGGTCAGTCCTGCGCGACGCGCGCGCCGATCTCGCTGTTCGTCATGCGCTGCCCCTCGAAATTCCAGGCGCCATCGATGGCGTGGACGACGTTGATGTAGATGTTGTCGCGGGGCAGCCGTCCGTCCGCCATGCCGAACAGGATGTCGCTGGCGTCCCGGAAGTAGGCCTTCTGCACATCGGGATCGGTGAACGCGAAGGAGGGCACCTTCCACTCGACGAACGCGACTGCGGTTTCCTGCATGCCGGTGAAGGTCGCGCTCTTCGGCAGCACGTTGAGCGAGCCCACGACGTTGCGGGTCATCACGGCATTGCCGAGCAGTCCGTGGGCTTTCAGCATCGCTTCCGAAAGACGCGCGAAGGCCGCTCGCTCCTGTCCTTTGGGAAGCAAGCCTTCGGTGATGGTGAGTGTCAGCGGCATGGGAATCTCCTGATGTTCGAACGGCAGGCCTGGACGGGGTTGCGTCCTGGAGCTGGCGATCGTTATATAACGATCGTTATCCGTCATTACATAACGATCGTTATCTGGTCAAGTCTGAAATAACGATCGTGATGAAAAAGGAGATGGCCATGGGCAAACCAAAAGGCGGCGGCGGCGATGCCCGGCAAAAACTCATCGACGCGGCGGGCCGCGGCTTCCGGGTCGGCGGCTATGGGGGGATCGGCGTGGACGGACTTGCCAAGGAGGCAGGACTGACCTCCGGCGCCTTTTACGCACATTTCGGCTCAAAGGCCGACGCGTTCACGGTCGCCGTGAGTGAAGGCATGGAATGCCTGTACCGCGGCGTCCAGTCGTTCCAGGAGAGCCATGGTGAGGATTGGATCGGACCTTTCGTCGAGTTCTATCTCGGGCCGAGGATGGACGTGGCCCTCAGCGACGCCTGCGCGCTGCCGACGTTCACCTCGGACGTCTCGCGCTCGTCTGGGCCAACCCGCACCGCCTATAGCGAGGCGCTGAAGCGGATTGTCGAGCTCGTCGCGAAAGGTCTGCGCGGCAGGAATCGCGAGGCGCGGGCCTGGCAAATCCTGTCGCTTCTGTCGGGCGCCGCAGGCATGGCGCGTGCAGTCGCAGACCCCGCGATGCGGGCCGCGATCATTGAAGCTGCAAAGACCGCGGCGAGTGCCGTCTGATGTTGCGAGCGCCTCAGATGACGCGGGGGTCCTCGGCTCTTTGCAGACATATTGCCCGACGGGCGAATCGCTTCCCTTGCCAATCGCCGGCCATGGCTTCCCGCGGGCTGGCTTTCGACCACGAAGGCGCATGCGCGGGCAAACTGATTTCGCCAGACGTTGCAGGCTGATAGGGCGTTCAAGAGTTTCGTTAAAAAATAAATCTGTTTCGTTTTTACGGAATTTGTGGTCTGCTCCACTCGTTCCGCGCCGGCACGAGGGGCGTATCGCGATCGTCACGAACGTGGTGCGGAATGCGGTGGACGCCGATGTGCGTGCTTGACGAGCGGCATGGAGGCGGACGGTGAAGACGTGTGGTCCTGGCGCCCCAAAGGCTCGGCGCTATGCCGACGATGCGCAAGCGCATCGCTGGCTGTGACGGTGGCAATCGGCAAGGTTCACCGGGGAGAGCGCGCTATAAGCCGTAAACCATCGCGCAGGGAAGGCCGGTTGTCACCGCCTGTACCTGTGGTCACGCGCGCTTGCGCAAATTTCTTTGCGCGGCGGCCCCGGGTGCATGCGGCCACCCGGCCTTCCCTGCGCCCTCGTCGCTGAGGGCGGGCGAGATCGATGCAAAGCTCGGACGCAAAATGCGCCGCGAGAAGGCGAGATGCTGGGTTGCAAAACCTCGAACTATGCTTCGATTCAAGATCAGATGTTCGAGAGCCTGTCGAACCCGGAGCGCGATGCCAATCGATGTGCCCTCGCTCCTTGTGGGAGAGGGCAGCTCAATTGCCAGACACAGGCTCGTTCGGGTGAGGGGTCTGTCTCCGCGAGTCAACCGAGAGAAATCACGTGCGGAGAAAACCCCTCACCCGGGCGAGTTCATGTCCGCTTGCGGAGCAGCCCTCTCCCACAAGGGGCGAGGGCACAATAATGCGCAGCGCGCGCTGCTGCCACACGTTCGGCACCGAGACGTATCTGGTGTCCCGCTCAAACCTCGCGGCGGCTCAAGAACGCCAGCCGCTCGAACAGATGCACGTCCTGCTCGTTCTTGAGCAGCGCGCCGTGCAGCGGGGGGATCAGCTTGCGCGGGTCGCGCTCCCTGAGCATTTCGGGGGTGATGTCCTCGTTGAGCAGGAGCTTCAGCCAGTCGAGCAGCTCGCTGGTCGAGGGCTTCTTCTTCAAACCCGGCACTTCGCGCACCTCGAAGAAGATGCGCAGCGCCTCTTCGACCAGGCGCTTCTTGATGTCGGGGAAGTGCACGTCGACGATCCGGCTCATGGTGTCGGCGTCGGGGAACTTGATGTAGTGGAAGAAGCAGCGGCGCAGGAAGGCGTCCGGCAGCTCCTTCTCATTGTTGGAGGTGATCATCACGATCGGGCGGAGCTTGGCCTTGATGGTTTCGCCAGTCTCGTAGACATGGAATTCCATACGGTCGAGCTCGAGCAAGAGGTCGTTGGGAAACTCGATGTCGGCCTTGTCGATCTCGTCGATCAGAAGCACCGGCCGTTGCTCCGAGGTAAAGGCATCCCACAGCTTGCCGCGCTTGATGTAGTTCTTGATGTCGGAGACGCGCGCATCGCCGAGCTGGCTGTCGCGCAGGCGCGACACCGCATCGTATTCATAGAGGCCCTGTTGCGCCTTGGTGGTCGACTTGATGTGCCAGGTGAGCAGCGGCGCTTTCAGCGCCTTGGCCACTTCCTCCGCCAGCACCGTCTTGCCGGTACCGGGCTCGCCCTTCACCAGCAGCGGCCGCTCCAGCACGATCGCCGCATTGACGGCGACCTTCAGATCATCGGTGGCAACATAGTCCTTGGTGCCGGTAAATTTCATCGAGCCTTGCCTCGCCTCTCGCGCTTGTCGTCGTTTGATCTCGTGGTTTCTGCTGTCGTTGCAAGCATGTTCCATGCCGCTTTAGCAGGAAAAAGCCAGCGGAACAGCCTTCTCTGCGGGATTTGTGGGATGCGTCAGGCGCGCCTGATCAAGGACAGGATGACCAGCACCACGACCGCGCCGATGGTGGCGTCGATGATCGAGCCGACCGTGCCGGTGGCGAGCTGGACATGCAGCTGCGGCAGCAGCCAGCTCGCCACCAGGGCGCCGATGATGCCGACCACCATGTTGCCGATCAGCCCAAATCCCGCGCCATGGACAATCAGGCCGGCAAGCCAGCCGGCGATCGCGCCAATGATCAGTGCCGCCAAAATACCCATGAACAAGCCCCCCGAAAGTCCCTTGCTATCCGCCTCTCGGGCATCAATTCTAGATGAAACGGGCGATCGGTCTAGGGCCAGAACTGCATGCGCGCCCCTTGACGTTCATTAGATGACGGGCAATCTGTCACCCATGTTCC
Organism: Bradyrhizobium sp.; assembly: GCA_035652015.1. Taxonomy (GTDB): domain Bacteria; phylum Pseudomonadota; class Alphaproteobacteria; order Rhizobiales; family Xanthobacteraceae; genus Bradyrhizobium. The sequence goes on along the minus strand of DASREP010000004.1, from coordinate 1,060 downwards.
TGCAATTCTTCACCTCGCTCCGCGATGCCCAGGTCCCCGTGACCTTGCGCGAATATCTGACGCTGATGGAGGCGCTGGACGCCGACCTCGCGGACCAGTCGGTTGAGAACTTCTACTATCTGTCCCGCACCGCGCTGGTGAAGGACGAGCGCAATCTCGACAAGTTCGACCGCGTGTTCGGCTCGGTGTTCAAGGGGCTGGAAAACCTTTTGGACGCCATGGAGAAGGCCGAGATCCCCGAGGAGTGGCTCAAGAAGCTCGCCGAGAAGTACCTGAGCGAAGAAGAGAAGAAACAGATCGAGGCCATGGGCTGGGACAAGCTCATGGAGACGTTGAAGAAGCGGCTCGAGGAGCAGAAGAAGCGGCACCAGGGCGGCAACAAATGGATCGGCACGGCCGGCACCTCGCCCTTCGGCGCCCACGGTTACAATCCGGAAGGCGTGCGCATCGGCCAGGAGAAGAACCGCAACAACCGTGCGGTGAAGGTCTGGGACCGCCGCGAATTCAAGGATCTCGACGGCAATGTCGAGCTCGGCATCCGCAACATCAAGGTGGCGCTGCGGCGCCTGCGCAAATTCGCCCGCACCGGCGCGCCCGACGAGCTCGATCTCGACACCACGATCAAGGAAACCGCCAACCACGGCTATCTCGACGTGCATATGCGGCCCGAGCGGCGCAATGCGGTGAAGGTCTTGGTGTTCTTCGACATCGGCGGCTCGATGGATTCCCATATCGAGCAGGTCGAGGAATTGTTCTCGGCGGCGAAGAGCGAGTTCAAGCACATGGAATATTTCTACTTCCACAACTGCCTCTATGAGGGCGTGTGGAAGCAGAACCGCCGCCGTTTCACCGACCGCACGCCGACCTGGGACATCCTGCACAAATATCCGCACGACTATAAGGTCGTGTTCGTCGGCGATGCGTCGATGTCGCCCTATGAGATTGTCGTGCCGGGCGGGTCGGTCGAGCATGTCAACGAGGAGCCCGGCTCGGTCTGGCTGGAGCGCGTGACTCATACCTATCCGCATGCGGTCTGGCTCAATCCGGTTGCGCGCAAACA
>DASREP010000003.1:0-4517 GCA_035652015.1 Bradyrhizobium sp. | reverse complement strand
ACCCACCTCAAAACGAGCATTCCCTTGAGAACCGTGGAAGACGACCACGTTGATAGGCCGGGTGTGGAAGTGCAGTAATGCATGTAGCTTACCGGTACTAATCGTTCGATCGGCTTGATTGCTCTCATTTTCAGTGTCCATGACTTCGCTGTCGTTGCCGGGCTTAACCCCGGCAATCCATCGAATGAATGAGAACTAACAGACCTGCTCAGCTTGAGCGCGGGTCCTCGGGTCAAGCCCCGCGGACTGCGCTCGAATGCTGCGCATTCGAGCTTGCTTCGTATTCCCTGTCCTTCGCCGGCCTGGTGGTTCTAGCGAGGAGCCTGAACCCGATCCCATCCCGAACTCGGCCGTTAAACTCCTCAGCGCCAATGGTACTATGGCTCAAGCCCTGGGAGAGTAGGTCGCCGCCAGGCCTGCCAAGGACAAAGAAATCCCTCTTTACGTTGTCACCGCTTACGGAAACGCCGCCTCGTCCGAGGCGGCGTTTTTTTGTTTTTGCGCTTCGCTTGGAAGCGGCGGAAACGCCGGTCCCCGGAAAGATCAACGGCGGCAAGCCCATAGCGGGGCCACTGGTCATCAGTCGAAATTCGCGGCAATCTGCTTGAACGACAGCCCCGGGAACAGTTCATAGGCCATTCATTTCAAAATTCGTACGCAGTTCGCACTGTAAGATTTCGCCTCCCGACAGTCCCTTAGGAGACTTCCATGCGCGCGCTCGTCCGTCCGGCTCTGACTGCCCTCAGTATCGTCTGCCTGTCCGTCTCCATCACTGCGCTCGGCGCCGATGTCGCGCTGGCGCAGAGCAAGGAGATGGCGCCGGCGCAAGGCGCGCAGGCGCCGCAGATCAAGCAGATCCCGCTGACCGAGAAGCAGGTCCAGGGCGTGCTGTCCGCGCAAAAGGACATGGACGCCATCACCGCCAAGCTGCCGGAGAACGCCAAGCCGGATCCGAAGATCATGTCGCAGCTCGACGCTGTCGCGAAGAAGAACGGCTTTGCGAGCTACGACGAATACAACAGCGTGATGGACAATATCGGCCTCGTGCTCGGCGGCTTCGATCCCACCACCAAGAAATATGTCGGCAGTGAAGCCGTTATCAAATCGCAGATCGCGCAGGTCGAGGCCGACAAGAAGATGTCCGCCGCCGACAAGAAGCAGGCACTGGCCGATCTCAACACCGCCTTGAAATCGCCCGAGCCGCCGATCGAGAACAAGGGCAACATCGAGATCGTCTCCAAGTACTACGACAAGCTCGCCGAGCTGATGGGCGACGATCAGAATTGATCGCGCGCCGGTCCGGCGAAGTCGCCGGGACGGGTCGCTGCACGTTTCGTCGCAATAGCGATCAGAGCACCGGCAGCCGGTGCTTGCGTCGGGCGATGGCGCATTCGGCATCGCCTGGCATGCAGGTGCGGCAGACATCAGGGCGGACGGCGTAGATGGTGCAGGAAACTGCCTCGCCGATTTTGCCGGCAAGCGCCGCGCAGCGGTCGTTGTCGCAGCGCATGCCGGAGCCGCGCGCATTCACGAGCTCGCTCGGAATGCGCGCGAGCGCGTCGTCGTCTTCGATGGAGAAGCGCGGCCAGTTCTCCGAATAGGCGCAGCAGGCGCCGCAGCTCTGGCACAGGCTCTCAGCATCGGCCGCCGTCATGCGTCAGACATCCTTCGGATGCTCCCAGACCAGGCTGCGCCGCCATTTCGCGCGCAACGCATCGCGCCTTTCAGGATATTTCTCGTCGAGATATTGCGCATCGACCACGCGGTCGGTGCGGAAGCTGCGGAAATCCCGCCTGAGTTCGCACCACGCGGCGAGAATCCGCACTGCCTCGTGATAGCCGATTGCGATCGGCCAGATGGTGCGCTCGCTATCACGGCCCTGTTCGTCACGATAGCGCAGTGCGATCTTCTTGCCCTCGTGAATATGGCTGCGGGTGCGTGCCATGTCGATGCGGTCAGGCTCCTTCCGCCAATTGGCCCGGGCGCGGCTCGCCGGCTCCAGCACGAAGGGCCGCAACCGCTCCGGTACGGTGTCGGCGATCTTTGCCATGAGGTCCTGCGCGGCGCGCGCCAGCACGTCGTCGGCATTGCCGACCACCCATTGCGCGCCGAGCACCGCAGCCTCGATTTCATCAGGTGTCAGCATCAGGGGTGGCAGGTCGAATCCCTTCTCCAGGATGTAGCCCATGCCGGCTTCGCCGCGGATCGGCACGCGCTGGCCCATCAGGGTGGCGATGTCGCGATAGATTGTGCGCTTTGAGGTCTCGAGCTCGATTGCGATCGCATCCGCTGTCAGCGGATTCCGCGAACGGCGCAGGACCTGGATGATCTGGAACAGGCGGTCGGCGCGTCTCATGGCACGTCTCGTCGAAATTCTCGTGTGAAAACGAGCACTTGCTGCTGCTGACAGGATGTTGGCAGCAGGGGCTTTGTATAACGGGACAACGCTTCAAATGAAGGGATTTTGTCCATGACCACTCTCTGCAACCCGAGTCCTCTGGGCTCACGGCAAGCGTTCCAGGCGTGGATCTACGAGCGCATGATCACCCTGAACCTCGCCAGCGGCGACCTCCGCTTCGCGGCGATCGCTTTTGTCGCGGGCGCGCTGGCAGCTGCCGGCAACGCCTGGTTTGAAAATATAGCCGCTCGCGCGCTGCGGGGAGCCCATTTCGCGCGTCGCGTGACGGCTGCTGACACCATGGTGGCAGCAGGGGGGCGGTAGGGCAGGCTAATTGCAGCATCGGGAGTTCGTCGCATGATCACCCTCTATGGCTTTGGCACTGGTTTCGGCCTGCCGGAAATCAGCCCGTTTGTGACCAAGTCCGAGGTCCAGCTGAAGATGGCCGGGCTTGCCTATCGCAAGGAGCGGGCAATGCCACCGGCCTCACCCAAGGGGCAGCTGCCATTCATCGAAGACGACGGCGTTCCGATTGCCGACTCCACCTTCATCCGCGCCCATATCGAGCGCAAATACGGCTTCGATTTCGACGATGGGCTGGACCGCGCCGAGCGCGCGCAGGCCTGGGCCTTCGAGCGGATGATCGAGCATCATGTCTATTGGGCGATGGTCGGCGCGCGCTGGGTGGATCCGGAGAATTTCGCCAAGGGGCCGGCGCATTTCTTCGACGGCGCGCCGGAGCACCGCCGTGAGAAGCTGCGCGAGGACGCACAGTTCCGTGTCGCCGAGAACTATCTGCTCAGTGGGCTCGGCCGTCACGCGCCCGACGATGATGTCGAACTCGCGGTGCGCTCGCTGTTCGCGTTGTCGGTGCAACTCGGCGACAAGCGCTATCTGATGGGCGACAAGCCCTGCGGCACCGACGCCACCGCCTTCGGCACGCTTGCCGGGATCTTGACGCCGTTCTTTTCCTCGCGGCTGCGCGAACGCGCGGAGGAGTTCGACAATCTCACCGCCTATGTCGACCGGATGATGCTGCAATATTATCCGGAGTTTTCCTGGAAGGAACAACGCGAAGCGGCGTAGTCTGGGGCCAGACCCGTCATCCCCGCGCAAACGGCTTTGCCGTTTGTCGCTGGAGGCCCGCGTTCCGCGAGCACCTCAGGGTGACGGTGATAGAGCGGACCAAGCGGCTATTGCGCCGCCGCCTTCTCCCCCTTCAATTTCGCCAGTTCCGCCTCCAGCTCCGTAATCCGTGCATCGCGGGCGGCCAGAGCCGCGGCGACATCGGCCGCGTCAAACTTCTGCGGAATGTGCTGCGGGCAATTGGTGTCCCAGGCGGCGATCGTGAACAGGATCACCTGCTCACCGCGGGCGCGGTAGCCCTTCGGCATCATGGAATGCACCAGCGCATCGTCGTCCTCCACCACGCGCGCGGTGCCCCAGATCTTGACGCGGCGACGGTGCGCATAATCCATCACAAAGATGTAGCCTTTGGGGTTTTCGGAGAGATTGCCCTGGGTGATGTATTGCCGGTTGCCGGCGAAATCGGCGAACGCCAGCGTGTGCTTGTCCAGCACCTTCAAAAAGCCCTTCGGCCCGCCGCGGTGCTGGATATAGGGCTGCCCATCCGCGGACGCAGTGGCCAGATAAAAGCTGTTGGTCTCGGCGAGGAAGGCGGCGAGATTGTCATCGACCTCGGTGCGCCAGCCGCGCTGCTCCTGATGCGCGTAGTGCTCGCGCGAACCCTTGCGGGCCTGGATCTGTTTCACCGCCGGCGAGAAGGCCACATCGCTGGCATAAGTGTGAGTGTCTGACATCGTCTATCTCCCGGAACAGGCTTACGGCCCGTCCTCGCCGCTCAAAATGGAGCTTTTCGACGCTAAAACAATCACCCCTGTTGACAGTTCATCGTTGCAAATAGTGAAATAAAGCCATGGACCGGATCGAAGCCATGCAGACCTTCGTGACGGTGGCGGACCTGCAGGGGTTTGCGCCGGCTGCACGCAAACTTGGCCTGTCGCCGCCGGCGGTGACGCGGCTGATCGCAGCGCTGGAGCAGCGGCTGGGCACGCGGCTGCTGCAGCGGACCACGCGGAAGGTGGCGCTGACCGACGCC
>DASREP010000002.1:0-15569 GCA_035652015.1 Bradyrhizobium sp. | reverse complement strand
CTTCGCCTCTCTCAACTCGCTTGATCGCCTTTATCTTGTACGCCGTCGGAAACTGACGGTTCGGTCCTCGTCCTGCCACAGGTCATCCTCGAAATGCCTGTCACTGAAATTATCGTGTCTCACTTCAGGGGTGCAGTCCAGCACTGTCACCGTAATCCCGAAGGCTGATCACCCGTGGTAAGGTCATGATTTCGAAATTTTTTCCATCGCTTATGACAGTTCGCGAAGTGATCGACGTCTAGTGCCTTGTGCTTCATCGCTATTCCTGGATTACGGTGGTCACCGTAATTCTACCGCACGCAGGCGTCGTCATCGTGGGTGCTGATATTCAGTCGCCATTTAGACAAGGATTGCCTGACGCATCCGTCACCACCTGTGGGCACTGGTAGATATTTTGTATGTTCACCCATTGAAAGAAGCGCGCACTTTTCCCGTATGGATGAAAAAGGACGCCACGGCTTCCGACAAAAATCACCTCTCCCACATAATGCAATTGCTGCTTCTGCTCTTGGCTTGGAAGCGATGATTTGCTCGGGGATACGTCGATGCCCATCGAAGAAGCGAGCACAAAATAATCATGGTGCCTGTCCAGCTCCGAGATATACCGTCCACCTACGGCAGACAGATAGCCAACGATGAGAGACATCAACGTTATGACCACTCCCCAATAGAGTATGTTGAAGGGAGATGTCCGGTGAGACAAATTGCGATGAATAAACGCCCTACCCATGACGAACAGGTACACCAAGAACAACCCGATGTGGCCACTCAAGAAACCTAAGAGGGCAGTTACGAAGCCTAAGGCCACGATCGATAGGACGGCAAACCGATAGGTTATACCGCCGCCTGGTGGGTCAATGAAGCCGATCAGGAACGCAACGGATAGACCGACCGCAACTGGAATGGCCCGAAGCGCAAATACAACATGGTCTGTTAGGCTAAAAAACGAAAACCAAGAAAGGTCAAATGCCAAAAGGTAGCCTAAGTTGTACGTAATGGCGAAGCTGCTCGCTACGATGGGGACAATAGGAGCGGCAGCGATCAACTCTTTAAGCGACCAAGCCCTGATTTCCTCGGATTGCATGGTAACCTCGGAGGCGATCAACTTGTGGGTGTATCTTAACAATAGTATGTCTTTTTTAACTTGGAAAGGGGCTGGCTCTTTCCATACGGCCAGCCTTGACACAATTTGCTCAACTGATCTGCCCGACGGGCACCGGCCCGCACCATCGTGTCAAGCCCCGCGCGCAAAAATATTCCTCTTTTCCGAATTTCTGATTTGTCGTATTACCGCCGCCATTCCGCACCGAGCGAAGGGGCGTATCGCGATCGTCACGACACGTGGAGCGGAATGCGGTGGACGGGGATGGGCCTGTTGACGAGCGGCATATCCCTGGACGGCGAAGTGGTGTGGTCCTGGCGCCCCGAAAGGTCCGGCGCCAAGTTGCCGACGATGCGAGCCGCATCGTGGGCTGCGACGGTGGCAAACGGAAGGGTTCACCGAGGAGAGCGCCTATAAGCCGTAAACCACTGCGCAGGGAGGGCCGGTTGTCACCGCCTGTACCTGTGGTCTGCGCGCTTTCGCGCAATCTCTTGCGCGGAGGCCCCGGGTGCAGCGGCCACCCGGCTCTCCCTGCGCCCTCGCACTTCGAGGGTGATGGTTGATGCAGAGCTCGGACGCGAATTGCGCCGCGAGGATGTAGCCTCATGTCTCCCAGTCGTCATTCCGAACCCCACCGAAACGCCTTGCGAACACAATCGGCAGCCTCATGCCTGGCCCTGGATTGCTTCGTCGCGGAGCCTGTCATCCGGCCGCGCTTGGCGCGGACCGGGTGGCTCCTCGCAATGACGACGAACGACTAACCCTTCAAATATCGCTCATACCCACCCGTCATGGCCTCGTTGCCTTCCATGTCAGGATCCAGCGTATAGAGATCCTGGGCGCGGCCGATGCCGCGGAGTGCGTAGCGGCCGGTCGAGACCAAATAGCGGCGACCGGTCGGGTCGAGGCCGCCGCGAAATTCCGAGGATGCGAGGAGCTCGCGGTCGACCGAGTTGCACATCGAGGCGATGCGGCTGACCTCGTTGACGGCCGGGCCCACCACGGTGAAATCGAGCCGGTCCTCGCTGCCGATGTTGCCGTAGAACACCTGGCCGATATGCAGGCCGACATAGGCGGTGGTGACGGGACGCCCCGCAGCCGAGCGCCGCGCATTGAGCTCGGCCATGTTGAGGCGGAAACGATGCTCGGCCTGCAGCGCCGCGCGCCGCGCGATTGCCATGTCCTCGCCGGTGAAGATCGCAAGCACGCCGTCGCCGATCAGCTTCAGGACGTCGCCACCGGCCTCGTGGATGGCGTCGATCGAGGCCTGCGCATAATCGTTGAGGAACGGGATGATCTCGTCCGGCCCGATGCTTTCCGAAATCGCGGTCGAGCCGCGCAGGTCGGAGAACCAGAGCACGGCCTTGATGCGCTCGGTGACGCCGCGCGAGATGCGCCCCGACAGCACCTGCGCCGAGGCGTCGCGCCCGAGATAGACCCGCCCCAGCGTGCGCGCGATATCGACATGCTGCGCCGACTTGATCGCGAGGCCCAGGAGCGGCACCAGATCGCGCAGCGCGGCGATCTCGCCTTGCGAAAAGCCGTCATCGCGGCGGGTCGCCCAGTAGGAATAGAAGCAGTCCATCTGGCCGAGCGTGCCGGCATCGCCAAAGCGGTGCACGAAGGCGAGAAAGTGCCGATGCCCCTTTTCGGCGAGATCGCCGATCATGGAGAAATCGAGCTGCTCGCAGTCGCCGAGATCGATGATGAACTCGTCGTGGCCCTTTTCCAGCATGTGGTGAAACACCGAGCGGCGCCAGTTCCTGGCGGCATCGCCGTCGGCGCTCGATGTGTATTCGAAGGTCTGGCTCTCATTGCTCTCGCGATCGGTCCAGCGGAAGCCGCGGCCCTCATAGATCGGGTGCAGCGTGTCGATGAAGGCAAGCCCGCGCGACAAGTCGAGGCCTCCCGCGCGGCAACGCTCGCAGAAGCCACGGATCAGGTCGGGTTCGGGAAGGCCGGTGAGACCCTGGCTGACCAGCCAGTTCATCAGCTCCATACGGGGGGCAAGTTCCATGCAACTGATTATGCCTTGCAATCATGTCGGACGGAAGGTGAGGCACGCATCCCGTGCGCTTGACGTGCCGTTCCCGACCGCAGCAAATGCTTAAGATGAATATTCGACCCGACTTGACGGCGCCCGTGCGATGAACGGGCGCCATTACCCCCTCATCCTCGCACTCGGCACCACCCAGACGCTGGCCTGGGCCTCCAGCTATTATCTGCCGGCGATCCTGGCCGATCCGATCGCGCATGATCTCGGCGTCTCCCCCAACTGGGTGTTCGCCGCCTTCTCGGCGGCTGCGGTGATTACGGCCGTGCTGGGACCGAGGGTCGGCCGCCAGATCGACCTGATCGGCGGGCGGCCGGTGCTGACCATCTCCAACCTGACCATGGCCGCAGGGCTCGTGCTGCTCGGACTGACCAGCAACATCCCGCTGCTGTTCGCCGCCTGGCTCTTGCTCGGAATCGGCATGGGCTACGGGCTCTATGATGCGGCGTTCGGCGCGCTGGGCCGGATCTATGGCGATGCTGCGCGCGGGCCCATCACCGGCATCACCCTGATCGCGGGCTTTGCCTCGACCGTCGGCTGGCCGCTGACAGCACTGGGGCTTGCCCATATCGGCTGGCGCGACACCTGCTTTGCCTGGGCGGCGGCGCATCTGCTGCTCGGGCTGCCGCTCAACTTCTTGATGCTGCCTCCGGTCGCGGGCGCGAAGATCGCGACCGCGACGGCGACCAAGCCGCACATCCCGATCGACCGCACCATGATGCTGCTCGCCTTCACCTTCGCCGCCGCCTGGACCGTGACCGGAGCCATGGCCGCGCATTTCCCCCGCATCCTGGAGGCGGCCGGCGCCTCGCCGGTCGAGGCGATCGCGGCCGGCGCGCTGATCGGCCCGGCGCAGGTCGGCGCGCGCATCGTGGAAGCGAGCCTGCTCAAGCGCTACCACCCGATCGTCTCGACCAGGCTCGCGTGCCTGACGCATCCGATCGGGGCCGCGATCGTGGCCATTTCGGGCGGCACGGCGGCAAGCCTGTTCGCGGTCTTCCACGGCGCGGGCAATGGGGTCCTGACCATCGCGCGCGGCACGCTGCCGCTGGCGATCTTCGGCTCCGAGAACTACGGCTATCGGCTTGGCCTGATCGGCGCGCCGGCGCGGCTCGCGCAAGCCGTGGCCCCCCTCGCCTTCGGCCTGCTGCTCAACGTGATGGGAAGCCGCATCCTGATTGTCTCCTCCGCACTGAGCCTTGCGGCATTTGCCGCGCTCCTGCTGCTCAAGCCGGTGTCGCGACAATGAGGCTGGTAAGGAGATTGCGCTTCCCATCGCCGCCAGTTTTTGCGCACATCTGGATTGTAGGGTGGGCAAAGCGCAGCGTGCCCACCAAGCCAGGGACGGTGGGCACGGCGCAAGCGCGCCTTTGCCCACCCTACAATCCGGGAATTGAGCAATGACCGATGACGCGAACCAGCAAGGCCAGATCGCGCGACTGTGGCGATGGATCAAGTCGCCGCCACAGGTCTACGTCGCCTACCTGGTCGGCCTGCTCCTGGTCTGGATGGTGTCGTTCTATGCCGGCACCCTCAATCCGAGGCGCGGCACGGGCTTCGGTCCTCCGCCGGTCTCCGCGCCGAAGAACTGACTCCCACATCACCTTCCAGGAGTGACCGCGATGACCGACGATCTCACGCCTTCGATCCGGCGCATCAATCCGCCCGAGCTCGGCTCTCCGCCGGGCTATTCCCAGATCGTGGACGTCAGCGCCAGGAGGATCATCTTCATTGCGGGCCAGACCGCACTCGACCGTGACGGCAACGTCATCGGCAAGGGCGATTTTGCCGCCCAGGCCACCCAGGTGTTCGCCAATCTCACCCACGCCTTGCGGTCGAGCGGCTGCACGGCAGCCAATGTGGTGAAGCTCACCGTATTCGTGACCGACATGAACAATCTCGGCGCCTATCGCGAGGCCCGCAACCGCTTCTTCGCCTCGGTCACCCCGCCGGCCGCACCAGCGGTGACGCTGGTGGAGGTATCCAAGCTCTATGGTCCGGATTTCCTGATCGAGATCGAGGCGATCGCTGCGGTGTGAGCTAATCGTAGAACTCCGGCGCCAGCTTCAACGTATCGCGCTGCGCCTTGTCATGGTTGATCCAGAGCTGCGCGTGATCCCGTTGCAATATCCCGTCGATCTTCTCCATCGAGGACAACGTCGCCTCCTTGCTGAAGTTGAGCGCCGGCACCCGCCGATTGTCCCAATTGCTCTTGAAGTGGACGGCATCGCCCGACAGCAGCACCTCGCCGGTCTTGGGCAGCTTGACCAGCAGCGACTGGTGGCCGGGCGTATGGCCAGGCGTGGAGAGGATCATGAGACTGCCGTCGCCGAACACGTCGCGATCGCCCTGCAGCAGCGTGACCGGATGCTCCGGCTTGAAGCGCGGCTGACCGTTGGGACCGGGCCAGTCATATTCGGCCTTCTGCACATAGAGCATGGCGCTCGGAAACATCTCGACATTGCCGATGTGGTCGGGATGGGTGTGCGATACTGCCATGGCCTTGATGTCGGCCGGCTTGACGCCGAGTTGGTCGAGTTGGGCCGCCAGCGTCTTCGGTCGATGCCAGGTAATGGCCTTGGGATCGGCGGGCACCAGCCCGTTGGGCATCCCCGCCACCGCGTCGGGAATGCCGGTGTCCCACAGGAACCAGCCCTGCGCATGCTTGATGAGGTAGCAATTGTCGACAAAAGGCATCGACTGCCCCTCATTGACGCCGGGCGACCAGCGCGAAATGTCGCCGGCCATGCCCTCCCCGCAATTGAGGATGTAGAGCCTTTCGACGCCCGACTGCGCCCCGGCAACGGCCGACCAGCCAGCCGCCAGCAGCACGGCGACAATACCTATCATTCGCTTCACGAGACGCCTCCTCCACCAGACCGGGGCGGAAGCTACACCATTGCGCGCCCGCGTGAGCGGCGGTTACGGCTTTTTGATATCGCGGGTAGCGATCCAGATTCCTGCGAAGACCGCGACCAGGCCGACCACCAGATTGGGCGTGATCGGTTCGCCGACCAATTGCGTGGCGAGCAGCGCGGCGGCAATCGGGTTGACGGTCATGGTGTTGGCAACACGGGTCGGGCTTGCGCGGGCGAGCGCTGTCACCCAGAGGATGAAGGCCGCGGCCCCGCCGCCGATGCCGAGATAAAGCCCGGCGATCCATTGCGTCGTGCCGAAATTTTTCAACACAGTGAAGCTGCCCGTGGCAGCTCCAAGCAGGATCAGCGCCGCGGCGCCCGTCCCCATCCCGACTGTCAGGAAGCCGAGCGCGCTCGAGCGGGCAATGAAGGGACGCGACAGCACATTGTAGAACGCCATGCAGAACACCGCCGCCATCATGATCAATTCGCCACGCCATGCCCCCATGGGCGCAGCAGCCAGCCCCGTCGCAAGCGCTGCGACCGCACCGAGTACGGCAACACAGACGCCGATGGTCTTGCGGGGCGTCAGCGCCTCGACACCGAGCAAGGCACCGACCACCATGGTGTGCAGCGGCAGCGTGGCGAGTGCGAGGCTCGCGCGCGCCGCGGTCGTATAGCTGATGGCGATATTATAAAGGATGAAGAACAGGCCGAAGAAGCAGAGCCCGAGCAGCGCCACATATGGCCAGTCCTTACCGTCTGGCCAGCGCACCTTCAAGAGCAGCGCCGCCGGCAACAGGCAGGCAAAGCCGATGCCCCAGCGCAAAATCGCAAGTGCAATCGGATCGGCGCCCGCCACCAGATAGCGCGTCACCGCAGCCGCGCTGCCGCCGAGGCAGCTCGACACGATAGCGATCGCGACGCCAATCCACTCGCTCACTGCGTTTCGTCCGGGGCCACGCTTTTGGCGCAACCTAACACGGGCTCGTCTTTGCGACCGCGTCAGATTGCAGGTGCGTCCACAGCGTGCGATGCCGATGGCAACAGGTGTCAGCTGTGGCGTTGCGCCTTACACCACATCGGCCGGCGCGAGCCGGCAGGTCTCGTGGCTCGTTTCGATCTGGATGGTCGGGTGCGCAATCCTGAAACGGTGCGAGAGCTCCTCGCACACGCCGTGGAGAAAGGCGTCGTCAACACCGCCCGGCCGCACGAGATGCACAGTCAATGCGGTCTCGCTGGTGCTCATGGCCCAGATGTGCAGGTCGTGCACATCGGACACGCCCTGAAGGCCGGCGAGATAGTCGCGCACATCGGCGAAATCGATATGCGCGGGCACCGCGTCGAGCGCGAGATTGACGCTGTCGCGCGCCAATCCCCAGCCGCTCACCAAGACCAGCGCCGCAACGACCAGGCTGGTCACGGGGTCGACCCAGAGCCAGCCGGTGAGCATGATCACCAGCGCCGCGATGACGACACCGAAGGAGACCACGGCATCGGCCGCCATGTGCAGATAGGCGCCGCGGATGTTGAGATCGTGCGCGCTGCCGCGCATGAACAACAGCGCAGTCGCGCCGTTGATGAGGATGCCGAGCGCCGCGACCCAGATCACGGTCGATCCCGCCACTGGCGCCGGGAAACGCAGACGGTCGATCGCCTCCACCGCGATGGCGCCGACACCGAGCAGGAGCAGGCCGGCATTGGCCAGCGCCGCCAGGATCGAGGCGCGGCGGTAGCCGTAGGTGTGCAGCTCGGTCGGCAGCTTGCGTGCCAGCACGGCGGCGCCCCAGGCGAGCAGCAGGGCGATCACATCGGCAAAATTGTGCAGGGCGTCCGAAATCAGCGCCAGCGAATTGGCGAGATAGCCGAACACCAGCTCGGCCAGCACGAAGCCTGCGTTGAGCGTCACGCCGACGGCAAACGCGAACCCGAATGTCGCGGGCGCGTGGCTGTGGCCAGCATGGCCGTGCGCGTGGTCATGGGCGCCAACTGCGTGGAAATGGCTGCCGTGGGAATGATCGTCGTCGTGGTCATGATCGTGCGCATGCGCCATCATCGAAAACCCTTGGCCTGCGGTCTGCCGGCCAAGGGTTATAGCGCGCCGAACAACGAATACTATTACAGCCTACTCGACGCCCTTGCCGAACCGGTTCGACTTGGGCAGGCCGTGCGCGAGACGGCCGGCATCGGCGCGGTTGCCGCGCCAGTCCGCGAGCTCCTTCATCGACAGGCTCTGCTCGCGGCCCGCCGAGTCTTTCCAGGTCAGTCCCGCCTTGGAATCGAACGTGGTGACGTCGGACAGCGTGGCGCTGGTGTATTTCTGCAGGCGCACGCCGCGGCCGCGCGCCATTTCCGGCACCTGGTCGAGCGGGAAGATCACCATCTTGTGGTTCGAGCCGATCACCGCGACGGTGTCGCCGCTGACGGTTGCAATGGCGCGCGCCTCATTGGGCATCTGCACGTTCAAGACCTGCTTGCCCTTGCGGGTGGTGCCGACGCAGTCCTCTTCCTTGACCACAAAACCCTGGCCTTCGGAGCTTGCGATCAGGAACTTGCGCTCGCCCTTGTTGACGAACAGCGCGACGATCGCGGCATCCTGCTCCATGTCGACGAACATGCGGATCGGCTCGCCATGACCGCGCCCGCCCGGCAGTTTTGCCACTTCGAGCGAGTAGAATTTCCCGTTCGTCGCAAACAGCAGAAGCTTCGAGGTTGTTTCGGCAAAGAAGGCCTGGTCGAGCTTGTCGTCGGTCTTGAAGGCAAGGCCGGAGAGATCCTCGACATGACCTTTGAGCGTGCGCACCCAGCCCTTTTCGGAGACGACGACGGTCACCGGCTCGCGCTCGATGAAGGCCTCTTCGATCGCCGCAAGATCATGCTCTGGCGCATCGGCAAACTGCGTGCGGCGCTTGCCGAGCGGGGTCTTGGGCCCGAAGATGTCGCGGACCTTCCTGATCTGCTCGCCGACCTTGGCCCACTGCTCGGGCTCCGAGGCGAGCAGGGACTCCAGGCCCTTCAGCTCCTTGCGCAGCTCCTTGTCCTCGCCGCGGATCTCCATCTCCTCAAGCTTGCGCAACGACCGCAGGCGCATGTTGAGGATGGCTTCGGCCTGCACCTCGCTGAGCTTGAAGGTCTTCATCAAGACCGGCCTCGGCTCATCCTCGGTGCGGATGATCTTGATCACCTTGTCGATGTTCAGATAGGCGATCAGGTAGCCGCCGAGGATCTCCAGCCGGTGCTCGATCTGGCCCTTGCGGTAGTTGGAGCGGCGCAGCAGCACGTCGCGCAGATGGTCGAGCCATTCGCGCAGGCACTCGGCGAGCCCAAGCACCTTGGGCACCCGGCCCTTCACCAGCACGTTGAGGTTCAACGGAATGCGGCTTTCCAGCTCGGTGAGCCGGAACAGCGATTCCATCATCAGCGCCGGATCGACCGTGCGCGATTTCGGCTCGATGACGAGGCGGATGTCCTCCGCCGATTCATCGCGGACGTCGCCGACCAGCGGCAGCTTCTTCTCGTTCAGGAGCTCGGCGATCTTCTCGACCAGCCGCGACTTCTGCACCAGCCAGGGGATCTCGGTGATGACGATCTGCCAGGTGCCGCGCGCGCCCTCCTCCTGCACCCATTTGGCGCGGGTGCGGAACGAGCCGCGCCCGGTGGCATAGGCCTCCGCAATCGATTCCTTGGAATCGATGATGATGCCGCCGGTCGGGAAATCCGGGCCCTTGACCCACCGCATCAACGCGCGCGACTTCGCGGTCGGCTTCTCGATCAGATGCAGCGCTGCGTCGCAAAGCTCGGCGGCGTTGTGCGGCGGAATGGAGGTCGCCATGCCGACCGCGATGCCCTGCGCGCCGTTGGCCAGCAGGTTGGGGAAGCCGCCGGGCAGAACCACCGGCTCCTTGGACTGGCCGTCATAGTTGGGGCGGAAGTCGACCGCATCCTCGTCGATGCCGTCGAGCAGCAGCTGCGCGACATCGGTCATGCGGGCTTCGGTGTAGCGGTAGGCGGCGGCGTTGTCGCCGTCGATATTGCCGAAATTGCCCTGGCCGTCGACCAGCGGGTAGCGCGAGGAGAAATCCTGCGCCAGGCGCACCATGGCGTCGTAGATCGCCTGGTCGCCATGCGGATGGAACGAGCCCATCACGTCGCCGACGATCTTGGCCGACTTCTTGAAGGCCGAGGTCGGGTCGAGCCGGAGCAGCCGCATGCCATAGAGGATGCGCCGGTGCACCGGCTTCAGCCCATCGCGGGCATCCGGCAGCGCGCGGTGCATGATGGTGGAGAGCGCATAATTCAGGTAGCGCTCTTCCAGCGCCTCCCGCAGCGACACCTCATCGATCCTGGACTTGTCCGGATCGGGCGGAATCAGATTTTTTCCCATAGGCTGCTGGTTAAAC
This sequence comes from Bradyrhizobium sp., assembly GCA_035652015.1. Taxonomy (GTDB): domain Bacteria; phylum Pseudomonadota; class Alphaproteobacteria; order Rhizobiales; family Xanthobacteraceae; genus Bradyrhizobium. The sequence goes on along the minus strand of DASREP010000002.1, from coordinate 5,156 downwards.
GCTCCGGATGCCCTCGGCAAGGCTTCGAATCAGCCTCTGCTCACGCTTGGATCACGGGTGAAGCGATACCGGCAAGGGACGGAAATTTCGCACCTTTTCGCCGGCCCTTCGCGCAGGAACTCAAGGCCCGACGCGACGTTTCCTCGTTTTGAGGAGTTCATGGCGATGAAGGACTTCTCTGACGCTGTCTTCCCTCCGGAAACGATCGAACTGATGACGGCAGCGCTCGAGGCATCTGTCGCGACGCTGCCCGAGCCGGTCAGCTCGACCCAGGTTAACCTCCTCGCCGAATCGATCCTGCGCACGGCAAAGGCAGGCGAGCGCGACGTGGTGGCGCTGCAGCGCATCGCATTGCTGGAGTTGCAGATCGCGCCGAGGCTGTGAGCGGCACGGCTAGGGCGAGGTCAGCGCCTTCTTCGCCCGCAGCCTCGTCACCGCGCCGATGAAGCCGTCGCGGGCATCGGAATGGTATTGGCCGCGCGGCTCGAGCACGTGGCGCAGCAGGAACAGACCGGTGAGCTGGAAGCCGTCGAGCAAATCCTGGTCGGAAAAGCCGTTGTCGGCGCCGCCGTCCTCGCGCAGGAAGGACGGCAGGCGCAGCAGGCGGTCGCGCCAGGGCTCGCCAGCGCTGCGCGACACCGCGGTGCCGGATTTGGGCGAGACGTAGACCAGGTCCTCGGTCTCGCCGGTCGCGGCGCAAGTTGAGAGGTCGAGGCCAAACCCGAGTTCGGCGAGCATCGCAAGCTCGAAGCGGATCAGATACACCGCCGCCTCGCCCGCATCCTCGAAATCGTCGAGCGTGCGCTCGAGCATCTCGTAGATGTCCTCATGCGGATCGCGCTCCGGCAGGAGCCGCGCCAGGGCGGCAAGATGCGTCACGCCATAGACCGCGTGCGAGGACGCAAGCAGGCCGGCGGCGCGCAGCCGGGTGCCTTCGATGGCATACATGCCGAGGTGCTCGTCGAGCCGCGCCCGCCACACCGCGCGGACGCTGTTGCCGGGCTGCAGCAGGGGCCGCATCCGTGCGCTCGCCGCGCCCCGCACCAGCCCCAGATGGCGGCCGTGCCCGCGGGTCAACAGCTCGACAATGGCGGAAGCCTCGCCATGCCGCCGCACGCCCAGCACGATGCCTTCGTCGGTCCATTCCATGGAGTGGAGGCTATCACGCGAGGTGAGCTAAGCGAAGCAATGTCCAACGGCACCCTACGCGTTGAACCAGCCTTTGGCGTCGCCGGTGATGGAGAAACACAACCCCAAGGTCGTCAGCACGCAGGAGACGAACTCGATTGCGCTGTCGAGTTCCAGCCCGTTGCTCCAGATGACGTCGATCAGCGAGATCACGGACAGCACGAGCCCGGCAGCCAGCACCCAGCGCGGCCAGTTCTTGCGATGGCGGGCGGCGAGATGGACGAAATAGAGCAGGAGCAGTATCTCGCCGAAGGCGAGAACCATCGAGGCCGTGATCATGGAGTCCGTCATGTCCTCGGTCGGCGTGCGATCGTGGAACGCGACCGACACCGCGTCCAGCATCAGGGAGATGTAGAGCAGAACCTGGAACCGCAGCACGTTGGTCGGGACGGTCATCGGGATCGGTAACTCACTGCACCAATCATTCCTTGCCCAATCATTCCCTAGGAAACTCCAGCCCCATCTCCCGGTAGCGGTCGGGATCGTCGCCCCAATTCTCGCGCACTTTGACGAACAGGAACAGGTGCACCGGCACATCCAGGATGTCCGCGATCTCCTTGCGCGCCTCGGCACCGATCGACTTGATGGTCGCGCCGCCCTTGCCGAGCACGATCTTGCGCTGGCTTTCCCGCTCGACAAAGATGGTCTGCTCGATGCGAACCGACTTGTCCTTGCGCTCGGTCCAGCTGTCGGTCTCGACGGTGGATTGATACGGCAGCTCCTGATGCAGCTGCTGGAAGATCTTTTCGCGGGTGATTTCCGCGGCAAGGCTGCGCAGCGGCGCGTCCGACATCTGATCTTCGGGGTAGAGGTATGGCCCCGGCGGCACCGCCTCGGCCAACGCTTTGCGCAGATCCTCGACCCCGTCGCCCGACAGCGCCGAGATCATGAACGTGTTGGCAAATTTAATGCGCTCATTGGCCGCCTGCGCCAGCGCGAGCAGCTTTTCCCGCGGCACCAAGTCGATCTTGTTCAGCACCAGGATCCTCTCGTGGTCGACCGAGGCAAGCTTCTCGAGGATCTTTTCGGCTTCGTCATTGATGCCGCTCTTGGCATCGAGCAGCACGCAGACGAGATCGGCATCATGGGCGCCGCTCCAGGCGGTCGACACCATGGCCCGGTCGAGCCGGCGCTTGGGCGAGAAGATGCCGGGCGTGTCGACCAGGATGATCTGCGAATGACCCTCGATGACGATGCCGCGGATCAGCGCGCGCGTGGTCTGCACCTTGCGCGAGACAATGGTGACCTTGGAGCCGACCAGCGCATTGACGAGGGTGGATTTGCCGACATTGGGCGCGCCGATCAGCGCCACAAAGCCGCAGCGCGTGGCCGCAGACCCGCTGTCGGCAAGAGCATCAGCCGTCATTGCTACCGCCAACGCCTTCGCGCTCGATCATCACGGAGGCCGCGACCTTCTCGGCCGCGCGCTTGGAGCTGCCGATCCCTTCCGCCGACGCAAGCCCCGGCAGGTCCACGGCGACGCGGAACTGCGGATCGTGATGAGGCCCGGTCCGCTCGACCTCGCGATAAACAGGCGTCGGCAGGCCCTTGCCCTGCGCCCATTCCTGCAGCACCGTCTTGGGATCGCGCAACGGACGGCGCGGCTTCTGCATCCGCTCGGTCCAATTGCGCCCGACGAACTCGGCGGCCGCGGTGTAGCCGCCGTCAAGATAGATCGCGCCAATCACGGCCTCGCAGACGTCGCCGAGCACGGATTTGCGTAAGCGCGCGCCGGCGCTGGCGCCAACCGCGCCGAGCTTGATGTCGTCGGCGAGCCCAAGCTGGCGCGCGACATCGGCGCAGCTCTCCTTGCGCACCAGTTCGGCAAGGCGCTTGGACAGTTCACCCTCATCCGCATTGGGAAAGGCGCGATAGAGCATGTCCGAGACGATCAGCCCAAGCACATGGTCGCCCAAAAACTCCAGGCGCTGATAACTGTCGGCACGCTTGCGCTGCGGCTTCAGCGCCGAGACATGGGTAAAGGCGGTGATCAGGAGGTTCGTGTCATTAAAGCTATGGCCGATCCGCGCCTCGATCTCGGCATGCGCAGACTTCGCCGCAGCCTTGCTCCCGTCCGCCTTGGCGCGGGGCTTGCTGCGCTTCTTCTTCACGACCTTTGCTTCGGACGCGGCCTCGGGCTTTTCGCTATCCGAGGGCGCGATCGATGCGGTCTTGATCTCAGGCGTGTCTTCGATCATCGCACGATTTTGAAGATACGATTCCAGCGGACGGTCCAGGGCCAGCGCCAGAACATCCAGGCATGCTCGTTCTCGGAAACCGAGAAGAAGATCATCTGCGCGCGGCCGACAATGTTCTCCAGCGGCACATAGCCGACCGCCGACAGCACACGGCTGTCGGTTGAATTGTCGCGGTTGTCGCCCATCATGAAGAAATGACCTGGTGGCACCGTGTAGATATTGGTGTTGTCGTAGAAGCCGTTGTCGACGCAGTCGAGCGTCTCGTAGCTCACCCCGTTCGGTAGCGTCTCCCGCCAGCGCTTCACCCGGGCGGTGCCTTCCGAGCTGCAGGGGTCCTCGCCGATAAAGTCGCTCAGCCGCTCGCGCTGCACCGGCTGGTCGTTGATGTAGAGCAGCCCCTCCCTCACCTGGATGCGGTCGCCGGGCAGGCCGATGACCCGCTTGATGAAGTCGGTGGAGTCGTCCTTGGGCAGTCGAAACACGACGACGTCGCCGCGGTTGGGCTCCGAGCCGAAGATGCGCCCCGAGAAGATCGGCGGCGACAGCGGGATCGAATAATGGCTGAAGCCGTAGGAATATTTGGACACGAACAGGTAGTCACCGACCAGCAGCGTCGCCTTCATCGATCCCGAGGGGATGTTGAAGGGCTGAAACAGGAAGGTGCGGATGACGAGCGCGATCAGCAGAGCGTGAATGATGACGCGGATGGTCTCGCCCAGTCCACTCTCGGTTTTGGTCGGAGAAGTCACGCTCATCGCACCCTGATTCCGTCGCAGTCCACCGCAGCAGCTCGCGGTAGCAGAAAATCCCCACGCGAACAGCGCTTCGCTCGCGTTTCCAAGGAATTGGTTCTGTTTTCGGCAGTGAGAGCCAATTCCGGCGCAGACCCGAATTCGCCCGTTGGAGGCGCCGTTTTAGACGGTTGCGCGCTGCTTCGCAATCAAGGTGCGCATGAAAATCTTACAAGCAATTGGAATTATTTGAGTTTTTGTTTTTGACCGGCTGCGGTCAGGTTGGCGCGGCAGGTGCTGCCGAAATCACCACAAAGGCCTGGGCCAATGGCCAATCATCGGTGATGGAAAGGTCGACCCGCGCCTCAAGACCAGGCGGCGTCAGCTTTTGCAGGCGTGCCAGCGCCCCGCCCGTCAGCCGCATGGTCGGGCGCCCCCCGGGCAGGTTGACCACCCCCATGTCGCGCCACCAGACGCCGAGCCGGATGCCGGTGCCGAGCGCCTTGGAACAGGCCTCCTTGGCGGCGAATCGCTTGGCATAGGTCGCGACCAGCATCTTCTCGTTCCTTGCCCGGCGCGCCGCCTTGGCGCGCTCCTCGGCCGTGAAGATCCGTTCCAGAAAACGGTCACCGTGCCGCTCGATCACCTTGGCGACGCGGCGGATGTCGATCAGGTCGGAACCGATGCCGATGATCATGCGGCGCTTTCCAGTTTGTTGCGCCCGCGCGCCATCGCAGCTTTCATCTGGCGAACGGTTTCGCCGATGCCGACGAAGATCGCTTCGCCGATCATGTAGTAGCCGATGTTGAGCTCGGCGATCTCGGGCAGCGCCGCGATGGTCTCGGCGGTCGCGTAGTCGAGGCCGTGCCCGGCATGCACTTCCAGCCCCGCCCCGCGCGCCAGCTTTGCGCCGTCCGCGATGCGCTGCCATTCGGCGTCGGCCTTGGCGGTGTGGCCGTCGACGACGGCGTCGCACCAGGCGCCGGTGTGGATCTCGATGACGGGCGCGCGAAGTTTCGCCGCCATCTCGATCTGGCGC
>DASREP010000001.1:0-29323 GCA_035652015.1 Bradyrhizobium sp. | reverse complement strand
GCCGCACGGCCCTGCTGGTGGACGACGATCCGCGCAACATCTTCGCCCTCAGCAGCGCACTGGAACGCCGTGGCATGCGGGTGTTGACCGCCACCACCGGCATGGAAGCAATTGACATCGTTCATTCCACGCCGGAACTGGCCATCGTGCTGATGGACATCATGATGCCGGAAATGGACGGCTATCAGACCATCGAGCTGATCCGCAAGGATACCCGCTTCCGCCGCCTGCCGATCATCGCCCTCACCGCCAAGGCGATGAAAGGCGACCGCGAGAAATGCCTGGAGGCGGGCGCCTCAGATTATCTCGCCAAGCCAGTCAACACCGAACAACTGCTCCTTGCCATCCGCATGTGGCTGCACCGCTGATCTATGGCCTCAATCATGGACCATGAAAAGGTGAACATCCTCCTGGTCGACGATCAGCCGGCCAAGCTGCTCGCCTACGAGGTCATCCTAAAGGAACTCGGCGAGAACCTTGCGGTGGCGACGTCGGGGCGCGAGGCGCTGGAATATCTGCTGAAGAATGAGGTCGCGGTCATCCTGGTGGATGTCTGCATGCCGGAACTCGACGGCTTCGAGCTTGCCGCCATGATCCGCGAGCATCCGCGCTTTCAAAAGACGGCGATGATCTTCATCTCGGCCATTCAGGTGTCCGACATCGACCGCCTGCGCGGCTATGAAATGGGCGCGGTGGACTACGTACCGGTGCCCGTTGTTCCGGAAGTGCTCAGGGCCAAGATCAAGGTCTTCGCCGAGCTCTATCGCAAGACGCGCCAGCTCGAGCGGCTCAACACCGAGCTCGAGGACCGGGTGCGCGCCCGCACGGCCGAGCTCGAACGTTCGACCGCGCAGCTCGTCGAGAGCGAGCAGCGCCGCAGCATGGCGATTGCCGCCGGGAAGATGGGTTCCTGGGACTGGGATTGGGGGAACGGCGACTGGATGTGGGACGAGGGCCAATACAGGATTTTCGGTGTCGAGCCCGCGGCCTTCGAGCTCACCACGGACAATATCCGCAAGCTCCTGCATCCCGATGATGTCGCGCGGTTGCAGCAGGCGATATCACGTCTGGAGCGCGGAACGCGCTCTTACGAGGCGGAGTTTCGGATCAGGCGGCCGGATGGCGAGGAGCGCTGGTGCGTCGGCACGGCCGCCGCGAGCACCGACAGTAACGGTCGTGTCGTCCGCGTGAGCGGCGTGACCATCGACATCACCGAGCGCAAACGGGCCGAGGAACGGCAGAATCTGTTGGCGCGCGAGGTCGACCACCGCGCCAAGAACGCGCTGGCGCTGGCCCAATCCATCGTGCGGCTGACCCGCGCCGGAGACTTGAAGGACTACGTCCGGGCCGTGGAGGGACGGATCAGCGCGTTGGCCCGCGTGCACACCATTCTCTCCTTGTCGAACTGGGAGGGCGCGGAGATATGGCGGCTGATCGAGGAGGAGATCTCGCCCTATGCGACCGGCGCGCGAATCGAGCTTGATGGCCCGGAGCTAAAACTCGCGCCGGCGACAGCGCAAACGCTCGCGCTCGCCATCCATGAACTGATCACCAACTCCGCCAAATATGGCGCGCTGTCGGCGCATTCCGGCCGCCTCAGGATCGAATGGAAGGTGCAGGGCGACATCCTGCAATTCGTCTGGCAGGAGCGCGACGGACCCAAGGTCGAGAAGCCGGTCGCGCGCGGCTTCGGCACGCGCAGCGTGATCGCCTCAGTCGAGTCGCAGCTCGGCGGCCACGCCGATTTCGACTGGCGCGCCGAAGGTCTGATCTGCAGGCTGTCGGTGCCGTTGGGCAGCGAGACGGCAGTGCCGGCGCTGGATGGCAAGTTGGCGTTCAACGGCACCGAGCCGTTGTTGCGCACCGTCGGTGCGGCGGAGTAGCTCGAACTCAAGATCGTGGTTCGATTCGTCATCCTGAGGCGCTCGCGCAGCGAGCCTCGAAGGATGAACGGCCCCGCTGCGAGAGCCGGGCCGTCGCCCTTCGAGGCTCGCTACGCGAGCGCCTCAGGGTGACGGTGAAAGTTCAAGTGCTCGGTTCAGCCAAGCATCAATGGCTGATCATCCATGGCCGGGCCGTCGGGAAGCTCTTCGCTCCGCTCTTCGTTTTTTTCACCAGCCGCGACGGCTTGGACGAACAACAGGAGCAGCCCGGCGCATGCGACGCCTTGTATTCGGCGAGCGTCTGCGGGGCATGCGCGCTGCGCTCGTTGACGGCATGGGCCTTGCGCTTGTCGGCCGGCATGCAGGCAAAATGCGGTGCGGTCAGGATGACACGCGGCGACGAAATTGTGCAGCTCGGGCAATGCTGCGGCAGATCGCACTCGGCCATCGGCCGCATGTCGGTGAAGGGGCCGCAGGCCTCACAAAGATATTCATAGACTGGCATCGGTTGTCCCGCACGATCGATTGATATCCCGCGGCGGATGCGGGGCGGCGAACAATGCCGTCCCGCACCCATCGCGCAGGGAAAGGGTAAAGGTCAATCCTTGTCCGGCGAGAGCGGCATCTGGATGTCGCCCGTGATGTGCTTGATCGGACCTGCCGACGAAGGCATGACGTCGAAGTCAAAGATTTCCGTCGGCAGCCACAGCGTGGCGCAGGCGTTGGGCACGTCGACCACGCCGGAGATGTGGCCCTGGCAGGGCGCGGTGCCCAGGATCGAATAGGCTTGCGCGCCGGAGTAACCGAACTTCTTCAGGTATTCGATCGCGTTGAGGCAGGCCATGCGATAGGCGATGTGCACGTCCAGATAATGCTGCTTGCCGACCTCATCGACCGAGATGCCCTCGAAGATCAGGAAGTCCTTGTAGTTCGGCGTGATCGGTGAGGGCTTGAAGATCGGATTCTTGATGCCGTATTTGGCAACGCCGTCCTTGATGATCTCGACCTTGAGATGCAGCCAGCCCGCCATTTCGATGGCGCCGCAGAAGGTGATCTCGCCGTCGCCCTGGCTGAAGTGCAGGTCCCCCATCGAGAGCCCGCCGCCCGGGACATAGACGGGGAAGTAGATTTTTGAGCCGCGCGACAGGTCCTTGATGTCGCAATTGCCGCCATGCTCGCGCGGCGGCACGGTGCGGGCGCCGGTGGCCGCCGCCTTTTCTTTTGCTTCGCCCTTCAGCCGGCCCATATGCGCGGTCGGACCGAACGGCGGATTGGCGAGACCCGGCACGCGCGTGGGATTGGTCGAGATCAGCTCGGCCTCGCGCGAATTCCACTTCTCGAGCAGCTTGTGATCAGGCAGACAGCCGATCAGACCGGGATGGATCAGCCCTGCGAAGTTCACGCCGGGAACGTGGCGTGACGAGGTGTAGAGGCCCTTGATGTCCCAGATCGACTTCTGCGCCAGCGGGAAGTGGTCGGTGAGGAAGCCGCCGCCGTTCTTCTTGGAGAAGAAGCCGTTGAAGCCCCACAGGCTCTCCTTGAGCGGCCCCACGTCGAGCAGGTCGACGACCAGGAGATCGCCAGGCTCGGCGCCCTTCACGCCGATTGGGCCGGAGAGGAAGTGCACGATGGAAAGATCGATATCGCGCACGTCATCGGCGGAGTCGTTGTTCTTGATGAAGCCGCCGGTCCAATCATAGGTCTCGATAATGAAATCGTCGCCGGGATTCACCCAGGCCACCATTGGCACATCCGGATGCCAGCGGTTATGCACCATGTCATTGTCGTAGGCCGACTTGGTGAGATCGACCTTGATCAGTGTCTCTGGCATCAGAAACTCCCCTTTGTTAACAAGCCAAATTAGACGGACAGATATTTCGAGATCTGCGCGGCATCGACGGCGTCGCGCGCTTCGTCGCGCACGATCTCGCCGTTCTCGATGACCAGCACGCGGTCCGCGATGTCGAGCGCGAAGCTCAGCACCTGCTCGGACACGACGATGGAAAGTCCCCGCTCGTCGCGAATGCGCTTCAGCGTCCGCGCCATGTCCTTGATGATGGAAGGCTGGATGCCCTCGGTCGGCTCGTCAAGCAGCAGTACTTTCGGCTTGGTGGCGAGTGCACGCGCAATCGCCAGCTGCTGCTGCTGACCACCCGAGAGATTGCCGCCGCGGCGCCCCTTCATTTCGAGCAGCACCGGAAACAGCTCGTAGATATCCCCGGGCACCTCCGATCCGCCAGATACCACGAGGCCGGTCTCGATGTTCTCCTTCACCGTCATGGTCGAGAAGATCATGCGGCCCTGCGGCACGTAGGCGAGACCGTTGGCGACGCGTTCATAGCTCTTGAGCGGCGTGAGCTCGGTGCCGTTCATGTTCACCGAGCCCTTCCTTGACGGCAGGATGCCCATCAACGACTTCATCAGCGTGGTCTTGCCCATGCCGTTGCGGCCCATGATCGCCACGATCTCGTTGGGCGCGACCGAAACGTTCAAGCCGTGCAGCACCTCGCTCTGGCCGTAGGCAACATGCAGATCGGAAATAGCCAGCATCGGCTGTGCTCCTTAGTGGCCGAGATAGACTTCAATGACCTTGGGATCGTTCTTGACCTTCTCCATGGTGCCTTCGGAGAGGATCTGACCCTGGTGCAGCACCGTGACCTTGTGCGCGATGTCTTCGACGAATTTCATGTCGTGCTCGATCACGAGCACCGAGCGGTTCTTGATGATGCGGTTGAGCAGCTCGGCGGTCTTGGCGCGTTCAGAGACGCTCATGCCGGCGACCGGTTCATCGAGCATCAGGAGGTCGGGATCCTGGATCAGCAGCATGCCGATCTCGAGCCACTGCTTCTGGCCATGGCTCAGCTCGTCGGCTGAGAGGTTGAGCTTGTCCTTCAGGAAGATCATCTCGGCGATCTCTTCGACGCGCTGGGTGACCGTCGCGTCGCGCTGGAAGGTCAGCGAGCCGAATACCGTGCGGCCGCGCGGAAAGGAGATCTCGAGATTCTCGAACACCGTGAGATCCTCGAAGATCGAAGGCGTCTGGAATTTGCGCCCGACGCCAGCCTTGACGATCTCGTTCTCCTTCATCCGCGTCAGCTCGGTGCCACGGAACTGGATCGACCCTGAGGTGGCCTTGGTCTTGCCGCAGATGAGATCGAGCACCGTGGTCTTGCCGGCGCCGTTGGGGCCGATGATGACGCGGATCTCGTTCTCCTCGACATAGAAGGAGAGGTCGTTGACCGCCTTGAAGCCGTCGAACGAGACGGTGAGACCGGAGACGGCGAGCAGGAAATCCTTGGGCTGATGTCCGATGAGCATGCTGACCTCCTCACTCCGCCGGCGCGCCGTCGGCGACCGTCCCCTCGGTCCAGCCAGCCTTTGAACCGCGCGCAGCAAACAGGCGGTCGATGCGGGGCTGGACGTAGTCGGACCAGATGCCGGCGAGACCGTTGGGGAAAGCGAGCACGACCGCGATGAACAGGGCGCCAAGTCCGAACAGCCAGAGCTGCGGGAAGGTTTCCGACAGGCTGGTCTTGGCGAAGTTGACCAGGATGGTGCCGTAGATCGCGCCGATGATGGAGGTGCGGCCGCCAACTGCGGTGTAGATCACCATCTCGATCGAGGGCACGATGCCGACAAATGACGGCGACATGAAGCCGACCTCGAGCGTGAACATCGCCCCCCCGATCGCCGCGAACACCGCCGCGGCGCAGAAGGCGAAGATCTTGAAGTTGGCGACGCTGTAGCCGGAGAAGCGGACCCGGTCCTCCTGCTCGCGCATCGCAACCAGGATGCGACCGAGTTTTGTAAGCCGGACGAACTGCGCCGCGACGATCGCCGCGAACAGGAGAGCGACCTCGACGAAATAGAGGATCAGCTTGGCGTTGTCGGTTCGGATATCCCAGCCATGGAGCGTGCGCAGGTCGGTGATACCGTTGACACCACCGGTATAGCCCTGCTGTCCGATGATCAGGATGCCGAGGATGGCGGCGACCGCCTGTGTGATGATGGCGAAGTAGACGCCGCCGACCCGCCGCTTGAACATGGCCGCGCCGATGATGAACGCGAAGACACCGGGCACCAGCACGATCGCCGCAAGCGTGAATGTGAAGCTGTGAAACGGCTTCCAGAAGAACGGCAGCGAGGTGAGTTGATTCCAGTCCATGAAGTCCGGAATGCCCGGCGTCGACTGGATCTTGGTGTTCTCGACGCTCGAGGCCTCGAGCTTGAGGAACATCGCCATGCAGTAGCCGCCGAGCCCGAAGAACACGCCCTGCCCGAGGCTCAGGATGCCGCCATAGCCCCAGCACATCACAAGGCCGATAGCGACAAAGGCGTAAGTCAGATATTTGGCAACCAGGTTGAGGCGGAACACGTCGAGCGTCAGCGGCAGGATGACGATGAGAAGCAGCGCCAGCGAGACGAAGCCGATCAGTTCCGAGCGGCTGAAAAAGCGCGAGTTGATCATGACCGTGCTTTCTCTTTCTTACTTCCGGACCTTGAGCGCGAAGAGCCCCTGCGGCCGCACCATCAGGATGGCGACGATGGCAAGCAGCGTGATGACCTTGGCCATCGACCCCGAAAGGAAGAACTCGAGCGTCGAGTCGGTCTGCGAGATGGTGAAGGCCGAGGCGATGGTGCCGAGGAGCGACGCGGCGCCGCCGAACACGACGACCAGGAAAGTGTCCACGATATAGAGCTGGCCCGCGGTCGGCCCGGTCGAGCCGATCATGGTGAAGGCGCTTCCGGCCACACCCGCGATGCCGCAGCCGAGGCCGAAGGTCAGGCGGTCAACCTTCTCGGTGTTGATGCCGACCGCGCCAGCCATGACGCGGTTCTGCATCACCGCGCGCACCTGCTTGCCCCAGCTTGACCGGAACAGCACATAGGCGACTGCGATGGTAATCAGGATGGTCAATGCCATCACGAACATGCCGTTGATGGGGATCTGAATGGAATCGGTTGCCTGCCAGGAGCCCATCATCCAATCCGGCAGTTCGACGCCGACCTCGCGTGCGCCGAACACCGAACGATAGGCCTGCTGCAGCATCAGGCTCAGGCCCCAGGTCGCGAGCAGCGTATCGAGCGGCCGCTTGTAGAGGTGTCGTATCAGCGCCCATTCGACCAGCATGCCCAGTGAGCCTGAGGCGATGAACGCCAATATCATGGCGACGAAGAAATAGCCGGGAAACAGGGAGGGCGCGTACTGCTGGAAGCCGTTCGACGTCATCCAGGTGACGTAGGCGCCGAGGATCATGAACTCGCCATGCGCCATGTTGATGACGCCCATCTGCCCGAAGATGATGGCAAGCCCGAGCGCCATCAGCACATAGACCGAAAACAGGATCAACCCGGCGAAGCCCTGCATCGCGAAGATGGCGCCGAGATCGCCAAGCGAATAGTCACCGAACATGATGATCCGTCCTTTCATTGCCAGGCAAAAGCCCACGTTGCGACGCGGGGCGTGCTGGCGTGGGCCGGACGGTCCACGCCGCTTGCGCTTGCGATAGCGGAGCGAAAGCTCAGCGCCTCACTGGTAACCCTTCGGGAAAGGATTGGGCTCGACGAGGTCCGCCGTCTCGTAGATCACGTCATACTGGCCGTCGGCGCGCGCCCGGCCGACACGCGTCTTCGACCAGAGGTGATGGTTTTCGTGGATGCGGACATAGCCCTCCGGCGCGCCCTTGAACTCAACGCCCGGCGAGGCCGCCGCGATCTTGTCGATGTCGAAGGAGCCGGCCTTCTCCGCGGTCAGCTTCCAGAGGTTGGGACCTAGATAGGCCGCCTGCGTGACGTCGCCGATCACGGTCTTCTCGCCCCACATCTTCTTGAAAGCGGGCACGAAGACCTTGTTGTTGGGATTGTCGAGCGATTGGAAGTACTTCATGCAGGCGTAAGCGCCTGCGATGTTCTCACCGCCGATGCCGTCGATTTCATCCTCGGTCACGGAGATGGTGAGCAGCGTCTGCTTGGAAAGGTCGATGCCGGCCGCCTTCAGCTGCTTGTAGAAGGCGACATTGGAGCCGCCGACGATGATGGCGTAGATTACATCCGGCTTGGTCAGCTTGATCTTGTTGATGACCGAGTTGAACTGGGTGTGGCCGAGCGGGAAGTACTCTTCGCCGACGACCTTGCAACCCTGCAGATGCGCTTCGATATGCTTGCGTGCAATTTTGTTGGAGGTGCGCGGCCAGATGTAGTCGGAGCCGAGCAGGTAGAAGCTCTTCGCGCCCTTGGTCTTGTTGACCCAGTCGAGGCCCGCGATGATCTGCTGCGTGGCTTCCTGGCCGGTGTAGATGACGTTCTTGGACTGCTCGAGGCCTTCATAGAAGGTTGGGTAGTAGAGCATGCCGTTGTATTGCTCGAACACCGGCAGCACAGCCTTGCGCGAGGCCGAGGTCCAGCAGCCGAACACGGCGGCGCACTTGTCGTTGACGAGCAGCTTCTTCGCCTTCTCCGCGAAGGTCGGCCAGTCGCTGGCACCGTCCTCCTGGATGAACTTGATCTTGCGCCCGAGCACGCCGCCCGCGGAATTGATCTGGTCGATTGCAAGCTTTTCGGCTTCCACCGACCCGGTTTCCGAGATCGCCATGGTGCCGGTGACGGAGTGAAGGATGCCGACCGTCACCTCGGTGTCGGTGACCGCAAGGCCCGTGGTGTTGACCGCGGAGGTTGCGGGGACATCAGCCCACGACGTGCGCGGCAACAGCGACACCGCCGGCAGCGCCAGCGCACCTTTCAGCAATTTGCGCCGGAACGGCGATATCAGGCCCCGTTTGCTTTCGTCTGACATGAGCACCCCATCTGGTTTCTAGGACTGGTTACTGGCCGGAGGAGGATGGCTCGAAATTGTGCAACGCACTGATACGCAAGATCGCGTATATTGCACCGCAAAATAGCGACGTAGGTTTTGGTACGGGTCTTGCGAGGGATTTTTTTGCGATTTCACAGTTCGGGAGTCTTTCGGCGTGGCAGGGCGGCAGCGGATAGACCGCGTCAGGCGTCAATACAATCAGTGGGTTGCCAACCAGACGCTGGAGGACTACGCGCTGCGCTTCACCGCCAAGAGCGCGCGGCGTTGGTCGGCCGCCCGCGTCGCCAACACCGCGATTGGTGCGATCTCGTTCCTGGCCCTGGAGGCAATCGGCGGCACGATCACCCTGAATTACGGGGTGACCAACGCGTCGGCCGCGATCCTGGTCGCGAGCGTCATCATTTTCCTGTGCGGGCTGCCGATCGCCTACCACGCCGCCAAATGCGGCATCGATATCGATCTGCTCACCCGGGGCGCGGGCTTTGGCTATATCGGTTCGACCATCACCTCGCTGATCTACGCCGCCTTCACCTTCGTGTTCTTTGCCATCGAGGCGGTGATCCTGGCCTCGGCGCTGGAGATGTGCTTCGGGATCCCGCGCCCGGTCGGCTACCTCATCAGCGCAGTCGCCATCATTCCGCTGGTGACTCACGGCATCACGCTCATCAGCCGCTTCCAGCTCTGGACCCAGCCGCTCTGGGTGGTGCTGCACATCCTGCCCTTTGCGGCGATTGCCTATGCCAATCCGCACTCCTTTACGCAGTGGCGGACCTTTGCCGGCGAGCATGGCAATGCGGACGGCCATCTCGACCTGTTCCTGTTCGGCACCGCCGCGTCGGTGGTGTTCTCGCTGGTCGCGCAGATCGGCGAGCAGGTCGACTTCCTGCGTTTCCTGCCGCGCGACCGGCGCACCACCTCGCGGCGAAGCTGGTGGATCGCGCTGATGTGCGCTGGACCGGGGTGGATCGTGCTCGGCGCGCTGAAGCTGTTGGCAGGCTCGTTCCTCGCCTTCTTCGCCGTCAGCCACGGCGTCTCGGCCGAGCATGCCGCCGAGCCCGCGCATATGTATCTCGAGGCGTTCCGCTATGTGCTGTCGGAGCCTGAACTGGCGCTGGCGCTGACCGGCACGTTCGTAATTCTCTCCCAGCTCAAGATCAACGTCACCAACGCCTATGCCGGCTCGATTGCCTGGTCCAACTTCTTCTCGCGGCTGACCCACAGCCATCCGGGCCGCGTGGTGTGGCTGGTGTTCAACGTGCTGGTGGCCCTGCTCCTGATGGAGATCGGCGTCTACAGGGCGCTGGAGCAGACGCTGGCGCTCTATTCCAATGTGGCGATCGCCTGGGTCGGCGCGCTGGTCTCCGATCTCGTGGTCAACAAGCCGCTTGGGCTGCGCCCGCAGCACATCGAGTTCAAGCGCGCGCATCTCTACGACATCAACCCGGTCGGCGTCGGCGCCATGGGCATCGCGGCGGTGGTCTCGATCACGGCGTTTTACGGCGTGTTCGGGCCGACCGCGAAGGCGCTGTCCGCCTTCGTGGCGCTTGCGGTCGCTTTCATCACCGCACCTGCGATCGCCTGGCTCACCGATGGCAAATTCTATATCGCGCGCAAGCCGAAGAGGAGCTGGCAGAACATCGAGTCCATCCAATGCTGTATCTGCGAGCATCATTTCGAACCTGAAGACACCAGCTCCTGCCCGGCCTATGCCGGGCCGATCTGCTCCCTTTGCTGCTCGCTCGATGCGCGCTGCCAGGATCTCTGCAAGCCGCATGCGCGTGCGCAGGCACAGCTTGCCGATACGCTCGGCAAATTCCTGCCCCAACGCGTCTTTGCGCGGCTCAACTCGCAGCTCGGGCACTATCTCGGTGTGTTCGTGGTCTCCGCCGGGCTGGTCGCGCTGACGCTTGGCCTGATCTACTTGCAAACATCGGCGAGCGTGCCCTCTGACAAGCTCCTTGTCTCCGACCTGCTGTGGAAAGTGTTCTTCGCGCTGACCATCATCATCGGCGTCGTCGCCTGGCTGTTCGTGCTGGCGCAGCAGAGCCGGCGGGCGGCGGAGGCGGAGACGCGGCGGCAGACCATGCTGCTGATCCAGGAGATCGATGCGCATATGCGCACCGACGCCGAGCTGCAGCGGGCCAAGGAAGTCGCGGAGTCAGCCAACCTCGCCAAGAGCCGCTATGTCGTAGGCCTCAGCCATGAGCTGCGTTCACCGCTGAATGCAATCAGCGGCTATGCGCAGCTGCTCGAGCAGGACCAAAGTCTGCCGGCACGGCCGCGCGACCAGGTGCGCGTGGTCCGCCGCAGCGCCGATCATCTCTCCGGACTGATCGACGGCATTCTCGACATTTCCAAGATCGAGGCGGGCCGTCTCTATTTGTCACGCGACGAGGTGCGGTTGGCCGATTTCCTCGATCAGCTGGTCGGCATGTTCCGCCTGCAGGCCGCGGCCAAGGGGATCGATTTCGTCTTCAAGCGGCCGGCCGTGCTGCCGCTCGTGGTCTATGCGGACGAGAAGCGGCTGCGCCAGATCCTGATCAATCTCTTGTCCAACGCGATCAAATTCACCCAGGCCGGCTCGGTGCAATTCATCGTGCATTACCGCGACCCGGTCGCCGAGTTCGAAGTGGTCGACACCGGCCCGGGCATTCGGGCCGACGATCTCGAACGCATCTTCGCACCCTTCGAGCGCGGCGCACTCGGCGTCACACAGCCGCAGACCGGAACGGGGCTCGGGCTCACCATCAGCCGGCTGCTCGCTGGCGTGATGGGCGGCGACATCAAGGTAACCTCGGCCGTCGGCGTCGGCAGCAATTTCCGAGTCAAGATCCTGCTGTCGGAGGTGACAAATCCGCGACGCACTGCGCCGGTGGAGGCGCCCGTCACCGGCTATCAAGGTCCGCGCAAGACCATCCTCATCACCGACGACGATCCCGTGCATCGCGATCTCCTGCGCGAGGTGCTGACCCCGCTCGGCTTCATCCTGCTCAGCGCCCCCGATGGTCCGGGTTGCCTGGCGCTGGCCCAGCACTGCCGGCCCGACCTGTTCCTGCTCGACATCTCGATGTCCGGCATGGACGGCTGGAAAGTCGCGGAGACGTTGCGGGCCACCGGCCACCACCAGGCGCGCATCCTGATGGTATCGGCGAGCGCACTGGAGGCACATGGCCGGCCGCTCGCCCAGCCGTTCCATGACGGTTATCTGATGAAGCCGATCGACATCCCGCGGCTGCTGGAGACCATCCGCCAGCTCCTGAAGATCGAATGGACCTATGCCACCGGCGAGATCATCCTGCCGCGCTGGAAGCCGGACCGCAGCGTGCGGCCGCCACTGAAAGCGGTGGAAGAGCTGATCGGTCTCGGGCAGATCGGCTATATCAAGGGCATCCAGATCAAGCTTGACGAGATCGGCAGCGAATTCCCAGAGCATGCCGAGTTCGTCTCCCAAATGCGTATTCTCGTCGACCGCTTCGACCTCGACCAGTACATGGCAACCCTGAAAACGCTGCACTCCTATGATCACTGAGCCGAAGAAGCGCGATGTCGCGCTGGTCATCGACGACTCGCCGGAGACCTTGCGGTTGCTCACCGATGCGCTCGACGCTGCCGGAATGACGGTGATGGTCGCGCTCGATGGCGCCTCCGCCATGCGCATCATCGACCAGATAACGCCCGACATCGTCCTGCTCGACGCGGTGATGCCG
Organism: Bradyrhizobium sp.; assembly: GCA_035652015.1. Taxonomy (GTDB): domain Bacteria; phylum Pseudomonadota; class Alphaproteobacteria; order Rhizobiales; family Xanthobacteraceae; genus Bradyrhizobium. The sequence goes on along the minus strand of DASREP010000001.1, from coordinate 16,919 downwards.
GGCATCGACGGGTTCGAGACCTGCCGCAGGCTCAAGCGCGATGGCGCCTTGAGCAATGTCCCGGTCATCTTCATGACGGGCCTCGCCGAGACCGAGCACATCGTGCGCGGCCTGGAAGCCGGCGGCGTCGACTATGTGACCAAGCCGATCGTGATCGAGGAGATGCTGGCGCGCATCCGCGTCCATCTCGCCAACGCGAGACTGACACAGAGCGCCCGTGCCGCGCTTGACGTCTCCGGACGTTACCTGCTCGCAGTCAACCGCCAAGGCACGATCATGTGGGCGACGCCGCAGGCGCAGAAGCTGTTGACCGACAGCCTCGGTGCGGCCGGAGCCGAGGAGCTCGTTTTGCCGGAGCCGGTGCGGCAATGGCTCGATGCCGCACAGAAGAAGAGCGGCGCGAAGGCCACGGTATCCTTTCCCGATCACCCGGAGCTGCAGCTCCATTACATGGGCAGAGCCGGCGGCAACGAATTCCTGCTGCGGCTCGCCAAGGACACCAGCGCGAACCTGCCTGCCGAATTCACCAGCGAGCTCGGCCTCACCACCCGCGAAGGCGAGGTGCTGTCGTGGCTCTCCAAGGGTAAGACCAACCGCGACATCGCGCAGATCTTGGGGCTTAGTCCGCGCACCGTCGACAAGCATCTGGAACAGATCTACGCCAAGCTCGGCGTCGAAAACCGCACGGCTGCGGCGGCGATTGCGACGAGCACGGCGAGGCGCAACTCGTAATTCGGTGTCGACGTGCCTGGGGCTGGCATCTTCCGCCTCAGCACGTCCTGGGGTTATGGGCCCCGGCGTTCGCCGGGGCGACGAGTGGTGTTTGTGGCGGCGCCGACGTTCACAATCAACTGTACACAAACGCCTTGTCGTCCAGATCGGTCGCGGGGATCGCGTCCTTCTCGGTCCAGTAATCCTGGCTGTGCTGCCATTCGGGTTTGTCGCCGCGCTTGGGCAGGATGTGCATGTTGCGCATGACATAGCCGGGATTGAAATTGTCCGGATCGATCCACGACAAGAGCGGCATGTTGTGGTCCTCGGGCCGTAGCGCCACCTCGACCTTGTTTGCGCCCTTCTCTTTCATGTGCGCGAGCAGCCGGCAGACGAAATCGGCCACCAGATCGGTGCGCAGCGTCCAGCTGGCGCGGAAATAGCCGAAGACCCAGGCCATGTTCGGAACGCCCGTGAACATCATGCCGCGATAGGTGACGGTCTGCGCGAAATCGAGCGGCTTGCCGTCGATGACGAAATCAATATCGCCCAGCACATTCAGATTGAAGCCGGTCGCCGTGACGATGATATCGGCCTCAAGCGTCTTGCCTGATTTCAACAGGATGCCGTCCTTGGTAAAGCGCTCGATCTCGTCGGTGACGACGGATGCCTTGCCGCTCTTGACGGCATGAAACAGGTCGGCATCGGGCACGAACGCAATGCGCTGCCGCCATGGCCGGTAACGCGGCGTGAAATGTGTCTCGACGTCAAAATCGGGACCGACCACCGCGCTGATCGCACCGATCAGTTCCTGCTTCACCTTCTCGGGCTCCTCCAGGCAGCGCTTGGTGAAGGCATCCTGTTCAAACAGGATCTTGCGGCGCACGATCTCGTGAATCCAGTCTTCCTGGACCTGGAGCTTGCGCAGCTCCTCGGCAAGCTCGATTGCATTGCGCCCGAGCCGAAAGTAAGTCGGCGACCGCTGCAGCATCGTCACATGCGCGCATTTGTCGGCGATGTTCGGGATCAGCGTCGCGGCCGTGGCCCCAGAGCCGATCACCACGACCTTCTTGCCGGAGAGATCGATATCCTTAGGCCAAAGCTGTGGATGCACGATGGGGCCGGCGAAATCCTTCATGCCCGGCCATTCCGGCGTGTAGCCTTCGGTGTGGCGATAATAGCCCTGGCACATCCAGAGAAAGTTCGCGGTGAAGGTGATGCGCTCGCCGCTCTCGATCTTCTCCGCCTCGATCGTCCAGAGATTGGTCTTGCTGGACCAATCGGCCGACAGAATGCGGTGCTTGTAGCGAATGTGGCGCGCGAGATCGTTTTCCTCGATCACCTCGCCCATGTAAGCGAGAATTTCCGCCGCAGTCGCGATTGGCGGCCCGACCCAGGGCTTGAAGCTATAGCCGAAGGTATGGAGATCGGAGTCGGAGCGGATGCCGGGATATTTGTGTGTCAGCCAGGTGCCGCCGAAACTTTCCTGCGTCTCCAGGATCACGAAGCTCGTCCCGGGAAGCTGCTTGGTGAGATGATAGGCACTGCCAATGCCGGATATGCCGGCGCCGACGATCAACACGTCGAAATGTTCAGACGCGGTGGAAGCGGAAATCGAGCGGGCGGTTTCGACGTTCATTGTTGCTTCTGGTCCTTGTCCGTTTCGTGGGTGGCCTCTTCAAGGGCCTGATCCTGCGCATGGTCCGCGACCGAGCATGCTTTGAGAAATGACATAGATCAACTGCTCAACGAATTACAGCGCAAAACCCCATTGCCTTGCGGTTTGCAGAATCCAGTCACGGTACAGCGTGAGCGGGGTGACGCCGGTCAGCCCGCCGCATCCGCCGCTGCCGTTCGGCCCGGTGGACCAGCTGATCACGCCGATGATCGTAGGGCTCCCCTGCTGATCCTCGAATACCGGCCCGCCGGAGTCGCCCGTGCACGCGCCAAGACCGTCGCGCGTGCCGCCGCCGGCAGGATCGACCAGGCGAATCTGCAAGCTGCCGGGTTTTCCGGTTGCAATCAGCTGTGCCGCGCGGATGACGCCACCGCTTTTGCCGTCGCCGCGGACGGTAACGCCGATGCCGGCGATGGTGAATTTTGCGCCCGGCGAAATCGGCTGGACCGGCGCACCGAGCTGCGCCGGGCTTTTTCCCTTCGCCGGAATTTCCAGTTGCAACAGCGCCACATCGGCCGTCGCGCGATGCGCCAGCATCTCCCGCATCTGGAAGCCCGGATGAATGGCGACGCGCTTGACGTTTTTCAGTTGCGGCGTGTGGTTCGCGTCGTATTCGACGATCTTGTAGTCGGCACCCGGCTGCACGCAATGCGCGACGGTGAGCACCAGCGCCGGCGCGATCAGGCTGCCGGTGCAGAAATTTCCGCGCGAGCCGACAATGGTGACCACCGACCGGCCCGCACCATCATTGGATGGCGCGGCGCCGCCGACGATGGCATAACTGGGCGAGGCCAGCAGCACGGCGCTCGTGATTGACAACAGAAATGCGCGCATGGTCCATGCCATAGCGGGTCGTGCACGCTCCGCCAAGGTGCCGCATGCTGGTTTGCCGCCAATATGTTGGCCTGTTTGAAACAGCGTTTGAGGCGCGTGGCGGTTTGGCGCGGATTTGCAAGAGGATTGAATGATCGAGGCGGTAATCTTTGATTTCGGCGGGGTGCTGACCACCTCGCCCTTCGAGGCCTTTGCGCGGTTCGAGCGCGAGCGCAGCCTGCCGGCGGACATCATCCGCCGCACCAATGCCGCCAATCATCTGGAAAATGCCTGGGCGAAGTTCGAGCGCGCCGAGGTCGATATCGAGGCCTTCGATCAGCTGTTCGCCGATGAATCGCGCGCGCTCGGCGCCGAAGTCCGCGGCAGGGACGTGCTGCCGCTGCTCGCTGGCGACCTGCGCCCCGACATGGTCGAGGCGCTCAAGCGCATCGGCGAAAACTTGAAGACCGGATGCATCACCAACAATCTCCCGGCCAACGCTATCGGCAGCGCCGCGGGACGGACGCTTTACATCGCGGAGGTGATGGCGCTGTTCGATCACGTGATCGAATCCGCCAAGATCGGCCTGCGCAAGCCAGACCCGCGCATTTATGAGATGATGGTGGAGACGCTGGGCGTCGACCCGAAGAGGTGCGTCTATCTCGACGATCTCGGCATCAATTTGAAGCCTGCGCGCGCGATGGGCATGACCACGATCAAAGTGGCGAGCGGTCCGCAGGCGATCGCGGAGCTTGAGGCGGCGACCGGGTTGAAGCTGGGTTAGCAATTTGCGTCGTGCCGCGCATCGAAATCTATCACCGTCACCCTGAGGAGGCCGCGAAGCGGCCGTCTCGAAGGGCGACGGCCCGCCTCTCACACCGGGGCCGTTCATCCTTCGAGGCTCGCTGCGCTCGCGCCTCAGGATGACGGAATTGGCAGCTATTCCGCCGCGCTCGCGATGCGTTCCGGAAAAGCCGCCGCGAGCGCGGTGCGCTCCGCCTTCAGCACGCCGCGCTCGGTGATCAGGCCGGTGACAAGCCGCGCCGGCGTGACATCAAAAGCATAGTTGGCGACCGGCGACCCCTCCGGCACGACGCGCACCGTCTCGATCCGCCCGTCCGCAGTGCGGCCGGTGATGGTCGCGACCTCCTCGGCGCCGCGCTGCTCGATCGGCACCTGCTTGCCGTCGCGAATGCTGAAATCGATGGTCGGCGACGGCAGCGCGACATAGAACGGGACGCCATTGTCGAAGGCGGCGAGCGCCTTCAGATACGTGCCGATCTTGTTGCAGACATCGCCATTGGCGGCGACGCGGTCGGTCCCGACGATGACGAGATCGACCATGCCATGCTGCATCAGATGCCCGCCGGTATTGTCGGGAATCACCGTATGCGGCACGCCGTGATGGCCGAGCTCCCAGGCGGTGAGGGAAGCTCCCTGATTGCGCGGGCGGGTCTCGTCGACCCAGACATGGATCTTGTGGCCATTGTCATGCGCCAGATAAATCGGCGCGGTCGCCGTACCCCAATCGACCGTGGCAAGCCAGCCGGCGTTGCAATGAGTGAGCACATTCACCGTCTCGCCCGGCTTTTTGCGCGCAGCGATCGCCTCGATCAGGGCCAGCCCGTTTCGCGCGATGCCCTGGTTGATGACGATGTCTTCTTCCGAAATCGCGTCGGCGCGGGCATAGGCCGCTTCGACGCGCAACCCAGGTGATAGCGGCCGTAATTGTGCACGCATCTCGTCCAAGGCCCATTTCAGATTGATCGCCGTAGGCCGTGTCGCAATCAGGGCTTTGTAGGCGCGATCAAGTCCGGCGTCAGATGCATCTTCGCGCATGGCCAGCGCCATGCCAAAAGCGGCGGTGGCGCCGATCAGCGGCGCGCCGCGCACCAGCATCGCGCGGATCGCTTCCGCCGCCTCGGCGCAAGTGGTCAGCCGCGTCACCACGAACTCATGCGGCAGCCTTCGCTGGTCGATGGCGCCGACCGACCAGCCGTCCTGTTCGAGCCAGATGGTACGATAATGTTTGCCGTCAACCTTCATGGCACGCCGACCTCCGTGGCCGCATTCAACCCCAGCACCCGTCCCGCGACCGCATCGAGCTTCTTCAATAGCTCCGGATCCCGCGCCTCGGGCGCGGTGATCAGCGCGGTATCGAGCGCGCGATCCGAGCCGATCGGACAGGGTTCGTGCTCCCGTGGGAAATCCCGCGCCAGCCGTCCCACCAGGGCCTTGGCCTTGTCGGCGTTCGAGCCAAGGACGCGGATGATATCCTGCACGGTGACGGCATCGTGATCCGGATGCCAGCAGTCGAAATCGGTGACCATGGCGACCGTAGCATAGCAAATTTCAGCCTCGCGGGCGAGTTTTGCTTCGGGCATGTTGGTCATGCCGATCACGGCGTAGCCGAGATTCTTGTAGGTCATGCTCTCGGCATAGCTCGAGAATTGCGGACCCTCCATGCAAAGATAGGTGCCCTCGCGCGCGATCTTGATGCCTTCGCTCTCCGCGGCCGCCGCAAGATGGATGCGCAGCCGCGGCGACACCGGGTGAGCCATCGAGACATGCGCCACGCAGCCTCTGCCGAAGAACGAGCTTTCGCGCTTGTAGGTGCGATCGACGAACTGGTCGACCAGCACGAAGGTTCCCGGCGGCAAATCCTGCCTGAAGGAACCGCAGGCCGACAGCGAAATCAGGTCGGTGACACCGGCGCGCTTCAAGATATCGATATTGGCGCGGTAGTTGATGTCGGACGGCGACAGCCGATGCCCCTTGTCGTGCCGCGGCAGGAAGACGATCGGGAGCCCCGCAATGGTGCCGCGGCGCACGGACGACGACGGCTCGCCCCACGGGCTTTTGATCACCTCGTCGCGCGCGTTTTCGAGGCCCGGCAGATCGTAAATGCCGGAACCGCCGATGATGCCAAGGATTGCTTTTGTCATGATCTCCCCACTGTCGCTTGGGGAGAGTGTAGCGGCTTTTTGCGACCGGAGCGACGTTCTTGCTCACCCGTCATTCCGGGGCATGCGAAGCATGAATCCGGAATCTCGAGATTCCGGGCTCGGTCCTTCCGGACCGCTCGGAATGACGGCGATGTTACGCGGCCGTGGGCTGCAGCTGGGCCAGCACCATTCGTCGCAGCGTCTCGACCGACTGGAAATTCTCCGGCGTGATCTCATGCTGCGGAATCGTGAAATCGAACTCCGCTTCGACCGAAAGCATCAGATTGACCATGTCCATCGAGGTCAGCCCGACATCGACCAGCCTGGTATCAGGCGCAAGCTCGGCTGACAGCGCGTTCTGCCTCAGGATCGTCGCCACCAGCGCGGTGATCCGGTTGTGCACATCGGCTTCGAAGCTTTGCATTCCCGACCTTCCAGATTTCTGTGACCGAAACATCATAAGCAAGGGACGATCCCACAACCATAGTCCGAAAGCCTGAAGGCCAATGCCGCGGCTTTCGCATCAAATGCAGCTTTTGGAATTAACGCTAATGCGGATTCACCAGTTTTCGGCGCTGCGGGACACCACAGGTTAACTCTCCATGTCGATGTGACTATGCACCAGGTCAATTTCATCGACGAATTTAAGTTAAATCCATACCCTTCCAGTTCAATCACACCATCAACAAAATCGATAGCGCGTCGGGTGATGCCGCCTCGCGGATTGCAGATCGATAACAATGGAGGCCGTAGCATGAACGTTCAGGACGCCGGGTTGAGGCAGCCTTCAGCCGACAACGGCGACGATCGCCTGCTGCTCGATCGGGGCTCGCTGTTTCTGAAGCGGACCGAGGCGGTCGCAACGGCCGCCGCATCGGAAGCAGAGGACGTCGATCTCAGGGCGCGCTTCCCCAAGGCGTGCTTCGATGCGGCGCGCGAGCAGAGGCTGCTGGGCCTGCTGATTCCGACCGCCTTCGGAGGCTTCGGCGCCTCGATCCCTGACGTCGCCGAGATCTGCTACTCGCTGGGCCGCGCCTGCGCCTCCAGCGCCATGATCTTCGCCATGCATCAGACCAAGGTCGCCTGTCTCGTCCGGCATGGCACCGGCAGCGAGTATCATGAGCAGTTCATGCGTCGCGTGGCAGCCGAGCAATTGTTGCTGGCTTCCTCAACCACCGAGGGCCAGAACGGCGGCAATATCCGGTCGAGCGCGGCGGCCGTCGCACATAGCGGCGCCGAGATTTCCCTGGTCCGCAACGCCACCGTGATTTCCTACGGTGCCGAGGCCGACGGCATCGTCACGATCGCCCGCCGCGCCGACGAAGCGGCAGGCTCAGACCAGGTGCTGCTGGCCGTCAGCAAGGATCACTACACGCTTGAGCGCACCCAGGGCTGGGAGACGCTCGGCATGCGCGGCACCTGCAGCGCAGGCTTTGAGCTGAAGATCAAAGGCCCGGCCGCGATGATCTTCCCTGAGAGCTATGACAAGATCCACGCCCAGACCATGACCCCGGTCGCGCATCTGTGCTGGTCCTCAGTGTGGGCCGGCATTGCCGCCGCCGCAGTCGAACGGGCGCAGCGCTTCATCCGCAAGGCCGCGCGCGGCGCGGGCGGGCAGATGCCGCCGGGTGCTGCGCATTACACCGCCGCCAAGATGGCGCTGACGAAACTCCGCGCCATGATCACCACAAATCTGGATCTCTATACGGCGCATGAATATGACGAGCGCGTGCTGTCCTCCCTCGACTTTCAATCGGCCATCAACCTGTTGAAGGTGCAGGCCTCGGAGCTTGCGGTGGAGACCGCGATGCATGCGATGCGCGCCTGCGGACTGTCAGGCTATCGCAACGACGGCGAGTTCACCGTCGGCCGTCACCTGCGCGACGCGTTGTCAGCGCCGCTGATGATCAACAACGACCGCATCCTCGCCAATATCGCCACTGCCAGCCTGATGAGCGGCGTTCCAGCCGCGCTGCGCGATTGACCCACAGACCATTTGGGAATGCAAGCCATGGACATTGCCGTTCAAACCGATTCGCCCGAACTCGCGCCACAGTCGAGCGATCCGCTTGATCATCTCGCCGACGTCCTCTTTTTCAAAATGGGCAGCGATGGCGTCTATGCCCGCACCGCGCTCTATGAGGACGTGGTGGAGCGGCTTGCCGCGCTGATCTCGCGGCATCGCGAGCCCAACACCGAAGTGATGCGCTTTCCGCCGGTGATTAGCCGTGCGCAACTTGAGAAATCGGGCTACCTGAAGAGCTTCCCCAATCTGCTCGGCTGTGTCTGCGGCCTGCATGGCACCGAGCGCGAGATTCATGCCGCGGTCAGCCGGTTCGACGCCGGTGGCGACTGGACCACCTCGCTATCGCCAGCCGATCTCGTGCTGTCGCCGGCCGCCTGTTATCCGGTCTATCCGATCGCGGCGAGTCGTGGGCAACTGCCGGCCGGCGGCCTGCGCTTCGACGTCGCCGCCGATTGTTTCCGGCGCGAGCCGTCGCGACATCTCGATCGCCTGCAATCATTCCGGATGCGGGAATATGTCTGCATCGGCAGCCCCGAAGATGTCACTGCCTTCCGCGAACGCTGGATCGTGCGCGCGCAGGGCATCGCCCGCGACCTCGGCCTTTCGTTCAAGGTCGACCAGGCGAGCGACCCGTTCTTCGGCCGCGTCGGCCAGATGAAGGCGGTGAGCCAGAAACAGCAATCGCTGAAATTCGAGCTTCTGGTGCCGCTGCGCTCGGAGGAGCAGCCGACCGCCTGCATGAGCTTCAACTATCATCGCGACCATTTCGGCCTCACCTGGGACATCAGGGATAGCAATGGCGAAGCCGCCCATACCGGCTGCGTCGCCTTCGGCATGGACCGCCTTGCGGTCGCGATGTTCCATACCCATGGCACCGACCTGTCGCTATGGCCGGAGAAGATACGCGAGGCGCTGGGCTTGGCCTCGCATTCGCATGCCGACGGCCATGTCGAAGGCTGGCGCTAGGGCATGATCCGGAAAAGTGTGAAGCGGTTTTCCGAAAAGATCATACTCAATCAAAGAGCTAAAGCGCGATGACGACTCATCCTAGTCTCATGGCGCTTTAGGAAACATCTTTCGACGAAGCGGATGCGGTGACCGAGCTCAGACCCATGATCCGATGTCGCGAGATCGGCGTTGCCGATCTCGCGCCAATCGCGGAGCTGCTGTCGAGCGGCTTCCCTGGCCGCTCGCGCGACTACTGGATGGGCGGGCTTAGGCGTCAGGCCACCCGCGACGTGCCGGAGGGCTATCCGCGGTTCGGCTATATGCTCGACCATGAAGGCGCGCCGGTGGGCGTGCTGCTGCTGATCTATTCGGCGCGCAAGGAAGAGGGCGAAACCGCCATCCGCTGCAACCTTTCGAGCTGGTATGTGGAGCCCGCGTTCCGCAATTATGCATCGATGCTGACCAAGATCGCGCAGCGCCACAAGGACGTTACCTATGTCAACGTGAGTCCAGCGAGCTGGACCTGGCGCATCATCGAAGCCCAGGGCTTTCGAGCCTATTGCAGCGGGCTGTTCGTGTCTTTTCCCGCACTGTCGCGCCCCGCGCCCGGAATGGCGATCGAGATCGTTTCGCGCCATGTCCGGGAGCTCGAGGGCTTGTCCGCAAGCGAGACTGCGCTGCTCGCGCGCCACGCCGCATCCGGCTGCCTGAGCCTGGTCTGCCGCACCGCAGACGGTCGCGTCTTCCCGTTCATCCTACAGCCGATGCGCATCCGCCGCGGCCAGCTCGCCCCGCCGGCGATGCAGCTGATCTATTGCGACGACGTCGCCGATTTCATCACCTGCGCCGGCGCCCTCGGCCGTTTCCTGCTCTGGCGCGGCAAGATCGCCGTCGTGCTCGATGCCAACCAGCGCATGGACGAGATCGCGGGCTTCTACACCGAGGCGCGCGGCCGCAAATATTTCAAGGGCCCATGCTGCCCACGGCTCGGCGACCTATCTGATACGGAGCTCGTGATTTACGGGCCGTAGCTCCACATGCTCCGTCATTGCGAGCCAAGCGAAGCAATCCAGGACCACGCTCGCGACTCTGGATTGCTTCGTCGCTTCACTCCTCGCAATGACGAGAGAGTCAAGCCGCCTGCTTCACCGCATGCGCAAACTCCCAATAGAGCTTGCGCGCTCGTGCATAGAACGGACCGGGCTTGAGCTCGCGTTCGTCGATCCGGATCACCGGCGCCACTTTGGCGAAATTGCCGGTCGAGAAAATCTCATCGGCCTCTGCGAACTCGGCATAACGCAGCGTCGCTTCAATCACCGTAACGCCATCGCCGCGCAACAGCGCGATCACCCGCTGCCGCGTGATGCCGTTCAGGAACGTGCCGTTCGGCACCGGCGTATAGACCACGCGGTCTTGCGCCATGAACACATTGGCATTGCCGAACTCGGCGACATTGCCCAGCAGATCCAGCATCAGGCAGTTGTTGAAGCCGCGCGAAGCGGCCTCGCGGAGCGCGCGTGAATTGTTGGGATAGAGGCAGGCGGCCTTGGCATCGACCGGCGCGCATTCCATGGTCGGCCTGCGGAACGGCGACAGCGTGATGGCATTGCCCGTCGGCTGCGGCATCGGCGCTTCATAGATGGACAGGCACCAGTTGGTGGTCTCGGGGTCGAACAGCACGCCACCGCCGGCGCCATGTTGCGGCCAGTACATCGGCCGGATATAAAGCTCGGCCTTGGCACCGAAGCGCGCGATGCCTTCGCGCGCGAGGCCAAGCCAGGTGTCGCGATCGACCATCGGCCTCAGGCCGAAATTGATCGCGGACTGATTGACGCGTTCACAATGGCGATCCAGATCCGGCGTCACGCCCTCGAAGGCGCGGGCGCCGTCGAACACGGTCGAGCCGAGCCAGAGCCCATGGGTGCGCGGCCCCATGATCGGCACATTGCCTTCATGCCACTCGCCCTCGAAAAAGGTCCAGGTTGGCGAATAGCTGACAGGGTTGCTCTTGGGAACCATGACGCCCTCCACAGATAAGCACCTTATGCATCGCACAATGCGCTATTATGGCCGCTGGAGATTTAAGGAATCCCTGTAACGATCCCTTGCCTGACTGGCGACTTTGGTGATCGATTTATACGGGATGAACGATCACTTGGTTATCAGGTGCAACCATGCCACTCGATCCCACTGCCAAACGCCTGCTCACCATGATGGCTGCGGTCGGAGGCGCCGATCGCAAACGGCCGACACCGGACGAGCGCCGCCGGGCGCTTGCTAAGCTGATGCAGTTTGCCCGTGCCGACAGCACTGAGGTAGCAACTGAAGACCGCACCTTGCCGGGGCCGGCTGGCCACATCGCCTATCGGCTCTATGCGCCGGCAGCGCCCGCGCGCGAACCTGCGCCAGGCTTCGTCTTTTTTCACGGCGGCGGCCTCGTTGCAGGCAGCATCGAGACCCACCACCGTGTCGCCGCTGCGCTGGCGCAAACAACCGGCTGCCGGTTGATATCCGTCGACTATCGCCTCGCGCCCGAGCACAAATTCCCGGCCGCGATCGAGGATGCCGTCGCGGCGACCCAATATGTACTCGCCAACGCCGCGCAGCTCGGCATCGACCCGCACCGCGTGGTGGTCGGCGGCGATTCGGCAGGGGCTACGCTGGCCGCCGTGGTCTGCCAGCACGCGCTGCAAAATGGCTGGCCACCAATCGCCGCGCAGTGCCTGATCTGTCCCGTGCTTGACTTCGAGGAAGTCTCGCCCTCGCGACGGGAATTCGCGCAAGACTATCTGATCGACCGGGCAACGCTCGAAGCCGATCTTGCGGACTACGTCACCGATGATGCCGATCTCGCCGATCCCCGCATATCGCCGCTGCGCGCCTTCCAGGTCGCGGGACTGCCAATGGCGATCATCCATACCGCCGAATACGACCCGATGCGCGACGAGGGCAATGCCTATGCGCGGAAACTTCTCGCCGCAGGCGTGGTGGTCGAGCATGTCTGCCACCCCGGGATGATCCACAACTTCCATGCCATGGGGGCGCTGCTGCCGCAGGCACAACTCGTGCTATCGCAGATCGGCGAGCAGGTCCGCCGCGCGGTGGGGTGAATTATTCACCTCGTCGTCCCGGCTTTCGCCGGGACCCTGACCCGCGGAATTTATCTGTGGCGCGCGGTGGCAGTTGTTCTTCACCAAACACCCTCCTGGGGTTATGGGTCCCGGCGTTCGCCGGGACGACAAGCGTGTGTGTTTCGCCCAGATCCATGCAGAACATTTGATTCAAATTTTATCCATCTCGCCACAATTCGTTAGGGTTATTTCATCGATCTCTACGCGAATTATTGCTCCCTTCACCCCTCGCTCCTAATCAAGGCGATGGCGCCGAACGCACAGGCTTTTTGCAGCCAAAGAGCGGGCGCCACAATTGATTGTGGAGGTCGATGATGCGCAACGAGACGATTGCTATTCACGCCGGCTACGATCCCGATCCGACCACCAAGGCGGTTGCCGTCCCGATCTACCAGACCGCGTCATACGCCTTCGACAGCGCCGACCACGGCGCGGCGCTCTTTAATCTCGAGGCGGAAGGCTTCCGCTACAGCCGTATCGCCAATCCGACCAGCGCCGTGCTGGAAAAGCGTATCGCCGAGCTCGAAGGCGGCGTCGGCGCGCTGGCCGTTGCGACCGGACAGGCCGCGCTGCATTTCTCGTTTGTCAATCTCGCCGACAGCGGCGGCAACATCGTCTCGGTGCCGCAGCTCTATGGCACGACGCACACCCTGCTCGCGCACATCCTGCCGCGCCAGGGCATCATCGCCCGCTTCGCCGAAAGCGACCGGCCTGAGGCGATCGAGAAGCTGATCGATAACGATACCAAGGCCGTGTTCGCCGAGAGCATCGGCAACCCCGCCGGCAATGTCTGCGACATCGAGGCGCTGGCCAAGGTCGCGCATCGTCACGGCGTGCCGCTGATCGTCGACAACACGGTGGCGACCCCGATCCTGCTCAAGCCCATCAATTACGGCGCCGACATTGTCGTGCATTCCCTGACCAAATTCCTCGGCGGCCACGGCACCACGCTCGGTGGCGCCATCGTCGACAGCGGCCGCTTTCAATGGAAGGACAACCCGCGCTTCCCGGCCTACAACCATCCGGATGCGTCCTATCATGGCCTGGTCTATGCCGACCGTTTCGGGCCGAAGGCCTATATCGAGCGTGCCCGCAGCGTTTATCAACGCACCATGGGTGCGGTGCTGTCGCCGTTCAACGCGTTCCTGCTGCTGCAGGGCATCGAGACCGTGGCGCTGCGCGTCGAGCGTCATGTCGAGAACGCGCGCAAGGTCGCGGAATTCCTCCGGGCTAACCCGCGGGTCGCCTGGGTCAATTATGCCGGCTTCCCCGACAGCCCCTACTACGCGCTGGTGCAGAAATATCTCGACGGCAACGCCTCCTCGCTGTTCACCTTCGGGATCAAGGGCGGAATGGAAGCCGGCAAGGCCTTCTACGACGCAGTGAAGCTGATCACGCGGCTGGTCAATATCGGCGACGCCAAGTCGCTCGCCTGTCATCCGGCCTCGACCACCCATCGCCAGATGTCGGCGGAGCAGCAGCGCGCGGCCGGCGTGCTGCCCGAGACCATCCGCCTCTCGATCGGCATCGAGCACATCGACGACATCATCGAGGACATCGATCAGGCGCTGGCGCGGGCCAGCGCGCGCCCCTCGCTGCAGGCGGCAGAATAGCGCTTCGAGACCGGCCATGGCGCTTCCGTTGGACAAGCAGCGACCCATTCCAAGTCCCGCGCTGGCGCCGGCCGCGAGCGAATTCGAGCGCGAAGGCGAGCTCACGATCGGGCTGATCAACAACATGCCCGACAGCGCTTTGAAGGCGACCGAGCGGCAGTTCATGCGCCTGGTGCAATCCGCCGCGGGAAAAATCCGTGTTCGCTTTCACTGCTTCTCGCTGCCGTCGGTGCCACGCTCCAGGCAGGCCCGGGAGCATATCGACAAGGATTACCGCGATGTTGCCGAGCTCCACCGCCTGCCGATCGATGGATTGATCGTCACCGGCGCCGAGCCGCTCACGCCGGCGCTGCCGGAAGAGCGCTACTGGCGCGAATTCACAGATCTGGTCGACTGGGCCAGAACCAACACGCGCTCGACCATCTGGTCGTGCCTCGCTGCGCACGCGGCGGTGCTGCATCTCGACGGCGTTGGGCGGCAACGGTTGCCGCAAAAATGCTCAGGTGTCTATGATTGCGCCAAGGTCGCCGACGACTGGCTGATCGGCGATCTTCCGGAATCGATCAAGGTGTCGCATTCGCGCCTCAACGAGGTCAGGGAACGCGATCTTGCAAGCCGCGGCTATTCCATCCTGACGCGCTCGGCGCAAGCCGGCGTCGATATCTTCGCCCGCGACCTCGAAAGCCGCTTCATCTTCTTCCAGGGCCATCCCGAATACGACGCGCTCTCGCTGCAGCGCGAATACATGCGCGACATCGCGCGCTTCCTGTCCGGCGAACGCAACGATTATCCGACGATTCCCGCCTCCTATTTCGATGCCGAGACCGAGGCGGTGCTGGCGCGATTCGAAGCGCATGCCCGCGTGGAGCGCAAGGCGGAGCTCGCCGCCGAGCTTCCCGGCCTGACGTTGCGCCCGGGCGTTCCGGCCGGCGGTGCGGCCGCGACGATCTTCAGAAGCTGGCTCGACTTCCTCGGCGCTGAGGCGCGGGCGCTTTCGTCCGAGCCGCTTCGAAAGTGACGGGCCCCATGCTTGGCAACTGGTCCGAGATCAAGGGGCGCGTCTCCAACCGGCTTGCCCGGCATCTCGGTGCGACGCCCCTACTTCTCTCCGGCAAGCATCCGATGGTGAGCTTCACCTTCGACGATATACCGGAGAGCGCGGCCAGCGTCGGCGCGCCGATGCTGGAGGAATTTGGCGCACGCGGCACCTTTTATGTCGCCGGCGGGCTCGTCAACCAATGGTCCGGTCACTGGAACGGCGCCGACGTCGACGACATCGTCGGTCTTCACCACAACGGCCACGAGATCGCCTGCCATACGTTCTCGCACCGGCGCGCAACCGAGCTCGATGCGGCGGCGATGGCGGAAGAGATCGAGCTCAATCGCCGTTATCTCGAGGGGCTCGACCGCTCGATCCGGCTGGAAAATTTCGCCTACCCCTACGGGCAGGCCTCGCTGTCGCGCAAGGGTCAGCTCGCCAACAGCTTTCGTTCCTCGCGCGGCATCATCCCCGGCGTCAACAGCGGCAGCGTCGACCTGCATTTCCTGCGCGCGACGCCGATGGTCAATGATCACATCGACGAGGACGGCATCGAGCGCATCTTCGACGAAACCCTCGAGACCGGCGGTTGGCTGATCTCCTACAGCCACGACGTGGTCGCCAAGCCGAGCCCCTATGGCTGCACGCCAAACCTGCTGCGCCACGCGCTCAAGGCCGCGACCCGGCGCAAGCTGCCGATGGTAAGCGTCGCGGACGCTTTGCGGCGGGCGGAGGCATAAGGCCTCACGAGAGCGGATTCGAGAGGAGCCGCATCGAAGGTGCCACCCTGCCCCGCCAGGGAGGGTATTGAGAAGTGCGCCAACAAACCGTTTCAACCTGATCTGGTCACGCCCTAAGCCTGGGCCGGCGGCGCGCCGACATAGCCCATGAAAAGGACGAGGCCGGTCTTCTCGTCGCGGACGGCGAACACGAACGGCTTGTCGACTACCATCTCGATATGATCGGAGGCATGGAGCCCTCGCGTGGTCAACACCGCGGTTGCCGCTGCACCCTCGGTGCCTTCCTCATTGACGCGCAATTCCATCTTCTGAAAGATCCGCGCAATCTGCAGCGGCTCGTCGGAAAATCCCTCGAGCGCATCGGCGGTGCCGCGTGCGGCCTTGAGGCCGAACGCGTCGAGCGGCTGAAGCAGCTCGCCGGACGCCGACAGTGACAGTCTTGGCAGCGCAATTTCGCCGTTCTGCACCTCAAAACCATTGCCGTCGAGCCAGCCGGCCGCGGCGGCAAATTCCTGCGGCTGGGCCGGCGCGGACCTGGTGGTGATCACCACCAGCCGGAAATTCTCGTTGGCGTAGCCAAGCTCGGCGGCGATGAAGCGATCGTCCTGACGGAAGCGAAATTTTGCGACCTTCGAATGCATCATCTGCACGTTCGCCGGCTTGCCGGAGGAGGTCTGAAATGCTTGCTGGCGGGTGCGTGAAGGCTCAAAGGCAATCTGCCACTTGTCCTTGAAATAAAGCGCATTCAGCCCAACCAGCCCAAGCGTCTCCGGCGCCCCGCCGATGATTTCAGGGATCAGATCATGCGTCTTCTGCCTGACCCATCCGTTGATGCGATCGATCACCCTGGCGTCGGCGAGATTGTCGACCAGCACATCGGCGCCGGCCCCCGACAGGCCGAGCAGCGCGAGTTGCTTCGGCTTGACCACGCGATCGAAGGCAATCAGGTTGGCGAGCACCAGCGGGCCGTCCTTGCTGCTCTGCCGGATCAGGCCGGAAACGCTGGTCCGCAAGCCGGTCAGATCCTTGCTACGTCGCGCAACGGTCTTGAAGCCGAGCGCGCGGTGAATCGCCGCATGCATCTTGTTGCTGCCGCCGAGGTCGACGAACGAGAGGATGGCGGCAAGGCTTGCGGGAGAGACGACGAGATTGCCGACGCCTTGCTTGCCCGTAGCATCCTTGCCCCCGGCCAGATAGCGGATCAGGAGCTCGCCGAGGCGCAATTGTGCGCCGAGCAGGCCATCGCCATCGATGACGGTCGCGATATCGGGGAGC